>CAVVSK010000011.1:0-15000 GCA_963750965.1 uncultured Alphaproteobacteria bacterium
CGTCCGATCCGGCGATCTGGCTATTTTTCCTGCCATCCAGGCACACTCCTCCCGTGGTGATGACGCATCCGCCCCGTTCAGTTCCTACGCTGGGGCCGGCCGTGGTCGCAGTCCATCGATCAGCCGCAGGATTTCCTCGAACAGTTCCTTCGGCACCGCGACCTCGGCCATCTGGAAGACGGCGTAGCGGGCATGGCGCACGACCTTGGCGCCGATCTTCACGAGTTCTCCCGCAGGCTGGTCAGCGACCACTGCCTACCGCCTCGGGCAAAGCCAGCGTCCGCATGAAGTTAGCGAGATTGTAGGCCAGCGCGTGCAACTGAAGCCGGACGGCGTTGGCGGCGAACGAGCAGCATGACAGGCGCGTCCACTTCGATCAGCGTTCTTTCCTTCCTTGATCCATTGCTCGCCGTGCCGCGCTTGTTGTAGAAGGCGACCATGCGCTCGGCCGGACGTGACAGGTTGGTCACGATAAATCCGACCGTTGGATAAAGCTGGCCCGGATGCCATTCGACTTTCGCCACCACCCGGCGCGGCGTCTTCCAGCTTTGCGCCTGATAGCTGAAGTTGGCGTAGTACCGCCGGACTTCGATGGGAGGACGACCGACAGGGCGCTTGAGCAAATGGGCGATGCGTTCCTGAAGAACCTGATTGGCGGGAAGGCTTCTCCTTCGATCGGTTGAGCGGGCTCGACATCCTGACGGTACAGAAAGACCGTCGGTATATAGCCGAGATAGCTCACATGGCGCGCGGCGCGGTCTTGAAGGCTAACGGTGTCCGGGATCGACGCGAAGCGCCCGAACGCTCCAGAGATGTCCCACCCGATCTTCTGTGAATTTAGAATTTCCAGATAGGCATTGAGATCGCTTCGTTTGATCGCAGCGCTACCTATGCCAAGCAGGATTTCACTGATTTCTCGGAGGTAAGCGAATTGCTCGTCAGCGATCTCTTCGAGGACTTCGTAGCTCGTGTTTTGAAAGAGCTTGAGTACGGCCAGTTCGCAAGGCTCATTCAATTGTGCCGCGGCCTCTTTGGCGAGTGGGAGATACTTTCCCGCTTTCTTGGTGAGCTTCCGAACACGACCAGCAACGTGCTCCAACTCAGCATCGGCGGGGAGCGTGTAGTTATAAAGAACCTTCGTGGACCCGTCGGGTTGGCCCATTCCGAGCTTTCCCAGCAGCGCTGTCTTGCGATGTCCCTTCACTTCCATCTCCTCGAGCATACGGCCGAGATTTTTCGCCACGTGGAAGCGGTCGGAGTCGCGGTTCATCATCGGCATATCTTTGATCCTCTGATGTATCCGATCCGCCCGCATCCGGTCGGACACCTTCTTCCGTTCCTTTTAGGCCTGCAAGCTTTCGCGGGACCCGCGAGGATCAAATGGAATGACGTTGTCGGCCACGGTTACACCTTTCATGCTGCGCGAAAAGTGCGTGGGAGAATCGTAGCGCGCATCGTGCGAAACGGTTTTCGGTATCGTCTGCCGCGATGTCGGGTCGGCCGGAACACGGTAATGATCTCGCCGTCAGCGCTCTGAATGATGGCGAGCTTTACTGCGCGATCGATTATCGACGGTGGATAGCCCTCAGCGATGAGCTCTTTGCGGCGGCTCCGAGAGATGGCGAGCGCCGTGCAGCCAGCCCCCACTGGTATCTCCCTATCCCTTTAGGCAAGCACGAGGCCGACATCCATCATGCGAATGTTCCGTTGGTGTGCCCTCAACAGGGCATGCCTAGTAAGCTGGTCGTCCGCGTAATCGGTCTGCCAGGCCATCGCTTCCCCTCCTCGCCATGTATGCGGGAAGAGGTTATGCGTCGGGATGGCCGATCGCCTTCCAAATCTTTCGAAATCTGCCAAACTTTCTTTGGAATTATAACGCAATTGCTTGCGAAAATCTGGTGTGCTTTAAAGGCCGTAAATTTGGAAACAGTACCAAACACAGTTGACGCCATAAGGGGCCTAAATGTAGAGGAGCTGGCATGGCCGGCGCATAATCCTCGTTAGGGGCGGGCCATGAATAGGCTTGCCCGTCCGCGAGGCTTTCCTGTGCAGGGTATCTCCGCTCCCTACCTTTTTGTCGCTGCCAGTATCTTGGACAAGCTTAAGGAGCTGCCAGAGGCAGGGGCCCCAATTGAGGATGTTGCACCCCCTCTGATCGGCGCGCATCAGACGATGATTGAGTTGCACGCCCCTCAATCTTTTTATCAACGTGGGCTGCGCAGCGCCTACCAAAGCGCAGAGTTTCTTGTTGAGGCAATTAACTCGGAAACTGCCGATTTGACTCCAGGCAGGATCATTTCGGCACGGGCTATTAGCACAATCAAGAATCGCTATGAGCAATATCGCGCTGCGCTATTAGGTGCCCTTAGCGCGATGGGGTTCTTTTTGGTCACGCAAAAGGGCTCCTATGAAGTCCTAACACTTTTAACGGAAGGTGAGAGGCTCTACCCAGAGGACCTTCGAGTTAAGGTGCCAGAGGCGACTTTTGACGCACAACAAGCCGGGAAATGCTTGGCATATGACGTTGCCACCGCATGCGGCTTTCATGCGTTCCGCGTGACTGAGAGCGTTGTTCGCCGCTACTGGAGTTTTACAACGGGCGGCGCTGCACATCCGAAGGTGCGCTCTTTGGGTGTCTATATAGCGGCATTTACTCGGGCTGGTGTTGGGGATCCAAAAGTGATTGCAGCCCTTAAGCAAATGAATGAGCTACACCGAAATCCGTTGATCCACCCAGAGGCAGCTTTGACTGCAGATGAGGCCATAAATATCCTCGGGCTATCCCGAAGTGCAGTCGCGGCGATGCTGGTCCATTTACCCGACGTGCCGCAAACAACGACTACTGCGACCGCCCCTTAGGTTTAGGGGGAACCAGTTTTGACCGCCCGCTCGAATAACTCGCCGGTTTCATCAACGCCAAGGTTCCGAGCGGTTTCTATGAACCGCTCGGATTGCGCTTTATCGTTTTGCGCTTTGCTTTTTCTTGCCCGCACTTCCGCGAGCTTCGGGCTTTTTGGGCATTGGGCCACTTCATTGATTAGCTGTGCGATATTGCTCGGCGCGACCAAGATCGTTCACGCCAAGTGCGATGCGGTTGTTATACGTGAAATCGAACTCTGCAAGATAGCGGTGTAGATGCTTTTCCGCACAGTGCTGATAGGTGCCGCGCATTCCGCGCTTGAACACCGAAAACACGCTTTCGATGTTGTTGGTGTGAATTAGCCCGCGCACATATTCGCCAGCGGCATGGCGAACGGTGTCATGCACCGAAACGTGATGCTTCGCGTCGGAATACAGACGGCTTTCATCGGTGTGAAGCTTTGCTTCATGGGCGATATTCTGACCGATGATAACGTTGATGGTCGATTTGTCCGCGTGTTCGATATGGAATGAGCGCGGGCCATTAAGCGCGGCAGACGAAATCGGCAAAGAAGGAAATTAGGCCCTAAAGGTCTTCCTTAGAGGCTACGCCAATACGTCTTAGAAACAGCCTGCCTAGTGCACTTAGGTGGCGATAACCCGCCTTCATCATTCCGGTTCGATGGTCAAATTCAGGCAGCTCGCCCCTGCGAGGGGCAGCGTAATCTTGGCGTAACAAGCCGAGTTTTAATAATTCATCTTGGGATAGCGTATGCAATATACAGCGTTCGAGTTCTTCTGGACTAGAATTTACGTGATAGGGAGGTGCCTCCAAAACGGTCCGGTGTTTATCAATAAATTCTTTGTTTCGCTGGTTCTTTTCTAGATAGCTCGTAAGCATGATGATTTGATCGTCATCGATTTCGTCTAGGATTTTCAGTAATCGTTTCGTTTCTATCCGTTCCTTTTCGGTACCGGAAATTCCCGATGCCACCATTTCTGCGATTTGGCGGCGCCTCTCGTCTGAGAGCGCGCGGACAGATTGGAATGCGCCATCTTCAAATAATTCGATGTATTCTTCGCGTTTTAATCGTTCTCTTAGCAGGGCCTCATCAACTGTCACTAGGCGGTCAGTTAGGTAGCGCACGTAAGCTTCCAATCTTTCTATTCGTTGCTGCGGGATAACCGTTCCGACAAGTTCAGAAAATATCGATCCCACGACAGGGATCATGCCCGCAACGCCTTTAGTAGCTACTGTCACGACATGATCGCGAACCGTTCCGCCAAGCGGCGGTGGCGATGCTTCGAGAACCATTTCCTTTTTATCATTGGAGAGCGGCAATGCGGTGGTGGCTTTGCGCCATAGCTGTCGTATGCGGTTTAGCATTGTCGCGCCTCCCGGTCGACGCTGGAGAACCGCAATCTATATGGCTTTGGTGCTCGCTGCTGAACTTTTGCTATCGCGGGAAGCGGTACGGCGGGACTGCTTTTTCCGCCAGCGCATGAAGCGCGCAACCTGATATGAAAAGTCTGGCTTAGTGAGGTTGACGATACACGCTGCTTTGATAGACACCGGCGTGCCTAAGCGCTTCGTGCGTCTGGACTGCGCACCGACGGTATACTCGGGGACAACTCGGGATGCGTGGCATTCGTCGCCGTTCAATTCTTATCGTACGTACAGGAGGTGAGCTCAGCCAGACATGCCCAGGGCGTTGCGCAGTTTGGGGGGATAAATTAATCGCCAATCGCCACGAGCGGCTGCCGCGTTCTCAAGGCTTGTCAGTATCTCAGCTTTGACGGAGGCGAAGCGGTCAAGGTCTTGTTGAAACCGCTCGATCCCGAGTTCGCAGAAATCAGCGGGGAAGATCACTGTTTTGGCGATGAAACCGTGTGGAAAACCTTTGAAGGGAGATTGATTGACGACGAGCGTCCCGAAGAGCTGAACTATTGTGACCGGTGTAAGCTGCACAAAATAAGGAATGCGAATGACGCGATAGCCGAGCGCCTGGATAGCGGCATCGCGTTCCGCGTCTTGGATAACGTGCGACGCCCGACAGTAATGTTGATCGCCGTCAAACTCCACAATCATCCGGTGACGTTCGCTTCGGTAATCAGGTCGGAACCGCCTACCGCTCGTTGGGAGCGGTCCGTTGGCAATGGTTTCGGGGTCAAGTCGTTCACGCAGAAAGCGCCCAAGGGATCGCTCATCGAGAAAGGGCGGCTCTGGCCTGTCAGACACTTTCCCTCCTAAGTTCGTAGAATGATCAGCCGAATGTTCACTGTTTCTGCTGACGTTCAAAATACGGCGCTGCCGAGGGCCCCCCATACTATTCGAGTGCACTAGCGTTTGTGATGTTCGACTTTGCCTTACAGGTACGCGCGCGCGCGCGAGGCAAAAATCTTTTAGGTGGCGACCAGGTGGCGACCCGTAGGCCAAAAAGAAAGCCGCCCTAATGGACGGCCTTCTAAATCGATAAATAAATCATTCGGTTACGTGGTTGCGGGGGTAGGATTTGAACCTACGACCTTCAGGTTATGAGCCTGACGAGCTACCGGGCTGCTCCACCCCGCGGAAATGGGAAGCGCGGGACCCTGCCCGCGCCGTGATTGTTATGTAGCAGTGACCTTTGGCATTTGGAAGGCGGCTGCGAAAGGTTTTTTGCCGGTG
This sequence comes from uncultured Alphaproteobacteria bacterium, assembly GCA_963750965.1. Classification (GTDB taxonomy): domain Bacteria; phylum Pseudomonadota; class Alphaproteobacteria; order Rhizobiales; family Xanthobacteraceae; genus CANKHA01. Next base: position 5,528 of record CAVVSK010000011.1, read on the forward strand.
TTGCGCCTGCGAGCCGAGAAACACCGACCTCGATCTGGCGGCAAATTGCGCCCAGATCGCCGGGCTTGCCGCCAGAGCGAGAGGCTTTGCTCTTCCCCTGTTACCGGCTTTTGTCGTATGGCTTAGCCCGCTTGGAACCCAAGTCAGACCGGCCATTTACCCAAGGGACAGGGATCAAGACAGCAACCTCGACCGGATACGCCCGAGGTTGGTCTAGGGAGCGTAGGGTAAGTCATGATTGAGATTATGTTCAGCTCGCTCTACGCGATGCTGACGTCGCCCAGCACTATGGGGCTGATGCTCCTGGCGGTCTTTTTCGGACTCATTGTAGGCGTGACACCGGGCATTGGAGGCCGGTTGTCCATTGCGCTTGCCATCCCCTTCGTATTCGGGATGGAAATGATCCCGGGCGCCGTCTTCCTGCTGACGATGCACGCGGTGAACGGCACCAGCGGACAAATCTCCAGCATCCTGTTCGGAGTTCCCGGCGACGGCGACGACGCTGCCACTACGATCGATGGCTATCCGATGGCCAAGAAGGGCGAGGCCGGCCGGGCCCTGGGTGCCAGCATCACGGCGTCGGGTGTCGGAGGCATCATCGGCGCGATTGTCTTCGCGATTATGATCCCCGTGCTCGAGCCGATCGTGCTGTCGTTCAGCCCGGCCGAATTCTTCCTGCTGGCGGTGATGGGAATCACCTTCATCGCCTTCCTTGCCGGCGGCAATCAGATTTTCAAAGGCATTATTGTCGGCCTGTTCGGGATGATGCTGGCCACCATCGGCACCGACCCATACACCGCGACGCCGCGCTTCGCCGGGGACATGCTCTTCCTGTGGGATGGCATCAGCCTCGTGACCGCTGTGCTTGCAATGTTCGCGATTCCCGAAATGGTGGCACTGGCCATCAAGGGCGGATCGATTTCCGCGGTGTCGATGGAAACCGCGAATTTTTCCTATCGCCAGCTATTTCAGGGTGTCATGGAAGTTCCGCGGCATTGGTGGCTCGTGCTCCGCACTTCGATCATCGGCGCGATTATCGGCATGGTGCCGGGCCTGGGCGGCTCCGCGGCCGCCTGGATGTGCTACGGCCATGCGGTTCAGACCTCGAAGCATCCGGAACGGTTCGGCAAGGGCGCGGTCGAAGGCGTGATCGCGCCGGAAACCGCGAGCAATGCCAAAGAGGGCGGCTCGCTGCTTCCCACGCTGTTTTTCGGCATTCCCGGCAGTTCCGGCATGGCCGTGCTGATGGGCGCTTTCCTGATCCTTGGTATCCAGCCCGGTCCCGCCATGCTCACCACCCACCTCGACGTGGTGTGGACCCTGATGTGGGCGCTCATTGTCGGCAATCTGATCGCGGTCAGCTTCCTGCTGTTCATCAATCGCTGGGTCGCGATGCTCACTTTCGTGAACGCCACGATGCTGGTTCCCTTCATTCTCGTGCTGGCGGTGAGCGGCGCTTACATCAACGAAGGTCAATGGCAGAATCTGGTTGTCCTGCTCGTCATCAGCATCGTCGGTTACGGCCTGCTGCGCTTTAACTGGCCGCGCGCGCCGTTTGTCATCGGGCTCGTGCTCGGAAGAATATCGGAGGAATCGCTGCACAAGGCGCTCGGGCTTTGGGGATGGCAGTTCTTCACGCGGCCGCTGTCACTCGTCCTGATCGGACTGATCGTGGCAACGATTGCGTTCGCGATTTACCGAGGGCGTACGCCGCCGCCGCGATATGCCGAACAAATGGGGGTATCGTCGTGAGATATTCCCGCTTCGTCATGACCGTTGCTGATGCTCGCCATCTTTACGGTGATGGTGGCGATATCCAGCCAGTATCCGGCTGGCGCCCGCTTCATGACATTCGTGGTGGGTTTTCCGGCGATCGCGCTCTGCCTTTTGCAACTCGTCCTCGATGTGCGCGAATGGCGGAACGAGGCCGCGCGCGCGGCGGGCGGCGAGATGGCTGGCGTGCCGGCCGATGCTTCTGGCGTGCCAGTTGATCCCTCGCTGCAGATGCAGATGCAGATGAACGCAGGCGGCCTTGCCGTGGAGTACACGCCGGAGGTGGTCCGCAAGGAGATGATCGTTTGGGGCTATATCCTCGGCCTGATCGGATCCATTCTGCTTTTCGGCTTCTACATCACGGTGCCAATATTTTTAGTGGTTTTTCTGCGCTTTTACGCGAAAGCCCGTTGGCACATGGCGATACTGCTTCCGGCCGCGGTCTCAGCCTTCCTCTATGTGATGTTGGGATACGTATTCCGGATGACGCTGCATATCGGCTTCGTCACGGAATATCTGTTGGACCGCATCAGCGGCTAATTGCCTTCTTGCGGATAACCTTCAATTACCTAGATTCGAACCATCATAGGTGGGCAATTAGCTGATGTTTCCAGAGCGTAATACAGCTGCTTGAACCCAAACTGGTCCAAAAAACTCAGGAGGAAATGATGTTCAACTACGGCAAACACTTATCCCTCGGCGCGGGGGTAATGGCGGCCGCGGTCTTGGCTGCCGGTGGCGCGCAGGCGCAAACCGGGGCGGATTTCTATAAAGGCAAGACGGTCACTTACATCGTCTCCACCGCGCCTGGCGGCGGCTACGATCTGTATGGCCGGCTGATCGCCGAATACATGCAGAAATATCTGCCGGGCTCCACCTTCGTGGTGAAGAACGTGCCGGGCGCCGGCCATCTGATCGGCACCAACACGATCTACGCATCGAAGCCCGACGGGCTGACGATCGGCACCTTCAACACCGGCCTGATCTATAACCAACTCATCAATACCGACGGCGTGAAGTTCGATCTCACCAAGATGTCGTGGATCGGCAAGGCGGCTTCCGAGCCGCGCGTATTCGTTGTCGGCGCGCAATCGCCGATCAAAAGCTTCCAGGACCTGTTGGCTCAGAAAGAGCCGGTGAACTTCGCCACCTCCGGCATCGGCAGCTCGAACTACGTCGAGATCAACTCGCTGACCAACATCCTGAAGTTGCCGGTCAAGGTGCTGACCGGCTACAACGGCAACGATGACCAGCTCGCCATGCGGCGCGGCGAAACAACCGGCGGCATGGGTTCGCGCTCGTCCTTCGAGCAGTTCGTCAAGAACGGCTACGGCCGCTTCATCGCGCAGATCGGCGGCAAGGAAAAGGACGTTCCGCAGCTCAAGGACCAGATCAAGGATCCCGATGGCCAATCCATCGTCGCGCTGATCCAGTCGCAGGGCGACATCGCCCGTCTGACTGCCGGCCCGCCCGACATTCCGGCCGACCGTCTCGCCGCCCTGCGCGAGGCTTACAAGAAGGCGCTGGAAGACAAGGAGCTGCAAGCCAAGGCCGAGAAACTCGACCGCCCGATCGATCCGGCCTATGGCGACGAAGTCTTGCGGATGATCAAGGAAGCGCTCAACCAGAAGCCCGAAGTCGTCGCCGTGCTGAAGGCCGCGCTGGAAAAGAAAGAAGACAGCCCCGCGACCAAAGGCACCATCGCGGATTGGGATGGCCGCGCCAAGCTGAAGTTGAAGCTGGCCGATGGGAAGGAAGTCGAGGCTGGCGTATCCGGCTCGCGTACCGAGATCGTCATCGCCGGACAGAAGGCCGAGCGCGAGAAGCTCAAGGTGGGAATGAGCTGCGAAGTCTCAGGGCCAGCCGGCGGGGAGGCCACCAAGGTGGCCTGCAACTAACATCGACGAACGGAGGGGGGCCGGAGTAAACTCCGGCCCCACTGCTAACGAGGCCAAAGAAGCCGCAAGAAATAAAAAAAGCCAGCCTTCCTGAACCACGCAGCGCACGACCGGTCAGCGAGGGCAAAGGTGACTAGCGAGGGAGGACAGTCATGCGCGGCCTGTTCCGCAATTTCTTGTTCGCCGCTAGCGTTGTGGCCGCTGTAGACATGCCCGCCCCGTCCGCAATGGCGCAAACCGGAGCGGATTTCTACAAAGGAAAAACCGTCACCTATATCGTCGCGACGTCGCCCGGCGGCGGCTACGATCTTTACGGCCGGCTGGTCGCGGAGTTCATGCAGAAATATCTGCCCGGCTCCACCTTCGTGGTGAAGAATCTTCCGGGCGCGGGTCACCTCGTCGGCACCAACACGATCTATGCGTCCAAACCTGACGGCTTGACGATCGGCACCTTTAATACCGGGCTGATTTACAACCAGTTGATTGGGCTCGACGGCGTGAAGTTCGACCTCAACAAGATGTCGTGGATCGGCAAAGCCGCGTCCGATCCGCGGGTTTTCACCGTGCATCCGGATCTGCCGATCAGGAACTTCAAGGAGCTGCAGAATTATAAGGAGGCGCTTAATTTCGCCACCGCCGGCGTGGGTAGCGCGGCCTATGTCGAGACAGTGATGCTTGCCAAGGCTCTGAAGCTGCCCGCCAGAATCGTGACCGGATACAACGGCACCGACGATCAACTCGCCATGCGCCGCGGAGAGGTTCAGGGATCGATCGCCTCCCGCTCCTCGTGGGAAGGTTTCGTGAAGAACGGCTACGGCCGCTTCATTGCGCAAATCGGCGGCACTCAGACGGATCTGCCGCAGGTTGCTTCCTTCGCCACTGACCCTGCTGCCAAGGCGTTAGTCGCACTGGTGCAAAGTCAGGGCGATATCTCGCGCCTGACCGCCGGCCCGCCCGATATCCCGGCCGACCGCGTTGCGGCCTTGCGCGACGCCTACAAGAAAGCGCTGGAGGATAAGGAATTGCAGGCAAAGACCGAGAAACTCGAGCGCCCGGTCGACCCGGCGTTCGGGGAGGATGTCCTTAAAATGGTGCAGGCCGCGCTCAACCAGACTCCAGAAACTATTGCCTTTCTCAAGGAGGCCATGAAGGCCAAATAGGGGATCATCTCAAGTCAGCAGAATGAGAACTGCCCGCGTAGCTGACAGCTTATCGTCGGCAGTCGATGTCGAAGACATTCGAGGGGAGTGCAATGAGCATCGTCGCGCGCTGTCTGTCATATGCCGGAGCTTTGATCATAACAGGGCTCCTTGCCTCTCCTTCCCTCGCGCAAACCGGCGCCGATTTTTTCAAGGGCAAGACCGTTACTTACATCGTCGCCACCGCGCCAGGCGGCGGCTACGACCTCTACGGCCGGTTGATCACCGAATACATGCAACGGCATCTGCCGGGCTCCACGTTCATTGTGAAGAACGTGCCTGGTGCCGGAAATCTGGTGGGCACCAATCTGCTCTATGCCTCGAAGCCGGATGGCCTGACCATTGGCACCTTCAACACCGGGCTGATCTACGCGCAGATGATCGGTCGTGAAGGGATACGTTTCGACCTCACCAAGATGTCCTGGCTCGGGAAGGCTTCATCCGATCCACGCGTCATCACCATCAACGCGCAATCGCCGATCAAGTCTTTCGCCGAATTTATGGCGGTCAAGCAACCGCAGAATTTCTCAACCGGAGGCATCGGCGGCTCGGCTTATATCGAGACGATGATGCTGACCCAGGCACTGAAGCTGCCGGTGAAGATGCTTAGCGGTTATTATGGCGGGGACGATTACGTCGCAATGCGTCGCGGCGAGGTCGTGGGCACCATCGCATCGCGCTCCACCTGGGAGCAATTTGTCTCCAACGGCTACGCGCGTTTCATTGCGCAGATCGGCGGCAGCAACAAAGATGTCCCGCAATTGAGGGATCTGGTGCCGGACGCCGACGAAAAGGCCAAGGCATTAATCGCGCTGGTGCAAAGTCAGGGAGATCTCCAGCGGTTCACCGCCGGCCCGCCCGGCATTCCGCAAGACCGGCTGGAGGCGCTACGCAGCGCCTACAGGAAGGCTTTGGAAGATCCCGAACTGCAAGCAAAGGCTGCCAAGCTCGATCGCCCGGTGGACCCGGCCTATGGGGACGAGGTGCTGGAGGCGGTGAAGGTCGCCCTCAAGCAACCGCCGGAAACCATCGCCCTGCTCAAGCAGACCCTGGCAGCGGCCGAAGGAGCCACCCCGCCGACAGTCAAGGGCGCCGTGACAGAGTGGGATGGCCGCGCCAAGATCGCACTGAAGCTCGACGAAGGCGACACCTTCCACGCGGAAATTTCCGGCTCACGCACGGAAATTACCATCGCCGGACAAAAAAGTGTTCGCGAGAACATCAAGATTGGCATGACTTGTTCGATCCAGGCGCCGAGCGGCGGCGAGGCCAAGAGCGTCAGTTGCAACTAGAAAAGGATAGAAATCAATGCGGAAGAAGTTCCTGAATAACGGGGCCGTGCTGTTGATGGCTATCGGCATGGCCGCTTCACCGGCATCGGCGCAGACCGGCGCCGATTTTTATAAGGGTAAGACCGTCACTTATATCGTTTCAACGGCGCCCGGCGGCGGCTTCGATCTGTATGGCCGGCTGATCTCCGAATACATGCAGAAATATCTGCCGGGCTCCACTTTCGTGGTGAAGAACGTGCCCGGCGCCGGGCACCTGATCGGCGCCAACACGATCTATGCGTCGAAGCCGGACGGCTTGACCATCGGCACCTTCACGACCGGCCTGCTCTACAACCAGATCGTGAAGCTCGATGGCGTGAGGTTCGACCTAGAGAAAATGTCCTGGATCGGCAAAGCATCTTCCGACCCGCGGGTGATGACCCTCGGCGCGCAAGTGCCGATCAAGACTTACAAGGAATTGATGGAGTATAAGCAGACGCTGAATTTCTCCACCTCCGGCATCGGCAGCGCGGCCTATGTCGAGACGGTGATGCTCACCAGAGCGCTGAAGCTGCCGTCCAAGATCGTCACCGGATATAGCGGCACCGACGACCATCTCGCCATTCGCCGCGGCGAGGTACACGCCTCGATCTCCTCGCGTTCCTCCTGGGAACCCTTCGTGAAGAACGGCTACGGCCATTTCGTCTTTCAGATCGGCGGCAACCAGCCGGACGTCCCGCAACTCATGAACCTGGTGACCGACCCGGCCGCCAAGGCGCTGATCGCGCTGGTGCAGAGCCAGGGCGACATCTCGCGGCTGACCGCCGGCCCGGCCGACATTCCGCAGGACCGCCTCGACGCGCTGCGCACCGCCTATCGCAAGGCCATGGAAGACCCGGAATTGCAGGCCAAAGCGGCCAAACTGGAGCGTCCGCTGGAGCCGGCCTATGGCGAGGACGTCGCCCGGATGGTGAAGGCCGCGCTCACGCAGGCGCCGGAAACCGTCGCATTACTGAAAGAAGCCCTGGAGCCGCCGAAAGAGACCGCTGCGCCCGCGACAAAGGGCGCCGTTGCTGAATGGGACGGCCGCAGCAAGATTGTACTCAAGCTCGATGACGGCAAGACATTCGAGGCCGCCGTATCCGGTTCACGCACCGAGGTAACGATCGGCGGACAGAAGGGCGCGCGCGAAGCCATCAAGGTCGGCATGATCTGCGCGATCGTGGGGCCAGGGGGCGGGGAGGCAAAAAGCGTCAACTGCAACTAACGCGTCGCCACAGTAAATTAACACGCGGCGAAATCGGCACAGGGAGCACTGATGAAAAAATTATCTCTGCGTTTTAACGCCATCGCGGGCGCGCTTGTAGCAACCGCGATGGCCGCTTCACCGGCCCTCGCGCAGACCGGCGCTGACTTCTACAAAGGCCAGACGGTGACCTATATCGTGGCGACTGCCCCCGGTGGCGGCTATGACCTTTACGGCCGCATGGTCGCCGAATACATGCAGAGATACCTGCCGGGCTCCACATTCGTGGTGAAGAACGTGCCGGGCGCGGGACATCTGGTCGGCACCAATACCATTTATGCTGCAAGACCCGACGGCCTGACCATCGGCACTTTCAATACCGGGTTGATTTACAACCAACTGATCGGACTCGAAGGCGTGAAGTTCGATCTCACGAAAATGTCCTGGATCGGCAAAGCCTCGTCCGAACCGCGCGTCATCGTGATCGCGGCGCAATCGCCGATTAAAACTTTCGCGCAGTTGCGGGAGCAAAAGGAGCCGGTCAACTTCGCGACCGCAGGCATCGGCAGCGCGGCCTATGTCGAAACCCTTATGCTGACCAATCTGCTGAAGCTGCCGATCAAGATCCAGACCGGCTATAGCGGCAATGACGACCAGCTGGCCATGCGCCGTGGTGAGATTGTCGGCACCGTGTCGTCACGCTCGACAGTGGAGCAGTTCATGCAGAACGGCTACTCCCGCTTCATCGCGCAGATCGGCGGCAAGCTAAAGGATTTCCCGCAACTACACGATCTGGTGACGGAAAAAGATGCCCTGGCGCTGATCAAGCTCATCCACACCCAGGGCGATATCCAGCGCTGGACTGCGGGCCCGCCCGGCATCCCGCAGGACCGGCTGAACGCCCTGCGCACGGCTTTCCGCAAGGCGATGGAAGATCCCGAGCTTCAGGAAAGAGCGATCAAAGCCGGGCGCCCGCTCGATCCGGCCTATGGCGATGAAGTCCTGAACATGGTCAAGGAGGCGCTCAACCAGTCGCCGGAGACAATTTCAATGCTTAAGCAGGCGCTGGAAAAGAAATAGGCGGTCGCAAAGCAGCGGCGAAAAGACGCGGCAAGCGATGCGGGACTCGCCGGCCGTCAGTCCTTCCTGCTCGCGCACCAATGTGAAATCAGGTGGCGCGGATAACAGTTTGGTGATTGAGCCGCGGCGGGCCCTGCCAGGCTCGGCTTTTCGTATTCTGAAGTTCTATTCAGCTTGATCTTTGAAATGAACTGCGCCAGAAATCCTCCGCTCAAGGTAGCATGTAGCCATAATGCCACCATAGTAGAAACGTCTGCTCGTCCTGCGGCGGATCTTTCATCCACCGAGACAGCGATAAACTAGGAGGAAAGTAAAATGATGAAAACTTTGATTTTGGCTGGTGTCGCGAGCTTTGCGCTTGCTGTCGGCCCTGCGCTCGCCGACAAGGTAGAAAAATCGGACGGCAAGTCCATCACTGTAGGCGGCAAGGAATTCACGCTTTCCGGGTCGCGCACGAAGGTGACGATTAAGGGCGCCGCGGGCACACGCGAGGCGGTCAAGGCCGGCATGGACTGCACGGTGACCGGGCCTGCTGGTGGCGAAGCCACTGCGGTCGACTGCAAGTAACTAGTCCGATAACGCTAATGATTGAACGGAGCCGGGCCCTGCCCGGCTCCGTATTTTTTGGCTCGAAGTGATGTGGGCGAAGTCTTGCGCTCGAGCTGATGGCCAAGCAGGCGAAAAACAGCTGCGCCTGATTGGTCTCGATTCAAAAGAAAACCGCGGGGTTTGGGCCCCGCGGCCATTTCGCAACTGTGAGGCGCAGTACTTATTTCTTCATAGCCTTATCGTAGTAGCTCGTGTCTACGTATTTCTTGGTGTCGGTCAGTTTCTTATCCGACCCTGAAAATTCGTTGCGCAGATCGAGCAGCATTTTGACGCCAGGGTCGTTGACTTTGGCACCCTTGTTCAATCCGCCCTGGCCGCTGGTCAACGCCGCATAAATCGTCTCCGCTTCCTCGTCCGTGATGCCCTTGATGCGGCTCTTCATAACCTCGAGTGCCTC
>CAVVSK010000011.1:20000-389529 GCA_963750965.1 uncultured Alphaproteobacteria bacterium
ACGGCTTTTTGAGATTTGCGCAGGATTACTCCATTGCCTCCCATTGTCACCGCCATTGTAGCACGTGTGTAGCCCAGCCCGTAAGGGCCATGAGGACTTGACGTCATCCCCACCTTCCTCGCGGCTTATCACCGGCAGTCCCCTTAGAGTGCCCAACTGAATGATGGCAACTAAGGGCGAGGGTTGCGCTCGTTGCGGGACTTAACCCAACATCTCACGACACGAGCTGACGACAGCCATGCAGCACCTGTGTCCACGCCCCTTGCGGGGAGGAATCCATCTCTGGAAGCCGTCGTGGCATGTCAAGGGCTGGTAAGGTTCTTCGCGTTGCGTCGAATTGAACCACATGCTCCACCGCTTGTGCGGGCCCCCGTCAATTCCTTTGAGTTTTAATCTTGCGACCGTACTCCCCAGGCGGGATGCTTAAAGCGTTAGCTGCGCCACTGACGAGCAAGCTCGCCAACGGCTAGCATCCATCGTTTACGGCGTGGACTACCAGGGTATCTAATCCTGTTTGCTCCCCACGCTTTCGCACCTCAGCGTCAGTACCGGGCCAGTGAGCCGCCTTCGCCACTGGTGTTCTTGCGAATATCTACGAATTTCACCTCTACACTCGCAGTTCCACTCACCTCTCCCGGACTCAAGCTTCTCAGTATCAAGGGCAGTTCTGGAGTTGAGCTCCAGGATTTCACCCCTGACTTAAGAAGCCGCCTACGTGCGCTTTACGCCCAGTGATTCCGAGCAACGCTAGCCCCCTTCGTATTACCGCGGCTGCTGGCACGAAGTTAGCCGGGGCTTTTTCTGCGGGTACCGTCATTATCTTCCCCGCTAAAAGAGCTTTACAACCCTAAGGCCTTCATCACTCACGCGGCATGGCTGGATCAGGCTTGCGCCCATTGTCCAATATTCCCCACTGCTGCCTCCCGTAGGAGTTTGGGCCGTGTCTCAGTCCCAATGTGGCTGATCATCCTCTCAGACCAGCTACTGATCGTAGCCTTGGTAGGCCATTACCCTACCAACTAGCTAATCAGACGCGGGCCGATCCTTTGGCGATAAATCTTTCTCCTTACGGACTTATCCGGTATTAGCCCAAGTTTCCCTGGGTTGTTCCGAACCAAAGGGTACGTTCCCACGTGTTACTCACCCGTCTGCCGCTCCCCTTGCGGGGCGCTCGACTTGCATGTGTTAAGCCTGCCGCCAGCGTTCGCTCTGAGCCAGGATCAAACTCTCAAGTTGGATGAGATTGATCTCGGCAAGTCACAACGTTTTGACGAGGTCCCACCTCTGAACATTCGCGAAGCTTGCGCTCCGAAAACAGTCAAGGGTGTTGACCTAAAACGTGTACCGCCGAAGTTTCTTATCCGACCGCTTTTCGAACAGGATTTCTCCCGTCGACAAGCGGTCCGCAAGGACTCCGCCGTCCACGTTTCTCTTTCTTCTGATTTACTTTTCAAACAGCCCGGGACCGATGAAAGTCCCTCTCCCCGGAAAACCGGAGAGCCGTCGAAGCAGACATCCGACAAGGCCGGATGCCTTTCCCACCGAGAGTCGTGTGGAGCTTCAGAGGCGCGCCATCGCGCCGATGTGCGTCAGCGCGCCGAAGAATTGGTATATAGGGTCAGCAAAACGTGGTTGTCAACACTGAGGGTCGAAATCACGTACCGACTGTCGCCGGTAAGGCCGTATTTAATTGGCTTTTTGCAAAGCACAAGAGCCAAAGCCTCGAAAGGGCCGGTGCGCCGCAGTGACGCCACATTCCTCAGCCGTTCTGAGCTTAAGGGTGAACGGTGTCGGGGTCTCCGGCTTGTGACCAGCTTGAATATCAGCTCCGGCCCGCGATTGACGGATCCGGGGCGCCGCGCCATCGTTCGGCGGGGGATTTCCGGCGGTTCGCAGGGCTGCGGATCCAATAATACGCAACGCGGGGGACGGCGGTTTGGATCACGGCAGACTGCGCGGTGCACAGCGTTTCTCGGCAGAGCCTGATCTAATCGATCTGGGGCACGAACCTCCGCTTTCAGCCGATGGCGAGACGATCGGCCTGGTGGATCGCCGCCGCGTGTCTGTGCACTGGTTATCCGGGACTATTCTGACTGGATTTTGCGGCGCAGCACTCATGGGTGGCGCCGTTTTCGCGTCGCTCGACGGTGAGACAAGTTTCGCCACCGTGCCCGAGCGCGTCGAGACGGCGCTGCGCGGCGCGGTCGGCACCATCAGTGATCGGCTTGGCGTGCGTAAAAGCGACAAGCTTCCCGCGGTGCTGGAGCCTAACGTCGTGCGCCAGATCATCCGGGTTTCCACCACCACCAATGTAGGCAATCGCGAAGTCGTGCGCGTGCGGCCTTTCGTGCGGGTCGCGGGAAATCTGTCGCTCACGCAGACCGAGATTTCCGCCGACGTTCCGCCGTTCAACCCGCAAAAGATACTGGCGGAATCCGGCGCGCCGGAGATACCGACCGCGGAGAGCGCGGCAGCCGAACCTGACGCGGAAGTTTCCTTCGTCACTCGCGATTTGGCGTCGATCCTGCCGCGCGCCAAGATCAATGTTGCGGCCCCGATGGATGAAGTTCTGCAGCGCGTGCGCGAGGCCGCAAACTGGACCGGCGGCCCGACCCGGACAGCGTCAGCTGGGCCGACAGACATCGGCGCGGTCCCTTTCAAGCTGGCTTACGCGACTGAAGGCAATACGGCCGATCCTTACGCCGGCTTTGAAGCGCGCATCGTGCCGGAGAACATCACCTTCCTGCCAAAAACCGCGAAGCAGACCACCGGCGGTAATAACTGGAACGAGCGGGCCATCACGGCGAAGAAAGGCGACACGCTCGATTCCGTGCTGCAGGAAATCGGCGCCGCGCCTGAGGAAATCAAAGCGATCGCCAAAGCCCTGGGAGCGCGTGGCAACGCGCTGAAGGAAGGGCTGAAACTGCGGGTGCTGCTCGCCGCCACGGCAGGCGGCCAGCGGCTGCAGCCGATCCGGGTCATCATCGGCAATGACAACGCGATCGAGTCGATCATCGCTCTCTCCGATCTCGGCAAATACGTCGCCGTCGATGCCCGCAATCTCGGCGGCGCCGAGGTCGCGCAAGCGGCGGACGAAGAAGACGACGGCACCGGCGTGCGGCTCTATCAGAGCATCTATGAAACCGCTCTGCGCAACCAACTGCCGCGCCCGGTGATTGAAGACTTGATCCGGCTTTACTCTTACGACGTCGATTTCCAGCGCAAGGTGCAACCCGGCGATTCCTTCGAGGTGTTGTTCGCGGGTGAGGAAGAGACACCCGGTACCGAAGGCAAGACCGAAGTCATGTTTGCCTCGCTCACGATCGCCGGCGAGATGAAGAAATTCTACCGCTTCCAGACCCCCGACGACGGCGTGGTCGACTACTATGACGAGGCCGGCAAGAGCGCGAAGAAGTTTCTGGTCCGCAAGCCCCTTGGCAACGGCATCATGCGTTCCGGCTTCGGCTTCCGCCGTCATCCCATCCTCGGCGCCACCAAGATGCATACCGGAGTGGACTGGTCGGCACCGACCGGCACGCCGATCTATGCTTCCGGCAACGGCACCGTGGACAAGGTCGGCTGGGAATCAGGCTACGGCAAATATATCCGCATACGTCACGCCAACGGCTACGAAACCGCCTATGGGCACATGACCGCCTATGCTCGTGGCATCGATCCCGGCGTGCGGGTGCAGCAGGGTCAGGTGATCGGCTTTGTCGGCTCTACTGGCCTCTCCACCGGCGCGCATGTGCATTACGAGATCATGGTCAACGGCCGCTTCGTTGATCCGATGCGCATTCGCCTGCCGCGCGGCCGCGTCTTGGAGGGCCCGGTGATTGCCAATTTCGATCAGGAGCGCGAGCGGCTGGACGCGATGATGACACGGCCCGCGTCGCGCGTGGCCTCAAGCGGAGAATCGATCCGCCGCTAGTCTTCACAACCACCACAAAAAAATGGCCCGCCGAAGCGGGCCATTCCTTTTGAACGGGATTGATTACTTCTTTTCCGGGTTCAGCACCTTCAGGTCGGGCGTGTCTTTGGTGGCTTCCGCCAGCCGGTTGATGACGTCCTTCGGCGTGGCATAGACCTTCTTCAGCATCTCCTGCATCTCCTCGCCGGTGGCGGGATTGGCTTCCAGCCCCTGTTTTTCGGCATCAGCGAGAAGGTCCTTGTCCTTCATCGTGGCGTCGAAGGCGCGCCGCAGCGCCTGCACGCGATCGGCCGGTACGCCTTCGTGCACGAAATAGGGCCGGCCCAGCTCGAAGGCGGTGAATTGCAGCGCCAGCACTTGGCGCTGGGTATCATTTTCCGCGAGATCGGTGACCAGCGGCACCTCGGGAATGTCGGGATGCTTTCGCAAACCCTGCTGGTACAGGACGATGACCTCGCCCGAATCGATCCAATCCTTTTTATGCGGCTTCAGGCTGGTCCAGGAGAAGGTGCCGCGGCCGTCCACCTCACCGCGCTGCATGGCAAGATTCATCTCGCTGCCGCCCGGATAGCCGGCGATCACCTTGTATTTGAAGCCGAGAATGTTGCGCAGGATGTAGGGCACGGTCACGCTCTCGGTGCCAACACCGGTGCCCGCGACGATCACCTCCTTGTTTCTCAAATCCTTCCAGGTCTTCACGCCTGCGCGTTTGGTAACGACTGCCACGCTGGTGTCGGCATTGGCGCTGCCGATCCATTGCAGCTTGAGGGGGTCGTATTTCGCGTGCGACGCATCGCCGAGCAGCGGCTCGAACGGAATGCCGCGTTGCGGCGCGCCTATATGGAGACCATCCGGATCGGCGACATTGGCGACATAATTGGTCATCACGATGCCGCCGCCGCCGGGCATGTTCTTCACGATGATGTTTGGATTGCCGGGGACATATTTGCCGAAATGTTTGGCGACCAGCCGCGCGTTGAGATCGTAACCGCCGCCGGGCGAGAGGCCGACATAAAAGGTAATCGTCTTGCCTTTGAAGAATTGCTCGGGCGTCTGCGCCGTGGCGGGAATGGCCGCCGCCGCGAGAGCGCCCGCGGCGAGGATGGCGACTAGACTGATCGTTTTACTCGGCATGTTTCCTCCCTGGAATTGTCACCCTCATCAGGGCGCTGCCTGCAGCTATAATGCCCAAGAGAAGCAGGCCATACCACCGCGAAACACGCAGCGCCAAGCCCCCGCGCCGTCATGTCGCTGCTGAAGGATGGTGCAGCGCAGGCCGCCGAGCCGCCGCCGCCGGTGCGTCAGGCCGCCTGCGCGACCCTCCCATTGAAGGTGAGCCCGCTTTTGGTGGCGGAAATCGTCACCCGCTCGCCTTCCTTGATGCGGCCGGAAAGGATCAGCTCGGCAAGAGGATCCTGGACATGTTTCTGGATCACGCGCTTGAGGGGACGCGCGCCATAGGCGGGGTCGTAACCCTTCTCCGCCAGCCAATCGCGCGCCGCGGGCTCGAGCTGCAGGGTGATCTTGCGCTCCTCTAGCAACTTGGTCAGACGCACCAGCTGAATATCCACAATGTGGCCCATGTGCTCGCGCTTGAGCCGATGGAACAGAATGATTTCGTCCACGCGGTTGAGGAACTCAGGCCGGAAGCGCGCGCGTACCTCCGCCATCACCAGATCACGCACCGCTTCGGTGTCCTCGCCTTCCGGCTGGGCCACCAAATACTCGGCACCGAGATTGGAGGTCATCACGATCAGGGTGTTGCGGAAGTCCACCGTCCGGCCCTGGCCATCGGTGAGCCGGCCGTCATCGAGCACTTGCAGGAGAATATTGAAGACGTCGGGATGTGCCTTCTCGATCTCATCAAACAGCACGACCTGATAGGGCCGCCGCCGCACGGCTTCGGTGAGCGTGCCGCCTTCGTCGTAGCCAACATAGCCAGGAGGCGCGCCGATCAGTCGCGCGACCGAATGCTTTTCCATGAACTCCGACATGTCGATGCGGATCAGCGCATGTTCATCGTCGAACAAAAATTCGGCCAGCGCCTTGGTCAGCTCTGTCTTGCCTACGCCGGTTGGGCCCAGGAACATAAAGGAGCCGAGCGGCCGGTTGGGATCCTGCAAGCCGGCGCGGGCGCGCCGCACCGCCGTCGAGACAGCGCGCACCGCCTCCTGCTGGCCGACGACGCGTTGCTGGAGCTGGTCTTCCATCTTCAACAACTTCTCGCGCTCACCTTCCAGCATGCGGTCGACCGGAATGCCGGTCCAGCGTGAAACGATCTGTGCGACGTGGTCAGCCGTCACTGCATCCGAGACGACGGCTCCGACGCCGGTGGCTTCCTCCACCGCCTTCAGCTTTTTCTCCAATTCCGGGATTTTGCCGTAGGCCAGTTCGCCGGCACGCTGGTAGTCGCCGTTGCGCTGGGCGATAGCCAGCTCGTTGCGCGCCTGCTCCAGATCGCTCTTCACCTTCTGGGCCTCATTCAGCTTTTCGCGCTCGGCTTTCCACTTGGCGTTGAGTGCATCTGCCTGTTCCTGCAGCTCGGCCAGTTCCTTTTCCAGCCGTTTTAGCCGCTCCCTGGAGCCGGGATCGGATTCCTTCTTCAGCGCCTCCTGCTCGATCTTCAGCCGCATGATGTCGCGATCGAGGTTGTCAAGTTCCTCCGGCTTGGAATCGATCTGCATCTTCAGCCGCGCCGCCGCCTCGTCGACCAGATCGATGGCCTTGTCAGGCAGGAAGCGGTCGGTGATGTAGCGATGCGACAGCGTCGCCGCCGCCACCAGAGCCGAGTCCGTAATGCGCACGCCGTGGTGAAGCTCGTATTTTTCTTTCAAGCCGCGCAGGATGGAAACGGTATCCTCAACGCTTGGTTCGCTGACGAAGACCGCCTGGAAACGCCGGGCCAACGCGGCGTCCTTTTCCACATGCTTGCGGTATTCATCAAGCGTGGTCGCTCCGATGCAATGCAGCTCGCCGCGCGCCAGCGCGGGCTTCAGCAGGTTGGAAGCGTCCATCGCGCCGTCCGCTTTGCCGGCGCCAACGATCGTGTGCATCTCATCAATGAAAAGAATGATCCCGCCCGCGGAAGCGGTCACTTCCTGCAGCACGGCTTTCAACCGCTCCTCGAACTCGCCGCGGTATTTCGCGCCGGCGATCAGCGAACCCATGTCGAGAGCCAGCAGTTTCTTGTCCTCCAAACTGTCCGGCACGTCACCGTTGACGATGCGCAGCGCGAGGCCTTCCACGATCGCGGTCTTGCCGACGCCGGGCTCGCCGATCAACACCGGGTTGTTCTTGGTGCGGCGGGAAAGCACCTGCACGGTGCGGCGGATCTCCTCGTCGCGGCCGATCACCGGGTCAAGCTTGCCGTCGCGCGCGGCCTGGGTGAGATCGCGGGAATATTTCTTCAGCGCGTCATAAGCGTTTTCCGCCGAGGCGCTGTCGGCAGTGCGACCTTTGCGTAGACTCTCGATGGCGGCATTGAGCGTCTGCGGCGTGACACCGGCGCGGGCAAGAATTTTCCCCGCTTCACTCTCCTTGTCCATGGCAATGGCAAGCAGCAGCCGCTCGGCGGTGACAAAGCTGTCGCCGGCCTTTTGCGCAATCTTCTCAGCTTGGTCAAAGATACGTGCCAGCGCGGCTTGCAAATAAATCTGGCCGGCACCTCCGCCCGATACCTTGGGCAGCTTGCCCAGTGCCGCTTCAGTTTCCCGCAAAGCTTCTCTTGAACGGCCGCCGGCGCGGTCGATCAGCCCGGCCGCCAGACCTTCGGGATCGTCGAGCAGCACCTTGAGCAAGTGCTCGGCGGTGAATTGCTGGTGCCCCTCGCGCAAAGCGAGCGACTGGGCGGATTGGATAAAGCCCTTGCTGCGATCTGTATATTTTTCGATATCCATACGTCGCTCCTCGCCAGCGCCCGCTTTGTTTGTAAAGGAAATGTAAGGGGGTCGCCGGACGGACGGTAGAGCTTCACCGCTAAAAATGCTCAGCCCTCTAGCCAGACTCCGACGTAATAGTTAGCAAGGAGCAGCCCAACCCCCTCATCACCCCATGCCC
Source organism: uncultured Alphaproteobacteria bacterium (assembly GCA_963750965.1). Lineage (GTDB taxonomy): Bacteria > Pseudomonadota > Alphaproteobacteria > Rhizobiales > Xanthobacteraceae > CANKHA01. Next base: position 27,988 of record CAVVSK010000011.1, read on the forward strand.
GCCGCCACGATCCAGGCCATCTACCGCTACCCGGTGAAGGGGCTTTCAGCTCAGGCGCTTCCGCGCGTGCAGCTTTCCCCCGGTTTGACCCTGCCGGCTGACCGTCTCTACGCGATCGAAAACGGCCGCTCCGGTTTCGATCCGGTTGCCCCCTCCTATGTTCCCAAACAGCGCTTCCTGATGCTGATGCGAAACGAGCGGCTGGCGGGGCTGCGCACGGACTTCGACGAGCAAACCCATGTGCTGAGCGTGTGGGCCGACGGCCGGCTGGCAGCGCAGGGCGATCTACGGACGAACGAAGGGCGAGCGCAGATCGAGCGGTTCCTCGCGGGCTATTGTGCGGACGAATTGCAGGGTCCCCCGAAGATCCTCGCGGGCACAGGCGGCCACAGTTTTTCCAACATGAAGCCGCCCCACAGTTTTTCCGATGTGGCGCAGCGGGTGGTGTCGATCATCAATCTCGCCTCGGTCGCTGCTGTGGAGGACGCCGTGGGAGCACCGGTCGATCCGCTACGATTTCGCGGTAATCTCTATGTCAGCGGCTGGCCGGCCTGGCGCGAGTTCGATCTGCTGGGACAGGAGATTGCCGTCGGATCCGCACGGCTGAAAGTTGTCCGCCGCATCAAGCGCTGCGCGGCAACCAATGTCGAGCCGGAGACGGGCATCCGCGACCTGAACATTCCGCAGACACTCATGAAAAGCTTCGGTCATGCCGATTGCGGCATCTATACCGAGGTCGTCGCTGGCGGCGAAATCACGGTCGGCGACACGGTGGCCGCCTAGACAAAACGCCATGGCCAAGTGTGGCCATGGCGTTTGTTACTCAACACGACGCAACGCTTACACAGCAACGCTACGCTTACTGCGCTCAGGCGTGAGGCATCACATAAGCCAGGATGCGCCTGCGCGGATAAACCGATTCCGCGACCGTATTGTTGTGATTGCCTGACACGACGACCACGTTGCCGGACGGGTCGATACCGCTGACCACGCCGACATGGCCGCCGCGAGGTCCGCGCGACATCACCGCGAGAGCGCCGACCCGCGGCCCGGGAATCCTCTGCCCATAGGAGGCGAAGGACTTTGCCAGGTCCGACGACCCGCGCTTATGGCCTGTGCGTTCCAGCACCAGGTTCATGAAGGCACCGCACCACAAGCTGCGCCTCTTCGTCGGGTTGGTGCCGAGATAGCGACGCGCCTCCGCCACGACGGGGGAGTACGACCCGGAAGTCGCGGCATACGCCGCCGCGGTCTGCGTAACGCTGCGGGCCTTGCGTTTCGACCGCACCGTTACCGTGGCAGCCTCTGTCGACTGTGAGGCTGCGGTGCGTGCCTTACGGTGAGACTTCCCCGTTGCCTTCGCCTGCCGGCTCCCGCCGGAGGTGACTTCCGGCAGATCGTTTTCGGACGATCCCGTGATGTCCGCGGAGGCGGAAGTAGCAAAAATTGAAAATGCAATTGAACAAATTGCCAGAGTTTTGCGTTGGAAAAAAAACATGCGACTGGTCCCTCGATACTCGATAGTGGAGCGTAAAACTCAGCAGCCTTGACGATCAGACCGCGAGCCAGGGCCTCTAACGCCAATACAGTATGGCTATTTCTGGGCGGGCATATAGTATTTTCGTGATAAGCGAATGAGTAGTATTAACCCCTATGCTGGGGTAAGCTAGCGGACGTAAGGGCCAATTTTGTTTTTTAGGCGCACGCTGTGCCACTATACTTGGTAGTTTCTTGCACCATGGCCGGTTTATACTGTGGTTCTGCAGGTCAATACTGCAAGCCCAAGTAAGCGCGTCAAGCGCGCCAGTCCTGTTCCGGACGTGGGGGGACTCTGAGTACTGATTTGTAGGGGGCCGTCAGGCCTTACGGCTCAGGAGAAACACCGCCTGCTCCCCGAACAGGTTCCAGAACCACCAGGGTGCGTTCAGGCGCAGCCGCTTACCCCAGGCATTGAGAGCGACCGCCCTTTCCATCTTGGCACCGGACTGCTCGCACAATTGGCGGAAGTCTTTAATGGTGCAGAAGTGGATGTTGGGGGTGTCGTACCAACTATAGGGCAGGTTGTCAGTTTGCGGCATATGGCCGCCGAACAGCAACTGCAGCCGGATGCCCCAATGGCCAAAATTCGGGAATGACACCACCGCGTGGCGTCCGATACGAAGCATATGCTCCAGCACCCGGCGCGGATGGCGGGTAGCCTGCAACGTCTGCGACAGGATCACGTAATCGAAGGCGTCGTCGGGATAGTCGGCAAGGTCGGTGTCGGCGTCGCCCTGCACCACAGCCAGTCCCTTTGCCACGCTTTCGTTCACGCCTTCGCGTGACAGCTCGATGCCCCGGCCGTCGACGCCGCGCGTCTCGGCCAGTAGGCGCAACAGCTCGCCGTCGCCGCAGCCGACATCGAGCACCTTGGCGCCAGGCTCGATCATCTGCGCCACCACCAAAAGATCGACGCGGCTGCTGCCCGGCGACCGGCTGGCATCAGCTGCAACAAGATCGCGCTGCAAACGGGTGAGCATCGATCAACCGTTCGCCGTCAAGCCGCGCGCCTTGGCTGCGGAATCAAGGAAACCGCGCACAATCGCAAACAGCTCCGGCTCGTCGAGCAAAAAGGCGTCATGGCCTTTATCAGTAGTGATCTCAGCAAAGGAAACGCGCGCCCCGCCGGCGTTGAGCGCATGCACGATCGCCCGCGAATCCGACGTTGGAAAGAGCCAGTCGCTGGTGAAGGAGACCACGCAGAAGCGGGTCTGGGCACCCATGAAAGCATTCGCCAGCACACCGCCGTAGTCCGCCGCAAGGTCGAAATAATCCATCGCGCGGGTCAAATAAAGGTAGCTGTTGGCGTCGAAGCGCTCGACGAAAGAGCTGCCCTGATGGCGCAGATAGGACTCCACCTCGAAATCGGCATCAAATGAAAAAGTCGGATTAGAACGATCCTGCAGCCGCCGGCCGAACTTGCGGTGCAACGCCGCGTCCGAAAGATACGTGATATGCGCCCCCATGCGCGCCACCGCCAAGCCTCGGCGCGGATTGGTGCCTTCCAAAAGGTAGCGTCCCTGCCGCCATTCCGGATCGGCCATCACTGCCTGACGTCCGACCTCGTGGAAGGCGATGTTCTGCGCCGAGTGACGCGTGGCGCAAGCGAGCGGTAATGCCGCGAAGACGCGTTGCGGGTAACTCGCCGCCCATTGCAGCACCTGCATCCCCCCCATGGAGCCGCCCGCCACCGCGAATAGCGTCTCGATGCCGAGCGCATCAAGCAGCATCGCCTGCGCCCGCACCATGTCGCGAATGGTGATGACCGGAAAATCCAGACCCCAAGGCTGGCCCGTGGCCGGATTAATGGAAGACGGCCCGCTGGTACCCATGCAGGCGCCCATCACATTCGCACAGATGACGAAATAGCGCTCGGTGTCGATCGGCCGGCCGGGGCCGACCATGGTTTCCCACCAACCCGGCTTGCCGGTGACCGGGTGGGCAGAAGCGACGTGCTGATCGCCTGTGAGCGCGTGGCAGATCATCACCGCGTTCGAGCGCTCCGCATTGAGTGCGCCATAGGTCTTGTAGGCGATCTGGAACGGCGAGAAGTCGACCCCGGCATCTAATTTCAGAGGCTTGTCGGGCCCGAAGCGCACGACAAGGGAATCCCGCGGGAAATCCGCTTCGCGCGGAGTTGCCACGACATTACGTGCCGGGTTGAGCTGGACGTCGACCATTGACCTTCCTGAAATAGCGGCTTCGCGCCGGCTCGGCTATCCGGATAGAACGCCCGCGGCGCGCCTTTAGCTAAGGCTCGCCCGCCAAATGTGTCATGTTTTCTTTGATTTCGTAACTGCGAAAACCTATCCTGTCCATGACCTTATGCCCGGCAACGCACGCAAACTTTGCGCAGACGGCGTAGACTTGTCTGCGCTGCCGGGCATGCATGTCTTGGAAGCTCTCAATCTTTGACCCAAACGGCCGCCTGAGCCTGGCCGGCCGATTGCGGAAACAGGCCACGATGATGCCGGACAAGCCGCCCACCGATTCCTCGCTCGCCGCGTTGCGGGCCGAGATCGATCACATCGATGAGACCATGCATGGCCTGCTGATGCAGCGGGGCGAGATCATCGACCGCCTGATCGCCGTCAAGCAGACGCAGGAAAGCGGCTCCGCGTTCCGGCCCGCGCGCGAGGCCGAGATGATGCGCCGGCTGGTTGATCGCCATCACGGCATCCTGCCGCTCGACACCGCTGAGAGCATCTGGCGGGTGATCATTTCTACCTTCACCTATGTACAGGCGCCCTTCTCCATTCACGCGGACCTGACGAACAGCCCCGCAGCCATGCGCGACTCCGCGCGCTTCCATTTCGGTTTCACCGTGCCCTTCGTCGCGCATACCGGTGCGGCTGGTGTGGTTGCAGCGGTGTCCGAATCACGCGGCGATCTTGGTCTGGTAAACGCGCTGGGGGGCGGCGGCGCCTGGTGGACGGCGCTGGAATTCGACAGCGCGCCGAAAATCATCGCGCGGCTGCCTTTCGTTGATCGCGACAACCATCCGGCTGCGTTGCCCGTATTTGTGATTTCCCGGGTCGCGGCGGATGCCATGGTGCCGGATGTCGCGGTCTGGAGCCTGCGCGTCTCCGGCTGGGGATCGAAGGCCGCCAAGGCAGTGGCCCATCTGGCCGACGTAATTGCCGTGCCGGACAGTGCCTTCGACGGCGCGGCATTGCTGGTATCGGTGCCGCAGGGCTCGAGTTTTGAGCGGATCTCCGAGGCTGTCGTTAACGCAGGCGCATCGATCCGCTCCTCCGCCCTCGTCGGAAGCCACGCAACCCGCTATACCCTCCCGGCCACCGGCGCCCGGCCTGTCCAGACCGGGCGCTGATCGTCGTCTGGAGTCCGTGATGTCAGTTCAGCAACGCCCGCAGCCGCGCCCCGGCGTGCTTTCGATCGAGGCCTATGTGCCCGGTAAAAGCGCGGTCCCTGGGGCTGCGCGGGTTTTCAAATTGTCCGCCAATGAAACGCCGCTCGGGCCGAGCCCGCGCGCGGTCGAAGCCTATCGCGGCGCGGCGGAGCATCTGCACGTCTATCCGGAAGGCACGGCGCGCAAATTGCGCGAAGCGATCGCGCGAAGCTTCGGGCTCGATCCTGCGCGTATCGTCTGCGGTGCAGGCTCGGACGACCTCTTGAACCTGCTGGCGCAAGCTTATCTCGCGCCGGGCGAGGAAGCGATCTACACCGCGCACGGTTTTCGCATCTATCCGATTTTCACATTGGCCGCCGGCGGCAAGCCGGTGATGGCTGCGGAGAAGAATTACACCGCCGACGTGGACTCGATTCTGGCCAGACTGACCAACCGCACCCGAATCGTCTTCCTGGCCAATCCGAATAATCCGACAGGCACTTATATGTCTTTCGACGAGGTCAAGCGCATGCACCGCGCGCTGCCGCAGGATGTGCTGCTGGTGCTCGACGCAGCCTATGCCGAATACGTTCGGCGCAACGATTACGAATCCGGCATTGAGCTGGTGGCCACCAGCGACAATGTCGTGATGACGCGGACCTTCTCCAAGATTCACGGGCTCGCCGCGCTGCGCCTCGGTTGGATGTACGGCCCGGCACATGTCGTGGACGCGGTCAACCGCATCCGCGGCCCATTCAATGTCAACACGGCAGCGATGCTGGCGGGCATCGCGTCCATCGAGGACACCGCGCATCTCGAAATCTCGCGCGCGCATAATGCGCGCTGGCTGGCGTGGCTGACGGAGGAGACCGGCAAGCTGGGGCTGCAAGTGACCCCGAGCGTCGCCAATTTCATCCTGATCCATTTCCCCAAGACCAAGGGGCGCACGTCACGCGAGGCCGAAGCTTTTCTCACTCAGCGCGGGCTGATCCTGCGCGAGGTCTCCAGCTATGGCCTGCCTGACGCGCTGCGGCTCACCGTCGGCACCGAGGAAGCCAATCGCCTGGTGGTAGCGGCGCTGGCGGAATTTATGGGGAAGCAGCGTGAGTGAGATCCTGTTCAACCGCCTTGTGCCTGATCGGCATGGGATTGATTGGTTCCTCAATCGCGCGCGCGGCGCGTAAGCAAGGCGTAGTGAAGACGATCGTGGCCACGGCGCGCACGCTGCAGACTCGCCAGCGCGTGCAAGAGCTCGGCATCGCCGACGAGGTGGTGGGCAGCAATGCCGCCGCCGTGAAAGGCGCCGACCTGGTGATCGTCTGCATCCCCGTCGGCCAGAGCGGGCCAGTGGCTAAGGAAATCGGGCCGCATCTGAAGCCCGGGGCCCTTGTGTCCGATGTCGGCTCGGTCAAAGGCGCGGTGCTGCGCGATATGGCCCCGCACCTGCCCGCAGGGCGTGCATTTCATTCCGGGCCATCCGGTCGCCGGCACCGAATATTCTGGCCCGGATGCCGGTTTCGCCGAACTCTTCGTCAATCGCTGGTGCATCTTGACTCCGCCGGAGAATGCGGACACTGGCGCGGTGGAGCGGCTCGCTGCCTTCTGGGGCGCGCTCGGCGCCAATGTCGAGACTATGCCGGCGGATCACCACGATCTGGTGCTCGGGATTACCAGCCATCTGCCGCATCTGATCGCCTATACCATCGTCGGCACCGCCGACGAGCTTTCGGAGGTTACGCGCTCGGAAGTGCTTAAGTTTTCCGCCGGCGGTTTCCGCGACTTCACCCGCATCGCCTCTTCCGATCCGACCATGTGGCGCGACATCTTCATCGCCAACAAAGACGCCGTGCTGGAAATGCTTGGTCGCTTCAACGAGGACTTGTCGTCGCTTACCCGCGCCATGCGCAGCGGCGACGGTCAGGCGCTGTTCGACCATTTCACGCGTACCCGGGCGATCCGCCAAGGCATCGTGGAGATCGGGCAGGATTCAGCCGGCCCGGATTTCGGGCGGCCGCATCCGCATCTAGCGGAAGCGCCGGCAAAGAAAATCAGAACAACGGATTGATCGTTCCGACCGGCAGATTGCCAAGGAACATAGAACCGCTGTCGATCCGGAGCGGAAGCACGACCGCGCGGCGGCCTTCCAGTTGTGTCTGTTCGCCGAGCAGCCCGATGCCGGCCGCGATGCCAGCCCCGGCATGTTCGCGTGCGATGTTACCGAGACCAGGCGACAAGCGGTCGAGCGAGGTGGCAAGGCGGTCAATCTTGCCGCCGGGCGCTACCAGTTTGTCCATGCCAAGTGCCGGCAACAGCCGATCGAGCCCCGCCACGGTAATGAGCAATTGGCCATCGAGATGGCCATTATCGGTGAGCGCCAGCGAGCCGGTGGCCAGCGCGATCGACTCGCCCTGTTGCGCGCGTGCATGGGTGATGTCGATGCGCCCGCCGACAGCATGCATTTCGCGAAAGCGATCCGGCCAAGGCTTCGGGGAAAAATCTTTCAATCCCCGCAGCACGAAAGTGATCTGAGCATCGAACGGGGTGCTTGTCAGCGGATTGATTGTCGGCGCCGTGGCGTCGCTCAACCGCAAGGCTAGATCGATGACCGGATTGCCGGCGGCAGTGCCTGCGACGATGCGGCCGTGCAATTCGGCATGCGCAGCCTGGAAAAGCTTCTCATTACCCGACGGTGTAACACGCTCAAATGTTGGCTGGTCGATTGCGATGGAAACGCGTTCGGGCAGCGCCGGCGCGCCGCGCACGCTGGTCTGCAGCAGCTTCCAGTTCGCGGTGAAAGCGGGTCGACCGAGGCCGTCGGCCATGGTGAGTGGGCCGTCGAATTCGCTAATTAGCAGGCTAGGCTGGTAGACTTGCGCCGCTACCAGCATGCCTGCGGTTTGCGCAAAAACCGTCGGCTGCGTGCTACGCCATTCCATCTCGGCTGGGGCGCAATGCACTTCGATGCGGAATGGAAAACCGCCAATCTGCGGTGAGCCGCAGCTATAGATGCGTCCCGCTTTGGCTTCGCGATCGAACCAGCCTTGCAGCGTCTCCTGCGTCACATTGGAGGCGCGGAACCACATTGCCGACCACAGAACGGCGAGCACTACGAGGCCGATAAAGGGGGCGTAGAGCGGCCAAGTCCGGCGGCGCGGTATGCGGACGGGGCGGTCCATCAAAAATTCCGATCTCGGGTTGCCATTAAGGCTCTTTTCCGGCGAAAGCCGCCGGAAGTCCAGAGCGTTGCCATGTCTAATACTGCCTGTTAGGCGAATGCCTGTCGCCGGCTTTCCACGAGGCCGGCCAACAAGCCTTCGTAACGATCCCGCGATGGAACAACGCAATCTCGATCATGCAGCGGGCGACCTTTGGGTCTTCGCCTATGGTTCGCTCATGTGGCGGCCGGGCTTTGATTTCCTCGAGCGCGTACCGGCGCGGGTGATCGGCGTCCATCGTGCGCTTTGCGTGCTGTCCTACCGGCATCGCGGCACACCGGAACGCCCAGGGCTGGTGCTGGGACTTGACCGCGGCGGCACCTGCCGCGGCCTTGCCTACCGGGTCGCGGAAACCAAACGCCCCGCTACCCTGGCCTATCTGCGCGAGCGCGAGCAGATCACCAAGGTCTATCGTGAAAGCATGCGAGCGATCTGGCTCCTGGGCGATCCGCAACGGCAGGTGGAGGCGCTTTGCTACGTGGTGGACCGCGGCCATCCACAATATGCCGGACGGATGTCGATTGACGATCAACTGCATCACGTACGCCAGGGCCACGGCCATTCGGGCGCGAACCGCGACTATGTGCTTTCGACGGTGCAGGAGCTGGAAGCGCTCGGCTTCCGTGACGCCAACCTGCATCTGCTGGCAGAACGCCTCAAGAGCGGGCGCGAGACTCAGCCCGCGCCATGACTTCGGCCGCATAAGGTCCAAGCTCACGCTTTCCTTCCTCGACGAGCTTAGCCGTAGCGCTTTCAATGGCGTCCCGCAGACGGACAAGGAAATCCGATTTTTCCAGCCCCGGCGCGATCGGATCGCAGACCTGCACCACCACGGTACCCGGGAAGCGGCGGAACGAACGGCGCGGCCAGAACAATCCGGAATTAAGCGCCACCGGTACACAGGGCACGCCGGTCTCTGCATAGAGATGCGCCACGCCGAACTTGTATTGCGGCTCCGCGCCGGGCGGTCGGCGTGTACCTTCGGGAAAAATTATGATTTGCCGGCCGCGGCTTACTTCAATTTTCGCCCGCTCGGTCATGGCCGCCAGCGCCGGCCCACGCGCGCCGCGATTGACCGGGATCATCTGCGCCTTCCACAAGCACCAGCCGAAGAGCGGAATCCACATCAGCTCGCGCTTGAGGATAAAGGTGGGATCGTCGACGTAAGGCAGCAACGCGAAGGTTTCCCACATCGACTGATGCTTCGAAGCGAGGATGAGCCCACCACGCGGTATTTTCTCCAAGCCCCGGAATTCCGCCTTGATGCCGCAGATCACGCGGAGAAGCCACAGATTGGTCATGGCCCATGCACGTCCGACAGCGAGCATATATCGACAGGGCAACAGCAAAGTGAACATCGCCGCCACCAGATAGACGGCGAGATTCAGATAGAACAGCACGTTGAAAACAACGGACCGGACCATTACCGACACGGAAAATCCTATGACCCAACCGGGGGCAATTGCAGGCGCAGATCCGAGAAACTGCTTGGCGCGGTTACATCCGACGTGGGATCAAGCCGCATGCGAATAGCCGCCACGATGTATTTCACATATTCGGAAAATAGGAGCTTGGCAGTGGCGAGATGCGACCACCAGGGCTCGGAGCGCAATCTGTCCGAGACCACGGGATAAGGCACGAGCTCGACGCCGGGAAGCTGATGCGCCAATTCCGCCAGGGCGCGGGGCATGTGATAGCCGGAGGTCACCACGATCAGCGACTGAAACCCCTGCGCCTTTGCCCAGCGTCTGGTTCCTATCGCATTGCCGAGGGTATTGACCGCAGTGCGATCGAGATCGACACAGCAAGCGAACAGACGCTCATAATCCGGCAGTACGCGGGAAATTTCGCCTTGGTTGGTGGCGGGATAAACCCCGCTGATGAGCAGCCGTTTCCCGCGCTTTGAGGCCAACAGCTCGAACGCATCGTTGACCCGCGATGAGCCGCCGGTCAGCACCACGATACCGTCTGCATCGCGGGTGAGCCTGATTTCGCGGTTCGATATCTGCGAAGCGAACCAGATAAAACCAATCAGGAAAACAAGCGTAACGAGCAGCGCAATCAAAATTACCGCGCGGCCAAGCTTTCCGAAAGCACGCGCGGCAAAGCTCCGCCTTGCGGGCGCTTCTACCGGCACCGGCGGGCGTTCGCTGTTATGAGGCCGAACGACGTACATTCCCCTTCATCCCGTCCTCATCATACAGCAAACCTTGAAGCAAATTCCAATTTGCGCCCCGGCAGGCTATTCGAGGGATTGCAGCGTGCGATTTACCGTTTGACGCGACGTCGCCGCGATTAGCACGGCAATCACGACCACCTGGACAGCGACGGCGAGGTAGCCGGCAGTGCCAATAGAGAAAGTGCCGAACAAGGCGGAAACACGGTCGGCATCAGCACCGCCGGTCAGCCAACTACTCACGATTTCGGCGAAAGCAAAGAGCAATATCGCCGCGCCGCCGCCGAGCGCGCCACCCTTCAGCCCGAGCCAAAGAAAATGCCGCTGGAAATGTCCGGCAATAAAGCTATCGGGCGCGCCGATGAAATGCAGCACCTCGACCACGGGACGGTTGCTGGCGATAGCGCCACGCGTGGCGAAAGTAACGGAGAGCACGGTTGCTGCAAAAACCAGTAGCAGAATGACAATACCACCCATCACCGCCGTACGGCTCATGGCGCGCATCTGCTCGATCCAGCCGCGATGATCGTCGATGCTGGCACCGGCGACCTGTTCGCTGAGGGTCTTGCGCAGGCTTGCGAGGTCGGGCCTTGCGTCAGGGGCGACCTTGACCACGATCATGCGGGGGACCGGGAGGTCATCCAACGCCAATCCGCTGCCGAGCCATGGCTCCAATAACCGTCTCGACTCCTCTTTGGTATATGACCGAACTTCCGTGACACTCGGAGCGGCGCGGGCAATATCCTCCGCCTTGCGCACTTCCGTTTCAATGTCGCGCCCGGTTTGCGGCCTGACCTGGATCGTAATTTCGCGCGCAACCTCGGCCTGCCAGTCGCTGGCGGCGGTCCGCACCAGCACGACAGCCCCGGTCGTCATCGAAGCGAGAAAGGTCATAATGGCGACGACCGCCACCAGAGAGCGCCCGGCGATGGAATTGCCTGGAACGATCGGCGTGCGCACGCGCGGCAATGCCTCCAGCGTCCGCGGTACTTCTAATTCCCTGTAGCGCGGATCGGTCATGGTTATTCGTAGACGTGCAGACGGCCGTCATGCAGCACGAGACGGCGGGCGTCGTATTGATCCATCAAGGCGATATCGTGGGTGGCGATGACCACCGATGTGCCCGACTTGTTGAGCTCGATAAATAGCCGCAGCAGCCGCTGCGCCAGGCTGGGATCGACATTGCCGGTTGGCTCGTCTGCCAGCAGCAATTGCGGGCGCCCGATCACCGCCCGCGCAATGGCGGCACGTTGCTTCTCCCCGCCTGAAAGCACCGGCGGCAGCGCGCCCATGCGATCGCCCAAGCCGACCCAGTGCAGAAGTTCGACGACCTCGTCGCGAAAACTGGCTTCGTCGCGCCCGGCGACGCGAAACGGCAGCGCGACATTCTCATAAGTTGTCATGTGGTCGAGCAGGCGGAAATCCTGAAATACGATGCCGATCCGCCGCCGCAGCGCGGAGAGAGAGTCCTTGTCGAGCGTCGCGACATCATGGCCGAACAAGGTGACCAAGCCGCGGGTAGGCCGCAGCGTCAGGAACAACAGGCGCAGCAGCGAGGTCTTGCCCGCCCCGGACGGCCCGGTGAGGAACTGGAACGTATGGGGCTCAATGCGGAAGGACAGGTCGCGCAACACCTCCGGGCCCAGCCCATAGCGCAAGCCCACATTTTCGAATCGGACCACCATGCCCCTCCGAGAACCCCGATTCGGCTTTATACCAGCGCCCGTGCGGCTACATTGCGGGAACTTCAAATACGCCGCAGAGCCGGGAATCGTCCCAACTCAGCTGCCAGGGCCCCTCACCCAGGGGCGAACGGCCCACCCAGTATGGTTTCCAATTTATTAACGGATCGCCGCTAGGGTCGAGGGCCTCTGGTCTATCTGCGCCGGTTCGCCATGCTGATCGTTTGCCCGAGTTGCCCGACGCCCTATCCGCTTGAGCCGGACTCGCTTCTGCAGGGCCGGCGGGCCGTGCTTAGCGCGCGGTGCCTGAACGCCTGGTCTGCCACCGTTCCGGCCGTAGTTACCTGCCCTGCCGGATCGGACGGGACGTGGTTGATACCGGCCCGCGGGTGCCCTCGGTGAACAGCCACGCGCAATCCAGCGAAGGCAGGCACTTGACTGCATCCACAGCAATCCAAATGCCAGCCACTGGGCCGGGTATCGCAACCTTTGCGGCGCGCCGCGCCCGGGGCGGTGCCCAGCGCCGCCGCTGGCTTAAACACGGCTTAGCTGCGGCGATTCTTGTTTTGCTGGCGCTCGACGCCAGCATCGTCGGCTGGCGCGCGGACATTGTGCGGCTGCTGCCGCAAACTGCATCGCTGTATGCCGCAGTCGGGCTGCCGGTGAACCTGCGCGGCCTTTCTTTCCAAAATATCCACATGTCCCGCTTGGAGGAGGAGGGTGTCGGCCTCTTGGTGCTGGAAGGCTCCATCGTCAACGTCACCGCGCGGCCGGTCGAAGTGCCGCGGCTGCGCTTCGCCGTGCACAACGAAGCCAGACACGAGATCTATGCCTGGACGATGCGGCCGCCCCGCTCGATCCTTGGCCCGGGCGACACGCTGCCCTTCCGCTCCCGTCTTGCCTCGCCGCCACTGGATGGGCGCAACGTGCAGGTTCGCTTCTTCAAAGCGCATGATGTGGTGGCGGGACTGGAGTGATCATGCCGCGCATTCTGATCGCCGAGGACGATGAACCGTTACGCGCCTTGATCGCGCGCACGTTGCTGCAACACGGCCATGATGTCGTCACGGCCGCAGACGGTGGCGCCGCGCTCGAAACCCTGGCGCGGGAACATGGCCGCTTCGACCTGCTGCTCACTGATATCAAGATGCCCGTGATAGATGGCATCGAGCTGGCGACGGCCACCGTGCGCGACTACCCTGACGTAACAATCCTGTTCATGACAGGCTATGCCGACCAGCGCGAGCGCGCGCATGGTCTCGATGCCCTGATCCATGACGTGATCACCAAACCGCTGTCGGTGGCCACCATTAGCGCCGCAGTCGACGAGGCGCTGGCCACCGCGCGGCGCTAGCGTGGCGACTGATAGATCTTGTCGAACTTGATCAGCTCGGTGCGCCCGTCGCGTTCGCGGTATTCCTTGCCCAGCACGAGTTTGAGGTCAGGCGCGTAATAGTCGGTGTACATGAAGACCGGTTTGCTTGCGAAGCCCTTGCTCGCCGATTGCGCGGTCGGACAATCGTCCGTGGCTTGGGCGCGAACCGAACCGGAGGCGAGAATGATCGCAGCGGAAAGAAAAGCCTATATCCGTGCAGGGCGCAGTTAAAAATCCTTCAGCAGCCGCTCGATATAGTCGAGCTCAAGCTGCGGGCGTGCCGTTTCGCCGAGGCGCTTGCGCAGCTCTTCCAGAATGCGGCGCGCGCGCTGGACGTCGATTTCGCCCGGCACTTTGACCGATCCATCTTCTGGCCAGTCGCGGCCGCGCAAAGGCCTTCCCAGCGGATCGGTTTCTTCATTCGCCCGTGCCTGCCCGAGACCCCCTGGCCGGCCCATCCCAGGACCACGGCCCTGCCCCTGACCACGCTGCTGCTGCATCGACTGCGCTAAATTCTGCGCACCTCGGCGCAGGGCATCGAGCGCCTTGCCCTGCGAATCGACCGCGGAATCCGCATTGCCCTCGCCGAGCTGGCCCTCGGCATCGCCCATTGCCTCGCCGGCGCGGCCGAGCTGGTCGAGGCCGTCACCGGGGCCGTCCTGCACAGGCTGGTCACCCGGCTGCGGGCCATGCCCGCGCTTGCGCATTTCCTCCAGCATCTTGTTGAGCCGGTCGCGCAGCCCCTGCTGGTCGCTGCGCAGCTGACCCAACTGGTCCGACTTATCTGGATTGCCGCGCTGGCCGCGCTGACGGTCGCGCCGCGCGTCCTGCCCTTCCTTGAAGGTTTTGTCGCGCAATTCGCGCTGGCGCTGGATCATCTCGGCGAGATCATTGAGCGCCTGCATGTCCTCGTCGCCGCCTTGTCCGGGCCGCGCCATCTGCAAGCCTTCCAGCATCGCCTGCAATTCCTCCAACATCTGACGCGCGGCGTCCTTGTTGCCGGAGCGCGCCATCTGCTCCATCCGGTCAAGCATGTTCTGCAAATCCTGCTGCCGCAGGATGCGGGAATTGGGCGGAAGCGGGCGGGCAAGCTGATCGGGGTTGCGCCGCATCTCCTGCGCCAGGGCCTGCAAGAAGTTATTGAGCGCCGCGCGCAGCTGATCCATCAGGCGTTTGATTTCATCATCGCTTGCATTGCGCTCGAGCGCTTGGCGCAGCGCCTCCTGGGCGGCGCGCAACTGCGCGGCGGCATCACCCATCGTGCCGTCTTCGATCAGGACCGCCATCGCCCACATGCGCGAGACCACGTCGCGCAGTTCGTCGTCGCTGCGCGCATTGGTAAGATTCCAATAGAGCGAGCGCAGCCCGAGATAGATACTGGTGTCGGGGGTAAAGCGCTCCGGCGCAATAGTGAGCGCGTCGAGGCCGATCAGCACGCGCGGCTTGCTCTCGGCATCCAGCGCGATCATGCGCCGTTGTTCGATGAGCGATTTCGCGATCGGATTGAAGAAGGGCCGCTCCGGCAGCTTCATCTCGAACGGCTCGCTGCGGCCTTCATTGCCGGCCTGATCCTTCGCCACAAGCGACATGACCATGTCGGAGCCGGCGAACGGGTGCTCGGTCAGATCCTTCACGGTTTGGCCGATGGCATTACGGGTGCGCGCCTGCGGCATCACCAGCGGGAATTCCGGCGCGCCATAGAGCGGGCGCGTCTTCATTTCCGCCGCATCGGGCTTTTCCTTGCGCTTGAAGATCGCCTGGCCTTCGCTGGCGCCGTAATCGTCCTCGATCTTGTAGCTAAGCTGCATGGCGCCCTGGGGACGCGTTTCCGGATCCTTCGAGAGCGTGATGGTCGGCGGCCGGTCAGGAATGGCGGTAAAGCTCCAAGTCACGTCATCGCCGTAACCGCGGATGGTTGCGGCCCCGCTGCCGTCGATGGAGTAACGCCGCTCTTCGGCGCCGGCGGGCGGCTTGGCTGCGGCGGGCGCTTCGTTCAGCTCGCCGCGCGTGGCGATGTCCAGCCCCGACTTGCCGCTCGCGCGCACCACCAGGATGCTGCCGATCGGCACAGCATGGGACGCGGCCGTCGGCAGCGGCTCGCCGGGGCGCAAGCCGGGCAGCAAGAGCGGCGACTTGCCGGTATAAAGCGGCGGGGTAACCCAGGCATCAACACGGAAATTCGCGGGCGTAACGACGCCGCGGAAATCAAAGGCGGCACCGATGCGCCGCAGGCGATCGCCGCTTGCGCCAAAGAAGGTCGCGACTAACAGCAAAAGGACAAGGCCGCGCAATGCGTAAGGATCGCGCGCGGCCAGCCGCGGGGACGGCAAACCCCCCTTCAGCCCGCGCGCGGCATCGGCGGCGCGGTGGAGATGAGCGGCCCAAAGCGCCATCGAGAAGGGATCGCCGGCAGTGGTCGCCATCTTGTCGGTGACGGCGGTCGCGGGACGGTGCGGCAGACCGCTCATGCGATCGAGCCGCTGTAAGCCTTCCTGAGGTGTCGGGATGCGCAGGCGCAGCAGCGGCACGCTGGCCGCTGCCGTGATCACAAACAGGATTAGCATGCCGACGACACGGCCGACGGGCGGCAGCCACAACCACACGCCGAGCCAAGAGACGGCGATGAACAGGCCAATGGCCGTGCCCAGGCTAGCCAGCGCGGGCCATAGCCGCTCCCAGAAAATGGCAAAGCGCGCGCGCGTGAGCGGGCTCGCGAGCAAGGCTTGGCCCGCCGGGTCCGGAATGCCTTGGCTGCGCGACGGCTGATCCGTCACCGGGATCTCCTGAAGGAATCTTCGTTACAACATCTTAGCACGCGCAATAGGTCCCGCTAGCGAAGCAAAAAACACGCCATTTTGGTTGTTTTTGGGCTCACAACCAGGGCGGCACGCGATCGAGCGCGATCAATGCGTCCACTTCGAGGCGGGGGCGTACCAGAGCCCATTCGCTGTTGCGTACCAGCACTTCCGGTACCAGGGGCCGCGTGTTGTAGGTGCCGGCCTGCACCGCACCGTAGGCGCCGGCGGACATCACCGCGAGCAGGTCGCCAGGCTGGGCTTCCGGAATGTCCCGCTGGAGCGCCAGAAAATCGCCCGATTCGCACACCGGTCCGACGACGTCCGCCACCATGCGCTTTGCCGAAACCGACGCTTCCTTCACCGGCCAGATTTCGTGGTGCGCCTCGTAGAGCGTAGGACGGATCAGATCATTCATGCCGGCATCGACCACCACGAAGGTCTTGGCCTCCCCGCGCTTCACATACTGCACCCGCGTAACAAGGACCCCGGCATTGCCGACGATCAGCCGGCCGGGCTCGAAGATCAGCGTGCAATCCAGATCGCGCGTCGCACGCTTGACCACTTCGGCGTAAGCGGCGGGATCCGGCGGCGGCTCGTTGTCGTCACGATAGGGAATGCCGAGCCCGCCACCAAGATCGATATGGGAAATGGCATGCCCATCACCCCGCAATTCGCGCACGAACTCCGCGAGCAACGTGAAGGCATTGCCGAAGGGATCAAGATGGGTGATCTGGCTGCCGATATGCATGTCGACGCCAGTCACCTTGATGGCCGGCAGCGTCGCCGCGTGGGCGTAAACGGCGCGCGCGCGGCTTAGGGGAATACCGAACTTGTTCTCTGATCTGCCGGTCGCGATCTTGGCATGCGTCTTCGCATCGATGTCCGGATTGACCCGGATCGAAATCGGCGCGACGCGCCCCTTGCCGGCGCCGATGGAGGAGAGCAGATCGAGCTCCGGCTCGGACTCAACGTTGATGCAGAGGATGTCTTCGTCAAGCGCCAGTGCCAGTTCGCGTCCGCTCTTGCCGATGCCGGAGAACATGATTTTGTTGGCCGGAATGCCGGCTGCCTGCGCACGCTGCAATTCGCCCGCGGAAACGACGTCGGCGCCGCAACCAAGCTTCGCCAATGTCTTCAGCACCGCCTGATTGGAGTTCGCCTTCATCGCGTAGCAGACCAGCGACGGCACATCGGCAAAGGCGCCGGCGAATACATTGTAGTGACGCTCGAGTGTCGCGGTGGAATAGCAATAGAACGGCGTGCCGACATTGTCGGCCAGCGCGGCGAGGCTTACCGCCTCCGCGTGCAACACGCCGTCGCGATAGGCGAAGTGATGCATTTCAATGATACCGTGACATAGAAAGAAAAACCGTGAGCAGCGTCTGCAACTCACCGCACGCGACGAACTGGACCAGACGCGGCAGTTTTATTCGAGCAGCCAATCCATGGGCAGGTGTTTTTTCGGCGCGTTGCTGGGCGCAACAGGGCGGCCCTGGGCATCGAAGGCGGCGGGCGTCGCCGGTGCCTGGGGCTCCGCGACCGGACTAAGCCCGACATTCGGGCTGGCTGCCTGTGCCGGCGGCGAAGTCCCCGCGGAGGGCGGCGGGTCCAGCGGCCCCTTGCGGCCGCAGCCGCCGAGGGCCAAGGCGGCGGCAACCGCGCCGATCCCGGCAATATGTGCAAAACGCAGGTTCACGGCACGGCGCTCCTGAATTGTCGGCGACGATAGCAGATCGAGAGACGCAGGCGACAGCCTTCGTCAGCCGACACCGCTCATTTTATATCCTTGTCGAGTTGCCGCAGCCATCGCCTCGCGGCACTGCGCACATTTTTCGGCGCGGTGCCACCAAAGCTGGTACGGCTCTTCACTGAATTGCTCACAGTCAACACCTCGAACACGTCCTTGGTGATGCTCGGCTCGACGGCCTGCATGGCTTCCAGCGGCAGCCGGTGTAGCGGCACATTGCTCTCGGAAGCCGCGGCGACGATCCGGCCGGTGATATGATGCGCCTCGCGGAACGGCAGCTGCAGCGTCCGCACCAGCCAGTCGGCGAGATCGGTAGCGGTGGCATAGCCTTCGCCCGCCGCTTTCTTCATGCGCGCTGTGTCCGGCTCGAGATCGGTCACCATGCCGGTTATGGCCGCAAGCGACAGCGTAAGCGCGGAGAGCGCATCCATGGTGCTCTCCTTGTCCTCCTGCATGTCTTTTTGATAGGCGAGCGGCAATCCCTTCATCACCACCAGGAGTCCATTGAGCGCGCCGATAACGCGGCCCGTTTTGGCGCGCACCAGCTCGGCGGCGTCCGGGTTGCGCTTCTGCGGCATAATCGAAGAGCCGGTCGTGAATTTGTCCGACAGCTTCGCGAGCCCGGTGAGCGGGGACGTCCAGATCACGATCTCTTCGGCCAGCCGCGACAGATGCACCGCCGCGACCGCTGCGGCCGCCAGCGTCTCCAGCACGAAATCGCGGTCGGATACCGCGTCGAGCGAATTGGCTGCGGGCCGGTCGAAGCCGAGTGCCTGCGCCGTCATGTCCCGGTCGATGGGGAACGACGTGCCGGCGAGCGCGGCGGCGCCGAGCGGGCACTCATTGAGCCGCTTGCGCGCGTCGGCGAAGCGGCCGCGATCGCGGGCAGCCATCTCGACATAGGCGAGCAGGTGATGACCGAAGGTCACCGGCTGCGCGGTCTGCAGATGCGTTAGGCCCGGCATCACGGTCGCTGCGTGCTCTAACGCCTTTTCAGCCAGCGCGCGCTGCAAGGCGGCGAGTGCGCGATCGATGTCATCGACGGCACCGCGCACCCAGAGTTTGAAATCGGTGGCGACCTGGTCGTTACGCGAGCGCGCGGTATGCAGCCGTCCAGCAGCCGGACCGACCAGTTCTGCCAGCCGGCTCTCGACATTCATGTGGATGTCTTCGAGTGCGCGTTTGAATTGGAATTTGCCGGCTTCCATCTCGACCAGGATCGTATCGAGACCCTGTGCTAGCTTGTCGGCATCCTCCGCCGTGATAATGCCTTGCTTGGCGAGCATGGCGGCATGCGCCTTGGACGCCAGGATATCCTCCCGGAAAAGGTGTCGATCAAAGTCGATGGAGGCATTGATTTCCTCCATGATGGCGTCGGGGCTGGAGGCAAAGCGTCCACCCCACATCTTGTTGGTCATGACACGTCCAAAGGCACGTACACCTCGTGTCGTGGTTCAGAAATTCGCTTCATCCTTACCGCGAGTCCTTCAAGCGAATTTCTGCACCAAAACGACACGAGAACTTTTAAGTTTGCTAGTGTCCTGCGAATCCGAAGTTCGCTCCCGAGGTTGCCGCAAAGTTGTACGAACTTCGGATTCGGGACACTAGTCTTGGTTTTGCCGAGCATGGAAGACCCTTCCGACCCCGCAGCAGGCAGCCCGTTCCGGCGCCGCCGCAGGCTAATCGCCGGAACTGCCGTCGTCGCCCTCTTGGCCGGGCTTGCGGGGGTATACGGGATCGGCGGGTTGCAGCGCAATGCGGGCACCGACCCCGGGTGCCAGGCCGCGGTGGACATCGCCAAGCGGATTGCGCCGCTGGCGCGTGGGGAAGTGGCGGCGTTAACCGTAGCGGAAAAGCCCCTGCGGTTGCCGGAGCTGAGCTTCCAGGACGCAGAAGGCCGCCAGCACAGGCTCAAGGACTGGCGGGGCCGCTTCGTCCTGCTGAACCTGTGGGCAACATGGTGCGTGCCGTGCCGCCGGGAAATGCCCGCCCTCGACGCGCTGGAAAGCAAGCTCGGCGGCCAGGACTTCCAGGTGGTGGCGGTGAATATCGACACCCGCGATCCCGACAAACCGAAGGCCTGGCTGAAGGAGGTCGGCATCAATCGCCTCGCATATTTCGCCGATCCACAGGCCAAGGTGTTTCAGGACCTGAAGGCCGTCGGCCGCGCCTTCGGCATGCCGACCACGCTCCTGATCGATCCTGAAGGATGCGAGATCGCCACCTTGGCCGGGCCGGCAGAATGGGCGAGCGATGACGCGGTGAAAATCGTACAGAGCGCGAAGACGCCGGCCCGCTAGCGTGTGATCATCGCCGCCACACACGTTTGCCTGATGCCCTAAAACGCGCGCTCAGCGCGTCGGCACCGGCTTTTCGCCGCGGTAGTCGTAGAAGCCGCGCTGCGTCTTGCGGCCGAGCCACCCGGCCTCGACGTATTTCACCAGCAGCGGGCACGGCCGGTATTTAGAATCCGCCAGGCCTTCGTGCAGCACCTGCATCACCGACAGCACGGTATCGAGGCCGATGAAGTCGGCGAGCTCGAGCGGGCCCATTGGGTGATGCGCACCGAGCCGCATGGCGGTGTCGATCGCCTCGACATTGCCGACGCCTTCGTAGAGCGTGTAGATCGCCTCATTGATCATCGGCAGCAACACGCGGTTGACGATGAAGGCGGGGAAGTCTTCCGACACCGCGATGGTCTTGCCAAGTTTGGTGACGAATTCTTTGCTGGTCTCGAAAGTCGCGTCGTCGGTGGCGATGCCGCGGATTACCTCCACCAGTTCCATCAACGGCACCGGATTCATGAAGTGGATGCCGATGAAGCGCTCCGGCCGATCGGTCGAGGACGCCAGCCGGGTGATGGAGATCGATGAGGTATTGGTGGCGACAATCGCCTCCGGCTTCAGCACCGCGCAGATCTCCGAGAAAATCTGCCGCTTGACCGGTTCCTGCTCGGTCGCCGTCTCGATAACGATGTCGCAATTGGCCAAACCGTCGATGCTTTCGGTGGCTTGAATGCGGGCGAGCGCCTTCTTCCGGTCGTCCTCGCTGATGATTTTTTTGCCGACCTGACGCGCCATGTTGCCGTTGATCGTGGCGATGCCGGCCTTGATGCGGTCCGGCGCCACGTCATAGAGCGACACGTCAAACCCGGCGAGAGCACAGACATGGGCAATGCCGTTGCCCATCTGTCCGGCACCGATCACGCCGACTTTCTTGAGAGAGAGCGCCATAGCCTTTTTCCAATCCATGCCACGCTAACAGCGGCGGCAAGACACTTACCAAAGACGCTGTTTACGCTGAACCTCGCCTGAACGACAGCAGAGAAAAGTCGCATCCTCCGAAATCGTCAACGGCCGATTTTGCCAAGTTCTTCCGCGAGTTCCGGCAGTGCCTGGAACAGGTCGGCCACCAGACCATAGTCGGCAATCTGGAAGATTGGCGCTTCCTCGTCCTTGTTGATCGCTACGATAACCTTAGAATCCTTCATGCCGGCGAGATGCTGGATGGCGCCGGAAATGCCCACCGCGATGTAAAGCTCGGGGGCAACGATCTTGCCGGTCTGCCCTACCTGCCAGTCGTTCGGCGCATAGCCGGCATCCACCGCCGCACGTGAGGCGCCCACGGCCGCGCCGAGCTTGTCGGCCACCGGCTCGATATATTTGGTGAAATTTTCCCGATTCTGCATAGCCCTTCCGCCCGAGATGATGATCTTGGCGGAGGTCAGTTCCGGACGGTCGAGTTTCGACAATTCCTCGCCGACGAACGACGATTTGCCCGGATCAGCGGCGGCAGCGACCGCTTCAACGGGGGCGCTGCCGCCCGCGCCGGCTGCGCCGAAACCCGCAGTACGGATGGTGATGACCTTTTTGGCCTCGGAGGATTTGACGGTCTGGATGGCGTTGCCGGCATAGATTGGGCGCTCGAATGTGTCCGGCGCAACCACCTTGGTCACGTCGGACACCTGCATGACGTCGAGCAACGCCGCCACGCGCGGCAGGATGTTCTTCCCCATCGTGCTCGCCGGCGCGACTATCGCGTCATAGGGCCCGGCGAGTGACACGATCAGTGCGGCGACCGGCTCCGCCAGCAAATGGGCATAGGGCGCCGCATCCGCGAGCAGCACCTTGCTGACACCCTCGAGTTTCGCCGTTGCGTCCGCCACCGTTTTGCAGCCCTGGCCCGCCACCAGTACATGCACCTCGGAGCCAAGCTGGTTAGCCGCGGTGAGCGCCTTGGCTGTGGTGTCGCGCAGCGTATTGTTGTCGTGTTCGGCGAGAAGAAGCGTCGGCATCACAGCACCCCCGCTTCGTTCTTCAGCTTGCCGACGAGGTCCGCGACATTGGCGACTTTGATCCCGCCTTTACGCTTGTCCGGCTCCACCGTCTTCACCACCTGCAGGCGCGGCTTCGCGTCGACGCCATAGGCTTCCGGCGTCTTCTCGTCGATTGGCTTTTTCTTCGCCTTCATGATGTTCGGCAGACTGGCGTAGCGCGGCTCATTCAAACGAAGGTCGGTGGTCACAATCGCGGGTCCTGCAAGCTTCACGGTCTGCAAGCCGCCGTCAATCTCGCGCGTGACGACGACGTCGGCGCCTTCCAGCACCAGTTTGGAAGCGAAAGTGCCCTGCGGCCAGCCGAGCAAGGCGGCGAGCATCTGACCGGTTTGATTGCAGTCATCGTCGATCGCCTGTTTGCCCATGATGACAAGGCCGGGCTGTTCCGCTTCGACGATAGCCTTGAGGATTTTTGCAACCGCCAGCGGCTCCACCGGAGTGTCGGTCTTCACCAGGATGCCGCGGTCGGCGCCCATGGCAAGCGCGGTGCGGATGGTTTCCGCCGCCTGCGCCGGTCCGATAGAAATAGCAACGATCTCGGTAGCCTTACCGGCCTCCTTCAGCCGGATCGCCTCTTCCACCGCGATCTCATCGAACGGATTCATCGACATCTTGACGTTGGCGAGCTCGACGCCCGAGCCGTCCGCCTTGACGCGAATTTTGACGTTAAAATCGACGACCCGTTTTACGGGCACCAGGATTTTCATGTGCTCAGAATCCCCAGGGCAAGCTAGTCGCCGCCCGTTTTCGGGTCAACGCTGCCGGGGTCGGGTACGCCGGGCTCCGGATTCATCACGGCTTCCCGAACGGGCATGCACCATTTCCCGGCGTTCCGGTGCAGCATGAAGACGCGGTCTTCCGCACCGAACTGGATGTCGAGAGAGTTGTTGCGATTGGCGCGTTTGACCATCAGCAGGCTGTCGTCGAGATACATCATCAGCGTGTTCTTGTCCCTGCCGCGATCGATGATCAGGTTGCCGCCCTCCTCCGCGCTGATAGCCTCGAATACGTCAGGCCGTGCCGACTGCTGGCAGACCGCGCCTTCATCCTTCTTGAAGGCATCAATCAGGCGGTTGTTGGAGGTGTCGCGGTTGGCCAGTCTGTCCCAGATGCATCCGCCCTGCGAAAAAAGCTGATCGGCTTCACCGCGGCGTTTCATTCCAAACGAAAAACTGAGCATCAGCTTATCGCTGTCCGGGATTTTTTCGTAACGCATCCAGGCCGCGATGAAGGTCGTCCGTTGCTTTGGATTTTTACGCAGATGCGCCTCGTCATACGACCGCACGAAGCACGCGGTGGCCCCAGCCTTCGGCTCGATCAGATCGTCGAGCGGCCTCGCCCGAGCATCGCCAACCAACAACAGCGCAGCGACGTTTCCGATGACGCACTGTTTCATTGCCTCACCGGTTCTGCCCGGGTGCCCAGAGCACGTCGCGAGCGCCTTTATCATTGGCATAGCGGCCAGCCACAAAAAGGAAATCAGAAAGCCGGTTGACGTATTTCAACGCGGGCGCGCCCACGCTTTCTCCCGGCTTCTCGTTCAGCTCGACCATCATGCGCTCCGCGCGGCGGCAGACCGTGCGCGCGAGATGCAGATAGGCCGCGGCGGGGCTGCCACCCGGCAGAATGAAGGAGCGCAGCGGCTGCAAGTCCGCGTTCAGCCGGTCGATCTCGTGCTCGATCCACTCGACCTGCACATCGGTCACCGTTAGGCGCGCGCCGCCTGGGCCTTTCTCCGACAGGCAGAGCTCGGCTTCGACATCAAAAAGATCGTTCTGGATGCGGGAAAGCGCCGCGTCAAAAGTCTTGTCCTCGTTGGCATAGAGTCGCACCAGCCCGATCGTCGCATTGACTTCATCCAGTGTGCCATAGGCAGCAACGCGCAGGTCGTATTTCTTGCGGCGCGCGCCGCTGCCGAGCGCGGTCGTGCCGTCGTCGCCGGTGCGGGTGTAGATGCGGTTGAGAACGACCATTGCCGTTACTTTCTCGCTGATCAGCGTCTCATGGCCCAGACCGCCGCCATGATAATAATGATAGCAACGAATTGGAGCAGCACCCGCATCCGCATCAGCCGTTGCGAGGTATTGGGCGAACCGCCGCGCATCATGTTGATCAGGCCAAGCACCAATACGATGGCGACAGCACCGATGGCGATGGGCACGAGATTGTTCAGCAGGGTCGACATGCTGGCGCCTTCATAGCGCCGGCGCAGCTACGCGGCCAGATGTTTCTCGATCTCGTGCACGGGCATCTTTACCAGATCCTTGTCGATTTCGGCCGCAAGCGCGCGGCGCAACCCTTGGCTATAGACCTGACGCAGCGTACCGAGCGCCCGCGGGGGCGCGGCGATGATCAGCGATTTGGCTTCACCCGCCCGCACCGCTACATCAAGCCGGTCCGCGAGCTTTTCCAGGAAACGGCGCTCGTCCTGCGCATGCCAGTCGGTTTGCCCCACGGCGGAGCGGGCCTCGCCGACCGAGGAGAAAGCACGGCCGGGGGCGTCGGTGCCCTGTTCGTGGGTGAGCGGAGCCTCCTGTTGATAGACCTCTTTGGTCTTCAGATTCGGAAACATCTCATCGCCGACATTTTCCAGCACCAATGCTTTGGTCCCGTCGCAGACCACGACCCATTGACCCGGATGAAGCTTCAGCTTGGACATAAGACTGGCCTCCTGAGCGTGCAGCAGATCCGTAAATCAAAACGCGCGATCAGCAAACGTAGGTACCGGTTTTGCCTATCGCACGCTCACTGGTTAATCCAGCGCATGATCTTAGGTGAACCGGTTCCGCTACCGGGTCATGCGCATGAGTCAACGCCGCAGACGGCATTCCGTTGCCGCGGCCGCGGCGCTTTAATTTGGACCGCCAGCAACCGCCGCGCGATTATCTGCGCCGAAATCTCGGCTGATCCTTCCAGAAGGCTGCCCCTGCGCGCATCGGCAAGGATACGGGCGATGGGAAATTCCGCTGCCACGCTGTTGGCGCCATGCACCTGCACACGGCGGTGTCGGCCGCTGACCCGGCCAATTCTGCAGCCAGCGTTCGCATGGCTGCTCGCACTAGGTGAGCTGGCGAGCGATGGCGATTGTGATCGCCATCTTGGCAGTGCACCGGTTGTGCGAACCGTGATGGCGCAACCGAAAGGTATAATTTTCCTACATTTTAACCATTTTCCGCTTTCTTAAGCATGGTGGATCATTCAAGCAAAGCAGAGGCGATCGCACGTGCCGTATTTACGTGGCTCTAAATGATTGAATTCAAAAGATTTTTTTTGTCAGCCTTTTCTGTCCGCGCCCGTATCGTGGCGCTCGCGCTCATTCCGGTTGGCGGCTTCCTCGCCAACGGCATCGCCTTTACCAGCGGAGACACCGACGTTCGCCTCGCTTTTGCGAGCGTCAATCGCGCTGCCGCGCTTTCGGACGCTGCTCATAGCTTTCAGGCGGCGCTTGCGGCGATGCGACTTAGCGTCCGGGATTTTGCTGTCAAACCAACCCCGGATCTGGTTGCGGCTTTCAACGACAGCCGCACACGCGCGACAAACAGCCTCGATGTCATCGAAGGCTCCTTGACGCATACGGAGCGAAAGGACGTTGCGGGCTTGCGGCAACGCGTCGCCAGCGTCGCCAATTTTTTCGCCGATCTCGTCAAGGAACAGGAGGCTTTGGGCTTCACCGACGACGAGGGTACCCGGCGTAGACTGAGGGACGCCGCCACGAACATCGAACGTTTCGTCAACGTCGATATGCGCAAGGACGCAAACGCCTGGTGGCTGCGGAGTAATGATGCGCAGCAGCTGTGGGTCTCTCTGTCAACTCTGCGCCAGTACGGATCCGAGTATAGGCTGACCCGGACAGAGGTTATCGGTCATCTTTTCGCCAGCGAGCTTGACAAATTTAACGAGACCGTTGCTGCCGTCGGCGCTCCGCTGGAGGTGAAGGAACAACTAAAACGCGAAGTAGACAATTATGCTGTCAGTTTGAAGAAATGGGGCCAGAGCGTCGCCAAAATTGAGCCCTTCGTCTCCATCATCAACATAGACATCGAACAAATGCTGCCAGCGGCAACCAGCATCATTCAAGCTGTGCAGCAAACAGCCGCCGAGTCATCTGAAGCTTTGACGCGCTCGCGGAGCCGCACGAAGAATTTCATCATCTGGGTCGGAATCGCAGCGGTATTGCTTGGGCTCGCATTCAGCTGGCTGATCGGGCGCAGTATCACCCGCCCGCTTGATGGCCTTGGCGCGGCGATGAAGCGGCTGGCCGACGGCGACACCACAGGACGCATCCCCGGAACCGGGTTGGCGGATGAGATTGGCGCGATGGCCCGAACCGTCATTGTCTTCCGCGATACCATGATCGAGCAAGAGCGGCTGGCGATGACCGAGGAAGAGACAGGCCGCGCGCGCGAGAAGCGTAGCGAAGTTATTACTCAGACCATTGCACGTTTTGAAGGCTCGGTAGATGAGGCGCTCGCCAAGGTGCGCGCCGCCGCCAACCGCCTGGGATCCACCTCTGGCCGGCTCAACAGCGCAGCGGATGCGGTGTCGTCGGAGGCGAGCTTGGCGAGAGAGCGCGTCGGCAACGCTTCCGGCAATGTCACCGCGGCGGCCACTTCCGTCGAGGAATTGGCCGCTTCCATCGCGGAGATCGCCGCGCAGGCGACCAAGTCCACCGAAGTCGCCAGCCGCGCGGTTTCGGAAGCCGAACGCACCGCCCGGACCATGACGGAACTCGGCAATGCCGCCACCCGTATTGGCGAGGTGGTTGGACTGATTCAGGCCATTGCCGGCCAGACCAACCTCCTGGCACTCAACGCCACCATCGAGGCCGCCCGCGCGGGAGAAGCCGGCCGCGGCTTCTCCGTGGTTGCTTCGGAAGTGAAATCGCTCGCCGGGCAAACCGCGCGCGCGACCGAAGAGATCGCCGGCCAGATTGGCGCGATTCAATCGGCGGCGGCTGATGCGGCGCAGGCCATTGAGCAGGTCAATGGCATTATCGGCGAAATGTCCGATATCGCCGGCCACGTCTCCTCTACGGTGGAGGAACAGAACATCGCAGTCAGCCAGATCTCCGAGGGTGTTAATCGCGCCTCGTCCGAGGCGCGCACCGGATCGGAAGCGATGAGCCGCGTTGCTGGCGCCACCACAGATGCCCGCGCCACTGCGGCCGACGTGCTGGCCTTGGCCGACACTTTCGCCCAGGAAGCTGAAAACCTGGAAACCGAGGTCAGGCGCTTTCTCACCGAGGTGCAGACCGCGTAGCTTTCCACCGCTGCCCGCGCGAATATCCCTTGCCAAGCGCCGCCTAATCGCCAATCTCAGTTTAAGAAACACTTCTAGCGGGGAAGGCGTTGAGGCTTGTTCGTCGGTATTATCGGATCGCGCTAGACGCCTACGACCATTTCCTAGCCGCGGACGGCTGGGCGATTGCAAGCCATATTGCGCTATCGACCCTGATGGCGCTGTTCCCCTTCCTGATCGTGGTGACCGCGCTCGCCGGATTTTTTGGCTCCAAGGAGCTCGCCGACCAAGTCGCGAAAATGTTGCTGGACGCCTGGCCCGCCGAGGTGTCGGAGCCGATCGCATACGAAATTCACAACGTTCTCACCGTCACGCGCGGGGACGTGCTCACGCTCGGCGTGGCGCTGGCGATCTATTTCGCCTCCAGCGGGATCGAGAGCGTCCGTATCGGACTGAACCGCGCCTATCGTATCGGCGAGCAACGAGCTTGGTGGCTGCTGCGGCTCGAATCCATTGGTTACGTGCTGGTGGGCGCGGTCGCTCTGTTAGCCCTCGCCTTCCTGGTGGTGCTGGCGCCGCTGATCTTCGCCAAGACCGCGAAGTATCTTCCCTGGCTGGAGGAATGGGCGTCGACGATGCTGCGCTATGGAACCGCGTCGGCGATTTTGATCGTCACACTGGTACTGGTGCATCTGTGGCTGCCGGCCGGCAAGCGCAGGCTGTTGGAAATCGCTCCCGGCGTCATCGTAACGCTGCTGCTTTGGCTCGCCAGCGGCGCCCTGTTCGGACGCTATCTTGCCGACTTCGCCGGCAACTATGTGAGCATGTATGCCGGGCTCACCTCGGCGTTTATCGCGCTGATCTATCTCTATGTGAACGCCACGATCTTTATTTATGGCGGCGAGTTGAACGAAGCGATCTGCCGCGCCCGCAAACAACGCGAAGGCAAGACCTCTGAGGCGTCTATTCCGCCGTAACGCCAGCGATCAGCAGCCGAACCTCCGTCAATCGAGACCGATCATGCGCCGGACGTCGCCAGGCGTCAGACCTTGAGCGCGCAATTCGCGCAAACCCGTAGCGCGCGTCGATTTCGAAAGCTTGCGGCCTTCCCGATCCAGCAGCAGCCGGTGATGGTGATAGACCGGCCCAGGCAGACCGAGCAGCGCCTGCAACAACCGGTGCAGGCTCGTGGCCCAGAACAGGTCCTGCCCGCGCACCACGTGCGTGACGCCTTGTGCGGCATCGTCGACAACAACCGAAATATGATAGCTCGTCGGCGTCTGTCGCCGCGCGAGCACCACGTCGCCCCAGGATTCCGGCGCGGCAGCGATGCTGCCGCTTTCGCCATTCGGCCCGTTGCCGCTTTCGATCCATTGCAGGGAGCCCGCGCGGGCGATCGCCGCATCCATGTCGAGGCGGAGGGCATAGGACTCGCGCGTCATCCGCCGCGCGCGTTCGGTCGGCGTGAGATGTTTGGAGGTGCCGGGATAGATCGGCACGCCGTCGGGATCGCGCGGCCAGCCATCCTGCGGTTCGCGCTCCGTCACCAGCATGGCGATTTCGGAACGGCTCTCGAAGCTCGGATAGATCAGCTCCATGTCGGAAAGTTTGGCGACGGCGGCCCGGTAATCGTCGAGATGCTCCGACTGCCGCCGTACCGGCTCTTCCCATGCAATGCCGAGCCAGGCGAGGTCCTGATAAATCGCGGTCTCGTATTCCAGCCGGCAGCGCGTCGAGTCGATATCTTCGATGCGCAGGAGAAAGCGTCCACCGGCCGCGCGCGCCATCTCGAAGTCGAGCAGCGCGGACAGCGCGTGGCCGAGATGCAGATAGCCGTTCGGACTGGGCGCGAAGCGGAAAACGGGCGTAGGCATTTTCCCTCTTGTAATGCCCCGCGCAGCCGGGGCATCCAGTACACGACCCCGCCGCTTTATTACAACCCGCACGGATTACTGGATCGTCCGTCTGAACAGACGATGAAGTCAGCAAAGCATGTCGCACTTTCTGCGTACCGACGTCGATCTGCACAAAGCCCTGCAACGGCTGCTTAAGGCTGACCCGTGCTTGCAGCCCATGCTGGAGAAAGCCGGGCGCCCGAACCTGCGGCGGCGGCCGGCAGGCTTTCCCGGGTTATGCGCCATCGTGGTCTCGCAGCAGCTTTCCACCAGCAGCGCGCGGGCGATCTGGGGCCGGCTGGAAGCCGCTTTCGAACCTTTCCATCATGACGAATTGCGGCGCGCCCGCGCACCAAAGCTTGCACGGCTCGGCCTCTCCAAGCCGAAGATCAAAACGCTCAAGGCGATCGCCACCGCGGCATCGAAAGGCGCGATCGACCTTGATGCGTTGGGCGACATGGACGCCGACGCCGCGCATAATGCGCTGGTCGCGCTGCACGGTATCGGCCCCTGGACTGCCGATATTTATCTGTTGTTCTGCCTCGGCCATGCCGACGCTTTTCCCGCAGGCGATTTGGCGCTACAGGAAGCCGCGCGGATCGCCTTCGGCCTGAAAACACGCCCCGACGCCAAGCAAATGATCGCGCGCGCGGAAGCGTGGCGGCCGTGGCGCGGGGTGGCAGCACATTTGCTGTGGGCCTATTATGCCGCGATCAAGCGGCGCGATCCCGTGCCGGTTCAGCCCAACAACAAGGTCCAGGAATAGATGGTGGCAGAACTCGACGGTCCGCGCATCGAGCCGCGCAGCGGCCCGGCCAGGCAGCTTGTGGTCTTCCTGCATGGCTACGGCGCCGACGGCAACGACCTGATCGAGATCGGCCGCGCCTGGCAACAGTTGCTGCCGCAGGCCGCCTTCGTCTCGCCGCACGCACCGGAAGCTTGCGGGCAGGCGCCGAGCGGACGGCAATGGTTCAATCTGACCTTTCGCGATCCCGACGAGCGCTGGATCGGCGTGAACGCCGCGGCGCCTTGCCTGGAAAGCTTCCTCGAAGCGGAGCTGAAGCGCCGCCAGCTGCCGCCATCGGCGCTGGCGCTGGTCGGCTTCAGCCAGGGCACGATGATGGCGCTGCATGTCGGGTTGCGCCGCGCCACGGCCCCGGCGGCGATCGTCGGCTATTCAGGCATGCTGGTGCTGCCGCCCGACGTCGATCCTGACAAGTTTCCGCTGGAGATTCGCTCAAGGCCCCCGGTCTTGCTGATTCATGGCGAGCAGGACGACCTGATTCCCGCACAGGCCCTGTTCCACGCCGCGCAGGGACTGGCGGCCTTCGAAGTGCCGGTGGAGTGGCATTTATCCCCCGGAATCGGCCACGGCATCGATCAGGAAGGACTGCGGCAGGGCGGCGAGTTCCTGGCGCGCCGCTTCAAGCCCGCCTGATTGACAACAAACAATAGCAGTAGCGCACTTCACAATCCTGTCACGCTGCCTGTAGACTATGAGTTAAGCGCTTGGCGACAGGCGCGAAGGGCGTGAGGGAGCGTTGACTTGAACGTACACGTGCCGCCCAGCGGCTTCCCGGCTTTGGTGCTCAACGCGGATTTCCGCCCGCTGAGCTATTACCCGCTCTCGCTCTGGTCCTGGCAGGACGCCATCAAGGCGGCCTTCCTCGAGCGGGTGAATATCGTCGCCAATTACGACCGCGCGGTGCGCAGCCCGAGCTTCGAAATGAAGCTGCCGAGCGTGGTGTCGCTGAAGACTTACGTCAGGCCTTCGTCGCATCCCGCCTTCACGCGGTTCAATGTTTTCCTGCGCGACCGTTTTTCCTGCCAGTATTGCGGCTCGCGCGAGGATCTCACCTTCGATCACCTGCTGCCGCGCTCACGCGGCGGGCATACCACCTGGTCCAACGTGGTCGCCGCCTGCTCGCCCTGCAACCTGCGCAAGGCCGACAAGACGATGAAGGAATCGTCGATGTACCCCTCGCAGATGCCCTATCAGCCGAGCGTGTCGCACCTGCACCGCAACGGCCGGCTGTTTCCGCCCAACTATCTGCACGATAGCTGGCTCGACTATCTCTATTGGGACACCGAGCTGGAACCCTAAGCCAGCCCGTCAGCGCGCCGCTTTTTGCGCACCCATCGCGGCGATGGCTGCGAGCGCGAGCGAGATCAGCACATTCCAGCCCGCAAGCGAGAGACCGAGGAAGCGCCAGGCTGCTTCGTCGCAGCGCACGATGCGCGTTGTCTGTACGCGCTCCAGCAAATTGCCCGAGCCGAGCTCGCCCAGCGTAGCGCCGCAGGCGGCCGGGCCCGCCCACCATTTCCATTCGACGCCGGAATGATAAGCGCCGAGCCCGGCGCTCACCAGCATGGTGAGCGCGATCACGGCAAGACCGCCGGCGAGCCATCGGCGGGGCCAACGCGCGCGCACGCCGGCGGCGACGATCACCGCGAGCGGAATGACGATGTAATAAGGAATCCGCTGCTGCAGGCAGAGCGGGCACGGCGCATAGCCCAGGGCATATTCAAAGAACCAGGCTCCGAGGAGGGTCGCCATGGCACCAAGCGCGACGACAGTCGCCGTCGCCGCGACCGGCTCCTCGCGCAGGACGCTTTGGATACGACCCCCGGCTTGCCGGAAGGCCGTCACTCTGGACGTGCTCATCTTGTGTTCCTGGCTGAGCTTCGCATAACGCGCGCCACGCCTGATGTCGATTCCGCCGGCAAAGGTTGAACCCCGTGCGCCACGCCGGTATGATGCTGACATGCCCCTGTGGCGGAATTGGTAGACGCGCCTGACTCAAAATCAGGTTCCGCAAGGAGTGCTGGTTCGAGTCCGGCCAGGGGCACCAATCAGCCGAGTAGCATCGGGACTTGCTGCCAACGAGGGCCGTCGCGCCATCGCGCAGGCTGCTCTACCAACCCAAGATTTTGGCTGTCTTTTCCAAAGTTGTCTTCGGAGTTTCCGCTGCCTTTTTCACCAAGGCCGCGATCTCTCCGCCGGTTTTTGGACGGATATCGAGCTTTTGCTTCTTTGCATCGGCCAGGAGGTCAGGATCCGCCAGCGCTTTGGCATAAGCGTTGCGCAGGATTTCCAATCGGTCAGCCGGCACCTCAGGGGCGACCCAGTGGTTGTAGCCGATGGCGATTGGCATGGTGACGACCGCCGCCATCTGACGCTCTTCGTCCGTCTTTGCGAGCTCCGTCAGCAGCGGAACGTTCTTGAGGTCGCCCTCCTTCTCGACACCGGTCTGGGCGATGATATTCACCTTATAGTCCCGCAGCCAATCTGACCGGGTGCTCACCAAGGTTGAATACGCCCCGCCCCCTCGTCCGGCGACTTCACCCCGTTCGATCGCGAGGTTGCTTTCGTTGGTTCCCTCATATCCGTTGATCACTTTGAATTTCGTTCCGACCATCGCGTTCAGGATTGCCGGATAAATGTTGGCATCGGAGATGACGCCGCTGCCCGCAAGCGGAACTTCCCGCTGCTTGGCGTCTTCCAGCGTCTTGATGCCGGACGTGTGCCAGACATAGACGACGTTGTTGGAGGAGGCCATGCTCCCGAGCCACTGGATCTTTGCAGAATCGTATTCTCCAGCACTCCCTCCGAGGAGTTGGAACATCGGCGCGAACTGATTGACGGCAGCAATGACCGTGCCGTTCTTTGGCGCCGCCGAATAGACATAGTTAGCGGCGCGGACGCCCCCCGCTCCGGCCATGTTCTGCACAACAACACTTGGATGGCCTGGGATATGCTTGCCAAGATGTTGGGCAAGCAATCGGGCATAAAGATCGTACCCGCCACCTGGGCCGAACCCGACAATGATGTTGATCGTATTTCCTGCGTAGAAGTTCTTGTCGTCTGCCACCGAAGGCGCCGGCATCAGCGCCGTGGCTCCGCCGATAACAAGAAACAACAGCCGGCTCATTCCGCGCATTAAGGATTTCATGTGACATTCCCCAGATAAACTCTGGAACGACTAAAAGGTAACAAACGGCGGGACTCCGCGCCATATGGTATGCGAATGCGAATTGTTCACACCTCTAGGTGATGCAGGCGCGTCGCGAACCATGCAGGCCCGTGTCGTTGCCCATCCGTTGAGACGGCGCTTCGCGCCTCCCCAGGATGAGGCGGAATGTTTTGCGGCCTCACGAAGTCAAAAGCGCGGCTCTTGCCGCGCTTTTTTGTTTGGCGCCCGCCGCCGCCTCACAGGCCGAGCGCGAACGCCTCTCGGCGATGATCGGCCGCGCCGGCGAGATTGCCCGAGGCGAAGCGCTCGATCGCCTTCGCCGACCCGTAGAAAAAGGGGTCCTGCCGCCTCTTCACCGAATGACCCATCGCCGCGAGCGCCGCGACGACTGAATCGGAAAATTCCGGTTCGACCAGGAAATCGCCGGTTCCGGATTCGCGATTACACCAGCGCGGCGCCTCGACGGCCGCCGCGACATTCATGCCGGCGTCGATCAGCGAGGTCAGCACCTGCACATTGGTCAGCGTCTGGCTGAGCCCGCCTGGGCTCGCCAGCGCGAAGCGCACGCGCCCGTCGCGCTGAACCAGCACTGGGCACAGCGTATGCGCTGGCCGCCTGCCCGGGCCGACGGAATTAATCTGGCCGGGACGATGCGTAAAACCCTGCATGCGATTGTTGAACAGCACACCCGTATTTGGTTCGTGAAAATAGCTGCCGAATACATTGTAGACGCTCTGCACCAGCGATATCGCGTTGCCGGCGGCATCGGCGATCAGCAAACAGGAGGTGCCGCGCCGATCCGGGATCGCGGTCGCCGCGACACCGTGCAACACGGCCTGCTGCATCGCCGCCACCATTGCCGGACCGAGCAGCCGTTCCGCGGCATCGGGCACCGAGCGCGGATCCGCGATCCACGGCGCACCTTGCGCAAACGCCGCTTTCATCGCGTCCATCTGATAAGCGATGCGGCGCGCCGGATCGGCGACCAGGGCCTGGCTGTCGATGGCCGATAGGCCGTTGAGCTGCATCAGCAGCAGCATGCCGTAGGAATTGGGCGGCATCACCTCAACGCGGTGGCCGCGATAGGTCGTGGCGACGGGTTCGGCCCATTCGGGGCGGTAGGCGGAAAGATCTGCAGCGCTGATCAAGCCATCATGCTGGGCGAAATAGGCTCCGATACGCTCGGCTGTTTCGCCTTGGTAAAACCCGTCGGCTCCCTGCTCCGCGATCCGTCGCAAGGTCGCGGCGAGCGCAGGCTGGCGCAGCGTGTCGCCAACGGAGATCGGGCGACCGTCCGGTAAATAGAGCGCGGCGCAGCCGGGATCCGCCGCAAGTTTGTCTCGCCCGGCAGAAATCCAATTGGCCAGCCCGTGCGATACCGGATGGGCCTCTGCGGTTGAGATCGCCTCATCGAACAGATCCGCCCAGGGCAGCGTGCCGTAACGCCGGTGCATGGCCTCCCAGCCGCGAACCAGCCCCGGCACGACCGGCGCCAGGGGACCGTGGAGTCGCATTCCATCGGGAAAGCGCTCGGGCGTGGCACCTGCCGGCGCCGTGCCTGATGCGTTGAGGCCGATGGTGCGGCCGGTTGAGGAATCGTGGAACAGCAGGAAGCAATCGCCGCCGATCGATGTGGCATGCCCAAGCACGGTCGTTAGCACGGCGGAAGCGGCCACCATGGCATCCACGACATGGCCGCCGCGCTTCAGCACGGCGATCGCGGCGAGGCTCGCTGCGGAATTGCCGGACACAACCATGGCGCGGCCGCCATAGACGGGTGAGCGTGGCGCGCGGATCGCGGCCGAGTAGTACGTCGTCACTTACTTGACCCTTTCCAGAATTCGATAGTTTTCCAGCCGACGGCACTAGGGATAATCAGAATCGAACCGCCACCGCGAGGAAAAAGTGTGAGGACAGATGTGAGAACAAGCTGGCCTCCCGAGCGGAGGGGACTACCTATCCTGCCGGGACCCGAAGCGCGGCGCTCGCCGCGCTTTTTGCTTGTTCGCACGCCGCAACTTCTGCGGTGCCCCGCTCACCAGCTAGAATTTCTGAATGCGCTTACGCCGAACGCCTCGGTGGCGGAGGGGTTGCGCTCGCGATCACTGACACACCGCGCGGGTGACGAAGGACTGCACTTCGCAGTCGCCCGGCTCCGGCGAGCGCCCGGAGAGCCAGACCCGCGCCGGACATTTTTGCGCCGACTGGATGTCGAGGCTGGAGCCGGAGCCAAAGCCTTTCGCTTTGCAGACGCTTGCCGCCGCCTGCCGGCAATCGGGCGCGCCATTGGCGGCAATGATGCATCGTGCGCGCGCCTCCACCACCCGGGCATTCGGCAACCGAACGACGGCGTCGGCAGCTTCCTTCGCGGCATCGGTGGCTTGCCTGGCAGCGCCTGCGGCTTCTTTCGCGCCGCCGCTGGCCCGCTCACCCAAGCCGCCGAGCGTGTCGCGCGCGCCTTCGGCGTTGCTGCCGAGGCGGTTGTAGGAATCCTTCAACCAGCGTCCGACGCGGTCGAGCATGCCGGGCTCATAGGCGGGCGCCGTCTCGCGTGCGAACGGTTTGGCGGCGGGCCTGCTGTCCTGCGCGGCAGCAGCGAAGCTGAAGAGCAACAGCATCGAGCCGGCAGCCGCGAAGAGCGCGTGCCGTGCAAGAAAGGCTATCGCACCGCCGTTCATTGGCGCTCCGCCCAGCAAAGAGAACGCGACCGCGTTTCCATGCCGAAGGTCGGTCGATTCCGTGGCGAATTTGGGACGCCGGATGCGTCACAAGCCGTGCGCTAGAACAGGTACAGAGCAGCGATGATCCCGGCGACCAGAACGACCGCACCGATCGTCACCCACATTCCCAGCCGCTCCTCCAATATCACCCGCGCCCGCGGACCGTAGCGGTTCAGCAGGAAAGCCAGCAGGTAGAAGCGCATTCCCCGCGCGACGAATGACAGCAGGATGAAAGGCAGGATCGGATAGGCGGCGAAGCCCGAGGCGATGGTGACGATCTTGTAGGGGATCGGCGTCATGCCCTTGAGCACGATGATCCAGGCTCCCCATTCGGCGTAAGCCTCGCGGAACGCCTCGATCTTGTCGCCATAGCCGTAGAGCTGCATCAGCCACAGCCCGACGGAGTCATATAGGTAGGCCCCGATGATATAGCCGAGCACGCCGCCCGCCACCGACGTCACGGTGCAGAGCGTAGCGTAAAAATAGGCCCGGTCAGGCCGGGCAAGGGACATCGGTATCAGCATCACATCCGGCGGCACGGGAAAGAACGAGCTTTCCACGAAGGACACGGCTCCCATAATCCAGGAGGCATGCGGCTTGCCCGCGGCGGCGATACACCAGTCATACAGACGACGAAGCATGGGGGGTTTGCTTAGCGGCGGCGCCAGGCCGTGTCTATGCTTTCGCCGCTCTTGCGGCGATCAGCGCCGCTTGCGGGCGCGGGTGGCATCCAGCGCGATCACCTTGCGGCGGGGCGCGGACGTCGGGATTGGATTCAGCTTATGCAGCTTCGGCATCTTCTCGGCGATACCCATCAGCTTCTCACGCCGCGCCATCTCATCCCAGACATCTTGCGGCCGCACGCCGGCGGAAACCCAGAGCACAACCAGATTGTAAATGAGGTCCGCGCTTTCGCGCACGACGGCGTCGCTGTTGCCATTCATGGCATCGATGACGACCTCGACGGCCTCCTCAGCCAGTTTCTTGGCCATTTTGGCCCGGGAGGACTGCAATAGGCGCGCCGTGCGGGAAGCCGACGGGTCCGAGGCCCGGGCCGCCAGAATGGCGTCGTAGAGGCGTGCGATAGAATCACTCATAGTTGCCAGCATACAGCGGGACGAAGGAGAAATTGTTAACGCTTGTTCATGCGGCGATAGTTTGTATGACACCAGCACCCAGCCTGGCATCCACCTGACCACTGGGCATCCGCGCGGCGTTAGCCATGGTGGCGCGAATTTTCCATTCCGGTCTTGCTCTTTGGCTTGCCATGATCTTTTGTGAAAACTGGCTTCGTGGGGGGACCGGAAGGAAGAACGATGGGCTTCCGCCATCTCACGCTTGCTCGCGCAGGGTTCGCCACCGTGGCCATGCTGGCCGCCGCCTTCGCCACCACCCCCGCGGCAGCGCAACGATCAATCAAGGTGGCCCTTGAGGGCAGCTTGACGGGTGCCTATGCGCCTTTCCTGGTGGCGGATGACCGCGGCTTCTATCGCGCCGAAGCGCTGGACGTCACCATCGAAGCCATGGCGTCCCCGCCCGACGCCATCAGCCGCGTCGCCAACGGATCGGCCGAAATCGGGCTGGGCGACATCAACGCCGTGCTGCGGTTTCGCGAACAGAATCCCGGTGTGCCGCTAAAGGCGGTTTTCATCGTTTACAACAAGCCGCCCTACGCGGTGATCGCGCGCAAGAGCCGCGGCATCGCCAAACCAATAGACCTGCAAGGCAAACGTATCGGTGCCCCGCCTGGTGAAATGGCAACCGCGTTGTGGCCGGTTTTCGCCAAGCTCAACGACATCGACACCTCCAAGGTGAAAATCGAAAATCTTGCGGCGGCTGTGCGAGAGCCGATGCTCGCCGCCGGCCAGATCGACGCCGTCACCGGCACCTCGTTCTCCGCCTATCTCAGCCTTAAGGAGCGCGGTGTTCCGCTCGACGATCTGCTGATCTTGCAGATGGCCGATTTCGGCCTGCCGCTCTATGGCGATGCCATCATCGTTAACAGCTCCTTTGCGGCGAACCACCCTGATGCGCTAAAGAGATTTCTGCGCGCCTATCTCAAGGGCCTCAAGGAAACTATCCGGGCCCCGGCACACGCGGTGGACTCGGTGCTCAAGCGGAACGACAACGCGCGCAAAGACATTGAGTTGGAGCGCCTGCGCATGGTGATCCGGGATAATATCGTCACGGAAGAAGTGCAGGCTAACGGATTGGGTGGCGTCGATTCCGAGCGGCTTTGCACGCGGCATCGATCTGTTGACGCAGAGCTTCAAGTTCAAGACGAAAGTCGAGCCGTCGGACCTGTTTGATGCATCCTTCCTTCCGTCCCCCGCCGAACGGCAGATCGGGCCCGCACGGCCGGGCTAGCAGCCGAACTTTGGTCTCTTTCCTGACAGACAGAGGCAAGACACTGGGGGGTTGCGGCTGAAACTTGTTCCTCGCAGCGCCGGCTCCGGTATACTCCGCGAGTGGAACTGACGCAGTTGCGACGCCCGAGAGCAACAGGACCGGACCGCGACCAGTGACTTTTTGTGCAAAAATCGTGATCGTTGCCGTGCTGTTCGGTGTGAACAGTGTCGTTGCCACGAGGCCGGCTTCCGCTGACGCCCAGCTGTTGATCGAGGCCGGAAGCGGCAAGGTGCTGCACGCAGAGAACGCAACCTATCCGTGGTATCCGGCCTCGCTCACCAAATTAATGACGCTCTACGTAACGCTGCAAGCGATGCGCGAGCGCCGCGTCACCGCCGACACAATGATCACCGTTTCGGCGCGGGCCGCCGCGGAAGCGCCGGCCAAGATGGGCTTCGCGGCGGGCACCCAGCTCACGCTGGACAATGCGCTGAAGATGATGATGGTGAGGTCTGCCAACGACGTGGCGGTGACCATCGCCGAAGGCATTTCAGGCTCGGTCGAGAAATTCGCCGACGAAATGAACGCCGCGGCTCGTCGCCTTGGCATGGTGCAATCGAGTTTCATCAATCCGAATGGCTTGCCGGCCGACAACCAGATAAGCTCGGCGCGCGATCTCGGCATCCTGGCGCGCGCGCTGATCCGCGATTTCCCGCAATACGGCTTCTACTGGCACATCCCGGCCATCCGCTTCGGCAAGCGGGTGACGCGCAACTACAACAGGCTGATCAGCCGCTATCCCGGCGCTGACGGCATGAAGACCGGCTATATCTGCGCCTCCGGCTTCAACCTGATCGCCACCGCCACACGCAACGGCAAGCAGCTGATCGCGGTCGTACTGGGCGCGTCCTCCTCCACCCTGCGCGCGGAAAAGGCGGCCAAGCTTCTGGAGCGCGGCTTCAACGGCAATGGCTTGGCCTGGCTGCGTCCATCGCTCGGCACCGTGGACGGACTGGTGCCGATCGCGGCGGCGCCGCTCAATATGCGCGAGGAGATGTGCGTCAATCGCAAGAAGCCCGCGAGCGAAACCGACGAGGACGACGACGCCGAGACCGGCGCCGACGCCGAAGGTGCCGACGGTAACGCTACCGGCAATGGCCGGCGCAGGTCGCTGCTCTCCAGCCTGCTGCCGCTGCCCAAGGATTTCTCGCTCGCCGCCTTCCCGGTGCTCCCGGTCGAGCCGATCGAGGTTTTTGTCGGGCCGCCGAAACAGTCGACGCGGGTCGCCTCCGGCGCCACCCCCGGCGCGAAGCCGATCGCGGTCACGTCGGTGCAAACCGCCGCCGCTGGCAAGCCGGGCGAGGTGAAGGCGGGATCAGCGCCCGCGGTCTGGACCAGCCTGACGGCTAGCCCGCTGGCCCATGCGGCGCCGCCCTCCATGTCGACCGTGCTGTCGGAAACGCCGGTCACCGTGCCGCTGCCCCGCCCGCGGCCTGCCGGCCTGAAGCCGCCGGAGCAGTGAAGCGCCCGCCTGCAGTGCCGCAGGCGTCGAGAGGTTGCCACCCTCCCGCGCTTTGCCGCATGTTTCCAAACTGCGGGCTCCGCACCGCGGGGCGATTCGCAGCATAAAGGAAGCGGGATGGAGCGCATCTGGCTCAAGGATTATCCGGCAGGCGTTCCCGCTGACATCGATCCGTCGCGCTG
Organism: uncultured Alphaproteobacteria bacterium; assembly: GCA_963750965.1. Taxonomy (GTDB): domain Bacteria; phylum Pseudomonadota; class Alphaproteobacteria; order Rhizobiales; family Xanthobacteraceae; genus CANKHA01. Next base: position 68,085 of record CAVVSK010000011.1, read on the forward strand.
GTCGTCTCTTGTTGCGATGATGGAAGAAAGCTTCGGCCGCTTCAGCGCCGAAGACGCGTTCATCGGCATGGGCAAGGCGATCACTTACGCGGAGCTTGATCATCTCTCGCGCGCCTTCGCTGCCTGGCTACAACATCAAGGACTGAAACCAGGCGCGCGCATCGCGCTGATGATGCCGAACGTGCTGCAATATCCGGTGGCGATTGCCGGCGTCCTGCGCGCAGGCATGACGGTGGTGAACGTCAATCCGCTCTACACGCCGCGCGAGCTGGAATTCCAGCTCAAGGACTCCGGCGCCGAAGCGATCGTGGTGCTGGAGAATTTTGCCGCCACGGTCCAGCACGCGCTGCCGCATTCATCCGTCAAGCATGTCGTGATGGCGCGCATGGGCGACATGCTCGGAATACTGAAAGGCACCTTGGTCAACCTGGTCGTGCGCCATGTGAAGAAGATGGTGCCGGCCTATGCGCTGCCGCAGGCAACCGCATTCAACGACGCCATCGCCGCCGGAAGCGGAATGGATTTCGTCAAGCCGGAGGTCGTCGCCGAGGACGTCGCCTTCATTCAATATACCGGCGGCACCACCGGCGTGGCCAAGGGCGCCGTGTTGACGCACCGCAACCTGATCGCCAATACCTTGCAGGTGGAGGCGTGGCAGCAGCCGATGATGCAGCGCGCGCCGCACGTCGAGCACCTGCTGATCGTCGCCGCGCTGCCGCTCTATCACATCTTCGCGCTGACGGTCTGCTACTTCGCCGCCATCCGCATGGGCTCGGCCAGCCTTCTGATCCCCAACCCGCGCGACCTGCCCAATCTCATCAAGGAGCTGCGCCGCTGCAAGGTGAACTCGTTCCCGGCGGTGAACACGCTTTATAATGCGCTGGCGAACCATCCCGAATTCGGCCAGGTCGACTGGAGCATGCTGAAATGCTCGATCGGCGGCGGCATGGCGGTTCAGCGCGTGGTGGCGGAGAAATGGCTCAAGGGCACCGGCTGCCCGATCCTGGAAGGCTACGGCCTGTCCGAAACCTCGCCGGTGCTGACCTGCAACCGCGCCGACAGCACGATCTTTACCGGCACCATCGGCCTGCCTTTGCCCTCCACCGAAATCGCTATCCGCGACGACAACGACCGCGACCTGCCGCTCGGCCAACCGGGTGAGATCTGCGCCCGCGGCCCGCAAGTGATGCCGGGCTACTGGCAGCGGCCCGACGAGACGGCGAAGGTGATGAGCGCCGACGGCTTCTTTCACACCGGAGACATCGGTGTGATGGACGCCAAGGGACAGGTCACCATCGTGGACCGCAAGAAAGACATGATCCTCGTTTCCGGATTCAAGGTGTTCCCCAACGAGGTGGAAGCCGTGGTCGCGAGTCATCCCGGCGTGCTGGAATGCGCCGTGGTCGGCTTGCCAGATGAGCGCATGGGAGAATCGGTGAATCTTTTCGTGGTAAAGAAGGATCCCAACCTCACCGCCGATGAGCTGCGCAAATTCTGCGCCACCCAGCTCACGCATTACAAGATCCCAAGACGCATCGAATTCCGTAGCGAACTACCGAAATCGAATGTGGGCAAGATCCTCCGGCGTGCCTTGCGCGACGAAGTTTTGTCTCCCAAGACGGAGGCTGCGTGACGGATGGCCGATGCTTCGCCTGCCACGCCTGCCCAAGTGCTCGACTTCTGGTTCGGCGCGGGCCCGCAGAAATGGTTTTCCAAAGACGATGCATTCGACGCGGCTATCCGCCAGCGTTTCCTGCCGACCTATGAAGCCGCCGCCGCGGGGCGCCTGAGCGATTGGGAAGCCACGCCCGAAGCTGCCTTGGCCCTGCTCATCGTGCTCGATCAGTTTCCGCGCAACATGTTTCGCGGCTCGCCGCGCGCCTTTGCAGCCGATCCGCTCGCGCTGGCGGTAGCCAAGCGCGCGGTCGCGCAGAATTTCGACCGGCAGCTGGATTTGCCCAAGCGCAATTTCTTCTACCTGCCCTTCCAGCATTCGGAAAACCTCGTCGACCAGGAGCGTTGCGTCGAGCTCAGCCGGCAGAATTCCGACGCCGAGGGCGTGAAATGGGCCGAACTGCATGCGGACATCATCCGGCGTTTTGGCCGCTTCCCGCATCGCAATGCCGTGCTCGGCCGCGTCAGCACGCCGGAGGAGCAGGCGTTTCTCGATGCCGGCGGCTTCGCCGGCTGACTACCCGAAAAGCCTAGCCCAACGCGGTTGACCGCAGCCGGTAAACGGCGCGACAGTATCGCCATAATCAAACGCGGCAGCCGGCCTGCACACGGGCCAAAGCACGCCGCGACAAGGAGGAGCCCCGATGTCCCGCTTCAGCAAACTTGTTTCCGGAACCATTGCAGCCAGTGTGTTCGCCGTGATGGCGACTTCGGCATTTGCCCAATTAGGCGAACTGAAACTGATCGCGCCGGCCGCGCCGGGCGGCGGATGGGACCAGACCGCGCGCTCGATGCAGTCGGCGCTGGTGGCTTCTGGCGCAGCCAAAAACGTCCAGGTGACGAACATTCCCGGCGCCGGCGGGACCGTCGGCCTTGCACAATTCGTCAACAGCAAAGATCCGAACACGATGATGGTCAACGGCTTCGTCATGGTCGGCGCCATCCTGCTCAACAAGTCGCCCGTTTCGCTCGATCAGGTGACGCCGATCGCGAAGCTGACCGAAGAAACGGTGGTGGTCGTCGTCAACGCAGACTCGCCGATCAAGAGCGCCAAGGATCTGGCCGCAGCGATCAAGGCCGATGTCAGCAAGGTGACTTTCGCCGGCGGTTCGGCTGGCAGCGTCGATCACATCCTCGCCGCGCAGATCGTCAAGGCAGCGGGCGCCGATCCCGCCAAGGTCAACTACATTCCCTTCTCCGGCGGCGGTAAATCGATCGCCGCCGTCCTCGGCGGCAAAGTGACCGCCGGCATTTCCGGCTACGCGGAATACGAAGGGCAGATCAAGGCCGGCAAGATGCGCGCTCTCGGCATCAGCTCCGAGAAAAAGATGGCCAACATCCCCGTGCCCACGCTGAAGGAACAGGGACTCGACGCGGTGATCACCAACTGGCGTTCGGTCGTGGCGGCGCCCGGCATTTCCGCCGATGACAAGAAGAAGCTCGCCGACGCGGTCGACAAGATGGTGAAGTCCGACGCCTGGAAGGAAGTCCTCAAGCAGAAGGGCTGGGACGACGCCTATATGTCCGGTGACCAGTTCGCCAAGTTCCTGAAGACTGAACAGGCGCGGGTCAGCGAAGTCATGAAGACCATCGGTCTGGTGAAGTCCTGAGATAGCGTCCCGGCGGCGCGGCGCACAACGGCGTTGCGTCGTCCGGGGAGAGTTTGGGGGCGGCCTTGCAGGAAACGCGTGAGCGTCGAATAGATCCCGCCGGGCTTGCAATCGCCGGCTTGCTCGCGGTCTTGGCAATCGTGGTCGCCTGGGACACCAGCAATCTCACGCTCACGTCGGTCTATGGCGTCGGGCCGAAGGCGATGCCCTTCATCGTTTCCATCGGACTGGCCGTCCTGGCAGCCGGCAACTTCATCAACGGCTTGAAAGGGGATATGCCCGTCCGGGAGGAGATCAGCATCCAGCCGATCATGCGCGTGCTTGGCGGGCTCGCCGCCTTGATCGCCGTGATCGGTTTCGGCGGAGGTTTTATCATCGCCACCGCGCTCCTCTTTGCCATGACCGCGGCAGCCTTCGGCCGCAAGGCCTTTCACATAGACATCATCATCGGCTTGGTGCTGGCGACCATCGTCTATCTCGTGTTCTCGAAAATTCTAGCGCTGACATTGCCCGCCGGGCCGCTCGAACGTCTTTTCTGAAAGCCTGCCGGCATGGACGCTCTCGAATCTCTCTTCACCGGCCTCGCCATCGCCACGCAGCCGATGAACATCTTGTTCGCCCTCATCGGCGTGCTGCTCGGCACCGCCGTGGGCGTGCTGCCGGGGATCGGGCCGGCACTGACAGTCGCGCTGCTCTTGCCGGTGACATTCAAGCTCGATCCGGCCGGCTCGCTGATCATGTTTGCGGGCATCTATTACGGCGGGATGTATGGTGGCTCGACCACTGCCATCCTGATCAACACCCCCGGCGAGAGCGCCTCGCTCGCCACCGCGCTGGAGGGCCACAAGATGGCCAAGGCCGGACGCGGCGGTCCGGCGCTGGCTACGGCAGCCATAGGCTCTTTTGTCGCCGGCACGCTTGCGACGATTGGCATCGTCTTCCTCGCGCCGTGGCTGGTGAAGATCGCCATTCAGTTTGGTCCGGAAGATTATTTCGCATTGATGTGCGTGGCCTTCGTTACCGTTTCGGCCACCTTCGGCACTTCCCCTGTGCGCGGCCTCACCAGTCTCTTCATCGGCCTCACCCTGGGCCTCGTGGGCATCGACACCCTCACCGGCCAAGCCCGCTTGACGTTCGGCGTGCCCGAATTGCTCGACGGCATTGAGATAACAACGCTAGCCGTCGGCCTCTTCGCGGTCGGTGAGGCGCTGTTCATCGCTTCACGCCGACATAGGGCCGATGAAACGGTCGAGCCGGTACGAGGCTCGCTCTGGATGACGAAGCAAGACTGGCGCCGGTCGGCGCCCGCCTGGCTGCGCGGCGCTCTCTTCGGTTTTCCCATCGGCGCACTGCCGGCAGGCGGCGCGGAGATCCCGACCTTTCTGTCCTATTCGACGGAAAAACGTTTGACCAAACATCCGGAGGAATTCGGCCACGGCGCCATCGAAGGCGTCGCCGGGCCCGAAGCCGCCAACAATGCTTCCGCCGCCGGAACGCTGGTGCCGCTGCTGACATTAGGACTGCCCACTTCCGCCACCGCGGCGATGATGCTCGCCGGCTTCCAGCAATACGGCCTCAACCCCGGACCACTTCTCTTCGCCGAGCGGCCGGATCTCGTCTGGGGCTTGATCGCCAGCTTATTCATCGCCAATGCCATGCTACTCGTGCTGAACCTGCCGCTGGTCGGGCTGTGGGTGCGGCTGCTCGCAATTCCACAACCTTGGCTTTATGGCGGCATCCTGGTCTTCGCGACCATGGGCACCATCGCCGCCAATCCTTCCACCGTCGAACTGATGATTCTGACCGTGTTCGGCATCATGGGTTTCTTGATGCGACGCTTTGACTTCCCGATTGCGCCGGTGGTCATCGGTCTCATTCTCGGTCCCATCGCGGAAGCGCAATTGCGCCGTGCCCTGTCGATCAGCCTCGGCGACCCGATGGTGCTGCTGCAAAGCCCGCTATCCGCCACGCTGCTCGGCATCGCCCTGATCGCGTTGGTCGCGCCCTTTGTATTCCGCGGCACGGAGCGGCTGAAGGCGATCGAGGACTAACGAGCCGCGCCTGCGAATAAAAGCGGCTATCGGATTCATCCGCCGGGCAGTGCGAAAGGTAAAAGCCGCGCGGCCGGCGCCACAAGTGTTAACCGCTCCGAACCGTATCTTAAGATTTCCTTGCTAAGGCCGGGTCATCGCCGCATGCGCGGCGCTGGAGATGGTTTTGGCCTTGATCGGCACCGCAGATAAGCCGCCGCCCGCTCTCGTTTCCTTCATCGCGTTCGCCGTGCAGGCGAAGGCGTGTTTGCCGGACGGCTTACTGATCTGGGGCCGCGCATACAAGCCGGTCTCGCTGCAATGATTGGATTAGACAACGCCACCGCGGCCATTGCCTCCGCCCGACGCGCCTCCGCCGTAGATCGCTATTCGTCCATGAATTTCGACGTCGAATTGCACCCGCTCGCAGAGCTTGCATCGGTCACCGCCGAATGGCGCTTGCTCGCAGCCTGCGCGCTGGAGCCAAACGTCTTCTACGAGCCCAGCTTCGCACTGGCGGCTGCGCCTTTGCTCGGGAGGGACGTGCAAGTTGGGCTGGTATGGTCCCGCGCGCCGCGACGCCTGGTGGGGCTGTTTCCCGTTCGCATCGAACGGCGTCGCTTTGGCGTCCCTTTCCCTGTCGTGGTCGGCTGGACCCATCCTTACGCGCCGCTCGGCACGCCACTGGTCGATCGCGAGATGGCGGAACCGGTGATCGCCACCTGGCTGAGGTATATCGCAGACAATGCCGCGCTGCCGGATCTGATGCTCCTGCCGTTGATCGCGCAGACCGGGGTTTTTGCGGCGACGCTGGCCGATTTGCTTGCGCGCAGCGGGTGTCCGTCGACATCCTTCGGCCGGCACGAACGTGCCTTGCTTTTGCCAGGCGACAGCCGCGCCGATTATTTCCAGCGCACTATGAGCGGCAAGCGGCTCCGAAACATGCGACGCAGTCATGCGCGGCTGCGAGAGCTTGGTGCCGTAACGTTAGAGACGGAACAAGACAGCGAGGCTCTTGCCCGCGGGCTTGATGACTTCTTCGCACTCGAAGCCGCCGGCTGGAAGGGTCGAGCCGGTACCGCCGCCTCGCAAGATGCGGATGTGCGCTATTTTATGGAGCGCGCGGTCACGGCGCTCGGCGCCGAGAACAAGGTTCTGATCCACAGTCTGCGTGCCAATGGCAAAGCGATTGCGATCACCATTGCGCTGAAAAGCGGCGATTCGGCCTGGGGCTGGAAAGTCGCCTATGACGAGGCTTATGCCAGCTATTCGCCAGGCGTGCTCGCCGTCGCCGGTTTGACCGAAACGCTGCTGGCCGATCCGGCGATCACGCAAGCGGATTCCTGCGCGACGGCAACCGACACCATGGCGTCGCAGCTGTGGAACGAACGACTGACGCTCGCCGATTGGTTGTTCACCGCCGCTGCGGATGCGGAATTTTCCTTCGCGCTTGCATCGCGCCTGGAAGCCTTGCGCCGTGCAGCGATCACGGCGGCTAAATCAGCGCGCGACCACTTGAGGCGCCGCTGATTCTTGTTCCGTCTCGGTCGGCGCGGCAACGATCATCGCCCAGAACACCTTATATTTCGTGTTCGGATCATAGACCGCTGCGATGCCCATGCTCGTTACACCCTTGAGCAGCATGTTGGCGCGATGTGGCGGGGAATCGCGCCAGCCGGAAAAGGCTTCGGCCAAGGTGTGGTAGCCGGCGCCGATATTCTCCGCGCCGACCTTGTAGACATATCCCGACGCCTTCATGCGCTGCGCGAAGGGCCCGCCGGCATTGTGATCAAGCTTGTCACGCCGTGCCATGGCGCGCGCCTGCTGTTCGGCCAGCCGTGAAAGGACAGGATCAACATGGATAGTTCCCAGCCCGTTATTATTGCGATAGCCGGAGATCATCGACGCCGCTGCTTCCGCATCCACCTGCGCACCGGGGCGCGCCATGCTGCGGTAAAAGCTTGGTTCGGGTGCCGGTGTCTCGGGCGTACCGCCGCAGCCGGCGAGCGCTAAGGCAAAAACAAAGGCAAAGATGACGGCCGGAACGCTGCGCAATCGCATTGGCGGGAAATCTCCAGGCGGTCCCGCGGCAATCCGGCGACCCGCTCGCAGTGATGGAGAGAGATAGTTAAACCTTTACTAACCAAGTGTTAACCTCAAAACAACCTTGCGCGCCTACATTGCCGATAACCCCGGTAGGTGCATGTTCCAAATCTATAATTGTCTCACAACCCAACATGACTGGCGGCTGGTCATCATCGCGGGGCTTGTCTGCCTCCTCGCCAGCTTCGTAGCCGTCACCATCCTCTATCGCGCTTTTGTCGTGCACGGAAACGCGCGGGTGGTGTGGATTGCGATCGCAGGCGCAACCGTTGGATGCGGTATCTGGTCAACGCATTTCATTGCGATACTGGCATACGAGCCGGGCGTTCCCGTCGGCTACGATGTGTCGCTCACCCTGCTCTCGCTTTTGCTCGCATGCGTGATCACAAGCATCGGCTTCGCGATGGCAATCTATGCTCCGGGGCAATGGGGTCCGGCGGCAGGCGGCGCTATTGTCGGCATCGGCGTGGTCGTCATGCACTATGTGGGCATGCGCGCGTTGGAGGTCCAAGGCGATGTACAATGGACCTGGCATCTCGTCGCCGCTTCTATCTTCCTCAGCTGCATATTTAGCGCGGCCGCGGTGAACCTTGCCGCGCGCCGCCGCGACCAGAAAGGAATGATCGGCTCGGCGCTGTTGCTGACGCTCGCTATTTTGTTGCTCCACTTCACCGCCATGGGCGCCGTCATCGTGGTTCCCAACCCGGCACGCCAGATCGACCCCTTGGCGCTGTCGCGGATTTGGCTCTCGCTCGCCGTCGCCGGCGCTACTCTCGCCGTACTCGGCATGAGCTCCGTCGCAGCCTTCGCCGACGGGCGTGTGCGCGAGCAGAATCTGCGACTGGAAACCGCGCTCAACAACATGGCGCACGGGCTTTGCATGTTCGACAAGGACAGCAAGCTGGTCATCTGCAACGAGCCCTTCATGCAGATGTACAATCTTTCGCCCGACGTCGTGAAACCTGGCATCACGCTGCTCGATTATCTCAAATATCGCGCCGCCACCGGCACTTTCAGCGGAGACATTCAGCAGTACCACGAAAACGTCATCCGCCAGATGACCAAGGGCAGCGGACGGGTAAACACCGAAATCGTCCTGCCGAACGGCCATATCATCTCGGTGCTGAACCAATCCATGGCGGGCGGCTGGGTCGGCGTCCATGAAGACGTCACCGAGCGCCGCCGCGCGCTGGAACAACGCACCACCATGATCGAACAGGAACAGCGCCGGACTTTGGTGGATGCCGCGATTTCCGCTTTCCGCGAACGGGTGGAGAGCCTGCTGCACACCGTGGGCAAAAGTACGTCCTCCATGCGTTCCACCGCGACCGCGCTTTACGGCTCCTCCGACGAGACCTCGCAGCGCGCGGAAGGTGCGTTGAAGACCTCTAACGAGGCCTCCACAAATGTCAGCACCGCCGCCAGCGCTGCCGATGAGATGTCGAGCTCAATCGCCGAGATCAGCCGTCAGCTGCACAAGACCGCAGATATCGTGCGCACCGCCGTGAGCGAGGCGCAGGCGACCAATGATGAGATCGCCAGCCTGACAACGGCCGCCGAAAAGATCGGCGAAGTGGTCAAGCTGATTCAGAACATCGCCGGGCAGACCAATTTGCTTGCGCTGAACGCGACGATCGAGGCGGCGCGAGCCGGTGACGCCGGCCGCGGCTTTGCTGTGGTCGCGTCGGAAGTGAAATCGCTCGCTGTGCAGACGGCCAAGGCCACTGAAGAAGTCATCAACCACATCGCCGCGGTGCAGACCTCCACCGGCGCGGCGGTGGACGCCATTCGCGGCATCGCCGACCGCATGCAGCAGATCAATGAATACACCACCGATGTGGCCGCGTCGGTGGAGGAGCAGAACGCCGCCACCGGCGCCATTTCACATAACGTGGCCAGCGCCGCCGAAGGCACCAAGGTGATCGTCGGGGTGCTCAGCCAGGTGGCCGGATCAGCCACCGGCGCGCGCACCTCCGCGCAGACCATGCTGGACGCTTCGGAGGTGATGGAGACTTCGGCCGGCAAGCTGCGCGAGGAAGTCGAGAGTTTCCTCGCCAAGGTGGCGAGCTGAGGGCTCAGCCCAGCAGACCTATCGCGGCATAGGACAGAGCGGCGATAATGCCTGACGCGGGGATCGTGATGATCCACGCCACCACGATATTGTTAGCCACGCTCCAGCGCACGGCGGAAAGCCGCCGCGCCGCGCCCACTCCGATAATCGCGCCGGTGATCGTATGAGTGGTGGAGACCGGAATCCCTAGCCAGGTAGCGCCGAATAGGGTGATCGCCCCGCCGGTTTCCGCGCAGAAACCTTGCATCGGCGTCAAGCGGGTGATCTTCGATCCCATCGTCTTTACGATGCGCCAGCCGCCCATCAGGGTACCCAGCGCCATCGCGGCCTGACAGGTGATCACCACCCAGAAAGGTACGTGAAAGCTAGGGCCCAAGTGCCCTTGCGAATACAAAAGCACTGCAATGATGCCCATGGTTTTCTGCGCGTCATTGCCGCCGTGGCCCAGCGAATAAAGCGAAGCTGAGATGAATTGCAGAATGCGGAATCTGCGGTCGACCGCGTAGGGCGTTTTGCGCAAGTGATACCACGACACCAGCAGCACCAGCAGCAGCGCTAAAAGAAAACCCGTCAGCGGTGACAGCACGATAGCGGCGGCTGTCTTGCTCAGACCGGTCCACACGATCGCGGACCATCCGGCCTTGGCTATGCCGGCGCCCACCAGCCCACCGACCAACGCGTGCGAACTGCTTGAGGGGATGCCAAGCAGCCAAGTGATGACGTTCCAGGAGATCGCGCCCATGAGCGCGCCGAAGATCACGCGAGGATCCACCACGGTCGCAGCAATGATCCCCGTGCCGAGTGTTTCCGCGACGTGGAGCCCGAAGAACAGGAAGGCGATGAAATTGAAAAAGGCCGCCCAAGCCACCGCATATTGCGGGCTGAGCACACGCGTCGAAACGATGGTGGCGATGGAATTCGCGGCATCGTGCAAACCGTTCAGAAAATCGAACAGGAGCGCAATGGCCACCAGCCCCACCAGAAGGGGCAAGCTGAGAGCGACCGCCTCCATCAACTCTGCTCCGCTGCCGTCATACGTGATCGAGGACGATGCCTTGCAACTCGTTGGCGACGTCGTCGAAGCGGTCGACCACCTTCTCCAGGTGGTCGTAGACTTCGTTGCCGGTGATGTAGTTCATTGGTTCCAGCTTGGAGCGAGCATACAGATCTTTAAGGCCGCGCTCGTGCATCTCGTCGGCTTTGCCTTCAAGGTGCGAAATTTGCTCCGCGATAGCATTCAGGCGCGCGGCGTGCGTGCTGATGGCGGCCAGCAGGGGAATAGCTTCCTGCACCAGCACGGCGCATTGCACGATAAGATCGCCCATCGCCTTCATCTCGGGAGTGAAGGTGCGGATATCGAACAGCACGACCGCCTTGGCGGTTTTCTGCATCATGTCGATGGCATTATCCATCGACGTGGTCAGGTCCTTGATATCGCCACGGTCGAAAGGCGTGATGAAGGTCCTCCGCACCGCGATAAGGATATCGCGTGTGGCAGCGTCGGCTTCGTGTTCCCGGTCCATCACATTGTTGAATTGAGGTTCAACCGCGTCGCCGCCCTCAAGCATGGCGCGCAGCGCCTGGGCACCGGCGACGATGGCCTCCGCGTGGCGCGCGAAAAGGCCGAAGAAGCGCGTCTCCTTCGGCATCAGCATCTGAAACCAGCGCAGCATGGATGGTCCGCAGTTTCTGGGTTCAGCAACGCTGACCTACCCCCGCATAGCCTGAGGAAACAATGTTTCGCAAGCGCCAGCGCGGACGGCGGCGCGCCAACTCACATGATTCTTGGGATAAGGGCCGCCGGCGCGCCGACGGCATTAATTATGGCTTGAACGTCGCCTTGGCGACCGCACCCCATTTGGCGAGTTCGTCCGCCATGAATTTGGTGAACGCATCCGCGCTCATCTTTTCGGTTTCCATGGCCTCGGTGGCAAGGCGCTTCTGCACTTCCGGGCTGTCCTTGGCCTTGTCGACCGCGGCGTTGATCTTGGACACGATCTCGGCCGGCATGCCCTTGGGACCGGATAGCGAAAACCACGTCGTCGCCACCAGGTCGGGATAACCAAGTTCCTTGAAGGTCGGCAGGTCGGGGAATTCCTGGAGCCGGTTCGCCGACGACACCGCGAGCGGAACGACGGTGCCGGCACGGATCTGCGGCGCGGCGGTGGTGAAGGTCATCGATCCGACCTTTACGTGACCGCCGATCAAATCGTTGAGCGCCTGCGAAGCGCCCTTGTAGGGAATGTGCTCGAGCTTGACCTTTTCCTTGCCGGCCCAAAATTCCGCAACCAGGTTGCCGAGCGTGCCAGCGCCGGGCGAGACATAGCCTAGCGGGTCCTTGCTTTTCTTCGCCAGCTCCAGCAGCTCCTTCAGGGACTTCACCCCGAGCGACGGATGCGCGATCATCACGATCGGCGGACCGCCGAAATAAGCGATGTGGGTGAAATCCTTCATCGGATCGAAGCCAGGGTTGGGATTGGTGTTCGGCGCAATCACATGCGAGGCGATGCCCGACACGACCAGTGTGTAACCGTCACCTTGTGACCGAGCCACCGCGGCAGAGCCCACGATGCCGCCGGCGGCGCCCTGGTTTTCAACGACAACCTGCTGCCCGAGCGCAGTGGTGAGCTGCTCGCCGAAGCTGCGGCCCAAAGTATCGGCGGAGCCGCCGGCAGCGAAAGGCACGACCAGTTTCACCGGCCGGCTGGGCCAATTGGCCTGCGCCAATAGCGGCGTGGCCAGCGCAACGGTGGAGGCGATCGCCAGGATCAAACGCTTCATGACAGCACCTTGATGAATTGTCCGGCACTCATTTATGCCTGACGGCCGCCGCCGCAAGCAAGGCGGCGCCGCAGACCTTCGACGGTCAAGTCAATTTGAACAGCCGTTGCGCGTTGCGGAAACAGATCGCCTCGCGTTTCTCCTGCGGCATCTCGATCAATTCAAGCACCTTGATGGTGTCGCGGATATAGCCCGGTCCGCGCTCGGGATCGAACGGAGAATCGGAGGCGAACAGCACTCGTTCGGTGGGATAAAAATCGAGCCCGCACAGCGTGGCCGGGCGCGAGCCGAACACCGCGGTGTCGGCATAGAAATCCTTAAAGTAGTCGAAGGGGCGCTTCTTCAGCCGCTTCAGCACCAGCGTCAGGTCCTCGTCGGAGGTGCGCTTGCCGAGCTGGTCCCAGCCCGGACCGACGCGGCCTTCGAAATACGGCACCATGGCGCCCATGTGATGCGCCAGCACTTTCAGATTGGGCAGGCGGTCCATCATTCCGGAGAACACCATGCGCGCCATCGCCGCGCTGGTTTCATAGGGCCAGCCGAAGGTCCACCAGATCTCGTATCTGGATTTGCTCTCGGTCTTATAGTCGGCCATGTCGGCGGTGCGGCTCGGATGCAGCAGGATCGGCTTGTCGTATTTCGCCGCGAGCTCGAAGACCGGAAAGAACTGCGGCTCGTCGAGCGGCGCGCCGTTGACGTTGCTGTAGATCTGCAGGCCTTTGGCATGCGCCTGGGTGAAGGCCCGCTCGGCTTCCTTTACCGCGAGATCGGGCGCATTCATCGGCAGCGAGGCGACATAGCCGGCGAAGCGGTCGGGATATTTGTCGACCAGCTCGGCCATGCCGTCATTGCCGAGCTTGGCGTATTCCGATGTGTCAGCTGGACTGCCGAGCGCCTCCAGCGGCGGCATGCCGAGCGACAAGATCTGCGTATAATTCTTGTCGCGAAAAATATCCATCACACGGAAGCGCTCATCCAGGTCGTAGATGCAGGGAACGCCGCGCATGCGCTTGCCGATATCGCGCGCAGCGCCTTCCGCGGTGAGCATCTTGTCCCACAGGCGCTTGGGAAAGAAATGATTGAAAGCGTCAATATATTGCATGGATGTCACTAACCTTTCAGCAGCACGACTTCATCCGGCCGCTCCAGCATCTTTCGGCCGGCACGGCGGCACCAGTTTTCCCAAGCGCGGTTGAATGAGTACGGCCCGGTGCGCTCGATGATGGTGTCGACCTCGCCCCGCGTCAGATAAGTCACTTCGTTTCCGCCGATCGCCATGGCCTGCATCTGCAGCTTGGCGCCGAGTTCGAGGTAATAGGCGATATACACCGCCTCGCGAATATCCTTCGACGCAATAACGCAGCCGTGCCCGCGCATCAGCGCAGCCGGCCGATCTCCCAGCAGCTTGGCCAGATCACGGCCCATATCGATGCTGGAAACGAGCAGCGATGTGTCTCCGAACTTGGTCTGCGAATCCCAGGTCGGCACTTCATGGCCCATGCAGCCGCACATATGATGCAGCGGCTTCAGCTTCTGCTTGGTGACGCCGAACGGCAGCACGCTCGGGCTGTGATTATGGACGACGGCGTTCACGTCCGGCCGCGCCTCAAAGATCGCGCCGTGGATGAAACGCTCGAGATAGGGCTTGCGATCGTCGCTGCCGACCACCGTGCCATCGAGGGTGAATTCCATGATGTCCGATGCCTCGATCAGATCGGGGGCGCGCGCGCGTGAGAGCAGGAAATGGTCCGGGCGGTCGGGATGGCGGATGCTCGGATGGCCGAAAGAATCGACAATCCCTTCTCGGGCCAGAATGCGGTTTGCGGTCACAAGCTCGTCGATCACGGCGTCAAGTTTCGTCATCCGTTTTTCCTTAATGCAGCGCTGGGCGGGGGTCTGGACTTGTCTTTGTATCCTATATAACCAACGTTTTCCCAAGCAATCGGAGTTTCCATGGCTGGCACGGATTCAATGCACGAATCGCCCGTAGGAGTTGTTCGGATCGAGAAAAGCGACGTGCATTTTAGCTGTGATGGCATGGACACCATCACCCGCGCCGGCCTGAAATCCGGTTTCGGCATGCCCTATGAATGCAATGCTGGCGGCTGCGGCACTTGCCGTTTCGAGCTGGTCGAGGGCGAAGTTGAGGACCTTTATCCCAACGCACCGGTGCTGACCGAGCGCGACCGCAAGCGCGGCCGCAAGCTCGCCTGCCAGTCGCGGCCGAAAGGCGATGTCACCATTCGCCAGCGGCTGGAAGATCTCTATATCCCGCACGTCAAACCGATGCGGCAGAAATATACGTTAGCGAGCGTGACGCCGGTCACCCATGACATTTCGGAATTCAAATTTCGCGGCGAGAAGCCGCAGCGTTTCCTGCCCGGGCAATATGCGCAGGTCTACATTCCGGGTGTCTCGGCGCCGCGCGGCTATTCCATGAGCAGCATTGCCAATGAGCCGCAGACCGATTGGGAATTCCAGATCCGCAAGAAGCCGGGCGGCGAAGCCACCACCGCGCTGTTCGAGCGGGTGAAGCCCGGCGACACCGTCTACATCGACGGTCCTTATGGCCATGCCTATCTGCGTGAGGATTCTCCGCGGGATTTGATCTGCGTGGCGGGCGGCTCCGGTGTCTCGCCTATGCTGTCAGTCGCGCGCGGCTTTGCGGCATCACCGAAAATGCAGGGCCGCACCTTGCATTTCTTCATGGGCGGGCGCGCGCCGCGCGATATCTGCGGCGAAGCAGAACTCTGCGTGCTGCCGGGATGGGGTAAGACTATCCACTTCCACCCGGCGATTTCGGAGCCAGGGTCGGAAGGTTGGACGGGCCGCTCTGGCTTCATCCACGAAGTCGTGAAAGAAACCCACGGCGAAACCATGCAGCAATTCGAATGGTACTTCGCCGGTCCGCCGCCGATGGTGAATGCGATGGCGGAAGTTCTGGTCAAGGCAGGCGTGCCGCTCGAGCAACAGCATTTCGATCGGTATTTCTAAAAAAATTGCTCCTCATGGTGAGGGGTAGGCCCGAGCGCCCGCGGCCCATCCTTCGAGACGCCGCGCTACGCGCGGCTCCTCAGGATGAGGCGGAATGTGTGGCATATTGGATCAACCGCGGACGCGCTTCCCGCCCAGCCACTCCGTCACGCTCTCGGATGCCCGTTCGGCCAAGACATGGCCGATCAACACCAGCACGGGTCCGCTCGGCGCTTCGGCTGACAGCCGCGCGGGCAATTCCGCAACCGGCGCGGCAACGACACTCTCATCCGGCCGCGTCACGCGCGCGACCGCCACCGCCGGAGTGGCGGGATCGAGTCCAGCCGCCAAGGCGCGCGCTACCAGATCGCCGATCGTCTTCAGCGGCATATAGACCGCCGTGGTGGCGGTCGCATCGCTCAGGCTCTTCCAGTCAAGGTCATGCGGCAGCGTGCCGTGCTCGCCGTGACCGGTAACGAATTGCACGCGCCGGGCATGCTTGCGGTGCGTGAGCGAGACGCCAAGCCGGCTCGCCACCGCCTGCGCCGCGCTGATGCCGGGCACCACCTCGACCGGGATGTTCGCCATCCGGCAAGCGCGCACTTCCTCGCCGCCGCGGCCGAAGATCATCGGATCGCCGCCCTTCAGGCGCACCACGCGCTTGCCCGCCTTGGCGAGCGAAATCATCAGCGCGTTGATTTCGTCCTGCTTGCAGGCCGGGCCGTGGCCGGTCTTGCCGACCAGCATCTTTTTCGCTTCGCGGCGGGCGAAATCCAGCACCTCCGATGAAACCAGATCGTCAATCAGGATCACGTCGGCGGATTGCAGCGCGCGCACCGCGCGCAATGTCAGCAACTCCGGATCCCCAGGCCCCGCGCCGACCAATGTGACGCTGCCGGATTCGACAGTCGCACCCTCGCTTTTGGTCTGCGCGATGAAGCGATCGTAATCGGCGGCATGTGGGTCGCGGTTGGGATTGGCCACCGCAAAGGCCGTGAAGATGTGCCAGAAGCGACGGCGACCGGAAAACGACAGGCCCGAGATTTTCACTTTCGCGCGCCAGCGCCGCGCGGCCGCGGCCCACCGGCCGAAGCCGAGCGGGATCAATCCCTCGATCTTGGCGCGGATGGCCTGGGCAAAGACCGGAGCCGCACCGTCGGTGGAGATGCCAATCACCAGAGGCGAGCGGTTGACGATCGAGCCGAAGGCGAAATCGCAGAATGCGGGCTTGTCGATCACATTCACCGGCACGCCGGCATCGCGTGCGGCTGCCGCGAAAGCGGCCGCCTCTTCCTCGTCGGCGCAGCCCCCTACGGCGATCGCGGCTGCGGCAAAATCGCCTGCTTGCCAGCGGCGGCGATGCAGCACAATCATGCCACGCGGCGCGTCATTCACCAGCGCCAGCAAGTCCTCGGATGGATCTTCGGCATAGACGTCCACGGCCGCGCCCGCTGCAGACAACAGCTCCGCCTTCCAGGCCGACGGCGCGCCGCCGCCCGCAACCACGGCGCGCTTTCCCTCGAGCGCAAAGAACACCGGCAGGCGCGCCAGCGCCTCCATGCGCGGTGGGCCGGTTTCAATGGGTTTGCGGTCGTTCACGGGGTCCTCGTTCCTAACAGTTCCAATATACACACTTTGCTAACAGCGGGTTTTGCTCTGCTGGCCGACACGCCGAAACCTCGTTCACCGCGTACCTGCCGGCGACCACGGATGTATATATGGCGCGTCATCGCAGCCTCAATTGGTGCAGGAGGCGGCAAGTCCCGCGATCAACCGCTTAAGTTCGGGCAAGCAGGAGCCGCAATTGGTACCTGCCCGGAGCACCTGACCAATTTCTTTTACCGTCGTGGCGGTTCCGGCGCTTATCGCTTCCTGCACGGCTGAGGCCCTGATCTGAAAACATGCGCAGATAACTGGCTCGGCTTCCATCAGACCAAAATCAATCCGGCGGAGGGGATATGCGCCTCCGTCTTGCAGCTCCGTCGCGACGAGCGCGCGTGGATCCCATTGCAGGGACGCGCCGAAAGGAGCAATGCAGATCCACGCATCGATCTCGCTGTCGCTCAACGCGGCAGCCCGATATCTATCGCTTTCAAGCTCTTCAGCCAGCTGGCCACCGCGGGTCATTTCCCGGTAGGCGAAATCGTGCCAAACGATCGGACTCTGATTGGTCGCGAGCCGGTATTCCAGCCCGCCCGGGACCGCGACCCGCACCCACCAAGCCTGTTTCGGCAGAGAGACCGGGTGGGATGTGCGGGCAAACCCATGCAATTGGAACGAAACATTACTTATCGCTGCGGGCGTTGCCTTTGCCTCCGGCTGGCCGGAATGTGGATCTGTGCAAGGCGCCACGAGGTCACCGATACAGGCGCCTGACGCAGTTTCGCCGCTCCAGTGGATCGGAACAAATAATGACCCCGGCCGCTGATTATGGCTCACCATAACCTTGACTACACAGGAACCGTGAGCCGTGGCGATTTTCGCGTAGCCGCCCTCCTCTAGGCCGGCCGCCTCTGCATCGGTCGGATGTATTTCCACGAATGGCTCAGGCAGATGGGAAGCAAGCCGCGGACTTAGGCCCGTGCGCGTCATGCTGTGCCACTGATCGCGAACACGCCCGGTGTTCAGGCGGAACGGATAGGAGGCGGAGGTTTTTTCGCTTAACGCGGGAAACTCTGGCGCCACAAACCTGGCCTTGCCATCAGGCGTGAAGAAGCCGCCTTGGGAAAAAAATCGCGAGCCATCGCCGGGAACACCGCCTCGTACCGGCCATTGAACCGGATCGAGCGCATCGAATTCCACGTCCGATATTTCCGCGAGCGCGCAAAGATCAAAGTCGCGCGTTCCGTGGTTCTCGAAACACGACAAGGCCGCATGCTCGCGAAAGACATCGGCCGCCGATTGATAGGCGAAGGCCTCAGTAAACCCCATGCGCCGTGCGGTTTCCGAAACGATCCACCAGTCTGGCTGAGCTTCCCCCGGCAGCGGTAAAAATGCTCGCTGTCGCGAGATGCGGCGTTCTGAGTTTGTAACTGTACCGTCCTTCTCTCCCCATGCCGCCGCCGGCAGCAAAATATGGGCGCCGGCATTGATCGTGTCATTTGACAACACGTTTTCTGACACAACGAAAAGCTCCAGATTCTTTAATGCAGCGCGCATGCCGCCGGCACGCGGCAACGATACCGCCGGATTTGTCGCCATGACCCATAGCGCCTTTATCTCACCGCGTTCGATGGCTTCAAACATCTGCACGGCCTTGAGACCTTCACGCTCCGCCATTCGCGGCGCGTTCCAAAAACGGCGAACCCGGTCGATCTCTTGCGGCTCAAACCCCATATGGGCGGCCAGCTGATTGGCCAATCCGCCAACTTCCCGCCCTCCCATGGCGTTCGGTTGCCCGGTCAGCGAGAAAGGGCCCATTCCCGGCAGACCAATGCGGCCGGTTGCGAGATGGCAATTGATTATGGCGTTCACCTTGTCGGTTCCCTGCGCCGATTGGTTCACGCCTTGCGAAAAACAGGTGACGACGCGGCGGGTCTCGCGAAACAGTCTGAAAAATTCTTCAACATGCGCTTCCGACAGGCCGGTGCGCTCAGCCGTTACGCGCGAATCGGGCGCTATCTCGCGGGCTCGGGCAAGAGCCTCGGCAAAGCCCCTGGTATGCGCATCGGTGTACCCGCGATCGAGGGCGCCCGTTTCAGCGAGATGAACCATCAGTCCGCAGAACAATGCCGTGTCGGTACCCGGCTCAATCGGCAGGAACAAATCAGCCTCTTCCGCCGTGACGGTACGCCGCGGATCGACAACAACCAGTCGTGCGTGCCGTTCTGCTCTGTTGCGCATCATGCGCTGGAACAGGACAGGGTGGCACCATGCGGCGTTGGAGCCGACCAGCACAATCAGGTCCGCTTCGTCGAGATCAGCATAGACACCGGGCACGGTATCGGCCCCGAAAGCGCGGCGGTGCCCGGCGACCGAAGATGCCATGCATAGCCGCGAATTGGTGTCCACATTGGCCGAGCCGAGGAAGCCCTTCATCAATTTATTGGCTACATAGTAATCCTCGGTCAGCAGCTGGCCCGAAAGATAAAAAGCCACGGCATCAGGACCGTCACGATCAATCACGCGACGGAATCCGTCCGCAACCGTGGCAAGAGCTTGCTCCCAGCCCACGTGGCTTAGCTTTCCGTCGGGTTGCCGCAGCATCGGGTGCAGCAGCCGCTGCTCGAGCGCCAGTGTTTCGCCAAGCGCGGAGCCTTTGGAGCAGAGCTGCCCGAAACTCGCGGGATGGGCGGGATCGCCACTGATCACTGCGCCGCCACGTCCATCAGGCTTGGCGACGATGCCGCAACCCACGCCACAATAGGGGCAGGTGGTGCGGACGCCCTCGGCAAGTTGCGTGTGCACCGACATCAATAGACGTCTTGCTGGTATCGCCCGCTCTTTTTCAGGTCGGCGACAAAGGCAACCGCTTCATTTGCCGAACGCGCGCCGAAATTCGCTACCACATCGATGAGCGCGCGCTCGACATCCTTGGCCATGCGCTTCGCGTCGCCACAAACGTAGACGCAGGCGCCTTCGGCCAGCCAGGACCAGAGGTCGCGGCCGACCTCCCGCATCCGATCTTGCACGTAGATTTTTTCATTTGAATCCCGCGACCAGGCGAGCGTCAGGCGGTTGAGCACGCGCGCGGCTTTCATGCCGGTCAGTTCGTCCTCGTAGAAGAAATCGTAATCGCTGCGCTGGTGACCGAAGAACAACCAGTTGCGCCCCGGCGCTTTGGTCGCCATGCGCTCCTGAAGAAAGGCACGGAATGGCGCGATGCCGGTGCCCGGCCCGATCATAATGATCGGAATTGAAGGGTCGGTCGGCAAACTAAAATGTTTTGCTTTTTGCACGTAAATTTTGACGCGCTCGCCGGGCTGAATGCGGTCTGCTACGAAGGTAGATGCCACCCCGAGCCGCATCCGCTGCCCGATCGAATAGCGCACGGCGTCGATGCATAACGCGATGCGCGTCGGATCTGCCTTGGGCGAGGATGCAATGGAATAGAGCCTTGGCTGCAGCGGATCGAGCGCTTCCACGAAGGCTTCCGGGTCGGGCCGCACCCCGGAAAATTTCTGAATAGCCGCCAGAACATCAAGCTTGGCGGCGTCGCCATCCGGATCGTCCCCCGCCGCGAGCGCTTTGGCTTTCTGCCGTCGCTCCCCGCCGGTGATGTAGGAGAACAGCTGAAACAGCATGTCGGGCGCCGCTCCGAGAGAGACGCCACCGATCAGCACCTCGCGCAAGCTGCGCCCTCCGATCGGGAAATCTTCCGGCGCATTAAGCGCGGCAAGCACCGCGTCGACCAGCGTCGGATCGTTGCTCGGCACAAGGCCCAGGGAATCTCCGACCTCGTAACTGATCCCCGCTTCGGGCAGTTCTACTTCGACATGCCAGGTTTCTTTTTCTGAGCTAGGCTTATTGAGGCGCCGGCGTGAAAGGAAAACCCCTTCACCTGGGTTGTCTCGTGAATAGCCGTGAACAGCATCAGCTTTTGCCGGAGCGGTGGGGACGGCCTGCTCGATCGGCTGGAGCGCCTCAGTCTCCCCCAGCTCCTGATAGAGCGTCTTCAGCATTCGAGCGGTTTCCTTGCCGCCCGGCACGCAGAGATTCAGGCGCTCTTCCTTGCCCTGGAAAATCGCAACCGAATAATTCAGACAATCATATCCGCATTGGCCGCAATCCTGCTGCGCCATTGCCGCCATCATGCGGCGAGGAAGCGGCTTGCCCTCAGCAAGCTTCATACGCTCGGAGAGCGCCAGCGTTTGATCGTGCCATGGTGCCTCATCGTCGTCGGGTGCCTTCGCTCCCAGCGGAAGCGCCATCAGCCCGGCGGATTGATCCGGCGACAGCGCACTAACGGATCCATCGTCGAGGGCCGTGAGGCCTGCGAAGAGCCCGTTCAGCCAACTGCGCTGCTCCTTGGTAAAAGGCGCGTTTTCCGGCAGGTAATTGGCGAACGACAGGCGTGGGGCTGCGCTCATACCATCACCTCACGCTGCACCATCTCCTTTAAGGCTTGAATGTCGTGACGGCGCGTGAAGGCAGTGAAGGTTTCCTCAGCCGAAGCGCGATGTACGAGATAACTCCTGAGCAGGTCTTCGACCACAGCCGGGGCGTCCTCCGCCTTCACATCGCGAAAAATTTCTCTTCCGATCGCTGCGTCGGGACCGAAGCCACCACCGACATGAATGTGATAGCCCTCAACCGCGTCGCCATCGTCGGACGTCGACACTTTGCAGCCGAGCAATCCGATGTCGCCGATATAGTGCTGGGCGCAGGAATGATGACAGCCGGTGAGATGAATATTCACCGGACCGTCGAGCTCAACGCGGGATTCGCACCAGCGCGCAATCTCTTCGGCATGCCGCTTGGTGTCGGAGGCGGAGAAGCGGCACCCAGCATTCCCCGTGCAGGCCACGAGGCCCGCGCGTATGGAAGTGGCGCTGGTGGAGAGCCCGAGCGCCTCGATGTTGCTCAGCGCGACATTCAGCTTCTCGGTCGAAATTCCCGAGAGCAACAGGTTTTGCCACACGGTAAGGCGGATATCGCCATCGCCTGACGCTCGCGCGATCTCCGCGAGTCCACGCATCTGCTCTGTCGTAAGTTTGCCGACCGGCAGCACGACGCCGATCCAGTGGCGGTCTGCCTGCCTCTGGCGGTGCACTCCGATATGGGCAGAACGGTCGAAGGCGGGAGGGGCCGCAATAGCCTCCCGCGGCACCCGATCGAGCTTGCGTCCCAACCTCTCTTCGGCAAGCCCGAGAAACTTTTCAATGCCCAAACGGTCGATGACATATTTGAGTCGTGCCTTGCTACGGTCGGTGCGGTCGCCATGCGCGATGTAGACACGAACAAGCGCGTCGGCGATTTTTGTCACCTCCGTCGGCCTGACTACAATTCCGGTGTCGCGCGCGAAGTCCTTGTGCCCGGTAATGCCTCCCAGCATCAACCGGAACCAAACTCCCGCTTCGACCCCAAAGCCATCGGCTACTTCCACCGCCTGGAAGCCGATATCGTTGGTATCTTCCAGCACCGGAATTGCGCCGCCGCCGTCGAATGCAACATTGAACTTGCGGGGCAGCCCGAAAAGCGCGCGCTCGTTGAGAATATGGAAGTGCCATTCGCGCGCGTATGGCCGCGTGTCGATCAATTCCTGCGGATCGATACCGGCTGTCGGCGTGCCGGTGACGTTTCGAATATTGTCGGCGCCCGATCCGCGCGAGCAAAGGCCGAGATCCTGGATCGCCTCCAGCATGGCCACGGCGTTCTTTGCCTCTATTTCCCGTATCTGCAGATTGGCCCGCGTAGTCACGTGCGAATAGCCGCCGCCATAGTCCCCGGCGAGATCCGCCAGGCCGGCGAGTTGCCAATGTTTGAGAATGCCATTGGGGATTCGCAGCCGGCACATGTAGGAGTTCTGCGCCGGAGCGACGTAAAAAAGGCCGTAGTAACGCCAGCGGAAATTATCGGGCGGCTTTGGGTATTCGTTCTTTTCCGCCTGCTCCTTCAGCCGCCCATAAGCATCGAAGGGGTGCTGCTCACGCTTGAACTTCTCCGGATCCGAAAGCTTGCCGCCGCCTTCAACGACGCGGTCCTGCGCAAGCAGATGCTCGGCATCCGGGCCCATCGGCTCCGATGCCGCAGACTTTCCCTCTTGCCCGCGCCTGGAGCGCGCGATTTGTAAACCGGAAGTGAAGCCTTCCAAATATCGTTTCTGCTCCGAGGTGAAGTCCGACGACATTCAAGATCCTCAGGCGGCTTCAACAAAACTGTGACGTTCGTAGAGGAATTCCAGGACGCGCTGGCGGCATTTCAAATACGTCTGGTTTGCCGCGAGTTCGAGCCGCCTGCGCGGCCGCGGCAGGGGAACCTCAAGCACCTCCCCGATACGCGCAGAAGGCCCATTGGTCATCATCACGATACGGTCGGACAGCAAAGTCGCTTCGTCGACATCGTGCGTAATCATCATGACTGTGTTGCCCAGTTTTTGATGGATGGCCATCACGGAATCCTGCAAATGCGCGCGAGTGAGCGCGTCAAGTGCGCCGAAAGGTTCATCGAGCAACAAAACCTTCGGCTCCATGGCCAATGCGCGCGCAAGCCCGACGCGCTGCTTCATTCCGCCGGAAATTTCCGCAGGGCGCTTGTCCTTGGCATGCGCCATCTGCACGAGCTCGAGATTGTGCATGGTCCATTGATGGCGCTCGCTGCGCGAGCGGTTACCAGCAGAGACCTTGTCGACAGCCAAGCGCACGTTGTCGTAGACGGTAAGCCAGGGCAGCAGCGAATGATTCTGGAATACCACGGCGCGGTCCGGTCCCGGTCCGTTCACCTCGCGGTTTTCGAGCAGCACCGCGCCCTGCGTGATCGGCACGAGGCCGGCCACGATATTGAGCAACGTCGTTTTTCCGCAGCCCGAATGACCGATGATCGAGACGAACTCACCCTGCGCAACATTTAGGCTGACATCGCGCAACACGTCGGTGGTGAAGGCGCCGCGGGTGAAGCTCTTGTCGATGTGATCGATCTTTAAATACGGTGTCATCACGTTCTCTCAATTTGCCGCCGTGCCGCGCGTCACGATGCGCGCAATACCGGCGACGATGCGGTCCAGCACGAAGCCGGTGAGGCCGACATAAAGCAGTGCCAGTATGATTTCGCTGATATGCGAGGAATTCCACGCATCCCAGATGAAGAAGCCGATGCCGACGCCGCCGATCAGCATTTCAGCCGCTACGATGGCGAGCCAGGAAAGCCCGATGCCGATGCGCAGCCCGGTGAAGATGTAGGGCGCTGCGGCCGGAATCATAATTTTCCAGAAGAACTCAAGATGATTGAGACGCAGCACCGCGGCAACGTTGCGGTAATCTTGCGGTATGTTGCGGATCCCTACCGCGGTATTGATGATGATCGGCCAGATCGCGGTTATGAAGATGACAAAGATGGCGGAGGGCTGCCCGTCGCGAAACGCGGCGAGCGACAGCGGCAGCCAGGCGAGCGGCGGAACGGTCCGCAGCACCTGGAAGACCGGATCGAGCCCGCGCATCGCCCAGACCGATTGCCCGACCAAGGTTCCGAGGGCGATGCCGGCGACCGAAGCCAGTGCATAGCCGAGAGCCACCCGCTGCAAACTTGCCGAGATATGCCAGAACAGACCGCGGTCGATGCCGCCGCGGTCGAAGAACGGATCGACGATCAGCTCCCAGGTTTCCTTCAGCACGCGCGAAGGCGGCGGCAGCGCCGCGCCCGCGCGGCGGCAGAGAATCTCCCAGATGATGAGCGTCAGCGCGATGACCACGAGCGGCGGGATGACGGAGGCGGCGACCGCGCGGGCACGCGTCGCAAGCCAGGAAGAGGCCTGCTTGCGCTTGGACAATCCGAGCGGCAGCACGCTCGCCGCGTTGGGCAAAGCAATCGCGGATTTCGTCTTCACCGCCGGGGCCTGCATGATTTTCGTTCCGGCCGGAAAAGCGCTCATACTTCAAGCCGCTTGATCGACAGGCTCTTGAGATACGCGGCCGGATTTTCCGGATCGAAGACCTTGCCGTCGAAGAAGGTTTCCTTGCCGCGCGAGGTCGAGGTCGGAATTTCCGCCGCGGCGACGCCCAATTCCTTGGCCGTCTCACGCCAGAGGTCCTCGCGGTTGACCTTCTTGATCAGCGCCTTGCCATCCATGCCGGCTTCGTATTTGCCCCAGCGCATGTCCTCGGTGATGAACCACAGCTCGTGGCTCTGGAACGGATAGGAGGCGAAGTCGCTCCAGTATTTCATGATGTGCGGGCTGTTCTCGACCACGCGCCCGGTGCCGTAGTCGAACTTGCCTTTCAGACGGTCGGTGATGTCCTCGACCGGGCAATTGATCCACTGCCGCTTGGCGCAGATCGCCGCGAGCTCCTCGCGGTTCTCCATCTTCTCGCACCACATCTGCGCTTCCTGCACCGCCATCAGCAGCGCTTTCGCGGCGTTGGGATATTTGTCGACCCAGGCCGCGCGCATGGCGAAGGATTTTTCCGGATGCTTGTTCCAGAGCTCGCCGGTGTTGATCGCGGTGTAGCCGATGTTTTGATGGATGAGCTGCAGGTTCCACGGCTCGCAGACGCAGAAGCAATCCATCGTGCCGACCTTCATGTTCGCCACCATTTGTGGAGGCGGCACGGTGATGGTTTCGATGTCCTTGTCCGGATCGATGCCGCCGGCGGCGAGCCAATAGCGGATCCAGAGATCGTGGGTGCCGCCGGGGAAGGTCATGGCGGCTTTCACCGGCTTGCCCGAGGCCTTCTTCTTTTCCAGCGCCGCCTTGAACGGCGTTGCGTCGACACCAAGCTTCAGGTCGGCATATTCCTTGGCGACCGAGATGCACTGGCTGTCGAGATTGAGCCGCGCCAGGATGTACATCGGCGTCGGCTGATTGTTCTGCGTCACCTTGCCGGACGAGATCAGGTACGGCATCGGCGTCAGGATGTGGGCGCCGTCGATGCCGTTGCCTCCGCCGCCGAGCACCAGATTGTCGCGCGTCGTGCCCCAGGAAGCCTGCTTGGCGACCTCGACGTCCGGCATGCCGTATTTTGCGAAAAGACCTTTCTCCTTCGCGACAAAGAGCGGCGCGGCGTCTGTCAGCGCGATGAAGCCGAGCGTGGCCTTGGTAACCTCGGGCCCAGCAGCGTGAGCCACGTACGCACCTCCGGGAAACGCAGATCGGGAGGCCTCAATGAGGGCCAGAGCCGATGCTGTTGCTGCCGTCTGCTTCAGAAAGCGCCGGCGGGAGAGGACACTCCCCCTTGGGTTCACGCTAACGGACACGTCTTCGTCGGACATGAGGTGCTTCCTAATTTGGGAACGGCGCTGATCGCTCTGGTCCTGGGCCACCGCTGACGCTTCAGCACCTTTCAAGTTGCGTGCCAAAGCGAACAAGCGCAAATTCATTCGCAGGATCAGGCACTTGTGCGGGATCTCACGGGTTGCGCCAGGAAAGCGCCGTGGCGCACTTTATGGCGGTCCGCCTCGGAATTGTGCAGCGCATCATGAGAGCACGGGCGCCTTGGGCGCACGCACTTACGCGACACAGGGCCTCTCACCGCAGTCTAACGAGGGCAGAAGTCGAGCTCGCGACAAGCACCCACCGTTGGCGATCCAATGGGGCCCGTGGCGTTGGCCGGCTGCCGCGTTGGTGTGCGCGCAGAACTGTGCAGGTGGGCCGCGCTGGCAATGGCGGCGCTAGCTCGACCTGCGGCTACCGGTATTGTTATGGAAGTCCGCACCATTGCTGGTCTGCGCGACAAAGCCGGCGCGTATTGTGTAGTCGCCGAAGCGCTCACCCGGCTGCCGCTCGCTCACATAGGCGGCAAAGATCGGATCGAGCGCGGCAACGATGCCCTTGTGATCGAGATCCTCGGCAAAGAGCTTGGACAGACGCGAGCCGTCGAAGGCGGCGCCGAGATAAAGGTTGTATTTGCCTGGCGTTTTGCCGACGAGACCAATCTCCGCCAGATAAGGCCGGGCGCAGCCATTGGGGCATCCTGTCATCCGGATGACGATCTCGTCATCGCTCAGCCCATGCGAGGCCAGCCGCTCTTCCAGCTCGGTCACCAGATCGGGCAAATAGCGCTCGCTTTCCGCCAAGGCCAGGCCGCAAGTAGGCAGTGCGACGCAAGCCATGGAATTGCGGCGTAGCGGGGAAGCATCGCGCGTGAGCTTGTAACGCTCGACCAGCTTGTCGATGTCCCAGCGCTGGTCCGGCGCCACGCCGGCGACGATGATGTTCTGGTTGGCGGTGAGGCGGAAGTCGCCCTGATGCATCTGCGCGAGCTCACGCAGACCGGTCATCCATTGCGGACCGCCCGGAATATCCCGGATGCGGCCGTTCTGCACAAACAAAGTCAGATGGCCGTTGCCATCTTCACTCTCGCTCCAGCCATAGCGGTCGCCGGTAGAATCAAAAGTGAAAGGCTTCGGCTGCTCGAGCTTCACGCCGCTGCGCTTTTCAACCTCGGCACGGAAGGCATCAAGCCCGTGATCTTCGATCGTGTATTTCAGCCGCGCATGGGCGCGGTCACTGCGGTCGCCCCAGTCACGCTGCACGGTGACCACGGCTTCCGCCACCGCAACGGCGTCCTGCGGCCTGCAGAAGCCCATTACATCGGCTGTGCGCGGATAGGTTTCCGGTTGGCCGTGAGTCATCCCCATGCCGCCGCCGACGGTGACATTGTAGCCCGTTACATCGCCGTTCTCGTCGAGGATGGCGATATAGCCGAGATCATGCGCGAACACGTCCACGTCGTTCGAGGGCGGCACCGCGACCACCACTTTGAATTTGCGCGGCAGATAGGTCTTACCGTAGATCGGCTCAACTACATCTTCCTCGCCGCCGACGATGCGCTCGCCGTCCAGCCAGATTTCGCGATAGGCCGGCGTGGCCGGCAGGAGATGATCGGAGATCGCCTTGGCGGTGTCGTAGGCGGCCCGATAGGCGCGCGACTGCAGCGGATTGGGATTGCACATCACGTTGCGGTTGACGTCGCCGCAGGCGGCGATGGTGGTCAGCAACGCCCGATCGATCTCTCGCATGGTCGCTTTGAGATTCGATTTAATGATGCCATGCAGCTGGAACGTCTGCCGCGTGGTCAACCGCATGGTCCGGTTGCCATAAATCTGCGCAATGTGCTGCACCTGCAGGAACTGCTGCGGCGTGCAAACGCCGCCCGGAATGCGCAGGCGGATCATGAAGGCGAAGGCCTTCTCCATCTTCTTCTTGCCGCGCTCGGGACGTAGGTCGCGGTCGTCCTGTAGATACATGCCGTGGAATTTCACCAGCTGCGCGTCGTCCTCGATGATGGCGCCCGTGATTTCGTCGCGCAGGCCATCGGCCAACGTGCCACGCAGGTACTCGCTCGCTTCTTTGATGCGTTCGTTGCGGGACAGATCGTTTGCCATTTCCGAATTCCTTATCCCTCCCCGCTCGCGGGGAGGGGCGGCGAGCGTAGCGAGCCGGGGCGGGTCTTGCTGATTATTTCACCTCACCCGGCCCTCGCTATCGCTCGGAACCACCCTCCCCGTGCCGGGGAGGGATGAAGTGGTCATCAATAGGTGTCCGTCAGATAGCGGTGGGCGCGGTCAAGACCGGCGACCGCCTTTTCTGCGGCTTCCACGCTTAGGCCCTTCACGTCCGCATAAGCTTTCACCAGTGTCGCGCGGACGTCCTTCGCCATCGCCTTGGCATCGCCGCAGACATAGAAATAGGCGCCGTTGTCGAGCCATTCGATCAGATCGCGCCGCTGCTCCCAGATACGGTTCTGCACATAGACCTTCTCCGGCGTATCTCGCGAGAAGGCGACGTCCATGCGGGTGAGCGCGCCATCCTTAAGCGCATTCTGCCACTCGAGCTGGTAGAGGAAATCATGGGTGAACTGGCGGTCGCCGAAAAACAGCCAGGACCGGCCGGTGGCATTGGTCGCGCGGCGCTCCTGCACGAAGGCGCGGAACGGCGCGATGCCGGTGCCGGGACCGACCATGATGATGTCCTGATCCGGAGCGGGCAGCGCGAAATGCCTGTTGGGGCGCAGCTTCACCCGCACCTTCTGGCCCTTCTTCAGCTGGTCGGCGACGTACCCCGAGGCAACGCCTTTTCGTGCGCGGCCGAAGCTCTCATAACGCACCGCCGAAATCAGCAGATGCGCTTCTTCGCCCACCTCGCGGCGCGACGACGCGATGGAATAGGCGCGCGGCGACAGAGGACGCGTGACCTTGCGCAAGTGCTCCGCCGTCAGCGCGATTGGGAATTGCTGGATGAGGTCGATCAGCTGGCGGCCGGCGATCCATTCGCGCGGCTTGCCGGAGGCCAGCAATTCCTTGACGTATTGATGGCCGGTGAGCTCGGCGTAAGTCTCCACCGCTTTGAGCGACAGGGTGGTGACGTCGCGGTTCTTGATCAGTTCCGCGCGCAGCGCCGCATCTGAGGTGAGCCCCGCAGCCTTGAGCAAATCATCCACATAAGCGGGGTCGTTTTCGGCATAAAGGTCGAGCGAGTCGCCGGGTTTGTACTGTGGCGCTGCGCCCTCGAAGCTTAGCTCCAGATGATAGGTTTCCTTGGCCGACTGCGAGGAATTGAGATCGGTCAGCTCGATGATCTCCGCCTCGACCGGGCCAAGCTCGCTCGCCGGCGCGGGCTTGGCGCCGAAGTCCACAGCAATGACACGGCTCGAGGCAGCGTCCTGCGCCGGGGCCAGCGCTTTCAGCGCGCCGTCAATCCACTTGCCCGCAGGCTCCTCGAAGTCGAGGTCGCAATCAACGCGGTCGGCGATGCGCTTGCCGCCGAGTTGTTCCAGCCGCGCGTCGATCTTTTTGCCGACGCCGCAAAAATCCGCGTAAGCAGTATCGCCGAGCGCGAGCACGCCGAACTGCACCCCCTCGATCCGCGGCGCAGCCTCGCCCATGAACTCCTCATAAGCGCGCACAGCGCGGCCGGGCGGATCGCCTTCGCCCCAGGTCGCCGCGATGAAGACCAGGCGCTTCGCCGAAGCCAACTCGGACATCTCCAGATCGGCCATGTCGATAACGGTCGGCTTCAAATTCATCTTGCGCGCCGCTTTTGCCATGTCAGAGGCCAGGCGCTCGGAATTCCCTGACTCCGTGGCGTAGACGATGGTCAGCGGCTCGGCCGGCTGCGCGGGCGCGGCAGGTTGCGGGGCCGGGCCGGCAGCTTGCGGGGCGGCTGCGGAAGCGAGGACGGCAGTGCCCGGCGCGGCTGCGGCGGCATCAAGGCCGGCGAGAAAACCCGCCAACCAAGCGCGCTGGACCGGCGTGGCCGGTCCGACCACGCGGTTGAGGATTTCGATCTCTTCCGGGGCAAAAGGAGCGGCACCCGGGATAGGCCAGGAACTCATGCTTTGACGCCGTTTGTTGAGGCGGGCAAACGCCGCCTGAATAGTCTCTATATAGAATGATCTTCTTTGATGAAACAATAAGAGCGGGATAAAAAGAATATTTTACCAAAAATGCGCCTGCTTCAGGTGCTTCCTTCCAAATATTTCCCCTAGGCAGCGGGCGAAGTCCGCTCCCTGTCGGGTAGTCGGTTGCCCCAGGCAATCTGACCAAAATTTCACTTGTTCGGACCGGGGGTTCGGCCTGTGCGTCGTGTAATATCACGCTTGCCGTTGCTTGCAGCGTTGGTTCGGAAGGGATGGGTATGGGTCGGGGTCTCGTACGTTTCGTCTCGCGCTTTGGTGACTTCCGCATCCCTACCGGTTCCGTGCTTTCCATTTCTGGGAGTATCTGCCTCGTGCATGTGCTGTCCGGTTGCATCTTGGGCTCGGAGAGACCGGAGCTCGCGATCGATATCCCGCCGGCTTACCGTAACGCCGGTGCCAAGCCGTATGCGGCGCTGCCAACCTACCAATGGTGGCGTGGTTTTCGCTCGCGCGAACTCACCGCGCTGATCGACGAAGCGCAGCAAGGCAATCTCGATATCGCCGCAGCGGTCGGCCGCATCCTGCAGGCGGATGCGCAGGCTCGGCTCGCAGGTGCGCCGCTCCTGCCTAACGTGGACCTCGGCGGTGACGCCACCCGTTCGCGCGCCTCGCGCACCACCAGCAGCGGCGGTTCGGACGGCGCCACCAGCCGCAGCAGCCGATCTGAACGGGTGACCTATAGCGGGTCGCTGCAGGCGAGCTACGAAATCGATTTCTGGGGAAAGAACCGCGCGGCATTGCGCGCCGCGGAGGAAAATGCCGTTGCCAGCCGCTTCAACCGCGAGGTGGTGCATCTGACCACCACCGCAACCGTTGCCAATGCTTTTTTCCAGGCGCTCGCCGCGCAGGACCTGTTGCGGGTGGCCCGCAACAATGAGTCCAGCGCCTCGCGCATTCTCGATCTGATTCAGCAGCGCTTGCAGGTCGGCACCGCATCCGAGCTCGATATCGCACAGCAGGAAAGCCTGGTCGCCACGCAGCGCGCCGCGATTCCGCTGCTCGAGCAACAGCTGCGCCAGAGTATTCATGCGCTGGCAGTCTTGCTCGGCCGCCCGCCGGAGTTTTTCGCGCTGCGCGGCGGCAGCATGAACCAGATCGCGATCCCGCGCGTGACGCCCGGCCTGCCGTCGGACGTTCTGACGCAACGCCCTGACATCCGCCAGGCGGAAGCGCTGCTGGCTTCAGCCAATGCCGACGTGGAATCCGCCAGAGCCGCTTTCTTCCCGAGCATTTCCCTCACCGGCCAGGGCGGCTATCAAAGTGCGGCGCTGCGCATGCTGTTCCGGCCGGAGTCGCTGTTTTACAACGTGGCGGGAAGCCTCACCCAGCCGATCTTCGATGGCGGGCGGCTGATGGGCGATTATGATTTGCAACGCGGACGGCAGGAAGAGCTGCTGCAGCTTTATCGCAAGACGATCATTCAAGCCTTCGCCGATGTGGAGAATGCGCTCGTCGCCGTACAACAGGGCGCACGGCGCGAGCGTCTGCAGCGTGACGTCGTTGCCGCCTCTCGCAGAGCTTTCGGGATTTCCGAATCGCGACTGCGCGAGGGCACCATCGATCTGGTCACCTTGCTGAATACGCAGCAGGCGTTGTTCCAGGCTGAAGATGCCACCGCGCAAGCGCGTCTTGCCCATCTTCAGGCGATCGTGAGCCTCTATCAGGCATTGGGCGGAAGCTGGATCGCCGATCCACCCGCCGTCTCGAATGCTATCGTCACCACCGCCGGCTAGCGCATGACAGACAACCGCCGCCTCCTGTCGAAATCGCCGGGCATACTCGGGCGCAAGCGGCGACTCGTCGCTCTTGTGCTGGGCGCGGTTATCATTCTCGGCGTCTTCGCAGTGATGATGGCGCCCGTGCAACAGCAGCAAGAACGGCGCGCGCGCCGGGGCGGCGGCGTCGGCGAAGGGCCGGTGCCGGTGCTGGCTGTGCCCGCCAAGCTCGCCGACGTACCGGTTTATCTGGAAGGTGTCGGCACCGCGCGCGCGTTGAACACGGTCACCGTACGGCCGCAGGTAGAAGGCAAATTGATCAGCGTCGAGTTCAAGGAAGGTCAGGATGTTAAAAAAGGCCAGGTGCTGGCCCGCATCGATCCGACCACCTATCAAGCACAACTCGATCAGGCGCTGGCGAAGAAAGCGCAAAATCAAGCGCTACTCGCCAATGCGCGGATGGATTTGGAGCGTTATTCGCGGCTGGCGGCCAGCAACTCGATCACCAAGCAGCAGGCCGATACCCAGCGCTCCACGGTCGCCCAGCTCGAAGCGCAAGTACGGGTGGATCAGGGCGCGGTCGACAATGCCTACGCCATCCTCGCCTATACCACGATAACCGCGCCGATTAACGGCCGCACCGGTATCCGTCTCGTCGACGAAGGCAATATCGTGCGTGCTTCCGATGCCACCGGCATCGTGGTGCTGACCGAGATCCAGCCGATCTCCGTGATCTTCAACCTGCCGCAACAGGTGGTGTCGCAGGTCAATGCCGCCTTCGCCAAGGGCCCGCTTCCGGTTGAAGCCCTTGCTGCCGACAACGAAGCGGTAGTCGACCGCGGCACCTTGCAGGTGGTGGATAATCAGGTGGATCCGACCACGGGCACCGTGAAGCTGAAGGCGGAGTTTCCCAACGCCAATCTGCAGCTTTGGTCGGGTCAGTTCGTCAATGTGCGGATGCTGATCGACACCCGCCACCAAGTCGTGGTGGTGCCCACCGCCACGGTGCAGCGCGGACCGGATGGCGCTTTCGTCTTCGTCGTGCAGCAAGGTGGCGAGACAGTCGTGGTCCGCCCCGTCTCCGTGGCGCAGCAGGACGACGTGCAGGCGGTGATTTCCAGCGGCCTGCAGGCGGGCGATCAGATCGTGACGACCGGCTTTGCGCAGCTTGCCGACGGCACGCGCGTGAGTGTAACCGCCGGCGAGGGCCCGCAGCCACGCCCGCTCCGCCCGGAGGGCGGTCGGCGGCAGAACCGGCCGGAAGGCGTCGCGCCTGGCACCGCCGCCAACCCGCCGGCTGGCACACGCCCGTCACGCCAGCAGCGTTCCAGCACGGGGGCGGCGGCGAGCCCGGCGCCATGAGCCTGTCATGAGCGTCTCCTCGCCCTTTATCCACCGGCCGATCGCCACGTCCCTGCTTGGCGTCGCTGTGATGCTCGGCGGTGCGCTGGGCTATTGGTTGTTGCCGGTCTCGGCGCTGCCGCAGGTGGATTTCCCTACCATCCAGGTCACCACCCAGCTTCCGGGCGCGAGCCCCGACACCACTGCTTCTCTGGTGACGGCGCCGCTGGAACGGCAGTTCGGTCGCATTCCTTCGCTCTCGACCATGACCTCGTCGAGCTCCTATGGACTAAGCCAGATCACGCTGCAGTTCGAACTTAACCGCGACATCGACGGCGCAGCGCAGGACGTGCAGGCCGCCATCAACGCCGCAGCGTCGACGCTGCCACGCAACCTGCCCTATCCGCCAACCTATTCGAAGGTGAACCCGGCCGACGCACCGATCGTCACGCTGGCGTTGACCTCCGAAATCATTTCTCTGCGCGAACTGAGCGATCTCGCCGACACGCTGATGGCGCAGCGGCTGAGCGAGCTCACCGGCGTCGGCCATGTGTCGGTGGAAGGCGGCATCCGCCCCGCTATACGCATCCAGGCCGATCTCTCGCGGCTGGCCAATTACGGCATCGGCCTCTCCGAGCTGCGCACCGCCATTACCGGCGCCAATGTGGCGGGTCCGAAGGGCGCGCTCGACGGCGCACATCAGTCCTACACCATCGCCACCAACGACCAGATCGACAGCGCGGAAGCTTACCGCTCGGTTGTCGTTGCCTATCGCAACGGTGCGGCGGTGCGATTGGGCGACGTGGCCAACGTGGTCGACGGTTTGGAGAATTCCAAGATCGGCGGCTGGTACCAGGGCAAGCCCGCAGTCATCATCGACATTCAGCGCCAGCCCGGCGCGAACGTCATCCAAACCGTCGAGCGCATCAAGGCCGAACTGCCGAGGCTGCAACGGGCGATCCCGCACGGCGCGACGCTGACGGTGGTGCACGACCGTACCGACACCATTCGGGCTTCCATCCGCGACGTGCAGTTCACGCTCGTGCTCAGCGTTGTCCTGGTGGTGCTGGTGGTCTTCCTGTTCCTGCGCACCATCCGCGCTACGATCATCGCTGGAGTGGCGCTACCACTGTCGCTGGTCGGCACCTTCGGCGTGATGTGGTTCTGCGGTTTCAGCCTCGACAACCTTTCGCTGATGGCGCTGACCATCGGCACCGGCTTCGTGGTCGACGACGCCATCGTGATGATCGAGAACATTGTCCGGCATATCGAGAAAGGCGAGCATCCTCTGCGAGCTGCCCTGCGCGGCGCGCGCGAAATCGGCTTCACCATCATTTCGCTCACCATGTCGCTGATCGCGGTCTTCATTCCGCTCCTCTTCATGAGCGGTCTCGTCGGCCGCATGTTCCGCGAATTCGCGCTCACGCTGAGCATAGCGGTGGTGGTCTCGGCGATCGTATCCCTGACGCTCACTCCGATGATGTGCAGCCGGTTGCTGCGCCACCAGCCCGAAGGGGCGGTCCCTAATAACCGCATCTCCCGCGCTTTCAGCCGCTGGGTGAACTGGTCGGTGGAGACCTATCGCTGGACGCTCGAATGGGTGTTGGAGCGACAACGGCTTACCCTGTTCACCACGGCCGCAACCCTGGCGGTGACGGTGCTGCTCTATCTCGCCGTGCCGAAAGGTTTCCTGCCGCTGCAGGACACGAGCCTCGTCACGGCGGTGGTCGAAGGCGGACCGGCAATCTCCTTTACCGAGATGCAGCGTCTGCAAAAGGCGGTGGAGGATGTCATTCGCAAGGATGGCGACGTGACCGGCGTGGTGTCGGTGGTCGGATCAAGCCCGATCAACGCAACGCCCAATGTCGGCCATGCCAAGATCGCGCTGCGTTCGCGCGACCACCGCACAAGCACGATGGACGCTGTGGTACAGCGGCTGGAACGCGCGGTCGCAAACATCCCCGGCGTGATCGTCTACTTCCAGCCGGTGCAGGACGTACAGATATCGACCCGCACAAGCCGCGCGCAATATCAATACACCCTTACCGGCACCAGCGCGGATGACGTTTCCGCCTGGTCGGCGCGCCTCGCGCAACAGCTGCAAACCGATCCGGCATTGCGCGACGTAGCCACCGAATCGCAGGAGGGCGGCCTACGGATGATGGTGCAGGTGGACCGCGAAACGGCGGGCCGGCTTGGCGTCTCGCTGCAGCAGGTCAACGACACGCTCAACGACGCCTTCGGCCAGCGGCAGATTTCCACCATCTATGCCCAGGCCAACCAGTATCGCGTGATTCTGGAAGCGATGCCGCAATATCAGGAGGACCCGTCCTCGCTCGCCAAGCTCTATGTCTCCGGCGCGGGCAATGTTCAGATACCGCTGAGCGCCTTCTCCACCACCACACATGTCACCGCGCCGCTGGTGATCGCGCATCAGGAGCAGTTCCCGGCGGTGACCATCAGTTTCAATCTGGCGTCTGGCTTCGCGCTGAGCGATGCGGTCGATTCGATCAATAAGGCAGAGCGCGCCATCGGCATGCCGGCGAGCGTGATCGGCAATTATTCCGGCGACTCAGCGGAGTTCGCCAAATCGCTGGCCGGCCAGCCCTGGCTGATCCTGGCCGCGGTGATCACGATCTATATCGTGCTTGGGGTTCTCTACGAGAGCTTCATTCATCCGCTGACCATTCTCTCCACCCTGCCTTCCGCCGGAGTGGGCGCCCTGCTCGCCCTGATGCTGTTCGGCTACGACCTCTCGATCGTAGCGCTGATCGGCATCATCCTGCTCATGGGCATCGTGAAGAAGAACGCGATCATGATGATCGACTTCGCCCTTGAGGCGGAGCGGCGGCAAGGGCTGACGCCGCGGGAGTCGATCGTGCAGGCCGCGCTGCTGCGTTTCCGCCCGATCATGATGACGACCCTGGCAGCGCTGTTCGGCGCGTTGCCGCTGGCGCTGGAAGGCGGCACCGGCTCGGAGCTGCGCAATCCGCTCGGCATCACCATCGTCGGCGGCCTGCTGCTGAGCCAGTTGCTGACGCTCTACACCACGCCGGTGATTTATCTGGCGATGGACCGGCTGAAGACGCGGCTAGGCCGGCGCTTCATACCGCCTGGCCCGGCGTCCGCTACGCAACCGGCTGAATAGCCATGAACGTCTCCTACCCTTTCATCCGTCGCCCGATCGGCACCACCCTGCTGGCGATCGGATTATTTCTAGCCGGCGTGGTGGCCTATCACGTCCTGCCGGTGGCCAGCCTGCCCGCCGTGGAACTGCCGACCATCAGCGTCACCGCCAGCCGGCCTGGCGCCGACCCCGAGACCATGGCGGCTACCATCGCCGCGCCACTGGAGCGGCGGCTGGGCGAGATTTCCGGCGTCACCGAACTGACCTCTCGCAGTTCGCTCGGCTCAAGCCGTATCACCGTGCAGTTCGACCTCAGCCGCAATATTGACGGCGCTGCGCGCGACGTGCAGGCAGCGCTCAACGCGGCCCTCACCGACCTGCCCGGCGACCTGCCCAACCTGCCGTCCTTCCGCAAGTCCAACCCGGCCGCTGCGCCCGTGCTGATCCTGGCGCTGACCTCCAGGACCATCGCGCCGAGCGCACTGTATGACATCGCCGACAGCGTCCTCGCCCAGCGCATTTCCCAAACCGAAGGCGTGGGCGACGTCACCGTCAGCGGCGCGGAGCAGCCCGCCGTGCGCGTGCGGGTCAATCCGGCCGCGCTGGCAATGACCGGCATCTCGATGGAGCAGGTGCGCACCACCATCTCCAATGCCAATTCGATCGGCCCGGTCGGCGCCTTCGACGGGCCGGCGAACGCAGAGACCATCGCGACCAATGCGCAACTGCAGCAGCCGCGGGATTACGAGACGCTGGTGGTCAAGGCCGCCAACGGCGACGTGGTGCGGTTGTCGCATATCGCCACGGTGGAACGGGGCGTGCGCAACAGCCGCTCAGCCAGCTGGTTCAATGGCCAGCCCTCGGTGCTGCTGATCATCACCAAAGATTCCACAGCCAACGTCATCGAGACGGTGGAGCGGATCAAAGACCTGCTGCCGGAGCTGAAACGCTGGATCCCGGCCGACATCGACATTTCGGTGCTTTCGGACCGCAGCCAGACAATCAAGGCCGGGATCAACCATCTGCAATTCGCACTGCTGGTCACGATTGCGCTCGTCATGATGGTGGTCTTCGTCTTTCTGCGGCGGGCTGCTGCGACAATCGCCGCGGGCGTGACCGTTCCGCTGGCATTGGCGGGAACCTGCGCCGCCATGTGGATGGTAGGCTTTTCGCTCAACAACGTTTCGCTTCTGGCGCTGGTCGTCTCGGTAGGCTTCGTCGTCGACGACGCGATCGTGATGATCGAAAATACCTTCCGCAATCTCGAGCGCGGCATGTCGCCGCTTCGGGCAGCGCTCGCCGGCGCGCGCCAGATCGGCTTCACCGTCATTTCCATCAGCATCTCGCTGATCGCCGCGTTTATCCCGCTGCTGTTCATGGGGGACGTCATTGGCCGCTTCCTCCGCGAATTCTCCGTCACGCTGACTTTCGCGGTCGTCATCTCGACTGCGGTTTCGCTGTCGGTGACGCCAATGATCTGCGCCTATTTCGTGCGCTCGGCGCCGAGCAAGACCGCGACCTGGCTGGATCGCGCGGTGGAAGCGGTGCTCGGGCGGATGCTGCGCGGCTATGCCCGCAGCCTCGAATATGCCTTGCAATATCGCGCGCTGATCCTGCTGGTATTCCTTGCGACCCTCGCGCTCACCGTTCAGCTCTACATCGCGACGCCGAAAGGTTATTTTCCGGAGGACGACACCGGGCTGATGTGGGGCGGCACGCGCGCATCAACCGACATTTCCTTCAGCGCCATGGCAGAGCTGCAGCAGCGCGCCATGGCAATCGTTTCCGCTGATCCGGCGGTGGCAAATCTCGGCTCTTCCATCGGCGGCGGCAGCTGGAACGCATCGGTCAACCGCGGCACCTTGTTCATCAGCCTGAAGCCGCTGTCCGAACGCAAAGTCAGCGCCAGTGAAGTGGCGCGGCGGCTACGCACGCAGCTCAATACCATTCCGGGCCTGCGCGCCTCGGTCTGGCCCATGCAGGACCTGCGCTCGGGCGCACGTTCCAGCGATTCACGCAATCAATTCACGCTCTGGGACCAGAATATCGCCGAGCTCAATCAATGGGTTCCGGTGGTGGTCGACAAGCTGAAAACATTGCCGCAGATCACCGACGTCAATACCGACCGCGACCAAGGTGGCTTGCAGGCCAATGTCGTCATCGATCGCCTCGCGGCGTCACGGCTCGGCATCCGTATCCAGGACATCGACTCCGCGCTCAACAATGCCTTCTCGCAGCGCCAGGTTTCCACCATCTACAACCAGCGCAACCAATATCGCGTCATCCTGGAGATCGACCCGCGCTTCCAGCGTGACCCGAGCGATCTCGGCAAGGTCTACGTCCCCGGCAAGGATAATACCCAGGTGCCGCTTTCGGCTGTGGCGCGCTTCGAGCGCGGCGTCGCGCCGCTGGTCGTCAACCATCAGGGCCAGTTCCCCGCAGTCACCATCAGTTACGAGCTCGCGGCGGGCGTCGTGGCAGAAACGGCGATGGCGGCCATCGACCGTGCCGTGGCGGAGCTGCACCTGCCGGACACGGTGCGTAGCGACTTCGCCGGAGATGCGCGGGCGGCACGCAGCAGCGCCCTGGGGCAGCCGATACTGATCCTGGCCGCGATATTCGCGGTCTATATCGTGCTCGGCGTGCTCTATGAGAGTCTGCTGCATCCGCTCACGATCATCTCCACTTTGCCTCCCGCCGGCCTCGGTGCGCTGCTCGCGCTGCAAGTGTTCAAGGCCGAGCTGAGCTTGATCGCTTTCATCGGCATCATTCTGCTGATCGGCCTGGTGAAGAAGAATGGCATCATGCTGGTGGACTTCGCGCTCGATGGTGAGCGGCGACGCGGGCTCACGCCCGAGCGCGCGGTAATCGAGGCCTGTATCGCACGCTTCCGGCCGATCCTGATGACAACGCTCGCTGCCATGCTCGGCGCGCTGCCGCTGGTCATTGCCACCGGCCAGGGCAGCGAAATCCGCCGCCCTCTGGGCATCACCATCATCGGCGGCCTGTTGGTATCGCAGATCCTCACGCTCTATACGACACCGGCGATCTATCTGATGCTCGACCGGCTGCGGCAGCGCTGGGCCCGGCGCCCCGGCGCCCTGCAGCAAATTCCACCGGACGCGTTACCGGCCGCGCGCTGATCACAAAAGAAATCGGGGGCCGCGCCGGACGCGACCCCCGATACTTCTGCCTGGTCGGATCAGGCCGCCTGCATCAGGCGGACTTGGCCATCGTTTCGAGCTCGGATTTCTCCGTCTCGTAGGCTTCGTCCATCTTCGACTTCATGCCGTGCTTTGCCAGTTCCTCAGAGAACAATTTGCGCACGATCGGCTTCTCGTCGACATAGTCGATCTGGTCGCCGCCGACGCGGCGGCTGATCCAGGCCTTCGGCACGCCCTGCGCATTGCGGATGGAAACCACCTCGTGTTTGAAGGCGAGATAGCGCCCCGGCACGGTACCCGTGTTGAAGTGCTGGTGGAACCACATATTCGGCGGCACGATCATGGTGCCGACCTTCCAGTCATAACGCTTCGGCTCCTCGCCCTCCGGCCACATCAGCGAATAGCCTTCGCCGCTGAGGATGATGACGTGCGCGCCCGGACCATGGGCGTGTCCCTTCTTGTAGGTCGAGACCGGGAATTGCGAGATGTGGCTGTTCATCGAGCCCTTGGCCATGTTGAAGCGGATATGCCCGCCGCCCGCTCCGCGCTCTTTGGCGTTAATCAGCGGGAGGTTGACCGCATCCGCCACGAAGTTGGTGTCGAGCAACAGGCCCTTTTGCTCGCCCTTGTTGCTGAAATAGTCCGGCTCGCCCGCGAAGCGGTTCTTGAAGTCGTACTTGGTGTTGAACACGAATTCCGGCTCTTCGTAGAGGTTGATCACCGGCGGCGCGTTGGTCACGGAAACAAACCGCGTGGGTTCCTGACCGGAGCCGTTGAAATGCTGGTGCCAGCAATTGAGCGGGATGGCGAACAGCGCACCCGCCTTCCACTCGAAGGTGACCTTTTTGCCCTCGTCGTTCCACACGCTGGTGGACCCGCGGCCGGTAAGGACCAGGATCATTTCCTCGAACAGTTGGCGCTGCGGCGCGAGCTTGCCGCCCGGATCGATCTCGCAGACATAGCAGTCGTTGGAGGTGCGCGAGGCGTCGTGGTTCATATACACGCCCTTGCCGCCGCGCCGCGGCCAAGGCTTCAGCGGAACCGTGTGCAGGCTTTCCACGTAGATGGAAGGAATGATGTCGAGGCCTTCCTTGGCCACCCAGCGGGTATAGGGGGTCTCTTTTTCCGTGGCGAATTTTTTCGCTAGCTCGTCCGATACAATGGCGTCCTTGGCCATACCGATCTCCTACGCTTTTGCTCTTTTGCTGATGGACATCGATTAACACGCACCGATGCCGGGTTCCATAGTCCTATAACGCGCCGGGCTGGCCGGCGTCCTTGCTCTGCACCTAATCGTGACTGAACTCCTGGCTCGCAATGCCGAAAATCTCGGCTTTAGTAGGGATGATAACTTTTCTCCTCGACCAAATCCGACGCAAGCTCCGCGTTTATCTGCCGTTTAATGGCGGCCCGTTCATCGTTCCGCTTGTATATCGAGCGCGCCAAGTCAACAAATTCCGCATCGAATTCCTGCCGCGCTTCTTTTGCCCTGATCTTGTCCTCAATCTCCCAGAGCGCTTCATTGACCTGGGAGAGGCGCTTTTTGAGCACAGGCAGCTCGGCCGAATGCAAGGCGGCCTCGGCATGTAAAGCGAGCAACTTCAGCTCTTTATTGACATTTGCCAGGGCTGCAGGGTTTTTTAATCTGCCGGACTTGATTTCCAAAATCGTAATTTTGTCGATCAACTCACCCCAGGACAAAAGCACTTCTGGCGCTTTCATTCTTATGCTCTGCCCGCCGATTGCATCCGCTCAATGAGCGCCAGTTGGATCTCTGAGAAGACGCCCTGCCAATCTCCAGCGCTCCGTTGCCTGAACAGGCGCATCGTTGGATACCATGGACTGTCGTCCCGATCCAATAACCACCGCCAATCGGGCACATATTGCAGGGCGACCCATGTCGGCTTCCCAAGCGCGCCTGCCAGGTGAGCAATTGCCGTATCGGACGTAATGATCAAGTCGAGACCTTCCATCACAGCCGCCGTATCCAGGAACGCTGCCGGACCCGCATCGAAATCGGCGCCCAGCGTTTGCACCTTCATGCCTTCGGGCAGCGTCGAAAGCTGTACCTCGCCTTCGCCCCTGTGAAGGCTGATCAGGCGCACACCCGGGATTTGCGATAGCGGAAAGAATTCCCGAACATGGAAAGACCGGCCCGCATCCATCCTGGTTGCGGCGCCTTGCCAGCAGATGCCGATCTTGAAGTCCTGATCGCCAACCTTCGTATGCCAGTCTCTTACGCGTTGCGGATCGGCAAAGAGATAAGGCACGTCCTTCGGAATTGCCCGGTGATCCGTCTTGAACGCCAGCGGCAAGCTCAGAAGCGGGGAATGATAGTCGTATCGCAAGGTGCGATCTTCCAGGTCGACAATGTCGATGTCGTCGCCCAAGCCTTTCATCAATTCTTTTAAAGATGCCTGTGGCGCGAACAAAACCTTCGCGCCAGACTGCTGAAGCAATTTTGTATACCTGCCAAACTGTATTGTATCGCCCAACCCCTGCTCGCAGTGAACCAGGATATTCTTGCCGGTGACCAGCACGTCGCTAGTCCAGAGCGGGCGCCGGAAGGTCCTGCCGGCGGTAGGCCGTGTACGTGCTTCATATTCACGCCAGCCAGGATCAAAATTCCCGAGAAGCAGGTTGACTGCGCTGCGCGCGAAAAGCACGCGGCTATCGGCAGGATTTAACGACAGCGCCTTGTCGTAGCTCTCGAGCGCATCATGGAAGCGTTTCGATTCATGCAGCGTCGTGCCGCGGTTGAAATAGGCTTCAGCGTAGTCGGGCCGTAGTTTTATGGCGTAGTCGTAGCTCTCGAGCGCATCATCAAGACGCCTCAACTCATGAAGGGTGACACCGCTGTTGAGGTATGCGTCTGCAAACCCGGGCTTGAGCTTGATCGCCATCTGATAGCTCTGCAGCGCATCATCAAAGCGCTTCAGTTCGTGAAGCGTGGCGCCGCGGTTGAAATGCGCTTGGGCGTAGCCAGGCTCCAGGGCAATGGCGTTGTCGCAATCGGCGATGGCGTCATCAAGCCGCTTCAGTTGCTTCAGGGCATAAGCCCTGTTTGCATAGGCCGCGGCGGAATTCGGAACTAGACGGATAATCTGGTCGTAGCTTTTCAACGCATCGGCATGCCGGCCAAGAAGGTTGAGCGTATTGGCATAATTTGCGTGCGCGTTGAGGTGATTTGGCGCGGCCTTCAGGACCTTTTCGTAGTGGCTTGCCGCCTCTTCATGCATTCCCGCCAAATTGTACGCGTAGGCCAGATTGTATCGCACATCCGGTACGTCCGGATTTATCTTGACGGCGGTCTTGAAGAATTTGACCGCTCTTTCAATGTCGCCTTGCTGCGCGTGCAGACTCGCCATGAAGTAATTGGCGCCAAAGTCACGCGGCCGGCTTTTCAGAACCGTCTGGCATGCGTTGAAAGCTTCGGGAATGCGACCCGAACTTTGATACGCCTGGGCGTGCTGGAGAAGTATCTGCGCTTGTCCAGGAGTCATGTTCAGTATGGCCGCGGTCAGATACCGGCTTTCCTCGGCTAGTGATGATGGTCATGACCATGATGGTGGCCATGGCCGTGGTCATGGCCATGAGGGCCGTGGTCGTGGCTGTGCTCATCGTCGTGATCGTGATGGTGGATGCGCTGGCGTGGCCGCGGGCCGCGCGGATCCTCGCTGAATACCAACGACTTGATGGTCACAGGCACAGTGTTGGACGGCATGCGGATGCGGCCTAGGTCGATATAGTCGAAATCCCACAGCACCACGCCGTCGATCACCAGGATCTCGCTTTCTACCCGCTTTTCTTCACGCAGGATCGCGCCCAGCGTCTGCGCCACGTCGCCGTCCAGCATGATATACAGCGCCTGTCGCTTGGCGAGCCGTTCAGCCATCGCGCGCTTGATGCCTTCGGCGAAAGCGGCGATCCGCTCATAAGAGGGCGCGCCCAGCCAACGGAAAGCCAACGCCACTTCAACGTCGCTGTCGTGCGCGATGTCGAAGGAGGTGAGATGATTACGGACCGCGGCTGCGAGTTCGTCGGGCTTGATGACGTCACCGCAGACGTAAGGCGGTTGCACTACCTGCAGGTTGCGCCGCGGCAGCAACGAGCCCGGACTGGAAATGAAGCTGGTATTGCCGCTGAGCTGCACGCTGTATTCGGAAGCCCCTAGCGCGGTGGCCCGGATGCATTCGCCGGCGGGAAGGAACGGCCAGGGCAAGGCACCGGATTCGAGCCGCTTGCGCAGCGCACGGCCGAGCCGGACGCCCATATCGCCGAAGTCGCGCTGCTCGCGTTCGTAGACATATTCAGCCACGCCGCCGGAGAACATGATGCCGTCGATATGCCCGAGGTCCGGGATCGGATCGGTGAGGTAGAGCTGTGCGACTTCGCGCGGCAGCGGACGGGTCTTGATGGCGTCGACCACCGTGTCCGCCATTTTCTCGGCGACAGCGTCCAGTTCCTGCGGGCGCGCATGATCGCCCAGCTTCCAGTCAAAACCTGCCTGCCGGGCATGAAACTTCCCGGCCGGATCGAGGCGGATGATCTTCTGATCCTGGTCGATAACCTGAAGGCGGCCGCCCACATGGAAGGCGGCGGTCGCCAGCACTTTGCCCTTCTCGACGACGCCCAGTTTGGTGGTGCCGCCGCCGATGTCGATGTTGAGGATGCGCTTTCCTTCGTCGCTCGACACCCGCGCCGCGCCGGAGCCGTAAGCTGCCAGCATCGCTTCCATGTGATGGCCCGCAGTGGCGGTAACGAACTCGCCGCCTTGCTCGGCCAACACTCCAGCGATGGCTTCGGAATTCTCGCGCCGCAGCGCCTCCCCGGTGAGAATGACGACGCCGGTGTCGATGTCATCAGGATGGATTTTCGCGGCGTCATAGGCGTCGTCGATGATGGCACCGAGCTTGGCTTCGTCGATGCGTTCTTCGCTGGAATAGGGCGTC
Source organism: uncultured Alphaproteobacteria bacterium (assembly GCA_963750965.1). Taxonomy (GTDB): domain Bacteria; phylum Pseudomonadota; class Alphaproteobacteria; order Rhizobiales; family Xanthobacteraceae; genus CANKHA01. The sequence goes on from CAVVSK010000011.1 coordinate 112,637, forward strand.
AGCGCGACTGGCGATTGGAACAGGGTTTCGCGCGAGACGACGTAATAGCGGCTGGAAAGATCCTCACCCAGGCGGCGCAGATTGATGCGGGAGAAGATGATCTGGGTTCCCGCCGAGCCGATGTCGATGCCGACTGTGTTCAGCGTGACGTGGTCCTGGATCCAGAGCGGGTTGTCCTCCAGCCGCTCATTCTCGTCGATCCAGTCGTGATCATGATCGGAATCGCCCTCATGCTCATGCATGAGGTCCTGGCCATAGTAGTGGTCAGCGACCGTGTGTCCGGTTGGCTTCTTCGGCTCGTCGGCTGGCATCGGGCTTCCTCTAGCGCATGATCCGGCGAAGTGGAAACCGGTTCGCCGATGAAGATTATGCGCCAAGTTAATAAGTTAGCGCGCGATCGGACGCAAAACCGGTACCCACTTTTGCTGATCGCGCGCTTGCGCAAACGTCTGGACGGCCCTACTTGTTGCCACATCCTGCGATGCTGTGAAAACCCGGTTCCGCCGCTGAATTTCTTCGGCAAAACAGAGTGATAAACGGATTTTCGGCGAAGGCAAGGGTTCGCGGTGAAGCGGATTTCGGCTCTGCACCCGCGATTAGTCTGGCAAACCATTCTGACGGCGCAGCGTAAATCGCAGCAACGCGATCCGCCAAAGAGAAGCGGCGCCTTCTTGCGAAGGCGCCGCTTCCTTAGTTCAGACCTCCGAAGAGGCCGTCAGCTGGTAATTACCAGGCGCGCTGGATGAAGCCGACCACGGCCCAACCCGCCGGGTCGGTTTCGACGCCCAACCTGTTCGCTTCGATCCGTGTCGCACGTGACACGTCCTGATTGAGCTGCTTGTAGACCACCTCAACACCGATTTCCGCGGTCCTGCGATTTTGGCCCCAGATCAGGTTAGCCGCCACGTCCCAGGTTTGGCCGTCGCCCACACCTACCCCGCGATTGTTGTGTGCTGCCTGAGGCGCGTCGATGCTGACGTAGCTGGCCATCAAGTTGGAACGCAACATCGGCGTCCAGTAGTGCCGCAACTGACCTTCGACGGACCAGACCTTCGTGGTCGCGAAGCTCCAGTTGTTGTTACCATCGTTCACGAGGACAGCATCGGTGTCCCACCTACGCTGCAGGCCGTCGAGGTACTGGCCGGCACGTTCGAAGCCCGACGGGGTAACCGCCGAACCGGCGTTCACGCCGCACGCTCCGATCACGCCATCGCAGTATTGAGCCTGCAACAGCAACTGATCCTTCGGCCCCAGCATCGGCAGCAGGAAGGTCACGCCGCCCATGACAGCCCAGCCCACGTGCTCGTGGTATTTATCGCCGGCGCCGTTGTCGTTGATATCAGCCCAGGTGTTTCCGAAGTGCACTATACCGGCGACCTTCGCAGAACCCCAGGACTGTTCGGTGCTGAGCGTACCGACGATATCGTACATGCGGTTTGGTCCGGGGCTATTCACGCCGCCCGGAACGACGGTGGTGGCATCTAAAAAGCCATGATCCCATTGTTGCGAGTCTTCCAGGCCGATAGTGGCCTTGGTGCCGCCAGGAAACGTCCAGGTGTAGGTCACCTGCATCGGAGGACTTTCCTTCGGGTCGCCGCCGATCGCGGTGATGACGTCATCCTGATCCCAGTACACGAACTGCGAGCTGGCTTTACCGATCAGGAATCCGGCCCATTCGATGTAACCCCGATGGATCATGTTGTTGACGCGCTGAGTGCCGGTCTGCACGGGGTCGTCATTCTCGAAGACGCCGTTGCGCATATCGACGCGCATCTGCACGACGGCACGCATAGTGCCGAATTCGGTCGGGCTGCGGAAATCCCAGCCCGGACGAATCGACCACTGCCAGCCGACAGTGTTGGAAGCGTTCTTCTCTACGATCGGGTCGAGGGCGCCCGGACCATCCGGATCCCAGGCTTCGCGCTTATCCTGAAAGCCGCCATTGAACTTCACGTAGCCGAAGTGACGAATGCAAATATCGGTCCCAGGCAATTTGTAGAAGCCGCTGCCGTAAACGGGGCAGACCTCCACATACTGCACGGCCGCGGCAGCCTTCTTCACCGGAAGATCGGCTGCCTGCGCAGCGCCTGCCGCGAGCAGACCCGCGGCAGAACCGAGCAGAACAGTTTTTAGTGACGTCATTGTTTGTCCCCCTCCTTGCGACCCCTCCATCACAAACCTCGCGCCTGCGACTTGGGTCTATGGGTTAGCTGACCTTGCCTAGAAAATACAAAACGTGGCGGATCCGCCAGTGCCCCAAGGCCACAAAGAGGCTTTTTCAGGCGGATACGGGGCTTTTTTGCGAGTGGTGTTACATAAAAGGCACAAGCCGATAACGCACTGAAGAACCTCGCAAACCGTCCAAAAGACCATTTTACGCGCCTTCGAACCCACACGCCAGAAAGTCGGGCAAGGAAGGCCTCGCGGCGGCTCAAGGCAGTCCTCCCAAAGCCTTTCTTTACTAGGATTTTTTTCTCATAACGGCTGCTCAATAAACCATCATAGCGCACGAACTTTTTGCAGGTCGGCGCTTGATTACTGGCGCGCGGAGCGCAAGCGACGTCCGCATTTTCGCTCGCGACAGCGCCGCGCTGCCCGGCTCCAAGTGTTCTAATTTTCAAGTGACTTTTTCCCCGATCGCGGCTTCAATTCTGATTGGAGCGGCTCCGGCTCACGGGAGGCGGCGGCACGTCATCCATTTCGGTGGGAGGCATTTATGCGGAAAAGCACGACGTTCGCGCTGGCGCTCGGTTTCAGCGCGATGCTGGCAGGAACTGCCGGCGCGCAGATCAAGATAGGTGTGGGCGGACCATTCACTGGTCCGAACGCCTCGTTCGGCGCGCAGATCAAGCAAGGCGCCGATCAGGCGATCGAAGACATCAATGCTAAGGGAGGAATCCAGGGCCAGAAGATAACGACGACCTATGGCGATGACGTTTCTGATCCGAAACAGGGAGTGTCTGTGGCCAATAATTTTGCCGCCGACCGCGTGAAATTCGTCGTCGGACACTTCAACTCCGGCGTCACCATCCCGGCTTCCGAAGTCTATCAGGAAAACGGCATTCTCGACATCACGCCCGCCGCCACCAATCCGAAGCTTACCGAGCGTAACATGTGGAACGTTTTCCGCACCTGCGGACGTGATGACCAGCAGGGCCCGGTCGCCGGCCAATACATTGTGAAAAACTACAAAGGCAAGAAGATCGCCATCGTCCATGACAAGACAACTTACGGACAGGGCCTTGCCGACGAGATGAAAAAGACAATCAACAAGGGCGGCCTGAAGGAAGTTCTCTATGAAGGCGTCAACACCGGCGAGAAGGATTATTCGGCGCTCGTTTCCAAGATCAAACAAACCGGCGCCGATCTGGTCTATTTCGGCGGTCTCTACACCGAAGGCGGCCTGATCGTGCGGCAGATGCGCGACCAGGGCGTGAAGGCGCCGATGATGGGCGGCGATGGCCTTGCTTCCGACGAGTTCGCGGCGATCGGCGGACCCGGCGTGGAGGGCACGTTGATGACCTTCGGCCCCGATGCACGCAATCGTCCCGAGGCAAAAGAAGTGGTGGATAAATTCCGCGCGAAGAAATTCGAGCCGGAAGCTTACACGCTCTACAGCTACGCCGCCGTGGAAGTGCTCAAGCAGGCGGCGGACGCCGCCAAGTCGGTGGATCCGAAGAAAGTGGCGGAGCAGATCAAGACGGGCCAGAAATTCAAGACCGTGATCGGCGAACTGTCCTACAACAAGAAGGGCGACATCACGCGCCTCGATTACGTTGTCTACCGCTGGCAGAAGGATCCGAGCGGCAAGGTCACCTATCTCGAGATCAAGTAAGGCTTGTTAGCTGCTACGCCACGACGGAGCCCGGGACATCCCCGGGTTCCGTTGTGCCAGCCAGGAAGCCTGAATCGGCTCTCATATCAAGGCTTTGGACGTTTTTATCGACCCTCGACGCCGCCCCCGGGAAAGGGTAGCGTCGGACCGGTCTGATCGGTCGCACCGCCGCGCCGCAGGCGCTGCTATTCGGAATAGGGTGTGCCGTGAATCGCGTGAGCGTCGTTTTCATCGCTGCTGCTGCGTTGCTGGCGTCCGCCGGCCCGATGCATGCCCAAACGTTGAAGAAAGTAATCGAGCGCGGCGCGCTGGTTTGCGGGGTGACGCAGGGCCTACCTGGCTTCTCCAGTCCCGATGACAAAGGCAACTGGACCGGTTTCGACGTCGATTTCTGCCGGGCCATGGCCGCGGCGATTTTCAACGACGCGACCAAGGTCAAGTTCACGCCGCTCGCGGCTAAAGATCGCTTTACCGCCTTGCAATCCGGCGAGATCGACGTACTGGCGCGCGTCACCAGCTGGACCCTGTCGCGCGACACCGCTCTCGGTTTCAATTTCGCCGCGGTCACTTATTACGACGGCCAGGGCTTCCTGATCCGCAAATCGTTGAAGGTGAATTCCGCACTGGAACTCAACGGCGCATCGATTTGCACGCAGACCGGCACCACATCGGAGCTCAATCTTTCTGACTTCTTCCGCACGCACAAAATCAAATATGAGCTTGTTGCCTTCGCTACCGCCGACGAGGTGGTGAAGGCCTATGACACCGGACGCTGCGATGTTTTCTCCACCGACCTGTCGCAGCTCTATGCCGAGCGGCTGAAGCTGACCAACCCGAACGAGCACACTATCCTGCCGGAGATCATCTCCAAGGAACCGCTGGCGCCGGTGGTCCGTCATGGCGACGACCAATGGCTCGACATCGCACGCTGGACGCATTTCGCCATGATCAATGCGGAGGAGTTGGGCGTCAGCTCAAAGAATATCGGAGATGCGCTGAAGTCCGACCGGCCCGAGGTGATGCGGCTGGTCGGCACTGAAGGCAGTTTCGGCGAGCAGCTAGGTCTATCGAAGGCTTGGGCGGAGCGCATCATCCGGCTGGTTGGGAATTATGCTGAGGTCTTCGACCGCAACCTGGGCCTCGGCTCGCGGCTCGCCATTGCGCGTGGCGTCAACAACCTCTGGAACAAGGGCGGCATCCAATACGCGCCGCCCATTCGCTGAGGGACATCCCAGCCGCTGTCAGGAAATTTTCATTAGGACGCCTGTCAGAGTTGGCACTTCGTCAGAGTCCGCGCAGACAGTAAAAAGGTCCCGGGGCGGCGCCCCGGGACCGTTCTCGACTACTTATTGTCGCCGCTCGATACGCCCGGTCTTCTCAGGGGGACCGCTGCCTCCGGCGCTCTCCTTGGTCGGATCCTTCTTGCTAGATTCCGAAGCGGCACCCGTGGTTGCCGCGCGCGGCTGGGCCTGCCCCTGCCCCATCGCACCCTTGCCCTCGCTCGGGTCTTTAGCCAACTCCTTTGCACTGCTGGCCTTCGGTTCACCGCTCGACTCGCTGCCCGCAGTTTGGCCGCCCTGTGCGAAAACCGGGCCCGTTAGCAAGGCCAAAACCGCAGCCGTCGTCATGAATGTTTTCATCAGATATCTCCTGTTAAATTTGCTATGCTTGGTGGTGCCTCAGTTCTCCCTTCCGATTGTCAACGCCCAACCCATGGCCGAAGTTTCACGCTTCAGCTCAAGCGTGCTGACCGTTCCATCGCGGTTCCATAAGTCAACGTCCGACCAGGGGTCGAGGTTTCAGCGCAATACCTCCGCATCGGGGGTCACCCCCGCAATGGGCGCGTCACAAAAGGGCGAATTTTAAAAAAGTTCCGGGATTGGAAACTTGCCTGTTAGTCGATTTCGAGGGCGGTCAATAGGTGGACTTCAGCCGCAGATGATCGAGCCGGTTAGCCGATCGAACCTCGATCCGTCGCTTTTGGTTTTCCTGTATGACGTCTATCGGGATAATCGCGCCGGCCGCCCCGCGCGCCCAAACGCCGCGGTAAAATTCGCTCAGCGTTGCTGTTTCTTTCCCCGCCACGCCGACAATGACGTCGCCTTTGCGCAGACCCGCTAACTGCGCAGGACCACCTTGCGTCACGCGTTGGACTTCCAGCTTGCCGTTTTTCGGCTCCGCGCTGACGCCAAGCCATGGACGTCGCGGCCCGGTCACCTGGCCGGCCGACGTGAGATCGGCAAGGATAGGCCGGAGCATGTCGATCGGAACGAACATATTTCCGGCGACAGCGCTGCCGTCACCGACCGCGTCGCCCACGATCAGCGAGCCGATGCCGATCAGCTTGCCTTCTCGATTAATGAGAGCCGCACCGCTCCATTCCGGATGCGGCGGCGAGGTAAAGATCGCCCGGTCGAGCAGATATTCCCAGCTCCCGGCAAATTCCCGCACCGCGGCTATATGTGCCGGCAACACCATGCTGGGGCCGCCGGAACTGGCAATCAGGACTGCATCGCCCTTTTTCAGGTCAGCCGCCGTGCCGAGCGTCATCGGACGGACTTTCAGCGGCACCATCGCGCGTAGAAGGCCGAAGCCGGTCTCGTGGTCGTATCCCACAACGCTGGCCGGTAGCGTGCGCCCGTCATCGAGCATGACTTCCGCGGCATGAGCTTCCACCATGAGATAGCCGATGGTGAGCACGAGCCCGCTGTCGTCGATGACGATACCGGAACCCTCGCGTTCGCGGCCGAGATTTTCCGTCGTGCGCGCATCCGGATTGATGAAAGTCTTCACCCCGACGACGCCGGAAATCAGTTCCTGCAGCGAGGGCGATTGCGCTCGCGCGTCTTTGATGGCGGCGACCGACAGAACCGCGGCCAGCAGCATCAGCTGAAGAAAATTCTCGCAGCGAAAGAACATGCGAAACGCTCCGGCAGCCGGCGATTATAGCCGAGACCGCTTTTGGGTATATAGCTTCCGCGCTGCCACCGCGCCCCCAGATCACGCGCACCACATAGCCTTGGCCTGAGTGTATTTCAGTCCGGCGGCACGATGCCGGCCACGCCAGAAAGTTCGCGAATGGATTTGAACCAGAATGGCGATCGCCGCCGCGAGCCGCTTCTGGCGGCATCTGCCCGGCCATGACCTGCGGCTTGAATTGAGCCATGCCGAGTACGACCCCATCTTTGCCTGGCAGGATATTTCGCGTCTGCGAATGTGGGGCCTCGCAAGAGGGGGGCTTGACCCGACGCGCGGCAACCGTCGTGATGGCTAACCCGTTGGGACCGGAGACAAATTGACGATGCTCACGTCTGAAGAACTGGAGCGCTATGCGCGCCATATCGTGCTGCGCGAGGTGGGCGGGCCGGGGCAAAGCGCGCTCAAAAGCGCGCGGGTGTTGGTGATCGGCGCGGGCGGCCTCGGCGCACCGGTGCTGCTCTACCTCGCCGCCGCGGGCGTCGGCACGCTCGGAATCGTCGACGACGATACCGTGTCGCTTTCCAATCTTCAGCGGCAAGTTATCCATGCCACACCTGATATCGGACGGCACAAAGTGGAGAGCGCATCGGATGTGATCCGCCGCCTTAACCCGCATGTGAGCATCGAGACACACCCCACCCGGCTCGGAGCTGACAATGCAATCGATCTCATCAGCCGCTATGACATCGTGGCCGACGGATCGGACAATTTTGCCACCCGCTATCTCGTCTCTGATGCCTGCTATTTCGCGCAGCGGCCCTTGGTCACCGCAGCCGTTGGCCCGTTCGACGGCACGCTCACGACACTGCGCCCTCACGAGGTCGGTCCCGACGGCAAACCGAATCCGAGCTATCGCTGCCTCTTTCCCGAGCCGCCGCCGGCGGGCACGGTGCCGGCCTGTGCGGAAGCCGGCATCCTCGGTGCGCTTCCGGGCGTGCTCGGCTCGCTCATGGCCTTTGAGGTGATCCGCGAGATCGTGAAATTCGGCGAGGGGCTAGTCGGACGCCTGCTGATGATCGACGCGTTGGCAATGCGATTCGAGACGCTGAGCTACGCGTGGGACCCCGCCAATCCGCTTTCCGGAGAGAAACCGACAATCAAGGCCCTGGTCGGCAATCCATAACCCACCGGCAAGCCGCCACCTGTTCCCTTTTTTGGCGGTCGTGCCAGAATGACTCGCCCGAGGAGCCAGCTTAGCAACGCGCCTGAGAGCGCGAGCCACTCGGCTAAGGTGTCAGGGAGAGAGGTATTCATGGACTTCAGCCTCTACGACTACATTTCCGTCAATACCTTCTGGACCATCCTTTTCATCATCCATGCATTGTTTGCCGTCGCTCTGCTCGGAGCGTTGACGCACCAAGCCGTGTCCGTCTTGATGCCAGTGCGCCAGCCGGCGGGAGGTTTCATGACGCGCTTTCGCGCGGTACAGGGAGCCGGCTATGCCACAGCCATCTGCGTGCTGTGGGTGATCACTTTCCTGATGGGCGCGTGGATCTACGTCAAGTATCGCGTCGCGATCCGCATCCCGCTGGAGCGAGCAGGTTTTTGGAAGACGCAGGGTTTCTTCGAATTGAAGGAGCACCTCGCAACCCTCGGACTCGGACTGCTTCCCGCCTATTGGTATCTCTGGAAAAACAAGTCACCGGAGTATGAGAGCGCGCGCAAATGGGTAACCGTGGTGCTGGCCGTGTTCTGCTGGTTCGTTTTCCTGGTCGGGCACGTGGTCAACAATACGCGGGGCTTCGGATCATGAGGACGAAAACCCTCGCCTCGTCGGAGAAGTTCAGGACATTCGCGCTGGTGTTTTCGTTGACAGCGGTTGTGGTCTACGTGCTGTGCGACCTGCTGAAGCTGCCGCTGTTTACGTATCATCCGGCAACCGGTCGCCTGGAATGGGGATACGCACTGCCCCGGCGTAACGAAGGGCCCGTGATGTACTGGTACGGCTGGATCTTGACCACCCTGATCGCCGCATCGGCAATGGGGTTGCTCGCAACTTTGCTGCCGGAAAGAATAACCAGGAGAGTTCCGCTGTTTGCCTTATGGCTGCTGCCAATCCTGGCGGTTCCCATTATGGCCTATACGCTGATGTCGTTCTGGACCAGGTAGCGGCCTGCTGCGGGTGGTCATAAGATGCTCTGCGCGCCGCACTCGGAAACGGAGGCATGATGAAACGTCGCAATGCTGGCATCGCGGGTGTGACGATGGTCTGTCTGGCTTTTCTCATACCGTTCACGGCATGGGCGGGTGGTGAGCTGGCGGACGATGATCACCACGACGAGGGAGACACCACCAAAGGTCCCTACGGCTTCGTCAAGGATACTCGCGGCTCTCCCATCCCGGAGGCGACGGTGACAGTGGATATCAAGAATCGCGGACAACTCGTGACGCAGACCAATATTCTCGGCGCCTATAAGATCCCCGCCTTCGGTATAGAGATAAAGGTCGAAGACGTGGCGATCAGCTGCAAGAAGGATGGTTACAAACAGATCAGCGTTGTGCACCGGGAAGGGCTGAACGATCCAAGCGGCGCCTTTGAGGTCGAGTGCACGCTGCAGAAGCAATAAACGGCCGAGCAGGGGCGCCTGATGGTGTTGCGCAGTTTCATCGCCCTGCTGATCTATTTTTCAGCCATTCACAGCGCCAGCAGCGAAGGGATCCGGCTGCGCTATGCGCAGGCCTATTCAGCACTGCGGACAATTTTCGCCCTGCCCCTGTTTGTCGCCGAGCGCGAAGGATTCTTCGTGCGCGAAGGCTTGGATTTCAGCATGGTGCCCGTCTCCGGGGGCGGCGAGCAGTTGGTTGCAGCCTTGCACAATGGGTCAGCCGACATTGCGCATGTCGCGACCGCCTTCCTCATTCAGTCGGCGCTGGGTGGGTCTGACGCCGTTGCCATCCTCGCCGAATTCAACAATCCGGTTTACAGCCTGATCGCCAAGCCGGAGATCAGGACCTACGCCGACCTGAAGGGCAAGCTTGTTGGCGTCGCGGCGGAAAACGGCTCGATCACTCTTTCCATCCGCAAACTCCTGAGCCTCAACGGCGTTCGCCGCGAGGACTTCCGTGCCCGTTTTGTCGATGGAACGCCGGACCGTCTGATCTGCCTGACCAAAGGCGACTGCGACGCGGTCCCGCTCGGTCAGCCGCATGATTTCCTTGCATTACGACGCGGCTATCAGCTGATCGGACTATCGACCGATGCGGTGCCGGAATATCTCTATACGGTGACCGTGGCACGGCGCTCCTGGGCGGAAGCCAATCAGGACAAGCTGGTGCGCTACGCCCGCGCAATGGCCGCGGCGTTTAAATATATCCGCGATCCGAAAAATCGCGCCAATGTGGTGAAGACGATCGTCGACACCACCGGCTTTGCCGAGGAAAACGCCAAGCTCACGCTTGAGCTTTACTTCGAGCCGGAGCGCAATGTGCTGCCGCAGGCCGGCGAGATCAGCATCAAAGGCATGGAGCAGGTCATCGCGTTGATGGGGGAAGGCGGAATTCTCAAGCCCCCGCTGCCCTCGCCTGAACGCTTCATCGACCTGCGCTATCTGCAAGCCGCCGGGATTCAGTAGTCAATAAGCCAAGAGCTTTACGACTATCACCCACGCTGCTGCTCACAGCATCGACGGCAGCACGCGGTCGGGCGGCTTGTGTCCGTCCATGAAGGTCCTGATGTTGATGATGACCTTGTCGCCCATATCGATGCGGCCTTCCAGCGTGGCCGAGCCCATATGCGGCAGGATCACCACCTTGCCGGCGCGCGCCAGCCTGACAAGCTTCGGATTCACCGCCGGCTCATGCTCGAACACGTCAAGCCCCGCGCCGGCGATCTCGCCGGCTTCGAGCAACTGTGTCAGCGCTTTCTCGTCGATCACCTCGCCACGCGCTGTGTTGACCAGATAGGCCTCGGGCCGGATCAGCTTCAGGCGCCGTGCCGACAAGAGATGATAGGTCGCGGGCGTATGCGGGCAATTGACCGAGATGATGTCCATGCGCGCGAGCATCTGGTCGAGGCTTTCCCAATAAGTGGCGTCGAGCTCTTCCTCGATCTTGGCCGCGACGCGGCGGCGATTGTGATAGTGGATCGACATGCCGAAAGCCTTCGCCCGCCGCGCCACGGCCGTGCCGATGCGCCCCATGCCGATGATGCCGAGCCGCTTGCCCCAGATGCGGTGGCCGAGCATCCAGGTCGGCGACCAGCCTTGCCATTTTCCGTGCTCGAGGATTTCCAAACCTTCGGCGAGCCGGCGCGGCACCGCTAGGATCAGCGCCATGGTCATGTCGGCGGTGTCTTCAGTCAGGACACCCGGCGTGTTGGTAACGGTGATCCCGTGCTTGTGCGCGGCCGGTACGTCGATATGGTCGACGCCGTTGCCGAAATTGGCGATCAGCTTGAGGCCCTCACCGGCTTGGTCGATCACTTTGGCGTCAATTTCGTCGGTGACGGTCGGCACCAGGACGTCCGCGCGCTGCGCCGCCTTGACGAGTTCGGCTTGCGTCATCGCGCGGTCGTCGAGATTGAGTTCCACCTCGAACAGCTCGCGCATGCGCGTTTCGACGCTGTCGGGCAGCTTGCGAGTAACGACGACCAGAGGCTTTTTTCGCTTCGCCATGTTTCGCCGCCATTCAACCGCCGCACCACTCCGGGCCCAGCAACGCCGCCAGGCAGGCCCTGCGACCGCCGTGCTGCGATGCCGTGCCGTTCAGGGCTCTTTAACCCGCATCGCCGACATTAGGCACGCATTCGGCGGGTGCGGTTCCTCTCTAGCCAGACGGCTTGGTGAAGACAAGGCACGCCGCCGCGGTGGAAGCGTCTCAACCGTCCGTTTCGGTCAACCCGCACAGCCCGGACTTTCTGCTGATGACTTTGTTGCGTGAATGGAAGCGGCTTGCCACCTGCGCTTTCGCTGCTGCCATCCTATGCCTGCTTGCCCCTTCGGCGCGGGGCGCGGGTGAGATCGCCACCGGTCCGAGCGGATTACCGCTGCCCCGTTTCGTCAGCCTGAAGGCCGACAAGGTCAATGTGCATGTCGGCCCGGCCAAGACCTATGACGTGACCTGGATCTACACCCGCGCCGGCCTGCCGGTCGAAATCACCGCCGAGTTCGAGATTTGGCGCCGCATCCGCGACAGCGAAGGCGCCGAGGGCTGGGTCTATCACTCGCTCCTGTCGGGACGGCGAACGGCCATGGTGCTGGCCAAGGACGAGCTCGTGCCGCTGCGCGATGTCGGCGATCCTGAAGGCAGCGTCACCGCCCAGCTGCAGGGCGGCGTGGTCGGCACGGTAAAGAAATGCAATGGAACCTGGTGCCGCGTTTCCGGCGAGGGCTTCGACGGCTGGGTAGAGCAGCAGCGGCTCTGGGGTGTCTATCCGAACGAAAAAATCGACTGATTTTTGGCCAAAACAAAAGGGCCGGGACAAGCCCGGCCATTATCCCATCTTGTCATCGAGACTAAGTCTGCTTGCGCCGCAGCCGCACCACTACGTCCACGCGCGCCACTTCGTAGCCTTCGGGCGGCGTAGGTGTCCTGCCGACCACTACATCGGATTCCGGAATATCAAGCACCGCGTTGTCGTCTTCGATAAAGAAATGATGGTGCGTAGAGATATTCGTGTCGAAATAGCTTTTCGCGCCGTCCACCGCGATCTGGCGCAGCAAGCCCACGTCGGTGAATTGATGCAGCGTGTTGTAGACGGTCGCGAGCGACACCGGCACTTTCGCGCGCGTCGCTTCCTCATAGAGCATTTCAGCAGTGAGATGACGGTCGCCTTTGCCGAACAGGATCCAGCCGAGCGCCATGCGCTGACGGGTGGGACGCAACCCGACCTGCCGCAGCAACGCCTTCACGTCATGCCAGGGACAGCCGTTCAGGTCAGCAGGTGGCGCCACTAAGGCTCGCGGCTTTTCCGGTAAGTCCGGTGCCGTGAAAGTCATTGTCCGCAACTGCGTCATGGATACCGCCGGCTCAGAGGAACGCAAGCCGCTCTAAATCATTGCGATTAAAGCCCACGGTATGTGGTTGGCGGACCTAATGCAACTGTTTCGCAACAGGAATTTCGCTTTTTAAGGGCTCAAAACTAGCGGCCCAGAGCCGACTTTAATCCATTAAATCCGTATGTTAGGAAGACCATCGGCAAGCCGACCGCGACAGAGCACAGGGCAGGGATGCAAAATCAGCGCACAAGTTTTGGCTACGAGGAGCTCCTCGCGTGCGGCCGCGGTGATCTGTTCCCCAACGGGCCGCAATTGCCGTTACCGCCCATGCTGATGTTCGACCGGATTTCCGAGATCGCGGATACCGGCGGCGCCCATGGCAAGGGACTGATCCGCGCGGAGCTCGATGTAAAGCCGGACCTCTGGTTCTTTCCTTGCCATTTCAAAGGCGACCCGGTGATGCCGGGCTGCCTCGGACTCGACGCGTTGTGGCAGCTCGTTGGTTTTTTTCTCGGCTGGCTCGGCGCGCCCGGCAAAGGCCGCGCTCTCGGTCTGGGCGAACTGAAATTTTCCGGCCAGGTACTGCCGAGCATGAAAAAAGTGGTCTATGGCATCGACATCAAGCGGGTCATGCGCGGCAAGCTGGTGCTCGGTATTGCCGACGGATGGCTCTCGGCCGACGACACCGTGTTGTATCGCGCCAATGATCTCAAGGTCGGGCTGTTCCGGGACGACCAGATGCCGCAACCGAGCGGCGCCTGATTGCCCAGCAACAATCCCGATCAGGTGGCAGTCACCGGGTGCACGTAGCTGCGGCATTGAAAATATTGCAAGATCGCTCGGGGGCGGCAGCCCCCGTAATGTCACCCGCCGCCCGATGCTGGGGCGTCGGGAAAAGCGAAGCAAGATGAGGCAGGCATGAGACGTGTTGTCGTCACCGGCATGGGCGTCGTTTCATCCATCGGGAACAACACCCAGGAAGTGCTGGCGAGTTTGCGTGAGGCAAAATCGGGCATCGTGCGCGCCGACAAATACGCGGAACTCGGATTCCGTTGCCAGGTGCATGGCGCACCCAGTCTAAATCCCGAGGAGGCGGTCGATCGCCGCGCCATGCGTTTTTTGGGCGATGGGGCCGCCTGGAACCACGTCGCCATGGAACAGGCGATCCGCGACGCCGGGCTCGAGGCAAACGACGTCTCGCACGAGCGCACCGGCATCATCATGGGCTCGGGCGGGCCATCGACCCGCGCCATCGTGGAAGCCGCCGATACCACGCGCAGCAGGGGCCCCAAGCGTGTCGGTCCCTTCGCCGTGCCGAAGGCAATGTCATCCACCGCCTCCGCCACGCTGGCAACGTGGTTCAAGATCAAGGGCGTCAACTATTCGATCTCGTCGGCCTGCGCGACCTCGAACCACTGTATCGGCAACGCCGCCGAGATTATTTCCTATGGCAAGCAGGACATGATCTTTGCCGGCGGTTGCGAAGAGTTGGACTGGACGCTCTCGGTGCTGTTCGATGCCATGGGCGCCATGTCCTCGAAATTCAATCAGACACCGGAGAAGGCATCGCGCGCCTATGACGTAGACCGCGACGGCTTTGTCATTGCCGGCGGTGCCGGCGTTTTGGTGTTGGAAGAGCTGGAACATGCGAAAGCGCGCGGGGCGAAAATCTACGCCGAAGTGGCTGGCTATGGCGCGACCTCGGACGGTCACGACATGGTGGCTCCTTCCGGCGAAGGCGCGGTGCGCTGCATGAACATGGCGCTGGAAAGCGTGAAGATCCCCGTTGACTACATCAACCCGCATGCGACCGCGACGCCGGTCGGCGATCTCAAGGAGATCGAAGCGATCCGCCAAGTGTTCGGCGACAAATGCCCGCCGATCTCCGCGACCAAGTCATTAACGGGACATTCGCTCGGCGCCGCAGGCGCGCAGGAGGCGATCTATTCGCTGCTGATGATGCAAAATGGCTTCATCTGCGAGAGCGCCAATATCGAGAATTTAGATCCAGCCATGGCCGACATGCCGATCGTGCGTGAGCGGCGAGACGACGTGAAGCTGGATTGCGTGCTATCCAATTCCTTCGGCTTCGGGGGTACCAACGCGTCAGTTGTGTTCAAACGGTTGGATGCGTGATGGATAATACCCCGGCAAAAGGATTGATGCAGGGCAAGCGTGGCCTGGTGATGGGGGTGGCGAATGACCACTCCATCGCTTGGGGCATCGCAAAAACCTTGGCCGCCCATGGCGCAGAGCTGGCCTTCACCTACCAGGGCGAGGCACTCGGCAAGCGGGTAAAACCACTGGCGCAGTCCATCGGCTCCTCGCTCGTGCTGCCTTGCGATGTCGAAAGCCTCGCATCGGTCGATAGCGTATTCGCGGCGATTGGCGAGAAATGGGGCGCGCTGGATTTTCTGGTCCATGCCATCGCCTTTTCCGACAAGAACGAGCTGAAGGGCCACTATGCCGACACCTCGCGGGAGAATTTCATCCGCACCATGCTGGTCTCGTGCTTTTCCTTTACCGAGCTTGCCAGGCGCGCGGCGGCATTGATGCCGGGCGGCGGCGCCATGGTGACCCTCACCTTCGGCGGCTCCACTCGGGTGATGCCGAACTACAATGTGATGGGGGTGGCGAAGGCAGGGCTGGAGGCTTCGGTGCGCTATCTGGCGTCGGATTTCGGGCCGACCGGCATTCGCGTCAATGCCATTTCCGCCGGGCCGGTGCGCACGCTGGCGGGCGCCGGCATTGCCGATGCGCGTCTGATGTTCAATTTCCAGCAGCGGCACGCGCCGCTGCGGCGCACGGTGACGATCGACGAAATCGGCGGCGCGGCGCTCTATCTACTCTCCGACTTGTCGACTGGGGTCACCGGCGACATCCATTTCGTGGATTCCGGCTACAACATCGTCTCCATGCCGCAGCCGGCGGCGCTGAAGACGGTGGACGAGGCGGAGACCGCGGCCGAAGTGCAGGCGGCGAAAGACGCGGCGCAATAGCCGCGTAATTCTATAAACTCTCGGCGACCAGGCACCGACGCGCAGGCAATAAAAAAGGGCGGCCCGCGGGCCGCCCTTTGATGTTCTCGCGTGACGAAACGGTTTACTCTCCGCCGGCGGCCTCGCGCGGCTCGGCGCCTTCCGCCTTCTGCTTGGCTTCGAGGTCCTCGCCGGTGGCTTGGTCGACGACCTTCATCGACAGCCTCACCTTGCCGCGGTCATCGAAGCCGAGCAGCTTCACCTTCACCTTGTCGCCTTCCTTGACCACATCGGTAGTCTTGTTGACGCGGTGCGGTGCGAGCTGGCTGATATGCACCAGCCCGTCCTTGGAGCCGAAGAAGTTGACGAAAGCGCCGAAATCCATCGTCTTGACGACGGTGCCCTCGTAAATCTGGCCGATTTCCGGATCCGAGGCGATCGACTTGATCCAGTTGATCGCCGCCTTGATCGAGTCGTGATTGGCCGACGCCACCTTCACCGAGCCGTCGTCTTCGATGTTGATCTTGGCGCCGGTCTTTTCCACGATCTCGCGGATCACCTTACCGCCAGTGCCGATCACTTCGCGAATCTTGTCGACCGGAATGTTGAACATCTCGATGCGCGGAGCATGCTCGCCAAGCTCGGCGCGAGCCGAGGTGAGCGCCTTGGCCATTTCGCCGAGAATGTGCAGGCGGCCATCCTTGGCCTGGCCCAGCGCGGTCTGCATGATCTGTTCGGTGATGCCGGCGATCTTGATATCCATCTGCAGCGAAGTAACGCCGCGTTCGGTGCCGGCCACCTTGAAGTCCATGTCGCCGAGGTGATCCTCGTCGCCGAGGATGTCGGACAGCACGGCATGGCGCTTGTCTTCTAGGATGAGGCCCATGGCGATGCCCGCCGTCGGCCGCTTCAGCGGCACGCCTGCGTCCATCAATGCCAGCGAGGTGCCGCAGACCGTGGCCATAGAGGACGATCCGTTCGAACTCGGTGATCTCGGAGACCACGCGCAGCGTATAGGGAAACTCGTGGTGCGCCGGCAGGATGGGATGGATCGCGCGCCAGGCGAGCTTGCCATGGCCGATCTCACGCCGTCCCGGCCCGCCCATGCGGCCGGTCTCACCCACCGAGAAGGGCGGGAAATTGTAGTGTAGCAGGAAGGTTTCCTTATAGGTCCCCTGCAGAGCATCGACGAACTGTTCGTCCTCGCCGGTACCCAGCGTGGCAATCACCAGCGCCTGGGTTTCGCCGCGGGTGAACAGCGCCGAGCCGTGGGCGCGCGGCAGCACGCCGACTTCGGCCACGATCGGGCGGACCGTCTTCAGATCGCGTCCGTCGATGCGTTTGCCGGTGTCGAGGATGTTCCAGCGCACTATCTTGGCTTCGAGCGACTTGAACACGCCGCCGATCTGCTGCTTGTCGAAGCGGGATTCGGCGCCTTCCGGGAAGAAATGCGCCATGACCTTCTGCTTGGCGGCTTCCACCGCCTCCTGACGCACCGATTTCTTCGCGATGGCGTAGGCAGCGCGCAGGTCCTTCTCGACGATGCCGAGCATTTCCTTTTCCAACGCGTCGGTGTCCGGCAGCTGGAAGTCGCGCGGCTCCTTCGCCGCCTTTTCGGCGAGCTGGATGATGGCGTCGATGACCGGCTGGAAATGCCGATGTCCGAACATCACCGCGCCGAGCATGATTTCTTCACTCAGCTCCTTGGCTTCCGATTCCACCATGAGCACGGCGTCGGCAGTGCCGGCCACCACGAGGTCGAGCTGGCTCTCCACCATTTCGTCGAGTTGCGGATTGAGCACGTATTCATTGCTGACGAAGCCGACGCGGGCGGCGCCGATCGGTCCCATGAAGGGCGCGCCGGAGAGCGTGAGCGCGGCCGATGCCGCCACCATGGCCACCACATCGGGATCGTTCTCAAGATCGTGCGACAGCGTGGTGACGATCACCTGGGTGTCGCAGCGATAGCCCTTGGCGAATAGCGGACGGATCGGACGGTCGATCAGACGCGAAACCAGAGTTTCCTTTTCGGTCGGCCGGCCTTCGCGCTTGAAATAGCCGCCTGGAATACGGCCGGCAGCGTAGAATTTTTCCTGGTAATTGACGGTGAGCGGAAGGAAATCGATGCCTTCCTTGGGCTGCTTCGACGAAACTACGGTAGCGAGCACTTTGGTTTCGCCGTAAGTGGCGAGCACGGCGCCGTCAGCAAGGCGCGCTATCTTTCCGGTCTCGAGGGTTAGGGTGCGTCCACCCCAATCGAGCTCAACACGATGGATATCGAACATTGTGGTCGTCTTTCATGGTTTTCGCGGAAGGGCGAAAGCCATGAGCAAGACGGCGAGAAGCTGCGCGCAGGCGTGAAGCGAGCGGCAACAGCGTCCGGCGATCCTGCCATGGCTTTCATGTCTTCCTCGGTTTTGCGCGGGCGTTTCAACGTCCGGCGTCTCGGAGGACGGCCTGATTGCCGTCCGGCCTATTGGCGGGCGAATGCGCCCGCTCACAGTCGCGCGGACATTCCACGCGGAATTTTGCTCAGCGGCGAATGCCGAGTTTTTCAATGATCGTCTTGTAGCGCGCCTCGTCGGTGCGCCGCAGGTAATCGAGCAATTGCCGGCGCGTGGAGACGAGCTTCAACAGCCCGCGCCGCGAATGGTTGTCTTTCACGTGGGTCTTGAAGTGTTCGGTGAGGTTGTTGATCCGTTCGGAGAGGATCGCCACCTGCACTTCGGGCGAACCTGTGTCGCCCTTCTTGGTCGCATATGTCTGGATTACTTCGGCCTTGCGGCCGGCAGGAATCGACATCGTCAAAACACCTTTCTAACGGCCGGCGCTACCCAGAATGCCGGCTAGGTTGAACACGCGCTTGGGGACGATCTCGCCGCGGTCAACTTCGGCCAGGGCTATCAGTTGCCCGGATGCCGTTACATGGACCGTGCCGCGGAAGATGGGTGCGTCCCGTCCGCGCAACAATACGGCCTGCCCCCGCTGGAGCCGGGCCGCGTCTGCCTTGCTGACGGCCAGCGCCGGGATGTCGTCCAGCGCGGTCTCAACGGGCAAAAGAGCATCGGCGAGGTTGCCCTCGCCGATGGCCGCTCTATGGCACAAAGCCTCCAGTTGTTCCAGTGAAATCATGAGCTTTTCGGCAAAGGGACCGACCGAAATCCGGCGCAAGGCGGATACATGGCCGCCGCAGCCCAGGATTTGACCCATATCCCGGGCGAGCGACCGCACATAGGTACCCTTGCCGCATTCGGCCTCCAAAAGGGCATGATCCGGGTCGGGGACCGAAACCAGGCTGAGCCGGTGGATCTCGACCGCCCGGCTGGCCAATTCCACGGTTTCCCCGTCACGAGCCAAGTCATAGGCGCGCTCGCCCTCGACCTTCACCGCGGAATAACGCGGCGGCACCTGCTCGATGGTGCCGGTGAAATGCGGCAGCAGGGCGCGAATGGCCTCCTCGGAGGGCCGCTCCGCGGAACTCTTCACCACGCGCCCCTCGGCGTCGTCGGTGTCGCGCTGCTCACCCCAGCGCACGGTGAAACGATAAACCTTCCGGCTGCTCATGACGAAAGGGACGGTCTTGGTCGCCTCTCCCAGCGCAATCGGCAGGCAGCCGGAGGCGAGCGGGTCAAGCGTGCCGGCATGGCCGGCGCGCTTGGCCGCGAACAGCCGCTTCACCACCGCCACCGCATGGGTGGAGGTCATCCCGACCGGCTTGTCGAGCACGGCCCAACCATGCACGTCGCGCTTGTCGCGCTTGCGCTGACTGGGTGCCGTGCTGTCATGCTGCGGAGCTGGCGCAACCGGCGTCTCGCGCAAGGTCGGAGCCAACTGTTTGAGTTCCCGATCGCTCACTTGCCGTCGTCCTCATCCAGGTCGCGCCGCACCGCCGGCGTCCGCAGCAGCTTGTCAATGCGCTCGGCTTCGTCGAAGCGTTCGTCCAGCATGAAGCGGATGTCGGGCGCGAATTTCAGATTGACGCGATGCGCGATTTCGCCGCGAAGAAATTTTTTGTTGCGATCAAGCGCGGTCAGCACGTCCTTGGTATCCTTACCGCCGAGCGGCATGACGTAAATGGTGGCCATGCGCAGGTCCGGCGACATGCGCACTTCCGGCACCGTGATAAGATGCCCTTCCAGCACCGGATCATGCACATCGCCGCGCGCAAAAATTTCCGCGACCGCATGACGCACCAGTTCGCCCGCGCGCAAGGCGCGTTGCGTCGGCATGTTGCCGGTCTCACGGTTGGATTTGCTGCGCCGTGCCATGATATTCTTTCGTCTGCCCGCGTCAGACGCGGACATCGCCAATGTTTTGCTTTCAGCCGTGAGAACCGCGGAGGGAAACTAGGCGCGTCTGAGACTTGGACTCAGAGCGAGCGTTGGATCGTCTCCACCCGGTAACATTCAATAACATCGCCCTGCCGCATGTCCTGATAATTCTCAAAGGCCATGCCGCATTCCTGTCCGGCGGTTACTTCCTTCACGTCGTCCTTGAATCGCTTGAGCTGCGACAGCTTGCCCTCATGCACCACGACATTATCGCGGATCAGGCGGACATTGGCGCCGCGCTCCACGGTGCCATCGGTAACGCGGCAGCCGGCGATCTTGCCGACCTTGGAGACGTTGAAGATCTCCAGGATGGTCGCGTTGCCTAGCATGGTCTCGCGCAAGGTCGGCGCGAGCAGGCCGGACATCGCTTTCTTCACGTCGTCAACGAGATCATAGATAATGTTGTAGTAGCGGATCTCGATGCCGGCACGCTCCGCCGCCTCGCGCGCTTCCTTATGCGCGCGCACGTTGAAGCCGATGATCGGGACGCCGGAGGCTTCCGCCAGCGTCACGTCGGATTCGGTAATGCCGCCGGCGCCGGCATGCAGCACGCGCGCGGCGACTTCTTCGGTCCCGAGTTTGTCGAGCGCCTGAATAATGGCCTCGACCGAGCCCTGCACGTCGCCCTTTACGATCAGCGGGAATTCCTTGCGGCCGCTGGTCTTGAGCTGGCTCATCATCTGCTCGAGCGAGCCGCGCATGCCGGTGGCGCGCGCGGAAACCTTTTCCCGCTTCTGCCTGGCCCGGTAATCGGTGACTTCGCGGGCACGCGCCTCGTTTTCAACCACCGCGAGGCGGTCTCCGGCATCGGGCGTGCCGCTGAAGCCGAGCACCTCGACCGGCGTAGACGGGCCGGCGCTGTCGACCGGCTTGCCGAGATCGGAGAGCAGCGCACGCACCCTGCCCCACTCCGCGCCGGCGACGATCAGGTCGCCGACTTTGAGCGTGCCGCGCTGAATAAGAACGGTGGCAACCGGGCCGCGCCCGCGATCAAGCTTTGCCTCGATCACGGTGCCTTCGGCAGGACGCCCGGCATTCGCCTTGAGCTCGAGGATTTCCGCCTGCAACCCGACAATCTCGAGCAAGCGGTCGAGATTGAGCTTCTTGGTGGCGGAGACTTCCACGTCGAGCACGTCGCCGCCAAGCAATTCCACCTGCACTTCATGCTGCAGCAATTCCGTGCGCACGCGCTCCGGCTTGGCATCAGGCTTATCGATCTTGTTGATGGCGACGATCAGCGGCACTTTAGCCGCCTTGGCGTGATGAATAGCTTCCACCGTCTGCGGCATGACGCCGTCGTCGGCAGCGACCACCAGAATGACCACGTCGGTTACCTTCGCGCCGCGCGCGCGCATCGCCGTGAAGGCGGCGTGGCCGGGGGTATCGATGAAAGTGATCTTGCTGCCATTGGGCGCGGTCACCTGATAGGCGCCAATGTGCTGGGTGATGCCGCCATGCTCGCCGGCCGCCACTTCGGTTAGGCGGATGGCATCGAGCAGCGAAGTCTTACCGTGGTCGACGTGCCCCATCACCGTAACGACCGGCGGACGCGGCTGCATCGCTTCTGGATCGTCGGCTGTGTCGAACAAGCCTTCTTCCACGTCGGATTCGGCGACGCGACGCACGCTGTGGCCCATTTCTTCCGCGACAAGCTGGGCGGTATCGGCATCAATCACGTCGGTGATCTTGACCATCTGACCCTGCTTCATCAGCAGGCGGATCACATCCACGCCGCGCTCGGCCATGCGGTTGGCGAGTTCCTGGATCGTAATGGCTTCCGGAATGATGACCTCGCGTATCAACTTTTCCTTCGGCTCGTCGCTCGCATGCCCCTTCAGGCGCTGCGTGCGGCGGCGGAATGACGCAATCGAGCGCTCGCGCACCTCGTCGGCGGTGAGCGCGGTGACGAGGGTCAGTCGACCGCGTTGTTTCTGCGGGCCGCGGGGCGCGGGCTTGGGTGCCGCGGCTGGACGCGCAGCCCCTCCGGCCCCTCGCCGCGTCGTGCGCGGTGCTTCTTCTTCGTCCGCTTCCGGAGCGAGCGTGCGGGCATGCGGGCGCTTAACTTCTTCCTCGCCGCCAAGGCGCTTTTTCGCGACCTCGTCGGCCTTGCGCTTGGTTTCTTCATCGTGGCGCCGCCGCTCGTCCTCCTCACGCTTGCGCGTCTCTGCGGCTTCACGCTCCGAACGATCGACGACATCGCGGCTGGCGCGGCGGCGGACCTCTTCCTCGGCCTGCTTGCGCTCTTCGGCTTCGCGAACACGGAAATCGGTCAATGCATTAGCGCGCGCACTCCGTTCCTCTTCGGAAAGCGTGCGCAGCACAACGCCGGACGGCTTGGTCGAAGGCGCAGGCTGCGGTGCGGCGGCGGTCTTCGCTCCCGGGCGCGGGGCAGATTTGGCTTCCGGGGCGGGCGCAGCCGGCGCCTCCGCCTTCGGCTCCGGAGCTGCCCCGATGACGCGGCGCTTTACCTTTTCTACGACCACCGACTTGGTACGGCCATGGCTGAAGCTCTGGCGCACGACACCGGTCTCGGCGCTGCGCTTGAGCGTCAAGGTCTTGCTGCTCACGCTGAGCTTTTTCTCACCAGGGTTACTGTTCTCAGCCATTCAATTCTGATCCTTGGGCAGCCGCTTTCGCGTAGTCCGTTCAACCCGTTGCTCCGGTTTACCGGCCCGGAAACGGTCAAGGCGCGCACAGCGCGCGATAAAAGTCTCGGTGGCAGCTCCTGCGAGCAGCGCTGCATGTATCACATTTGGCCGACCCAATGCCAAATCCAATTGGGCAGAGGGGAATGAGCTTATGACGGCGACCTGCCGCCCCTCGCTTTCCGATTGCTTGCGCAGGGCTTCCACCTTGCGAACGCCGTCTGCCGCGGCATCGGCCGCATGCAGGACGGCCACGGCCTGACCCCGCACCAGCGCGGTTTCGACCTTGCTGAAGCCGGTAACCGCCTGCCTGCCCTTGCCGGCGATGGCGAGGGCGTCGAGCGCGGCGCGTTGAAGCAGCCGCTCGGTGGCCTCAACGAAACCATCCGGAATTGTGACCGAACGGCCAAACCCCCGCGCAAAGGCGCCGCGGCGAACCGCTTCCGCCAAATCCGCACGAGTAGCGGTGACCCAAATGCCACGGCCCGGCAATTTCCGCTTGAGATCCGGAACCACCTCGCCATGCGGGCCAACCACAAAGCGGATCATCTCGTCGACCGACTTGACCTGCCGGCTCACGACGCACAGCCGTTCGCCACCGGCGCCGAGGCTTCTCGGTCCGCTGTCGAAATCGGTTTGCTGCGTCTGGGCCAGCATTTTTGTACCTGTCTAAGCCTGTGACTCGGTCGCCGCCGGCTCGGCGGAAGCTTCTTCCGCCCGCGGGGCAAGATCAGCTTCGCTGATCCAGCCGGCTTTCACGCGCGCCTGCATGATCAACCCCTCGGCCTCTTCGCGCGAAACTTCCAAGCCATCCAGAATCCCGGGATGCTTCTTGGTCTCGCCGTCCTTGCGTTCGGTCCAGCCGGAGAGATCGTCGGTAGCGCAATCCGCGAGATCTTCCACGGTTTTCACGCCGCCCTCGCCCAGCTTGACCAGCATGCGCGCGGTGACGCCCGGCACCTCAGTCAGTTCATCTTCCACGCCCAGCTCCTTGCGTTTGGCGTCAAGTTCAAACTCCTGCCGATCGAGATATTCCTGGGCGCGTTCCTGCAGCTCGCGCGCCGTCTCTTCATCGAAGCCCTCGATGCTGGCGATTTCCTTCTGATCAACGAGCGCAAGCTCCTCGACCGAAGTGAAGCCTTCGGATGCCAGCAATTGGCCGACCACTTCATCGACATTCAGCGTTTCAATGAAGATACGCGTGCGGTTCTCGAATTCAGCCTGCCGATGTTCGGACTCTTCCTGTTCGGTCAGGATATCGATGTCCCAGCCGGTGAGCTGGGAGGCCAGCCGCACGTTCTGCCCGCGTCGACCGATCGCCAGCGAAAGCTGCGCGTCCGGCACCACCACCTCGATGCGCTCGCGGTCCTCATCGAGCACGACCTTGGCGACTTCGGCCGGGGCCAGCGCGTTCACCACGAAGGTGGCGATGTCCTGCGACCATGGAATGATGTCGATCTTTTCGCCCTGCAGTTCGTTCACGACCGCCTGCACGCGGGAGCCGCGCATACCAACGCAGGCGCCGACGGGATCGACCGAAGAGTCGCGGGAAATGACCGCGATCTTGGCGCGCGAACCGGGATCGCGGGCCACCGCCTTGACCTCGACAATGCCATCATAAATCTCCGGCACTTCCTGCGCGAACAGCCTCGCCATGAATTGCGGATGTGTGCGGGAGAGGAAAATCTGCGGCCCGC
This sequence comes from uncultured Alphaproteobacteria bacterium, assembly GCA_963750965.1. GTDB lineage: Bacteria > Pseudomonadota > Alphaproteobacteria > Rhizobiales > Xanthobacteraceae > CANKHA01. The sequence continues at coordinate 137,038 of CAVVSK010000011.1, forward strand.
GCGGCTCGCGGCGCACATCGTAGATATAGGCCCGTATGCGGTCGCCGTTTCGGAAAACCTCGCGCGGCAACATCTCGTCGCGGCGGACGATAGCTTCGCCGCGGCCGAGATCGACCACCACGTTGCCGTATTCCACGCGCTTGACGATACCGTTGACCACGTCGCCGATGCGATCCTTGTATTCCTGATACTGGCGGTCGCGCTCGGCCTCGCGCACTTTCTGCACGATCACCTGCTTGGCCGACTGCGCGGCGATGCGGCCGTATTCCAGCGGCGGCAGCGGGTCGGCGATAGTGTCGCCCACTTGCGCGGCCGGGTTGTGCCGGCGCGCATCCTCCAGCCCGATCTGGGTGGATGAATTTTCGATCGTGTCCACTACAAGCATGTGACGAAACAGGCGCAATTCGCCGTTCTTCGGATTGATCTCGGCATGCACCTCGGTTTCCGCGCCATAGCGCGACCGCGCCGCTTTCGCGATCGCGTCCTCCATGGCTCCGATGACGATGCCGCGGTCGATCGCCTTTTCACGAGCTACCGCATCGGCGATCTGCAAAAGCTCGAGCTTGTTGGCGCTGACGGCCATTACTCAGTCTCCTCGTGCTGACGCGGACCGCCAATTCTTCTCGCGCGGCCGCGTGAATTTCTTGGAACGGTTGGCTTGAGTGTCCTCTACCGCTTCATCTGAAGCTTCTTGCGGTTCCCGCTCGGCGGCCTTGCTGCGCTTGAGCGCCTCGGCGATTAACGCATCGGTGAGCACCAGCTTGGCCTCCGCCATGTCCTCGATCGGAAGCAGGAATTCCTGCTGCTCGCCCGCGGGCGCATTCTCGCGCAGCAGCCGCACGGCATCGCCCTCGGTCCCGAGCAGGGTGCCGCGAAAGCGCTTGCGGCCGTCGATCCCGTGCGTCAACTCGACCTTGGCGACATGGCCGGCGTAGCGGTCGAAATCCGAGCGCCGCACCAGTGGGCGATCGAGGCCGGGGGAAGAAATCTCGAGCCGGTGCGGATGATCGACCGGATCCTTGGCGTCGAATACCGGCGAGAGCGCGCGTGAGATGGTTTCGCAATCTCCCACTGTCATGCTGCCGTCGGGACGCTCGGCCATGATTTGCACGGTCAGGCCGGATTGGGGGAAGACCTGCACCCGCACCAACCGATAACCGAGGCCCTCGATTACCGGCTCGGCGATGGCGGCGACGCGCGCGGCCACCCCCGGCTCCTGCAGGAGCCGTGGTTCACGCACGGAAGTCGTTTTCAAAGTTTCGCGCATCAAGCCTATTTTCGTAACAAAAAAGAGCGGGTCCCCGGGGGCCCCACTCTCACAAAACCCGATCGGATATCCGACCGTTATGAGGTGTCTATAACAGACAGGCGGAATATAGCGATTTTCGCGACTTAAGCAAGATATTCCGCCTCCGGGACGGCCGTTCTAAAGCTCTTTTTCGGGAAATGAGTGTTAATCGCGCCCCGTGGCGCGTTTCTGGCAAGTGGTCCTGCCAGGACGGCTTAGCGCCGCCTTTTCTATCGTTTCCGGAAAACGAAATAGGCGGGCACGCGGCCCTCGCGCATAGCTTTCGCCTCGTAGCGCGTGCCGCCGAAGCCGGGCCACGGCTTGCGCCAGTCATCGGCCTTCTCCGCCGTCCAGACGAAATCCGGAGAGCGCAACACGCGCTCAAGCGTCCAGGCCGCATAGTCCGGGATGTCGGTGGCGAAGCGGAATTCGCCGTCCGGCCGCAGCACGCGGGCGATCCGTCTGAGGCTCGTATCCTGGACGAAGCGCCGCTTCCAATGCCGCTTCTTCGGCCAGGGATCGGGATAGAGCAAATCCACGCGCGCCAGCGCGGAGGGCGGCAGCCAGTCGATCAGATGCGCCGCGTCACCGAAATGCAAACGCAGATTAACAAGCTTGCGCTCTTGCATACCCGCGAGCACCTTGGCCACGGCGTTGACGAAAGCGTCGCTGCCGATGAAGCCCGCGCGCGGATGTTCCGCCGCCTGCGCAAGCAGATGCTCGCCGCCGCCAAAGCCGATTTCGAGTCGAACCTCCTCCACCTCGACGGGAAACAACGTCCGCAGGTCGGTCGGCGCGGCAGTATCGGTATCGATTGCAACCCGCGGCAGCAGCGTCTCAAATAAAGCGGTCTGGCGCGGCCGCAGCGCATGCCCTTTGCGCCGGCCGAAGAACGCACGCCTGGGATCGATGGTGTCCGGCTTTGCCATGATAAAAAGCAAATGCCCCGCTTTCGCGGGGCATGACAACTCGAAATTATCGCTTGCGGCAACGGGCGTTACACCGAGCCGCGCAATTCCTTCACCAGATCGGTCTTCTCCCAGGAGAAGCCGCCGTCTTTTTCCGGCGCGCGGCCGAAATGGCCGTAGGCGGCGGTGCGGCGATAGATCGGCCTGTTGAGCTTGAGCGTGCGACGAATATTGGTTGGCGTCAGCCTGAACATCTGCGGCAGAATCTTCTCCAGCTTGCGCTCGTCCACGTTGCTCGTGCCATGGGTATCGACAAGAAGCGACATCGGATCGGCGACCCCGATAGCATAGGCGATCTGGATGGTGCAGCGTTCCGCTAGCCCGGCCGCAACGACGTTCTTGGCGAGATAGCGCGCGGCATAGGCCGCGGAGCGGTCTACCTTGGTCGGGTCCTTGCCGGAAAAGGCACCGCCGCCGTGCGGCGCATAACCGCCGTAGGTATCGACTATGATCTTGCGGCCGGTCAGGCCGCAGTCGCCGTCGGGGCCGCCGACCACGAAGTTACCCGTCGGGTTGACCAGGAAGTCGGATGGTTTCTTCGGCATCCACCCGTCGGGCAGCGCGGAGGTCACGGTATCGGCGATCAGCTCTTTCACCATACCGGGGGTATATTTCTTGCCGTTCCGGCTGGCCGCATTGTGCTGGGTGGAAACCACCACCTTGGTGCAGCCGACCGCCTTGCCGTCGATATATTGCACCGTCACCTGGCTTTTGGAGTCCGGCTGGATGTCGAATAGCTGCTTGGAGCGGCGCTTCTCAGCCAGCACCTTCAGTATCCTGTGAGCAAAGAAAATCGGGGCCGGCATGAACGAGCCCTTTTCATAGACCTCGCTCTCGGTGCAGGCGAAACCGAACATCATGCCCTGGTCGCCCGCGCCTTCTTCGTCGCCGCTACCCTTTTTCTTGGCATCGACGCCCATGGCAATGTCGGGCGACTGGCCGTGCAGCAGCACTTCCACGTCCGCCCCGTGATAGGAGAAACCTTCCTGGTCGTAGCCGATCTCGCGCACCACATCGCGTGCGATCTGCGATACCATTTCGCGGTTGATCACTGCGTGCTGGCCGTATTTGTGAAACAGCGGCGCCTGTCCGCGGCCTTCGCCGGCGATCACGATCTTGTTCGTGGTTGCGAGAGTTTCACAGCCCAGCCGGGTATTCGCCTTGCTGTCGTCCGCGATCCCAAGCTTGATATCGTTTTCAAGAAACGCGTCGAGGACCGCATCTGAAATCTGGTCGCAGACCTTGTCGGGATGCCCCTCGGAGACGGACTCGCTGGTAAACAGGTAGCTTTTACGTGACACGAAAACCCCCAAAAAACGCCGCAGCGCGGCCCTGGCTAATCGATCCGAGGGCTTTGTTACAGTGTCCTCCGGGGGGGTCAAGATGGTCGCCCCGCTTCCAGGGTCCGCCCTTGAAAGCCGTTAATCCTCGCCGGCGATCTGCGAAACCAAATCCACGATCCGCCGCCGCAGCTTGGGGTCTTTTATCTGCATGAAGGCTTTGGTCAGGGCCAAACCTTCCGAGGTCGCGAGGAAATCGGAAACATAGGACGGCGATGGGGCCTCCATCGTACCCGCCGGCCCGACGAGATCGGGCCCGCCCTCAAAAAAGAAAGAGACGGGAACCTGGAGAAAATGCGCGATCTGCTGCAGCCGGCTCGCGCCGATGCGGTTCGTGCCCTTCTCGTATTTCTGCACCTGCTGAAAAGTCAGGCCCAGTGCGTCGCCGAGCTTTTCCTGGCTCATGCCGAGCATCATCCGGCGCATGCGCACGCGGCTGCCGACATGTTTGTCCGTTGGGTTCGGCGTCTTCTTGGTCATCGCGACTGTCTTTTCACCTTAGTGTCGTATTGCACGCAATCGTAACGGCAGCAATGAGGGCAAGTACCGCATCGCTCAGCACCGTCAAGGAATGATAAAAACAATGGCTAGCGGGAAAAGAATAGACGAGCGGGCGATTTTTTATCACTTGGACGATGCGACAAATTAAACCGCAACGGCAGAATCCGAATAGCATCAGCTGTCTAAATACCTAGCGGGATTCCCGGATCTCTCTCCGAAGTTGTCAGCGCCGCATTCGCCGACGGATGACGATGAGAAAAGCGGCAGCGACAACGAGACCCACCGAACTATCCCCCGCGCGCACATAAACCGTCGGTTCGACCGGTTGCGGCAAGGCCGAATCCAGCACCCCCTCGGCGCCGAGCGGAAGCGAACGGATGACGCGGCCGAGCGGATCGACCACCGCCGAGATGCCGGTATTGGCGGCACGCACCAGGGGAAGCCCTTCTTCGATCATGCGCACCCGCGCCTGGCGAAAGTGCTGATAAGGGCCCGAGCTAATGCCGAACCACCCGTCATTGGTGAGATTGAGCACCCAGCCGGGCCGGTCATCGCGCGGCACCGCCTGACCTGGGAAAATTACCTCATAGCAAACGAGCGGCAGCATACGCGGCGCGCGCGGCACGCTGTAGCTGCGGCGGCGATCGCCCGACAGATAACCGCCGGCCACCTTGGTCAGTTGCTGCAGTCCGACGCGCTCAAGCAAAGTTTGCAGCGGCAGGTATTCGCCGAAGGGCACGAGATGCACCTTGTCGTGCACAGTGAGGATCGAGCCGTCGTGATCGATCACATAGACCGAGTTGTAGGCTTCCTCTGTTTTCGGTCCGCTGTCCGCCGGCCGCACCGCGCCAGTGATCAACACCGCGCCTTCCGGAAGCAGATCGGCGATTTGCGCCATTGCGTCAGGTTCATGCGTGAGAAAGAAGGGAAAGGCCGCCTCCGGCCAGATGAGATGCGTCACATCGCTCACCCCGGTCGATTGCGGCCCGGTCGATCGATCCGACAACGCGACGTAATGGTCCATCACCTTCTGCTTCGCGGAATAGTTGAACTTGTCGTCCTGCGGGGTGTTCGGCTGCATCAGGCGCAGACGCACGCCGGTGACGAAGGTGGTTGGGTTTGCCGCCAGCCGTGACGGTGCCGAAAATTCCCATTGCAACGAGAACAAGGACACTCGCCGCAAGCGGCAGCCAGCGCCGCCGCGTATCCAGCGGATCATCGGTGAGTGTCGCTGGACTGGCGAAAATGCTGACGGCCAAAAAAGTGAGGCCCCAGATCCCAAACAGGGAAGCGGTCTGCGCCAGCACCAATGGCCCGGTGAGCGCATAACCGTAGGTGTTCCAGGGGAAACCGGTGAGGATATGGCCCCGGAGCCATTCGACCAGGGTGAAGGCGACCGCGAGCGCAAGAATGCGCACCGGTCCGCGCGTCCACATCGCCCGGGCCAGCGCGCAGCCTAGCGCCGTGAAACAACGCAAGGCCGGCGGGCAGCCCCGCCACCGCAACCGGCAACAGCCAGCCGAAGGTTTCCGCGTCAACCAGGAAGGCGTAGCCCACCCAATAAAGCCCGGCGAGAAAATAGCCGAAGCCGAACCACCAGCCGGTTACCGCGGCAGCGAGGATTCCGCCCCAGCGGCCGGAGCCTGCGCCGTCGATCAGCCAGACCAGAACAGGGAAAGTAATGAACATGACCGGCCAGATATCGATCGGCGGCAGTGCCAATACGGAGAATGCCCCAGCGACAAAGGCGATGGCCGCGCGCTGCCAGCCCCAGGCGAGGACGATGGAGTGGGCCGAACGAGTGAAACTCACGACCGGCCGGCGCCTTTTTTCGGGGCTATGCCATCCTCGGCGGCGGCGGAATGGTCGACCGTGCTTGCCGGCGCATTCGCTACGTTGGCTATCGCTTCGCGCCGCTTTGCCTCGCGGCGGCTACGCTCCAGCCGGCGGGCATTGACGTTATAGATCCTCACTCTCTTAACGCGGCGCGGATCGGCGTTGAGCACCTCGATCTCATACGGGCCTGGGCCGGGTACGACTTCTCCCCGCGATGGCACGCGTCCGGCCAACGTCACGACATAGCCGCTGAGCGTATCGACGTCGTTGGCTGCGTCGCCGACGTCGAATTCAGCGCCCACCGTGGCGACGGCATCGTCAAGGCTGGCGCGCGCATCAGCGATGAAGGAGCCATCCGCCTGGCGTACCACCGACGGCGCTTCGTCCTCATCGTGTTCGTCGGCGATGTCGCCCACGATCAGCTCGACGATGTCCTCCATGGAAACCAATCCGTCGGTGCCGCCATATTCGTCGATTACCAAGGCGAGATGGATGCGGGTCAACTGCATCTTGGCCAACAGATCGATCGCCGGCATTGAAGGCGGCACGAACAACAGGGCGCGTACAATCTGGGTGGTGGAAAGCGGCATCGACAGATCGATCTTTTTCAGATCGAGCCCTGCCGGCAGCGGTTTCTTGCGCATGGCGTTGGCTTCCGGCTTCACGGCGGCCCGCGCGGTCATAAAGGCAATGAGGTCGCGGATGTGCACCATGCCGGCGGGGTCGTCGAGCGTGTCATCATAGACAACGAGCCGCGAATGACCGGCGTTTTCGAACACCTTCACCAGGTCGCCGAGCGAGATATCCCGCTGCACGGCGATGATGTCGGCGCGCGGCAACATGACATCCTCAATGCGGCGCTCGCGCAGGCCGAGGATGTTTTTGAGCAGCGACTGCTCCTCCGGAGAGAAGCCGGTCTCATCGCCTGCGCCTTCCTCCAGCACCTCTTCGAGCTCATCGCGGGTGGTCCCGGACTTCAGACCGAACGCCCGCAGCAAGCGGGTCATCAGGCTTTCGCCGTTCTCCGCCGCCCGCAGCGGTCCCGCCGGCGCACGGTCCGTGTCGCGTTGAGCGGACAATTCGTTACGCTTTGATGGATCGCTTTCAGGCATAATCTCAGCCGGCATCACGCGCCGCATAGGGATCGGCAATTTCCAGCCGCGCGAGGATCTGGCGCTCCAGCCGCTCCATTTTCTCGGCTTCGTCCTCCGCCTCGTGGTCATAGCCGCGCAAATGGAGGAATCCATGGACGGCGAGATGCGCAAGATAATGCAGAAATGGCGTGTCCTGTGCGAGCGCTTCCCGTTTGGACGTCTCATAGGCGATCACGATATCACCGAGCAGCGTGGGCGCGCCTTGCGCCGGTGCCGCGACCCTCGGCAGGAAAAGACAGCACATTGGTGGGCTTGTCGAAGCCGCGCCAGACCCGGTTGAGCGCACGAATTCTCGCATCATCTGTCAGGACGATAGCAAGCTCCGCATCCTTTGTTGACACGTCGACGGAGGCCTCCGCGATCGCGCTGCGAAGCGCAGTGTCGATGTCCGGCTGCTCGTCCCAGAGCGGCGACTCGCGGACGATGTCGATGGAAGGCATGCGGGGGACTCTCCCGCGTGGCGAGGCGGCGGTCATTCTTTCGCCTCTCGCCTGCGCGCCACCGCCGGCCCGGCTTTGTCATAAGCCTCGACGATTCGTGCCACCAATTCGTGGCGGACAACATCCTCGGCGGTAAAAGTGGCGTGACCGATACCTTCCACGTCTTTGAGCAGCGCGACCGCCTCTGCCAGACCCGACGTCTGTCCCGGCGGCAGATCGACCTGGCTCGGATCGCCGGTGACCACCATTCGGCTATTCTCGCCCAGCCGAGTCAGGAACATCTTCATCTGCATAGAAGTGGTGTTCTGCGCTTCGTCGAGAATGACCATCGCATTGGTCAGCGTGCGCCCGCGCATGAAGGCGAGCGGCGCGATCTCGATCTCACCCGATTGCAGCGCGCGCTCGACGATGCGCTGATCCATCAGGTCGTATAGTGCGTCATAGATCGGACGGAGATAGGGATCGACCTTTTCGCGCATGTCGCCGGGCAGGAAACCGAGCCGTTCGCCCGCTTCCACCGCCGGCCGCGACAGGATGATGCGGTCAACTTCCTTGCGCTCGAATAATTGCACGGCCTGCGCAACCGCCAGCCAGGTCTTGCCGGTGCCGGCCGGACCGGTGCTAAAAACAAGCGCATGGCGGCGCAGCGCGCGGATATAGCCGTCTTGTGCGGCGGTGCGCGCGCGCACCGGGCGCTTGCGCAGATTCAATTCCTCGAAATTCGGCCGCGCCGCAGAGGCGTCGAAATCGAATAACGAGCCTTGCGCAATGGCAAGGCGGATCGCGCCCTCTACGTCCCCCGGTGTGAGATCCTGGCCGCGCTTGAGATTTTCATAAAGGCCCTCCAGCACGCGACGCGCCTGCTCGCAGGCCTCGCGCGTGCCTTCGACAGTGACATGATTGCCACGCGAGTCTGCGACCACGCCGAGACGTCGCTCGATGAGCGCCAGGTTTTGCCCGTATTGGCCGAACAGCGCCGAAGCGAGCCGGTTATCTTCAAAGGCAAGCACGATCTGCGTCGGCGCGCTGCCCTCGGCCTCGGGCAAGATCGATCCGTTCGTGGGTTCGAAACTGCGCATCAGACTTCCGCGTTTAACAGCGCCGCCCGCGAAGCGGGCTGCACGTTTTCCACCAAGTCTCCGAAGAGACTATAGCGGTCGATATCGTGGATGCTCACGCGGCGAATTTCTCCAATCAACGCCGCCGATGCAGCGACATGCACAGGCTGTAAATATGGGGATCGGCCGACCAGCTGGCCAGGATATTTCCCAGCTTTTTCAAATAATACATCGAAGCTTCCACCCACCGCGCGTCGGTTGAAGGCGTCCTGTTGGGCGTCGATCGCGGCCTGCAGCCGTGCCAGCCGCTCGATTTGCACCGTATCCGGCACCGGCCCCGACATTTCCGCGGCGGGAGTGCCCGGCCGCGCCGAATATCTGAAGGAATAGGCGGCGGCAAAGCCGACCTCGTCCACCAACGAAAGCGTGGCGGAGAAATCTTGATCGCTTTCTCCCGGAAAGCCGACGATGAAGTCGGACGAAAAAGCGATCTCCGGCTGCGCGGCGCGCAAGCGGTCTAACGCGCGCAGATAATCGGCGCGTGTGTGGCGGCGATTCATGGCCGCGAGGATACGGTCGGAGCCGGATTGCACCGGCAGATGCAGGAACGGCATCAGCCCCGGCAGATCGCGATGCGCCGCGATTAAACTGTCGTCGACGTCGCGAGGATGGCTCGTGGTATAGCGCAGCCGCGCAATGCCCGGCACTTCAGCGAGGCGCTGCAACAGGCGCCCCAGCGTGAAAGCGCCGCCGCCAGGGCCTTCGCCATGATAGGCGTTGACGTTCTGCCCGATCAGCGTGATCTCCCGCACGCCGGCATCCGCCAGCCGCTCGACTTCGGCCAGAATCTTGGCGACCGGCCGCGAAACCTCGGCGCCGCGGGTGTAAGGCACCACGCAGAAGGTGCAGAATTTGTCGCAACCTTCCTGCACGGTGACGAAGGCAGAAACCCCTCGCGCGCGCATGGCGGCGCGACTTGCCGGCGCGACAAAATCGAATTTGTCCTCAGCCGGAAATTCGGTGTCGACGACTTTTTCGCCCGCTTCCGCGCGCGCCAGAAATTCCGGCAGGCGATGATAATTCTGCGAGCCGACGACGAGATCGACCACGGGCGCGCGCCGCATGATCTCCTGACCTTCCGCCTGGGCGACACAGCCCGCCACTGCGATCCGCATCTGGCGGCCATCGGCGGCGGCAGCTTCCTTCATTTTGCGGATCCGGCCGAGCTCGGAATAGACCTTCTCGGCGGCCTTTTCGCGGATGTGACAGGTATTGAGGATGACGAGATCAGCGTCTTCGGGACGCGCACACTCAACGAAGCCCTGCGGCGCCATTGTGTCCGCCATACGATGCGAGTCGTAGACGTTCATCTGGCAACCGTATGACTTGATATAGAGCTTGCGAGGTCCGCTCATGCCGGTCGTTATGTCGATCCGCGGGCCCTCGGGCCGATCCCTTTTAAGCTATTACAAGAACTGATGAATCCTGAATGCCCGCACCCGGGCGTCCGGATTCCCCTGTCTTAGCGGTTTTTCCGGCAAAAAGAAATGCCGCTGCCGCAAGGCCGCCCCGCAAGCGCCGGCGAGCCGTTTTGGCGTCAGCGCCGGCTTTTTTCGTCGTCGAGCGGGATGGCGTAAAGCTCGAGGCGGTGGTCGACCAAGCGGTAGCCAAGCTTGCGCGCGATTTCCGCCTGCAACCGTTCGATTTCCTCCGACTGGAATTCGATCACTTTGCCGGTGCGGAGGTTGATCAGGTGATCGTGATGCGACTCCGGCATCTGCTCATAGCGCGAGCGGCCGTCGCGGAAGTCATGCCGTTCGATGATCCCAGCATCTTCGAACAGCTTGACCGTGCGATAAACTGTCGAAATCGAAATGCGGTCGTCGATCTTCACGCTGCGCCGATACAATTCCTCGACGTCCGGGTGATCTTCTGAAGCACCCAACACACGCGCGATGACGCGGCGCTGTTCGGTCATCCGCATACCTTTGGCGGCGCACTGGGCTTCAATATCAGTCTGTTTGGGCACGTTCGGAAGCCTCTTGGTCACCCCGCGGCATAGCATAGGATTGCCGCCGGAAAGCGTCTATTCCTCTCTTCACTCAAAGTCGCAGCGCAGCACAAGCGCGGCGGTTTGCCGCCCGGCATCGTCCTGATAATAACCCTGCCGCCGCGATACTTGCTCGAAGCCGGCACGGGTATAGAGCCGGATGGCAGGGGTGTTATCCTCGCCGACTTCGAGAAAGACGCTGTGCACGCCGAGGCCCGCCAGGCGGCGCAGATGCAGATGCAACAGCCGTCCGGCCAGGCCGCGTCCCTGCGCCGAAGCTGCAACGGCGACAGACAGGATTTCGGATTCATCTGCCGCCATGCGGCTGATGATGAAGCCGGTCAGTTTGCTGCCCTGCATGGCGCGATGCGCGAGCACGGCTTTGTCACCGAGCATGGAGCGAAATTCGTCTTCGCCCCAGCCGCGCCGGAAGGATGCCGCATGCAACGCGGCCATGGCTGGAGCATCTTTTGGCCGCGCTTCCGACAGCACCGGCTCAGGTCGGGAGAATAATTGCGAAATGAAGCCCATCAGAGCCGCGCCAATCGCGAAGCATCCTGCGGCTGCGCATCCGGCGCGCGCAGATAGAGCGGCTTCGGCGGCGAGAGACCGACGGCGGCCGCGCCAAGCCGCGCCACCCAGTCAATATCCGGGGCAGGATGCGTCTCCACCTGCAACGGCGCCGGAAAGTCGGCCGGCCAGGCCGCAGCAACCTCACGGGCGGCCGAGCCAACGATACGCACAGGGCCGGGCCCGGAGATCCGCGCTGCCTCTTGGATTGGACCGATACGCGGCGACACCAGCATACGCCCACCGACGCCGAAAAGTTGCAGATAGACCTGGTCGTGACGCGCATCGATCACCGCCAACACCGGGATGCTGTCGTCTTTCGCGATCAGCGGCGCGGCGTAAGCGGCCAGCGTGGAAAGTCCGACCGACGGCCTAGCAGCGGCCAGCGCAATGCCGCGCGCCGCGGCGATGCCCACCCGCAAGCCGGTGAAGCTGCCTGGACCGGTGGTGACGGCGATGCGGTCGAGTTCTGCAAATTCCAGCTCTGCGGCGTCCATCACCCGCGCGATCAGCGGCATCAGCGCTTCGGCATGGCCACGGACCATAGGTACCGATTCGCGCGCCTGCAGGCCGGGCCGTTCGGTGTCCAGAACGGCGGCGGCGCAGACAGCTAAGGCGGTATCGATGGCTAGCACGCGCATTGGGTCGCATCATGCGCGAAAGCGGACGAGCCAGTAAACACGCTCGCGGCAATTATCTCGGGAAGCTGAATAGCCGAAGGTATTAGGTCGGCCGGACCTCAACCACCGTCGGCACGAAATGCTTCAGCAGATTCTGAATGCCGTGCTTGAGCGTCGCGGTGGAGGACGGGCAACCCGAGCAGGAGCCCTTCATGTCCAGATAAACAACGCCGTCCTTGAAGCCGCGGAAGGTGATGTCGCCGCCGTCATTGGCCACCGCCGGCCGCACCCGGGTCTCGATCAATTCCTTGATCGTCGCCACGGTGTCGGCATCGGCCGCATCGAAAAATTCATCCTTGCCTTCCGGAGCGTTCGCGGTTTCCGCTTCCTTGACGATCGGCGCGCCGGACATGAAATGCTCCATGATCGCGCCGAGGATCGCGGGCTTGAGTTGCTGCCACTCGCCCGTATTCTTGCTGACGGTGATGAAGTCCGAACCGAAGAACACGCCGGTCACGCCGGGAATGTCGAACAGCCGCTCCGCCAGCGCCGATTTCGCAGCACTCGCCCGATCGGGCATATCGAGGGTGCCGGAGGCAAGCACGCTGCGCCCTGGAAGGAATTTCAACGTCGCCGGATTGGGGGTCGTCTCAGTCTGGATGAACATGGCGGCTCCTGGCTCGCACGGGTTCAAAGCCCGCTGGCTCACACCTGACGCTTAAATGGGCCGTTTGCGGGCGGCATTCAAGCACCTTTGCCGCCGCTACGACATCGCGTCCAATTCTTCGTCGGCGAGGTGGCCGGGCACGACCGCGATCGGGATCGGGAATGTGCCCGCTATTTTGCCCAGGCTCGCCACCAGGGGGCCTGGGCCCTCTTTACCGGTGCCGGCGGCGAGCACCAGGATCGCGATATCCTCGTCCTGGTCGATCAGCTTCAGGATCTCCTCGGAGCGGTCGCCTTCGCGGATCACGCGCTCGGGCGTGATGCCGGCGGCGCCATTGGCGCGCGCGGCGGCACGATCGAGTGCCGCATTGGCCTCCTCAAGCGCCTCCGCCTTCATAATGTCTGCGACGCCGAGCCATTGCTGGTTGCGGTCCTCCGTCTCTATCACCCGCAACAGCACCACCGCGCCGCCAATGCGCGCTGAGCGCCGGCTGGCGAAATAAATAGCGCGGTCGCATTCCTCGGTGTCGTCCACTACGACCAGCCATTTCGGCTTGTGGCCCGCCTCGTAGCTGCGGCGCTTTCGGCTCATCTTGTCTTCCCCGACGGGCAAACAACCGTCATGTTCAACCAGGATTGAAACTTGGTGCGGCCGAAGAGATAAGTTCCTTGTGCGGGTGACAATGGTGGCACGGCCGCCGGCTCGGCCACAAGCTTAGTGCCCCGCTTCCGAAGTTCGTGATCCGTCGTCGCACCCTGCATTAAGAGGGGCACTAGCAAGTTTATGATTCTAGTGCCGCTTTTCGATTAGACGTTACAAGAAGACTTTGCTGCAAGTGGTGTTGGAACTGAAAATCGACGGCGCCAGCCGAAAGCTCAGCGCCGGACAAAACCAACGATGTCTTTGACCGATTTCATGGTTTCCCCTGCCAGCGCCTGTGCCCGCGTGGAGCCGTCGGCCAGCACTGAATCGATATGGCCGGGATCCTGCACCAGCCTTTTCATCTCGGCACCGATTGGTCCCAGCGTGCTGACCGCAAGGTCAACCAAAGCTGCCTTGAATGTGGAAAACTGTCCGCCGCCGAATTGCCGCAGCACCGCAGCCTTGGTCGAGCCTTCGAGCGCGGCATAAATGCCCACGAGATTGTCGGCTTCCGGCCGCAGCTCGAGGCCTTTCTCCTCGCTCGGCAAGGCTTCCGGGTCGGTTTTGGCCTTGCGGATCTTCTGCGCGACGGCATCCGCGTCGTCGGTGAGATTGATGCGGGAATAATCGGAAGCGTCCGACTTCGACATTTTCTTGGTTCCGTCGCGCAGTGACATGACGCGCGTGGCCGGCCCCTGGATCAACGGCTCCGGCTGCGGGAAAAATCCCCCGCCAAAACCGCGAGCGTCGATCGATTCCGCAAAGTCATTGTTGAATTTTTGGGCGATGTCGCGCGCCAGCTCCAGATGTTGCTTCTGATCCTCGCCCACCGGCACATGCGTAGCGCGGTAGACCAGGATGTCGGCGGCCATCAGCGTCGGATACGAATACAGGCCGATCGAGGCATTCTCGCGATCCTTGCCCGCCTTCTCTTTGAACTGCGTCATGCGGTTGAGCCAGCCGACGCGGGCCACGCAGTTGAACACCCAGGCAAGCTCCGCGTGCTCGGCAACCTGGCTCTGATTGAAAATGATGTTCTTTTTCGGATCGATGCCGCAGGCGATGAAGGCCGCGGTCACCTCACGCGTATTGCGCGGCAGCTCCGCGGGATCCTGCCACACCGTAATGGCATGCAGATCGACCACGCAATATATGCAGTCGTGACTCCGTTGCAGATCAACGAATTTGACGATCGCGCCGAGATAATTGCCGAGATGCAGATTACCGGTCGGCTGCACGCCGGAAAAAACCAGTTCCTTGAATGCCATCACGGCAGCCCTTCTTGTTCGTTGCGTGCGTGATGCCACGGTGACGCCGGGCGGCGCAAGGGGCGTATCGAGACTTGAATGCGGCGTCTCAAGAAACGCGGCGCGTTGCTCTCAGCAGGTCGCGCAGCCGCGCGACGCCCGAGAGGTGGAGCAACACGGTATAGACCGCAAGGCCAGTGCAGATCAGCGCGCCCAAGGCGATCACGCGCGCCAGATTGGACGGCCCATCGAGCCAGGGCGCCAAGGCCATCTGCAGTGCGGCGATGGCGATCCCCATAATCGCGGTCGCAAAGACAATCCGGGGCAGCCGGTAGCGGGCGTTGCCGTCGATCGAAAATCCGATCCGCCGCGCAATGATGATGCCCAGGACGCCGGCCGCGACCCAGCCGGAAGCCCCGGCCGCGATCGCCACGCCGACATGGCCCAGGCTTGGCAGCAGCAACAGGCTACCGAGCAGCGCCGCCGCAAAGCCCGCGAGCGCGGCATACATCGGCGTCGCGGTGTCTTCACGGGCAAAGAAGATCGGCGAGAAAGCCTTCACCAGCACATGACCTGGCATGCCGAGCGCGAGCGCACTCAGCGCCGCCGCGGTCGCCGCGGTATCGACCGCGGTGAAGGCGCCGCGCTGGAACAACACCGCAACAATGGGCTTGGCCAGCACCGCCAGCGCCACCGCCGCCGGCAGCGCCAGGAAGAGCGCAATCTCGAGCCCACGGGATTCTGCCGCCGCCAGTTCGCCGCTGTCACCGCTGCGCAGCGCATGGGCGAAAGCGGGTACCAGCACCGTACCGATCGCCATACCGACAATGCCCAGCGGCAGCTCGACCAGGCGATTGGCGTAATACAGCCAGGAGACCGCACTGGGCGAGGCGGATGCCACCATCACTGCGGCAATAATAGTGATCTGCGGAATCCCGCTGGCTACGAGGCCCGGAATCGCCAGCGCCAGAAAGCGCCGCATCGGAGCGCCAAATGATACGCCAAGCGGCGTTACCCGCTCCGGCCCGATCCAGACCGCAACGCCGACGAGCACAAGCTGGGCCAGCCCGGCAAGCGCGATACTGAATGCGACGATGCGGCCAGACAGCGCGCTGTCGCCGGACTGCAGCAGGAAGATCACGCCCAGCGCCGCGAGCATGGTCGCGTTGAAGGCTGCGGTGGCCAGTGCCGCTAAAGCAAAACGATGATTTGCGTTTAACACACCCATCAGCACGGCGATCGGCCCCGCCAGCGCCAGGTAAGGCAGCATCAGGCGCGCCAACTCCACGGCAATGGTCATACGCGGACCGCCGAAAATGAAACCCGGCGCGAGGATGGTCACGAGGACGGGCATCGCGAGCGCAAGCAGGAGCGCCAGACCGGTGAGCGCGACGGCGAGCGTGCCGATGAGCTGCCCCGCATAAGCGCCGGCGGCGGTCTCACCGCCTTGATCTCGCGCACGCAGATAGAGCGGCACGACCGCGGCGTTCATTGCACCTTCTGCGAGCAAGCGGCGGACGAGATTCGCAAGCTGAAAGGCAACAAAGAATGCGTCCGCCCGCACGCCCGCCCCGAATACGGCGGCAATCATCACGTCGCGGCAAAAACCGAGAATGCGCGACAAGAATGTGATACCGCCTACCGTCGCGACGTTTCGCGCAAGTGACATGCTGCTCCCCCCGAAGGTTTTAAGCACGCCGATGCACACACGTCACGCGTCACAATTGCAGCGCTTGCCGGAGAACGCTCGCCCGCTATAGTGCGGCTTCCTGACATGAGTTCCGCATGGCCAATCCGCATATCGACGTTCTGGGAATCGGCAACGCGATTGTCGATGTCATCGCCCGCGCCGACGACGATTTTCTCGTCCAGCACCAGATGACGAAGGGCGCGATGACGCTGATCGATGAGGCGCGTGCCGAAGCGGTGTATGACGCGATGGGCCCGGCCGTGGAAATTTCCGGAGGCTCGGCGGCGAATACTACGGTTGGGCTGGCGAGTTTCGGCGGACGCGCTGCCTTTGTTGGCAAGGTCAAGAACGATACGCTCGGCCACACTTTCATCCACGACATCCGTGCGGCCGGTGTCGCTTTCAATACCGCCCCGGCATCCGACGGGCCTTCGACCGCGCGTTGCTACATCCTGGTGACGCCGGATGGCCAGCGCACGATGAACACCTATCTCGGCGCGGCGCAGGACCTGCACCCGAACGATATCGATACCGATAAGGTGGCCTCCGCTGCCGTGACCTATCTTGAAGGTTATCTCTGGGACCCGAAGAACGCCAAGAATGCTTTTCTAAAAGCGGCGGCCGCTGCGCATGATGCCAAGCGTCTGGTCGCTCTCACGCTGTCGGATGCCTTTTGTGTGGACCGCTGGCGTGAAGAGTTCCTCAACCTGATCCGCGGCGGCACTGTGGATCTGATTTTCGCCAATGAAGCCGAGCTGAAGTCGCTCTATCAGACGGCCGATTTCGCCGCCGCCGTAACAGCGCTGAAGCAGGACGTTAGACTCGGAGTGGTAACGCGCAGCGAAAAAGGCTGCGTGATCGTCAACCGTAAAGGCAGCGAAATCGTGCGCGCCTTCCCCGTCGAGCGCCTGGTGGACACAACCGGCGCCGGTGATTTATTCGCCTCGGGTTTCCTGTTTGGCCTCGCGCGCGGGAAGGATCCAGTGAGCGCTGCGCGGCTCGGAGCCTTGGCGGCGGCGGAAGTGATCCAGCATATTGGCGCCCGTCCGCAAACTCCGCTGAAGGCGCTTGCCACCGAAAACGGCCTCACTCTCTAAATCCGCCGGAACGGTAACCAATTGGTAACTGGGCGTGGTTACCAATCGGTGAACCACGTAATCCGGGGATTCTTTCATGAGCGATCAAAAGGCAGTCGAATCCGCCGCATCAAGCGCGGACGGCCGGGCGGGACCCGCGGCAGAGCCCACGACCATCGACGCTGAAGCCATTGCTGCGGATCGTTCCAGCCGGGAGGATAGCATCCGCAGCTTTCCGCCCGCGCTCTACAAGCCATCGGTGCAATCCCGCTTCATCCTGCTCGCGGCCGCGGTCGCCTTCGCCGCAGCCTTCGGTGGGCTGATCGGTTCGGTCAGCACTTATAGTCTCGCCAGCCCGAAGGCCGATCCGGTCGAGTCGACGGCCAAATTGCAAGCCGCGCTCACCCAGGTAACCAAGGACGTCGCCGCCCTAAAAACCAGCGTTGAGGCTTCCAGCCGTGTCGCGACAACGCAAGTGTCGAAGATCAATGAGCGCTTCGACCGTGCCGAGCGCGCCCAGGCGGACCCAGCGGCGAAGATCGCCGCACTGACAGAATCCGTCAGCCGGCTTGAAAAGCGCATCACGGCTAATGCCGACGCTGCGCGTGAGGTGACCGGTTCGGTGCCGGACCGCACAGCGACCACGGCGTTGGTGAAGGATCAATCCAAGCCAATCATCGTCGAGGGCTGGGTGTTGCGCGACATCTATCGTGGGCGCGCGCTGGTAGAGAGCCGGAGCGGCCTCTACGAGGTCAGGCCCGGCGGCAATCTGCCCGGCATCGGCAAAGTGGAAACCATCACGCAGCAAAATGGCCGCTGGGTGGTGGTCACGCCGAAAGGTTTGATCGTCTCGATGCGTTGACCCACAGCACCGAGTTCGATCAATAAAACGGCGCCCCCGGGCGCCGTTCTTTTTTAGTGATGCCGGGTCTGCGATTTCATGGCAGCATCGCCGTAAACCGGCACGCGGACCATGCTTCTTCGTCCTCAAACTCCTTTGCTTGCAGCGGTATTTGCAGCTGCGCTCGTTTTCCTAGCGGCTACGGCTCGGGCGCAAACGGCGAAGCCGGAAATGCGCGAAAGCTGTCCAGGCTTGGTGGCTTCGCACGCGCCGCGCGCCACCCCCGCCTCGCTCCGGCTGGCGGCGCTTGCCGCCGACCAGGTGCGCATCAGATATGCCGGTCATTCCACTTTCCTGATTGAGAGTCCGCAGTCGGTGCGCATCGCGACGGATTACAACGATTATGTGCAGGTGCCGCTGTTGCCCACCATCGCGACGATGAACCGCGCGCATGACACGCATTTCAGCGAATATCCGAACCCCGCGATCCCGCATGTGCTGCGCGGCTGGGCGCCGGCTGGCGCGCCTGCGCGCCACGACTTGCAAGTGCAGGACGTGCGGGTGCGTAATGTACCGACCAACATCCGCGATTACTCGGGCGGCACCGAACGGCATGGCAATTCGATTTTTATCTTTGAAGTGGGCAGCCTCTGCATCGCCCATCTCGGCCATCTGCATCACACCCTGAACCAGCAGCAGCTCGACGAAATTGGCCGGATCGATGTTGTATTGGTGCCGGTCGACGGGAGCTTTACGCTCGACTTAGAAGGAATGATGGAAGTCCTGCGTGCGCTGAAGGCGCCGCTCATGATCCCGATGCACTATTTCAGCCTGTATACCCTGCAGCGCTTCATCGACCGGGCGCGCGGCCAGTCCTGGGAGGTCGAATGGGCCGCCGAGCCTTCCCTCATCTTGTCGCGCGCAAGTTTGCCTTCCACGCCCAAAATCCTGGTGCTGCCGGGCCGGTAACGCGATTGCGGCAGCCGGGGGTGGAGCAGGCATCTACCCCCGGGGATTGCTCGGCTGGAACGAAAACGACCGTAATGCATTGTGGCTTCGGTCGGGCGCTGGCAGCGGGCAGGTATCCCAATCCTAAGGTGGCTTTTTGCCGCGGGACGTTGTGCGCGCCCTGAAAATTCAGCGTGAGGAAAAGATGATTGGTAACTGGTCAGGTTGGAAGAAATTTCCGAATGCGGAGCGCGGCGAGCATGTGGAAGCGCCAATCGGGCCGGGAATTTACGAAGTCCGCAACATGTCCACCGGGGATCTGACGGCCTTCGATGTCTCCGGCAATGTTGCGAACGCCCTGGCGGCGCTGCTGCAGAAGTCGCCTTCCCGCCCCTGGGCGAAGTTGTTCAGTGCTAACCGCGCCCCCGGGCCAGACAATCATTGGGAATATCGAACCTGTGCGGCTTCATCGATGAGCGAGGCCAAGATCATGGCGCAGGCCCTGCTCGGCCGCCGGCAGGTCTACTGGCGCCGCAACGCGCCGCGGGCGCGCTCGAACTTTGCGCGATCAATCTGAGTTGAAGTCAGGCGGGTGGCCGTTGAAGGAGAAGTCGCCATGCTGAAATGGGCCGTCATCTTCCTGATCATCGCGCTTGTTGCCGCGCTCTTCGGCTTCACTGACATCGCGAGCGCCTCGGCGGGCATCGCCAAGATCCTGTTCGCGATCTTCCTGGTGCTGTTCCTCGGCGCCGTGTTCATCGGCCTGGTAGTGGGAAAACGCCTGACCGGCTAAAGGCGTCTTTGAGCCTGGTCGCCCGTTTCTCCGCTCGTCCCCGACACAAGGAGCCCAGGTTGAGCATTGATCGGATCGACCGGATCCCCGCTGGCGCGGAGGGGCTCCCCTCAATTGACGTTACACGTCCACGCTGGCAGCGAGCGCATTGTCCTGGATGAAAGCCTTACGGTCATCAACCGTCTCACCCATCAAGGTCGTAAAGAGGTTATCGGCTTCGTCGATTTCCTTGACTGTCACCTGCAACAGGGAACGGGCGTTGGCGTCGAGGGTCGTTTCCCACAATTGATCGGGATTCATCTCGCCCAATCCCTTGTAGCGCTGCAGGGTGACGCCCTTGCGGCCCGCCGCCATCACCGCCTCGATCAAGCCGACCGGCCCATGGATGGCGATATCGTCGTCCTTGCGGCGCAAGTTGGCCGGGCGCTGATAGGTCTCCTGCAAGGCCGCCGCATATTCATCGAGCTTGCGCGCTTCCGCTGACGATAGCAGCGCCTGGTCGATGACAGCGACTTCTTTGACGCCGCGAAGCGTGCGCGTGAAGTTAAAGCCGGCACCTTCGACATAGGCGCCTTGCCAGCCGCGCTCGGTTTCATCCGCTAATGCGTCGAGCCGGCGGGCGATATAGGGCGCAGCGGCCGCGGCTTTATCCGGATCGCCGAAGATATCCACGTTCAGCACCCCGAGGATGGCGGCCTGCTCCACCACAAAGCGGCGGTAGCGGCTGTGCAATCCGCGCAATACGTTGCGGATGTGGCGCGCGTCATCCACCAGCGTGCGCAGGTCTGAACCGGCACGCGTCTCCCCGGTGTGAAGCTTCAGAACTGTGTCTTCCAGCCCTGTGTCGATCAGATAGTCTTCCAGCGCGCGCTCATCCTTCAGATATTGCTCCGACCTGCCGCGAGCAATCTTGTAGAGCGGCGGCTGCGCAATGAAGAGATGGCCCCGGTCGATGATCTCGCGCATCTGCCGATAGAAGAAAGTCAACAGCAGCGTGCGGATATGAGCGCCGTCGACGTCGGCATCCGTCATGATGATGATCTTGTGGTAGCGCAGCTTGTCGGCGTTGAACTCGTCATGCCCGATGCCGGTGCCAAGCGCGGTGATCAGCGTGCCGATTTGCTCCGAGCCAAGCATCTTGTCGAAACGCACGCGTTCGACATTGAGAATCTTCCCGCGCAGCGGCAGGACGGCCTGGAATTCCCGATTGCGGCCCTGCTTGGCGGACCCGCCGGCGCTGTCGCCCTCGACGATAAATAGCTCCGACTTCGACGGATCCTTCTCCTGGCAGTCAGCGAGCTTGCCAGGCAGCGACGAAACGCCGAGCGCATTCTTGCGCGTCATCTCGCGCGCCTTGCGCGCAGCTTCGCGCGCGGCAGCGGCCTGCACCACCTTGCCGACGATGATCTTGGCTTCCACCGGCCGCTCCTCCAGCCAGCCCTTCAGCGAGTCGTTGACGACGCTTTCGACTACTGGGCGCACCTCGGAGGAGACCAGTTTGTCCTTGGTCTGGGAGGAAAATTTCGGGTCAGGCACTTTAACCGAGAGCACGGCGGTGAGCCCTTCGCGGCAGTCGTCGCCGGTCAGCGCCACCTTCTCTTTTTTGGATATTCCGCCGGATTCGGCATAGCCGGTGATCTGCCGCGTAAGCGCTCCGCGGAAGCCGGCGAGATGGGTGCCGCCGTCGCGCTGCGGAATATTGTTGGTGAAGCAAAGCACGTTCTCGTGGTAGCCGTCGTTCCACCACAGCGCGGCTTCCACTACGATGCCGTCGCGCTCGGCCTTGACCATGATCGGCGCCGGAATAAGCCCGCTCTTGTTGCGGTCGAGATATTTCACAAAAGCTTCGATGCCGCCGTCGTAACGCAGCTCCTCGCGCTTCTCGACCGCGTGACGCATGTCCGACAATACGATGGTGACGCCGGAATTCAGGAAAGCCAGCTCGCGCAGACGGTGTTCGAGCGTTGCGAAATCGAACTCCACCATGGTGAAGGTTTTCGGCGACGGCAGGAAGGTTACCTCGGTGCCGCGCTTGTCCCCGGCCTCGCCGTTGACTTTCAGCGGAGCCACGGCCTCGCCGTCGCGAAACTCCATGAAATGCTGCTTGCCGTCGCGCCAGATGGTGAGCTTCAGCCAGCGCGAAAGCGCGTTGACGACGGAGACGCCGACGCCGTGCAAGCCGCCCGATACCTTGTAGGAATTCTGGTCAAATTTTCCGCCAGCATGCAGCTGGGTCATGATGACCTCGGCCGCCGAGACCCCTTCGCCCTTGTGGATATCAGTGGGAATACCGCGGCCGTCGTCGCGCACCGTGCAAGAGCCGTCCGGATTGAGGGTCACAGTCACTGCGGCGGCATGGCCGGCCAACGCTTCATCGATGGCATTGTCGACGACTTCGTAGACCATGTGATGCAGGCCGGAGCCGTCGTCGGTATCGCCGATATACATACCGGGACGCTTGCGCACGGCGTCGAGGCCCTTGAGGACCTTGATCGACTCGGCACCGTAATCGGAAGCAGCAGGAAGCTTTTGGCGGACTGGCTCAGCCATTAACAAGACTTTCGAATCGTTCGGAAAATCGCACTCGAAACACCGTTTGGTGTGCCACGAAACAACGACGCCGTACAGGGCAAAGTAGCCCCGATTAAGTAGTTGTTCTCACGTGATTTTTCCAGCCAGAACAGAGCGCGAAATCAGGTGTGAAAAAAACCGACTCGCGCGACGCAATCTGGCGCTGCGGGGGGCGTTATCCGAGGCCTCGGACCGCTACGCTATGGGCTGATTTTTCTTGTCACCGCCGTCTTGCGCGACGCTGCTACCGGAGCAGAGGCGATAGCGCCGGCTGGGATCATAGTCGGGGATCGGTCGCGAAAAGCTTTCGAGTGCGCCGGCCCACAGCTCGACACGGTCGATATCTTCGCGGAGCCGCGCGAGCGACTCTTGCAAACGTTCCGAAATTTTGTCCCCTCCGGCGAAGCCGGGTCCCATGCTCTCATCTCCATGAACAGGCATACAAGTTGTAAGAGGTAAAGCGCCGCCGGAGCCGAATGTTCCGTTTCTGACAAAGATAAAAATCAGCTAGAACAAGTGGTTAGGCGGAACGACGGGTGATTTGTCCGGATATGATTTCAAATATCTGCGCGCGCGGCGCGATTTCAGCGAAGGTCACGGGATCCGCTCCGGTCATCCAAATTTGCGAGCCGAGACGGGAAAGCGCGTCATAAAGCGCGTTGCGTCGGCTCGGGTCGAGATGCGCAACGACCTCGTCAAGTAGCAGTACCGGTGCAAAGCCCGTCATCTCGCCGACCAGCCCGGCATGCGCGAGCACAAGACCGATCAGCAAGGCCTTCTGCTCACCGGTCGAAGCATCGGCGGCAGGAACATTCTTGCCCGCATAGGACACCGCGAGATCGGTCAAATGCGGCCCATCAAGGGTGCGGCCGGCCAGCGCGTCGCGTGCGCGGTTTTCTTTCAGCTGCCTGCGATAGCGATCCTCCACCTCAACCGCGGGCTGGTCCGCCAAAGCCTCCTCCATCCAGCCATGCAACGCTATGTCTGCCGCCGGGAACCCGACCGGGAAGGCGTTACGTTCTGCCAGCGCGCCCCGCAACCGGCGTACCGTTTCTGTGCGCAGCGCGGCGACGGCGACGGCGAGCTCGGCGGTCTCATGCTCGACGGCGTCCAGCCAATGCAGGTCCGGGCGTGGATTTTCCAGCAGGCGGTTGCGCGAGCGCAGGCTGCGCTCCAGCGCCGAGACGCGGCTGGAATGCTGGGCGTCCACTGCCAGCACCAGGCGATCGAGAAAGCGGCGGCGCTCGGAGGCGGGCTCGTTGAATAACCGATCCATGGCCGGCGTGAGCCAGATTACCCGGATATGGTCGGCGAAATCCGCCACCGAAGCGACCGGCTCACGGTCGATGCGGCACATGCGCTGCGGCCGGGTATCTTCAACAGCAGGCGCGATGCCGGTACCCAACGTGGCAAGGCCCAGCGCGCCTTCGACCTCGGCAGCCACCGCCCAGGAGCCGTCGCCTTCGCTGAAGGCCACCTCTTCTAGCGTGGCGCGCCGCAAGCCGCGGCCGGGTGTGAGAAAGGAAATCGCCTCGATCAGATTGGTCTTGCCGGCGCCGTTGGCGCCCACCAACACGACCGGCTCCGCGCTGAGCTCGATAGACGCCGCGCGATAACTGCGGAAGTTGGTCAACGCGAGACGACGAATGCGGGCGAAATCCATGCCGCAGTGCTAAGGCCGGCTACCGTCCCCTACAAGAGCCTGCGGCCGGACGCACGCAACGCGCAGCCCCGGGCGGGCAGCGGGCTTTACACCCGCATCGGCATCAGCACGTAGAGCGCGCCGGCGGAATCGCGGTCCTGGATCAGCGTAGGGGAGCCGGCGTCGGCGAGCTTGAGCACGGCGACCTCGCCCTCGATCTGGGCGGCGATGTCGAGCAGATAGCGGGAGTTGAAGCCGATATCGATCGGATCGGCGCCGTATTCGATCTCCAGTTCTTCGGTGGCGCTGCCGGAATCCGGATTGGTCACCGACAACAACAGCCGCCCGGAGCTGATGGACAGCTTCACCGCCCGACCGCGCTCGCTCGAGACGGTGGAGACACGATCGACCGAAGCCTCGAAGTCTTTCTTGTCGACGATTAACTCCTTGTCGTTGCCGACCGGAATGACGCGCGCGTAGTCGGGAAAGGTGCCGTCAATCAATTTCGAGGTCAGCACCACATCGCCGATGGAGAAACGGATTTTGCCCTGCGACAGCTCGACACCGACCTCGGCTTCGGCATCGTCAATTAGCCGCTGCACCTCACCCACCGTTTTGCGCGGCACGATGATGCCCGGCATGCCGGAAGCGCCGGACGGTAGCGGCAGCTCGACCTGCGCGAGCCGATGCCCATCGGTCGCCACCGCGCGCAGCATCGTCGACTTTGCGTTGCCCGCCGTATGCAGGTAGATGCCGTTGAGATAGTAGCGCGTCTCCTCGGTGGAGATCGCGAACTGGGTCTTGTCGATCAGCCGCTTCAGATCGGCCGCCGCAAGCGTGAATTTGTGGGTCATCTCGCCGGCGGCGAGATCCGGAAAGTCGCTTTCCGGCAAAGTCTGCAACGTGAAGCGCGAACGCCCGGCGCGGATGGCGAGCATCGCGCGATCGCCGGAGGCTTCCAACACGATCTGTGATCCCTCGGGCAGCTTGCGTACGATCTCGTAGAACATATGCGCGGGCACCGTCGTGGAGCCAGCGGGCGAAACCTCCGCGTCCACGGCGTCGATCACTTCGAGGTCGAGATCGGTGGCTTTCAGGCTGAGCTTGGATTTTTCCGCGCGGATCAGCACATTGGCGAGAATCGGGATCGTATTGCGGCGCTCCACCACGCGGTGAACGTGCCCCAGTGATTTCAACAATGCCGTACGCTCGACGGTAACCTTCATCTTCGCAACCTGCCCGATCAGGATAAATCAGCCCTCGAACCGCGAAGACGCCGGACACCGGCGACAGCGGCAGCCCTCGCCTTGCGGGGGAAGCAAAGGTGACGCGCCCCGCCCGAATAGGCAAGGGCGGAGACGCGAAGCTCCGCCCTTTTCCCAGCGATTCGAAGCCACGCCCTCGCCAAGCCGCGAGGGCAGCTAGTCTTGCAGCTGCCGCTTCAGGACCTCGATCTCCTCCGCCAGCGTGGTGTCGCTACCCACGAGGTTCTCGATCTTGCGGACCGCGTGCAGCACGGTCGTATGATCGCGCCCGCCGAAGCGCCGCCCGATCTCCGGCAAGGAGCGCAGCGTCAGCGTCTTGGCGAGGTACATGGCCACTTGGCGCGGCCGCACAACATTGGCCGTGCGCCGGGACGACAACAGATCGGCGCGGCTGACGTTGTACTGACGCGCCACCACCCGCTGAATATCTTCGATCTTGACCCGCTTCGGCTCCTGCGGGCGGATCAGATCGCGCATCTCCCGCTCCGCGAGTTCGAGCGTGACCGGCTGTCCGGTGAGTTTGCTATGGGCGAGCAGGCGGTTGAGCGCGCCTTCGAGATCGCGGCCGTTATGGGTGATCGTCTTGGCGATATAGGCGAGCACGGGCGGCGGCACGTCGAACCCGGGATGATGCACCTTGGCTGCCTCCATGCGGGATTTCAGGATTTCCAGCCGCAGCTCTTCGCCGAGCGAGGACATTTCCACCACCAGGCCCCCGGCAAGCCGCGAGCGCACCCTGTCGTCCAGGCTTTCCAGATCGGACGGTGGGCGGTCAGAGGCGATCACCACCTGGCGGCCGGCATCAATCAGCGCGTTCAGCGTGTGGCAGAATTCGGCTTGGGTGTTCTTGCCTTGCAGGAATTGCAGATCGTCGATCACCAGCACGTCGATCCCGCGCAGCACTTCCTTGAACGCGATCGCCGTTTGGCTGCGCAGCGCGGAGACGAAGCCGTACATGAACTTTTCCGCCGTCAGATAGAGCACCTTGTGCTCGCCGGCGGCGTTGCCCGCCCAAGTGATGGATTGCAGCAGATGGGTCTTTCCGAGCCCCACACCGGAGTGGATGTAGAGCGGATTGAACATGACCGGATCGCCGCGGCGGGCGGCGGCCACCTGCTTGGCGGCGGCATGCGCCAACGTGTTGGAACGGCCGAGCACGAAGGTCTCGAAAGTCAGCCGCGGGTCGAGCGGCGAGCCGCCTAATGCTTCATGCGCAGCGGACAACGGCGAGGAGATCGCACGCTGCTCATTGCCGCTGAGCCGTATCGCGTGACCGTTTTGGTGCGCCGCCGCCGGCTGCACGGGCGCTGGCTTCTGCGCCAGCGATCGCAAGACACCGGAACGCACGCTCAGCTCGATGCGGCCGACGGTCGCGTGCTCGGCCTGCCAACAGGCAAGAACGCGCTCAGAGTAATGCGATTGGATCCAGCTTTTGAGAAAGCGCGTCGGGACCGAGAGCCGCACCGTGGAATCGTCGAGGCCCTCAAGGTCCATCCGCGCGAACCAGCTTGAATAGATATCGTCACCGACTTCAACACGCAGCCTGCCCTTTACGCGCGACCAGCTTTCTTGTTCTGGGGTGATCATATCCATGGTCAATTTCCGATCCGGAGTGAGAGATTCGCAAGTGGCGTGGCAGCTGGCCATGCCATGGAACGCACGCAACACTCATGTGAAAGACGATGGCTGGTTGCTTTGCGGTGCAAAGGCCAGCGGACTCGAGAACTACGCGAGACGTTGCGACCTCAGCCGCCAGGTGGGGGCATTGGCCCCCGGGATCCAACCAATTTGGGCCGGCAATCGACCCACGGCGCCTCTCGGCGCATCGGATCACACCCAATCGGTGACGTGGCGCGCGGCGACATTGTTGGATCTGCAAATGCATTTCTTGTAACAGGCATAGTTCCCCCTTCCACCCGCATAAGCGCGATGGCCCTGACTTTTTTAACGCTGCTTTTTTCAAGCCCCCAAGCGTTCGCTTCGCCTACGCACTACTCGGTTCGGCGTCACGATCTCAGCCAGGTTTCACACTGCGAGCTCTTCGAAATGAATCCACGCTGAAGGAATTCAGACGCAGTTCTACTGATCTCATTCTCGATGAGCTCGAGTGTGACCCTTTTACTGAGGACTCTCGGAGACCCCGAGAGACAGTTAAAAAATACACACACCCATGCGGCCTGCAACGAGTTTTGCGACGGCCATCCTGCGCACGGGGGCGAAGCGGCCCCGCACCTGTCTCGCTCGCGTCCATTGGGTTGACCGGCAACATGTTGAATCGGCGCAGTGATTCTTTTCAGTCCTGCGTTACCTGTGCGCCAGCATCACATGTTTCGAATTTTTTTATGCGCGACCCCGCGAGAGCCTAGGCGGCATGGGGTTTTTCAACTCCTCGCCGCCACATTCCTCTTAAGGGCTTGGGGGGGCGGTCTTTTTTTTGACCAAAAAATCCAACTAGCCGGCAAGGAGCAAACATAGCGGTGCGCAGAGATCGCTGCGGGCGCGCGGCATATACGATCGCGCAGGTGCCGCGCGCGACATTCGTGCGCAGATACTTGGAGTTAGCGGGTGCAAAGAAAAAATGGCCCGCGCATAGGCGAGCCAGTCTGAATGCCAGCAAGCTCGGAAAAATTATTTCCCGAGCTTGGCGATCTGATGCGTGAGGCGCGAGACCTTGCGGCTGGCGGTACCCTTGTGCATTACGCCTGTCTGAGCGGCGCGCATCAGCGCGGGCTCAGCCGCCTGAAGCGCCGTTTGCGCCGCCGTAGCATCGCCGGAAGCGATCGCTTCCTCGACATCGCGGACAGCGCTGCGCATGCGCGAGCGACGCGCCTTGTTGATGATGGTCCGCCGCGCAATCTTTCGGGTCGCCTTCTTGGCGGATTTAGTATTAGCCATCGGATCTCTCGTTTGAACACACGGCGGGTCGGATGCATCGCACCGTCGATCCGCTGAAAAAAGGGAACGGCGGCGAAAATCTCGCCGCCACCGGGTCGCTTATAGTCAGGCCACCCGCGGGCGTCAACGGCCGCGCCACGGGATCGGGCGCCTAGCCGCTGACATTATAGGCCGCCAGCGCTGCCATGTTCACCAGCTGCGTATCCTTGGCAGCGAGCTGCACGATCTGGATCGGGCGGTCCAGACCAACCAGAAGTGGCCCGATCACGGTGGCGCCTCCCAATTCCTGCAGCAACTTGGTGGAGATGGAAGCAGAATGGAAGGCAGGCATAATCAGCACATTGGCGGGGCCGCTGAGCCGGCAGAAAGGATAGGCCGCGGCCAATTCGGGGTTTAGCGCGATGTCAGCGGCCATCTCGCCGTCGTATTCAAAATCCACCCGTTTCTGGTCGAGCATGCGGACCGCACGCTGCACCCGCGCCGAGCGCTCCCCGGGCGGGTGGCCAAAGGTCGAGAAGGCGAGCAACGCCACGCGCGGCTCATAGCCTAACCGCCGAGCAACACCCGCCGCCTCGATTGCGATCTCCGCCAGCTCTTCCGCTTCCGGCATTTCCGTGACTGCGGTGTCGGCGACGACGACTGCGCGGCCACGGGCCAGCACGAGCGATACGCCCATCACTCGGTGACCAGGCTTGGGATCGATGACACGCCGCACATCCTCCAATGCCACGGAAAAATTGCGCGTGACGCCGGTGACCATCGCGTCTGCGTCGCCAAGCGCGACCATGCAAGCGGCGAAATGATTGCGGTCGGTATTTACCAGCCGTTGGCAATCACGGACCAGGTAGCCCTTGCGCTGCAATCTTTCATAGAGATAGGCGGCGTAGATCGCGTTCCGTTTGGAGAGCGCGGCATTAAAGATTTCAATGCCGCCGCCGAGCTCGACACCGAGCTCGTTGGCAGTGGCGCGGACGCGATCCTCGCGGCCGACTAGTTGCGCGGTGCCGAGGCCCTGCTGCACAAAACTCGCCGCCGCTCGGATTACCTGCTCCTCTTCGCCTTCGGCAAAAACCACGCGCTTGGGCTGACGCCGCAGCCGGGAGAAGACTTGCTGCAGCACGCCGGCGACCGGATCGCGCCGGCTCAACAGCTGCTGGCGGTAAACGGCCATGTTCTCGATCGGCCGCCGGGCCACTCCGGAATCCATCGCCGCTTGCGCGACAGCAGAAGGAATCGCGGAAATCAGCCGGGGATCGAATGGCACGGGAATGATGTAATCGGGACCATATTTGGGACGGACGCCATAGGCAGTGGCTACTTCGTCTGGCACGTCCTCGCGCGCGAGTTCGGCCAGCGCGCGGGCCGCGGCGATCTTCATCTCCATACTGATCGAGGTCGCGCGCACGTCGAGCGCACCGCGAAAAATGTAAGGGAAACCGAGCACGTTGTTGATCTGGTTCGGATAGTCGGAGCGTCCCGTGGCCATGATGGCGTCATCGCGCACCTCCGCCACCTCTTCCGCTGTGATTTCCGGATCGGGATTGGCCATGGCGAAAATGATCGGCTTTGTCGGCCATGGATTTGACCATGGCCTTGGTCACCGCGCCTTTAACCGAGAGACCCGATAAACACGTCGGCGCCCCTGAGCGCCTCTTCCAGCGTGCGCGCGGAAGTCTTAGCCGCATGCGCC
Source organism: uncultured Alphaproteobacteria bacterium (assembly GCA_963750965.1). Classification (GTDB taxonomy): domain Bacteria; phylum Pseudomonadota; class Alphaproteobacteria; order Rhizobiales; family Xanthobacteraceae; genus CANKHA01. The sequence goes on from CAVVSK010000011.1 coordinate 166,830, forward strand.
GACTTCCATTGGTTCATTCCGTCGGTGCGGCCCTGATAGATCACGCCCTTGGTATCGCAGAGGATCAGATTGTCGGGCGGAAAGCCCATGGCTTTGAGCAGATCGAGGCAGGCAATCGCCGGCGGCGCCGGCGCCATTGCAGACAAGCTTGGTCGTCTTGATGTCGCGGCCGGTGAGATCGAGCGCATTGATCAGGCCGGCGGCGGCGATGATCGCCGTGCCGTGCTGGTCGTCATGGAACACCGGGATGTCGAGCAATTCGCGCAGACGCTGCTCGATCACGAAAACATTCCGGTGCCTTGATGTCCTCCAGATTGATGCCGCCCCAGCCCTTGCCGAGGAACTTGACGCAGTTGACGAACTCATCCGGGTCTTCCGTGGAAACTTCAAGGTCGATCGAATCGATGTCGGCGAAGCGCTTGAACAGAACCGCCTTGCCTTCCATCACGGGCTTTGCCGCGAGTGCCCCGAGGTTGCCGAGGCCTAGAATGGCGGTGCCGTTGGTGATGACGGCGACGAAATTTCCCTTGGCGGTGTATTCGTAAGCGAGGTTGGGATCCTTTGCGATCGCCAGCACCGGAATGGCGACGCCGGGCGAATAAGCCAGCGACAGATCGCGCTGGGTTGACATCGGCTTGGTGGCGACGACCTCCAGCTTGCCGGGCTTGCCCTTGGAGTGAAAATCCAGCGCTTCCTGGTCAGTGAAGGTCGGGCGTGTGCGCGGGGCGGCTTTCTTGGACATTGATACTCCTGACGATCTCTCGGACCCCGAAACGGACGCCGACCATACAGACCTTATAAGAAGGCCCTCGCGACCGCTCAAGACAGGCCGGCATGCTGATTTTCCGAATTATCGATTGAAGACGCGTACGGCTGAGAGTAACTCCTGCTGGAAATCCGCCACAAACAGGAATGATCCTCGCGCCATGATCCGCTCTGTGTTTCGCTTACTGGGTTTGGTACTGCTTGCCGCCGGCTTTGTTTTCTTCATTTACGACGGCACCAAGTCGATTGCGGATCAGACCGTCTACATCAGCAAATTCAGCCAGACCTGGGCGGAAATACATCAACAGAGCCTGCAGGCATTGCAAGACACGGTGGAGAAGAACGTCGTCTGGCTGTGGCCTGTGCTGCAACCCGTTCTTGAACAGCCGACCTGGCTGATACTGGGTAGCTTCGGCATGATCCTGATCTTGCTCGGGCGCAGGAAGAAGCCGTTGATCGGCTACGCGCGCAACTAAAAGCATCCCTGTAACCCGCTTCTGGGACGCTGCGAATAACCCGTAGAAGCGTTATATTCACCGCAGACGGCGCTTGAACCTGAAAGTGGAAAAATGGGCTTTTCGGGCGGGACCAAGCGCGAAGCTAGCGAATAAGCGCCGACGTTTAGGCCATTTGCGCAATGCGCGATGCTTACGCAAACGCGGCCATTGACCGATCGCCCATACGAGGAGGACAGCCGATGTTCCTGTTCAAGAAGACTGCCATGCCCCCTTCCGGCGAAGCGCTGCCGGGCCGCTCCACCCCAATTGCGACCGCGAGCCATCACCACGTCAACGGCCGCGCACTGAAAGGCCCTTATCCGGAAGGGTTGGAAACCGCGATGTTCGGACTGGGTTGTTTCTGGGGGGCGGAGCGCAAATTCTGGCAGCTGGGCGATGGCATCCACGTCACTGCGGTCGGTTACGCGGGCGGCCAGACACCCAACCCGACTTATGAAGAGGTCTGCAGCGGCCGGACCGGGCATAACGAAGTGGTGCTGGTGGTCTATGACCCGAAAAAAGTCTCTTACGAGAAACTGCTGAAGACCTTTTGGGAAAGTCACGATCCTACCCAGGGCATGCGGCAGGGCAACGACGTTGGCACGCAATATCGCTCCGGCATCTACGCCACTTCGCCAGCGCAGCGCGCCGCCGCCGCCGCGTCGAAAGAAATCTACGACAAGGCGCTGCGGGCGAAGGGCTATGCTGGCATCACCACCGAGATCGTAGATGCGCCGGAATTCTATTTCGCCGAGGACTACCATCAGCAATATCTCGCCAAGAATCCTGGCGGCTATTGCGGGCTCGGCGGCACCGGCGTTGCGTGTCAGGTGGGCACCGGCGTGGCGGCTTAATCTCGCGCATGATCCCGAGAAGTGGGAACCGGTTTTCGGATCAGATCATGCGCCGCTTTTAGGTAAGCGCGCGAATCGCAGATAAGTGTACGCAATCTGCGCAAGCTTGATTGCTTTCCGCAAAACCCGGTATCCATTTTTGCTGATCGCGCACCTCCGTTAGCATTTGTTAACCATGGAAGGCCTTAATCGGGCTTAACTCTTTTGGGCCCGGGATTCGCCTTTCATGCGAATGCGCCATCTTTCGGTTTTGCTTGTGGCCATGCTGACGCTGGCGCTCGGCGGCTGCCTCACGCGCGGGCAATCGGTGCAGCACCAACAATATGTCCCGGCAGCGCAGGCGGCACAGCCGATCGTCTCCGCGCCGGCTTATCAAGCTGCCGGCGGCACTGGCAGCCCCTGTTCCGCCGGCCCGCGGCTTCTTCACCGCCAATCTCGGCGGACCCTACGCCCGCGCGCCCGCCCATGCTTCGCCGCCCTGTGGCGCGCAGGGTTGCGACGCTGTTTCCGCGTCGGTCTTTGTCGCGGCCAGCTTCGAGCAGCCTTATTTGCTCGATGCCGGAGATCGCCTGCGCATCACCGTCTTCGGCCAGGACGGCCTGACCAATTCCTATGCGGTGGACGCAGCCGGCAATATCACCATGCCGCTGGTCGGCAGCATTGCCGCCCGCGGGCGCACCCCCGCGCAGCTCTCGCGCGCGCTCACCGAGCGGCTGAAACAGGGCTATATCCGTGAACCCAAGGTAGCCATCGAGGTGGAGGCCTATCGGCCCTTCTTCATCTATGGCGAGGTCCTCACGCCCGGCCAATACCCCTATGTCGCCAACATGACCGTGGAGAAGGCCATCGCCATTGCCGGCGGCTTTGGCCCGCGCGCCGACCGCAGCAAGGCGACGGTCTCACGCACCATCGGCGGGCAGACCACCCGCACCAGCGTGCCCCTCACTTATCCGCTGCGCCCCGGCGATACGCTGCGCATCGACGAGCGATGGTTTTGAGCAGTTGGCATTGACTCGTTCCGACGCGGCTCCCCAATAACGCCCGCGCATTGTAGGCTCGGCCGAACTGGAGAACCGGTGACCCGCGATCATTCAGCCGCGGGCCGGTTTCGGAGGGGCCGCGATGGATCTGACTCCCTATCTCACTTGGGACTATGCGATACGTTTTCTCCAGTGGGAGAACCTTCTCACCTTCGTGACACTCGCCAATATTCTTGGCCTGATCGGCGGGATCTTTTACGTCGCGTCGGTTTCGATGAAGACCATCATCCCGCTGCGCATCGCCGCCATCGCCTCGACCTTTTTCTTCCTCGGTTACGGGATTTTCACGCCGGCTCTGCCGACAATCTTTCTCTACGGCATGCTGCTGCCGCTTAACACGTATCGCCTTTATCAGATCCGCGAATTAATCAAGAAGGTCCGCGTCGCGGCGGGCGGAGACCTGTCAATGGATTGGCTGGAGCCTTTCTCGACACGCCGCGCATTCCGCAAAGGGGCGGTGGTCTTCAACCGGGGCGATCTCGCCGACGAGATGTTTCTGATCGTCAAAGGCAAGTATCTGGTGAAGGAACTCGGCATCGAATTGCTGCCGGGACACATCATCGGCGAGATGGGTCTGCTAACCCCGGATAATCGTCGCACGCAGTCGGTGATCTGCACCCAGAACGGCCATGTGCTTTCGATCACCTATGACAAGGTGCGGGAGCTGTATTTCGAAAATCCGGAATTCGGCTTCCATTTCCTGCGGCTGACCAGCCAGCGCCTGCTGCAGAATGTGGCACGGCTCGAAGCGCAATTGGCCGCGCGCCAGGAAGTGGTGCAAAGCGTATCGTGAAGCGGGAATTTCAGTGCAGCGGATTTGGCTGGCAATCCCCCGGGCAGGAAGACCCGATCACTACCGGCGAGGGTTTCACCGCAAAACGCTGGCGGGGGGCCCAACTCCAGTTGGGAGGTTGATCCGGCGGCAGGTAACGCGCGGTGCTGCTCACAGCCGGGGCTTTTGTATCGGCCGCCGACACTTTCACCCTCACCGCCAGCTCCCCGGATGAAGCGCTAACTTCCGATTTCATGCCGGCAGTGGCGGCCATCTGCTGAGCCGCCAAGATCGCATCGTTCGATGTTCCGCCCGCGCCCAATATTTGCACCGCCGCCAGCGCAGCCTCATCTGCTACCTGCTGCAGCCGGGATTGCGCCTGCGCTTGCCCGCTGAAAAGCAGGACGGCGGCGACGAGGCCAAGCCGAATACCCGGAAAGTGAAATTCACACATCTGCAGCCCTGCGCAAAATCTACGGGAAGATTAGCGACGGGCGGTGGGTATCGCGTTAAACCCGTCTTGCCTTCCAAGAGAAGATTGCAGCCGCGGTGAACGAATCTTTGCGCCGACCGGCCACGACCTTCCGCTACGGCAAGCAACTCTTAACCAGCCGCCTACCGCGGTAATACAACGCCTGGGGGCGTTAAGGGTTCGACCCCAGAATCCCCATATCCCGCCTGAAAACCCTTTGGTTTAGGGTTAATGTACCGAAAGGCCTCGCCAGATTATGCCTCATGCCAGATAATGGCCGAGTGACGCCCCAGGAAGGCCAATTGGGTTTGCGTCCGGGACGGGCGGGCATGGTCATTCCGAGGTTGCTGCAAAACAAGACGGCAAAGGCGGTGTTGCTGGCAACCGTGGTGCTGTCGGCCGTCACCGCGTTGCGTGCTTTCGATCCAACGCCCGTTGCGCAGTTGCGCGAGCGCGTTTTCGATGTCTACCAGCACCTGCAGCCGCGCCCCTATGCAGACTTTCCCGTCCGCGTCGTGGATATCGATGACGCCTCGCTCGCCCAATACGGCCAATGGCCATGGCCGCGCACGCTGATTGCCCAATTCGTTCAGCGCCTGAGCGATCTGGGCGCGGCAGTGATCGCGCTCGACATGGTCTTCCCTGAGCCCGACCGCACCTCGCCCGCCCGGATGGCCGACCAATTGGGCATCGCGGATAAGGCGGATGCGGAGCAGGTGAAGAGCTTGATGTCGCGGCTGCCGGATCATGACCAGATCTTCGCGCAGACGATTCAACAGTCGCCGGTGGTGCTCGGCTTCGCCGCCGTGCAGACCCCCAACGAGCGGCGCCCGCCGGTCAAAACCGGCTATGCGATTGCCGGCGTCAATCCGGCCGAGGTGCTTCAGGGTTTTAGGGGAACGGTGACCAGTCTGGATCTGCTCGACAAGGCCGCGAGCGGCGTGGGTTCGATGAACATCAGCGCGGAGGACAAGGCCGGAATCATCCGACGCGTGCCGCTGCTCTTCACCGACGGCATCAAGATTTATCCTAATCTCGGCATCGAGGCGCTGCGGGTCGCGCAGCAGCAGAAAAGCATCGTCACGCGCGGTACCGGCGCCAGTGGGCAACTGGACACCGCGAAGCCCGCACTGGTCGATATGCGCATCGGCCAATTCCGCGTGCCGGTGACGAGCAAAGGCGAGATGTGGGTCTATTTCGATCACGACCGGCCGGAACGGTATATCTCGGTCAAGGACCTCCTCGATCCCGCGAAGGAGGCCGAGGTGCGGCCGAAAATTGACGGCCAGATCGTGTTGGTTGGCACTTCTGCCGCGGGACTGCACGACGTCTGGCCGACACCGCTCGGCGAAATCGTGCCCGGCACATCGATCCATGCGCAGGCCATCGAGCAGATCATCAGCCAGACGTTTTTAGACCGGCCGGACTGGGCCACCGGCGCAGAGATCGTCGCTACGGTCGTGCTTGGCGCGCTGCTGACCGGGTTGTTGCTGGTGCTCGGTGCACAATACGCAGCGCTGGTGGGTGCGCTCATCGTCACAGGCGGCTTGGCGCTGTCATGGTTCGCCTTCTCGAAAGTCGGCTTCCTGCTTGACCCGGTCTATCCATCGATCGGCGCAGGCGCCACCTACCTCGCCGTGGTCGGTTTTCTGTACGTGACCACGGACCGCGAGAAGAAATTCGTCAGACGCGCCTTCAGCCAATACGTGGCGCCCGAACTTTTGCACAAGCTCGAACAGATGCCGCAGTCTCTGCAGCTCGGTGGTGAGGCAAAAGAAATCACCATCATGTTCATGGATGTGCGGGATTTCACCCCAATCTCGGAAGGGCTGTCGGCCGTCGAGTTGGTGGAATTCATGAACACGCTGCTGTCGGCGCTGAACGATGCGATACAGGTCGAGCTCGGGACCATCGACAAATATATCGGCGATTCCATCATGGCCTTCTGGAATGCGCCGCTTGATATTCCGCAGCATCCCCTGCATGCCTGCCGCGCCGCGGTGAAAATGCGCGCCGCGGTAGCCGAACTGAACGACCGCGATGCGTTCGGTTTTCGCAATCGCGGGCTGCCTGATGTGAAGATCGGCATCGGCCTGCATACCGGCGAGGCCTGCGTCGGAAACATGGGGTCACACCGGCGCTTCAATTACACGGCGATGGGCGATGTGGTGAACACCACCGCGCGGATCGAATCCAGTTGCAAGGCCGTCGGCATGGATATCGTTGTGTCGGCAGAAATTGTCCGCGGCGCTCCGGGTTTTGCGTTCCTCGAAGCCGGCGCGATGCCGTTGAAAGGCAAGTCGCACCCCATAAGGCTCTTCGGTCTGGTCGGCGACGAAGAAAAAGCCGCAAGTCCGGAATTCGCCGAGCTGTCGCGCCGTCACGCCGAACTGGTAACCGCGATCGCCGAGCGGCGGCTGGCCGAGGCCAACAACGCGCTGGCGCATTGCCGCGCGCTCAGCGGCGCGCTTTTGAACAATTTCTATAATCGCTTTGAAGAACAGATCGCCAAACTGTCCCCCGCGGCGCGACTGGTGCAAGTGATCTAGCCGTTCACGGCCGCTAGGCTCCCTTTTTTGTTTGGAGATTGCATGTCATCGGAGCAGCTTACCGTTCGGTTCTGGGGTGTACGCGGTACCCTGCCCACTACCGGGCCGGACACCATCCGCTACGGCGGCAATACGTCCTGCGTCGAAGTCGAATTTGGTCACCGCAGCGTGATCTTCGATGCCGGGACCGGGATCAGGAAGCTCGGCGACCGTCTGGCTGGCCAGGGTGGCATCGAGGCCGATCTCCTGTTCAGTCATTGCCACATGGATCACATCTGTGGCGTCCCGTTTTTTGCGCCATTCTATGACGCGCGTAACCGCATCAGGTTATGGGCGGGCAATCTGCTGCCGAAGGGAAACCTGGAAGGCGCGATCCGCAGCATCATGAGTCCGCCGCTGTTTCCGATCGAAATCGAGGCCTTCCAAGCAGAGGTGCAATTTCGCGACTTTCATGCGGGCGAAACGCTGGACCTAGGCAGCGGGATCAAAGCGCGCACGGGCATGTTGAATCATCCCGGCGGGGCCGTCGGCTACCGGCTTGAATGGGTCGGAAAATCGATTGCCTACATCACCGATACTGAGCACCGGCTGGGCGAACTCGACCGCACGGTGCTGTCGCTGGTGCAGAACGCCGATCTAATGATCTACGACTGCACCTATACCGACGAGGAATTCCCCGACCATGCTGGTTGGGGGCATTCCACCTGGCAGCAAGCTATCCGGCTGGCGAACGCGGGCGGCGTCAACAGGTTGGCCATTTTTCATCACGATCCGGACCACGATGACGCTTTCATGCGAAAGGTGGAAGTTTCGGCAGCGAAGGCGCATCCTGGCGCCTTCGTGGCGCGCGAAGGCGTGGTGCTAAAGTTATAAAAAAAGCCCCGGTCCGCAGGACCAGGGCTTTCATCGACGGCTTGCCGTTAACGGGCCGGGTTCGCCGGAGCGCGCGGAGGCGCCGAGCCAGTCGTCGCGGGAGCGCTCGGGGCATTGATGGTCAGCTTATCGCCGCCACGATCCCAATCACCCGCGAAGAAGAAGATCAAGCCGCCGACCAGCAGCACACCCAGGATCATACCCAGGATCGCTCCCATGCCGCCCATGCCGCTGTCGCTCGTATGGATAATTTCACGATCAGCCATAATTTCCTCCTTTGGCCGCTAACTGTCCGGACGTAAAACGCCCGTTTTGGAGCGGTGTTCCCCAGAAAAATTCTTCGGCAGGTGGAACTTTTTCCAGGCTTTTTGAATCGCCGAAATCGTGCCGCATGGGCGCGCTATCGACCCCCAAACATGGCACTGACAAGCGAAAGCCGGCTCGGAGTTGCAGAGCGAACGGGGCACCTTCACTCCGTGGGAATAAGCGCAGGCCTGGCCTCAGCCGAGGCGTCGTCCTGCGCGACCCTGGCTCCAGATGCCCCCATGAGGGGTCGGATATCCTTCCAAAAACTTCGCGCCCGCTGTGCGAATGGAACTTGTCGCCTCTACTTTCCGCGGGCAAGCTAATCATTCGAGCATCCCAAAATCAAAAATTCGCCGTTGAGCGGACGGACGGGAGGAGTGGGCGATGGGCAGGGCAGCGGCCAGTATCATTGCCGTCATCGCGATGTTGGCGAGCACAGGGCTTGCCACGGCGCAGACGGCAGACAGGTTCAAGGGAAAGATCTTCGAGATAGTGGTGGGTTACGACACCGGCGGCGGATACGACATTTACGCCCGCGCCCTGGCGCGCCATATCGGCAAGCATCTGCCCGGCAATCCCACGGTCGTCGTCAAGAATATGCCTGGAGCGCAGACCCGCACGGCCGCCAATTACCTTTACAACATCGCGCCGAAGGACGGCACCGTCATTGGTACGATCGCACGTGGGTTGCCCACGGAAGAACTTTTGGGGTCCGGCGGCATCCGTTTCGAGAGCGCCAAGTTCAACTGGATCGGGAGCATGAATAACGAGGTTAGTGTCGGCGTGGCCTGGCACACCTCTCCGGTCAAGACATTTGAAGACACCAAGCAGCGCGAAATGGTCGTCGGCGCGATTGCCGACAGCCTGCTGTTCGCGCAGGTGATGAACGCCGTGCTCGGCACCAAATTCAAGCCGATCAGCGGCTATAAGAGCGGCGCTGAAATCGGGCTCGCCATGGAGCGCGGCGAAGTGGAAGGCCGCATGGGCTGGTCGTGGTCGAGCGTGGTCAGCATGAATCCGGAATGGATCCGCGAGGGCAAGATTCGGAATCTGGTGCAGTTCTCGACCTCCAAGCACGCCGATCTGTCCAACGTTCCGCTGGTCACGGAATTGGCGGGCAGTGATGCAGACCGCGCCTTGCTGGAATTGGTATTCTCGCGCCAGGTGATCGGCCGGCCGTTCATCGCGCCGCCGGGATTGGAGGCCGAAACCGTCCAGATCTTGCGCAAGGCCTTCGATGACACGATGCGTGACCCGGCCTTCCTCGCGGAAATGCAGAAGGCCAATCTGGAGGTCAACCCGATACCGGGCGCGGAGGTGCAGAAGCTGATCGAGCGCCTGTTCAAGACACCGCCCGCCGTGCTGGAGCGCGCGAAGACAATCATTCCGGTCGAGAAATGACGGATAGACCGGCCAGCCCGTGATAGCGTGACGGCGGCCATGCTCACCGAGAATAAATTGAGGGAGGAAGCCGATGAAATCGCGTCTCACGTCCGTGATCGTTGCAGCAGTTGCCGGCATGATCGTTAGTCATTCCGTGCAGGCCGGAGGCCTGAAACAGGTGGGAGAGATCGCCATACCGGGCGATCCGATCACCGACATCGGGATCATGGCGATCGATCAGACGACGGGTCTCGGCTATCTCGCCGACAAGAGCAACAAGTCGGTCGATGTCTTCGACACCAAGACCGGCAAATATGTCTCGCGCGTCCCCGGCTTCATGGGCCGGACCAAGGATGGCGACGTGGCGGGGCCCAACGGCGTTGTGATGGTGAAGGGCGAAGTCTGGGCAAGCGACGGTGACAGCACCATCAAGGTGATCGATACAAAAACCGGAGCCGTCACAGCGACCATTTCCACCGGCGGCAAAAAGCGCGGCAACGGAATGGCCTATGCCGAGGATATCGGCGTCGTCATCGTCGCCAATTCAAACGACGACCCGCCCTATATGAGCCTGATCTCGACCGCGGACCACAAAATCCTGGCAAAGGTTCCGATTCCGGAATCGGCCGAGAATCTCGAGCGCTCGGTCTATCATCAGCCAAGCGGCATGTTTTACACCGCCATTCCGGTCTCGAAGGCAGACCCGACCAAGGGGCTGATGGCGCAGATCGATCCCAAGAGCGGCAAGCTGGTGAAGCTGCACGAGCTTCCTTGCCATCCGCACAGCCTTTCGCTCGCATCGGACGCCACCATCTTTCTTGGCTGCAGCACCGCCCACGGCGCATCACCTAAGCCCGGCGGAGACATGGCGATATTCGATATCGCCGCCGGCAAGGTGGAAAACATTCTGGCGGGCTATGGCGGCAATGGCGGCTCGACGGTGAATCCGAAGCTCGGGCAGTACTATCATTCCACCTCGGGCGGAGTGCTGATGGTGGTCGACACCAAGACCAAACAGGGCTTGCAGAAGATCCCGACCTCGAGAGGCGCGCGCTCGGTGGCGGTCGGCCCCGACAATCGCGTCTATGTCGCCGTCAACGGCAAGGACCAACCCTGCGTCGGCTGCATCACGGTCTATGCACCGGAGTGAGGCCGGCGCGCCAGCCTCGGGAGTTCTCCATGAGAACGCGTCAGCATCTCGATCGCCGCCAATTCATCGCCGCGCTCGCGGCGACAAGCGCCCTCGGTCTGCCCGCCACTGCGATGGCACAGAGTGCGCCCATCCCGGCGCGGCCGTTCGTGCAGGTGCCGATCCCGCATCCGATCCCCCGCACCAGCCAGCCGATGAAGATCGGTGTGATCGGCTCGGGGAATGTCGGCGGGACGTTGGGCGAGGTGTGGTGGAAGGCCGGACACCAACTGATGTTTTCAGACCGCGACCCCGCACAGGCCGCGGCACAGGCCGGACGCATGGCGGGAGCGCAGACCGGCACGCCAGAGCAGGTCATCGCCTGGGCCGACGTGATTTTCATCGGCGTTCCGTTTGGAGCCTGGCCCGACGTGGCGCGTCAATACGGTCAGGCCCTGCGCGGCAAGGTGATATTCGAGCCGACAAATCCCAGCGCTAGCCGCGATGGAGCCATAGCGGCCGCGGCGCTGGCCAAAGGCAGCGGCAACGCGATCGTCGAATGGCTGCCGGGCGTGCGGATCGTGCGCGGCTTCAACACCTTCAGCCATACGGCGATGGGGACGGAAGCGAACCGTCCCGGCGAGAAGGTGGGAGTTCCGATGGCGGCCACCGACCCGGCAACGATGGCGATCGGCGAGCAGGCTGGTGCGCGACGCCGGCTTCGATCCCGTGGAGGTGGGCGGCATGGAAACCGCCGGCCGCTTCGAACTCGGCGGCCCCGCAGCCGGGGTGAAGACCGCCACCCAGCTCCGGCAGATCCTCAAGCTGTAGCTTTAGAAGATTCGGTCTACGGGAAGTCCCAGGGCCATCGCCCCGGCATATTCGGCCTGTGGGCCGGATTGCAGCGGATGATACCGCGCGGCCTGGATATCGCGGAACCGCCGCTCCAGGCCTGCCGCGCGATAAAAGCCGGCACCGCCAGCAAGCTCCATGGCCAGTTCGACGGCGGCGATCGCATGGCGCATCACAAGCTGGCGGCCGATCATCACTTGATTGACCGTGCTGGCGGAAGGGGCATTCAGGCGAACGGCGGCCAGCATCGACTCAACAGCAAGACGAGCCGCGGCAAGTTCCGTTTCCATCCGGCCGGCAAGATTGACCGCGTGATGCGTCGGCTGCTTCTTCTTCGCCAGCCCGATTGCGATATCGCGCGCGCTCTCGGCCACGCCGACATAGACGGAATAAATCAGCGGGAAAGCGATTGTCGCGATGATCTGAAATAGCGGGTGCCATTCGCCCGCCTTTCGGCGCAGCGCCACCGCAGCTTCCGGGACCATGTGTCCCTCGATGAGGACGTCATGCGAGCCGGTCCCACGCATGCCTAGGGTACGCCAGGTGTCGAGCACCTTTACGTGCGGAGAATTCATCGGCACGCCGAAATGCAGCACCATCGGAACCTCGCCCTCGCTTTCGAGAACGGCACTGGTCATCAAGAGCGCACCGGTTGGCGCCCCTGAGGTGAATATCTTCCGCGCCTCGATGCGATAGCCGCCCTCCACCTTCTCGGCCTTGCCGGAACCGCCGATCCAGTCGGATCCGCCGCTCGACAGCAGCAGGAGGCGTTCCATGCGCGATCCTCTTCAGCAGCGGTTCGACGGGCGCGGCCTTTTGATACGTCCAACGCCACGCGGGAATAGCGACCTGATGCGTATGCATGGCGAAGGCGAGTGCGGTGGAGCCGCAGTGGTAGCCGAGGATGCGCAGCATCGCTGCAAGCTCATCGACGGTGGCGCCGCCGCCGCCGAGCTCTGCAGGAACGCCGGCTTCGACCAGCCCGGACTCTTTCAACGACGCAAAATTCTCAGCGACGAATTTGTCTTCGTCGGTCGCTTCATGAGCGCGCTGCTCGAAGATCGTCCCCAGCTCGCGCGCGATATCCGTCAAACTACGTTGTTGGGCGACCTCAGTCTGGAGGGTGGCTAACGTGCTCATGATCTTCTCCCTTACATCGTGACAAGCGATGCTGGGATCCTCGCCAGTGATGAAGTTCCATTCCAGTTCATGAACTGTACCGTGTTGCCTCTCGTGGTCGGGCGGCCGGTGTAGAGTGCTGTGGCGCTTGGGTTTTTGTTCAGTCGCGTGACGGACTGCAGATTGCGCGGTACAGTATCTGTACCAGCCTCGTTTCACCCGCATTTCACGTCTGGGGAGCACCGTTTGAGCGATCACGTTGATCAGGGAAGCTACGGGCAGTTCTGTCCCATCGCCATGGCGGCAGAGGTCCTCTGCTCGCGCTGGACGGCGCTGGTGTTGCGCGAAATGCTCTGCGGCTCGACGCGGTTCAACGACATCCGGCGCGGCGTGCCGCGTATGTCGCCGACGCTTCTGTCAAAGCGGCTGAAAGAGTTGGAAGAAGCGGGCGTGATTGCGGTGCGCGCGACCGGCCAGCCTGGCGTGGTCGACTACAGGCTCACCGAAGCGGGCAAGGATTTGCACAACGTCATCATGTCGATGGGCATGTGGGGGCATCGCTGGATCGAATCATCGATATCGCTGAAGAATCTCGATCCCTCGCTGTTGATGTGGGACATGCGCCGTAACCTTGCGCCCTCCTCGCTTCCCGATCGCCGCTGCACGATAAACTTTCTCTATCCCGAACTCGGTCCCGGTCGAAAGGCCTGGTGGCTTGTGATCGAAAACGGTCAGGTTGACCTCTGCGGCTTTGACCCGGGCCACGAGGTCGATCTTTACGTGCGCAGCTCGCTCCGCAGCATGACTGCGGTCTGGATGGGCGTCTCCACGCTGAAGGCGGAGATCGAGGCCGACAATATAACGCTGACAGGCGACAAGGCGATTGCGCGCTCGATGCACGAATGGCTGGGTCTCAGTCCATTCGCGAAGGAAAAGAAGCGCGTCGCGCGAGAAGTGGCTGCGGAATAACATCCCGCAGTCTCTGCCGCTTAAACTTCAGCTGCGGAATTCGAAGGCGCTACAGCCAGCGCCGACAAAGCCTCGCCTCTCCGAAGCGCCTACTGCATGAACCATCCGTGGCTGACGACAACCGACTGGCCGGTGAGTGCGTTCGTTGGGAAAGCGGCCAGGAATGCCGCGACTTCGGCCACGTCCTGCACGGTCGTGAACTCGCCGTCCACGGTCTCCTTCAGCATCACTGTCTTCACGACGTCGGCCTCCGAGATCCCGAATTCACGCGCCTGCTCTGGAATCTGTTTTTCGACCAGTGGGGTGCGGACGAATCCAGGGCAGATCACGTTCGCACGGACTCCATGCGCTGCGCCCTCCTTCGCCACGACCTTCGCCAAGCCGACCAGACCGTGCTTGGCAGTCACGTAAGGAGCCTTAAGGGCTGACGCCTCCTTAGAGTGCACGGACCCCAGGTAGATGATGCTGCCACTCTTCTGCCTATACATCTGACGTAGGGCGGCACGGGTCGTAAGGAAGGCGCCATCCAAGTGGATGGAGAGCAGTTTCTTCCATTTTGCGAACTCGAACTCGACGAGTGGTGCGACGATCTGGACGCCGGCGTTGCTGATGAGGATGTCGAGGCGCCTGAAGGTTTCGACTACGCGCGCCATCCCGATTTCGACCTGCGCCTCGTTGCTCACATCCATCGCGACCCCGAGCGCGCGTTGCCCGAGCGGATCGATCTGGGAGGCCGTCTCGTGCGCCGTCTTCTGATCGAGATCCGCGATCACCACCTTTGCCCCCTCGGCGGCGAAGGCGAACGCAATCTCCTTGCCGATGCCGCTCGCGGCGCCCGTGATCACGGCGACTTTGTCCATGAGCCGGCCCTGGCGGGCGGTCCTCGCAGCGGGCTCGCTGGAGAGATTCTCACTATGCAAGTTCATGGGTCATTCCTTTCAAGCGGAGAGGCTTGGGTTGGGCAAGATAATCATGGACGACTTCGCCGAGCGCGAGAGTCAGATCCGCGACAAGGTGCATCGCAGAGACCACCTCCAGGACGGGCAGTTCGGCGACCGGGGCCAGCGCATGCGACCAGAGGTTCAGGGATGCCGGACCGGTCCAGGCCCCCTTCAGATCGACGTCCTCTAGATAATACTCGACGAGCTCGCAGATGCGTGGCGTGCCGTCCACGTGGGGGATGATCTTGAGCAAGAAGTTCGGCTCAGCGAGGGAGGCCTTCACAGATGCAAGATTGGCGGGTCTGTGCTTGTAGCCCATGGTGCCGGTCGCAAGGCGGATAGGGCCGTAATCGAGGGTGCCCACCAGGGTGTCGATCTCCGTGCCGAGCGTGGGACTCGCAAGCTTCTTGGGAAAGCCCCACAGCTCGCGTCCGCCGGCAATAGGGGGATGGTCGTTGAGAAACATGCAGTGGGTGTAACTGCCCTTCCGGCCCCGGAACGAGACCGGGATCACTTGTCCGCTTTCCGTGTAGTCGCCGAAGCCGGTTGAGTCCGGCATGCGAATGAACTCGAACTTCACCAGAGGCTCGCGCACCTCAAGCGGTTCCGGGACGAGTTCGCGGAGCTTCTGCGGATCGGTCCGGTAGGTGATGATCAGATATTCTCGGTTCCCGAAGCGATAAGGCCCGATCGGATAGGCCGGGCTGCTCAGCGGCATCGCGAACGCTCTCGTCCGCACGATGTTCTCGTGCATAGTCAATCTCCTGTGGTTGATTGTGCGGTCTGTGGGGCTGGTTTGCGCTATTCCCGCCCGTCCACGGCGAGATCGAACGTGGAGACGCCTTCCAAATTCTGGGGCCGCTGCAGAGCCTCGGGATGGCGCAACGTGCGGACCGCGTCGTGATAGCCGGCGCGCCAGTGCTCCTCCATCGACAGCCGGGAGAACTCGTAGTCTTTCGAGTGCCCCTCATAGTGCCTGGAGCGGTAGATCAGCTGGACGAGGCTGTAGACCTTCTGGTCGGCGATCGAGCTCAGCATTTTCGCTTCCTCGCTGGCGACCAGGTCCGGCGGCAGCTTTGAGAGAAGGCTGGCGAGCGTCTTTCGGGCGCGCTGGTATTGCTTGAACTGATCGGTGTTGGCGCGAGTGCGGCTCGAATACTGAATTTCCTTCTGGCGCGTCAGGACGTCGGCCAAATTGCCGGGAACCTCACCGCGCGCGCTCCAGAGATCCACTTGCAAGGCCAGCGTGTCCTGGCGGGGACCGTGCTCGACCACCCATTGTAGGGGCGTGTTCGAGATGAGGCCTCCGTCCCAGTAGAACTCGCCCTCGATCTCCACGGCTGGAAAGCCGGGCGGCAGCGATCCGCTCGCCATCACGTGCTCGGGCCGTATCGTATGCGTCTCGTTGTCGAAATAGACGAAATTGCCGGTGCGCACATTCACAGCCCCGACGCTGAAGCGCATCACGCCGGCATTGATCCGGTCGAAGTCGACAAGCCTCTCCAGCGTGCTCTTCAGGAGCTTGGTTTCGTAAAAGCTCGTCGCCTCGAGAGCGCCGTTCGGGTGCAGCCAGGGAGCGGGCTGCCGAAGCGTAAAAAAGCCCGAGGCACCCGCGACAAGGGCGTAGGTCGCGCTAAGCTGGTTGAGCAGCGCGCGCGTCCAGTTGCCTTTCGGAGCGAGGGCGTGGGCGGTGGCAACCCAGTCGAGCAGCGGGTTCGCGGTGATCTCCTGCCAGAAGGCTCGCAACTTCGCGACCCGCTCGGCCGGCTCGTTTCCCGCGATGATCGCTGAGTTGATGGCCCCGATGGAGACCCCGGCGACCCAGTCGGGTTCGATGTTGGCTTCGGCGAGGGCCTCGTAGACTCCGGCCTGGTAGGCCCCGAGCGCACCCCCACCCTGCAAGACAAGGGCGACACATTCGAACGGGAGGTGTCGTTTGGCGACAGTCAGCTGCGGTTGGATTTGAATGTTCATGGCATGTCTACCTTTCGTGACAATGGGCTATGGACTTGCTGTCGCGAGGCTGTACTCGGCCGCTACATCCGGTACGGCCGCCGGCTCGTCCTTCTCCCGGATGCCGTTGACGGCGACATAGAGGGCGGGGAGGAAGACGAGCGTGAGCGCGGTGGCGACGGCGAGTCCGCCGACGATGGCGTAGGCCATCGGCCCCCAGAACACGTCGTGCATGATTGGGATCATGCCGAGGATCGCCGCGGCTGCCGTCAGCATGATCGGCCGGAACCTGTGCTTCGTCGCGTCGATCACCGCCTCCCAAGGATCGACGCCGCGCGCCCGTTCGTGCTCGATCTGATCCACGAGGATCACCGAGTTGCGAATGATCATGCCGGCAAGGGCGATGACGCCGAGTATCGCGATGAAGCCCATGGGCGTGCCGGTCGTGAGCAGCGCCGCGACGACGCCGATGAGACCGAGCGGGGCTACGCTGATCACGAGCGCCAGCTGACGAAAGCTCCCGAGCTGAAACATCAGCACAGTGAGCATGAGCGCGATCATGAGCGGGAGCTGGGCGAGAAGGGCCGCGTTGCTCTGCGCGCTTTTCTCGACCGTGCCTCCGAGTTCAAGGAGCGTCCCCGCCGGCATGGACGCGCGCAAGGCTTCCAGCGCGCCAGTGAGGCGCTGGTTCACGGAGGCCGGCTCCAAACCGGGCAGCGGCACTGCTTGCACGGTGATGGTGGGCAGGCGGCCGCGCCGCCAGACGTAACCTTCGTCGAGCTCGTAATGAAATCTTACGAGTTCGCGCAGGGGCACTGAGCCGCCTGTCGGCGTCATGATCTGGAGGTTGCGCAAAGCCTCGATGCTTTGCCGCTCGCCGCTATCGGCCCGCGCTACGACGTCGATGAGATAGATCGAATCGCGGACCTGCGTGACCGCCGAACCGGTGATCACCCGGTTGAGGGCCTGGGCGAGTTGCTCGGAGCTGAGCCCGGCCTGGCGGACCCGGTCCTGGTCGACAACCATTCGCAGCTCTTTGCTCTTCTCAGCCCAGTCGTAGTTGACGTTGCGCACGAGGCCGGACGCGCGCAGGGCATTCGCGACCTGGTCGGCATAGTGCCTCGCCTCATCGGTTGTCGGTGCACTCACCCGATACTGCACGGGCCAGCCCACGGGCGGACCAAGTTCGAGACGGGAGATGCGGGAGGTCACATCGGGGTAGTCATTGGCGAACAGCGTCTCAAGTCTCGCCAGCACCCGGTCGCGGGCTTCGAGGTCCTTCGCGACGACCACAATCTCCGCCATGAAGTCGTTGTCGAGCTGCACGTCGAGCGGCAGGTAGAAGCGGATGGCGCCGCCGCCGACATAGGAGGAGAAACGGGAGATGTCGGGGTCGCTCGCGAGGGACTTCTCCAGCCGCTCCGTTTGCGCCTGAGTTGCCGCGATCGAGGCGTTCTTCGGCAGGGACATCGTCACCAGGAGTTCTGGCCTGTTCGAAGCGGGGAAGAACTGCTGCTGGACGAAGCCCAGGCCATAGACGGAGGCGCCGAAAGCGACGAGCGAGGCGGTGATGGTGAGCCAGGGATGCCGCATGCTGGAGCCAAGTACCCAGCCGAAAGCGCGCATGAAGCGGCCGGGCCCGGCCGCGTGATGCGCCTTCATGCGCGACGGCAGCACGACCAGCCCGATCACCGGGGCGAAGATGACGGCCACGAACCAGGAGGCGACGAGCGCTACGGCAATGACGGCGAAGAGCGAGAAGGTGTATTGCCCGGTGTTGTTGTCGGCGAATCCGATCGGCAGGAAGCCGAGGATGGTAATCAGCGTGCCGGTCAACATGGGAAAGGCCGTGGAAGTGTAGGCGAAGGTTGCCGCCTTCACTTTCTCCATGCCCTCCTCGATCTTCGAGATCATCATCTCGATGGTGATCATGGCATCGTCGACCAGAAGCCCTAGTGCGATGATGAGCGCGCCGAGAGAGATACGCTGCAGGCTGATGTCCATGACCTGCATGCTCACGAAGACGATGGCGAGCACCAGGGGGATGGACAGGGCCACGACGATCCCAGCCCTCAACCCGAGGCTCAGGAAGCTCACCACGAGGACGATGGCGATCGCCTCGAAGAGCGCCTTGGTAAAGCCGCCGAGAGCCTCCTTCACGACTTCAGGCTGGTCCGAGACGAGGTTGAGCTCGATCCCGATGGGCAGGCGCTGCATCAAGCGTCGGGCCGCTTCGTGGAGGCCCTCGCCGAAGGTGAGATTATTGCCGCCCGAGACCATGTTGACGCCGATGCCGATGGCGGGCTTGCCGTTGACGCGGAACATCTTGGTTGGCGGATCGCTGTAGCCGGGACGGACCTCGGCGATGTCGGTCAATTTGTAAAAGCGGCCGTTCACCCAGAGGTTGAGGTTGGCGATGCTCTGCGGGGTCAAGAGGGCGCCGGTGACGTCGACGAGCACGTTTTCGTGCGCCGTGTTGATGACGCCGGAGGGCACTACCGCGTTCTGCTGAGCGATCGCCGTGAGCACGTCGTCGAGGCTGAGCTTCAGGTTCGCGAGCTTCTGCGGCGAGAAGTCGAGATAGATTTTCTCGTCCTGGTCGCCAAAGATCTCGACCTTGCCGACGTCCGGCGAGCGCAGGAACTCGGCCCGGGCCGTCTCGGCGAAGTCGCGCGCCGCGCGCGGCGTGAAGCCATCGTAGGTGATGCCGTAGATGATGCCGAAGACGTCGCCGAATTCGTCGTTGAAGAAGGGTCCGACCACCCCTTTCGGCAAGGTGGCCTGAATGTCGCTGACCTTCTTGCGAACCTGATACCAGATGTCCGGGAGATCGCGCTTGGGCGTGGATTCCTTCAGATACACGAAGATGGTCGACTGGCCGGGCTTCGTGTAGCTCTTGATGTAATCAAGACGCGGAGTTTCCTCGAGCTTCTTTTCGAGCCGCTCCGTCACCTGTTTCAGCGTGTCCAGGGCGGTCGCGCCCGGCCAGGCGATCTGGACGACCATGGTCTGCACGGAGAACTCGGGGTCTTCCTGCCGGCCGAGCCGCTCATACGCGATGACGCCGGCGACGGCACAGAGCAGCATGAGAAATAGGACGATCGCCTTGTTATTGACCGCCCATTCGGAAAGATTGAAGCGCGTCATCACTTGCCCTCCATAGCGGTCTTCACCGGCCGACTTTCGGCCAGCGAGTTGACGCCGGACTTGCCCTCGATCTCGGGCTTCACCGGCTGGCCTTCGGCCAACGAGTTGACACCTGCGATCACGACTTTCTCGCCAGCAGACAGGCCGCGGCTGACGACGACGGAATCCGCGCTGAACTCGAGGAGCTCGACCGTCCGGCGATGCACCGTGCCGTTTTCGGCGACGACCCAGATCTGCGGCCCATCACCCGATTGCAGCAGGGCGTTGGAGGGCACGCTGATCACCTCCGGGCCATCGCTTTCGGCACGCCCGACAACCACGGCGCCGAGACGCATCTCCGACGGCGGTGAAGTCAGAGCCACCTTCACCTCGTAGGTCCCCGTAGTGCTGTCGGCTTCGGGCGAGATCTGGCGGACGGAGCCGATGACCGCGGTCTCGGGTCGGCCCTGCACCCACACCTTGACGGGCATGCCCAGCTTTGCACGGGCGACATGTTCGCTGGCCACGGCGAAAACCGCCTCGCGCTCCGAGCTGCGCGAGATCTCGACCACCTTCTGGCCTGCGGCAACGACCTGGCCCGGGTCGGCGTTCGTCGCCGTCACAACGCCGTCGTCGGGCGCACGGAGCTCGGTGTAGCTCAGGTGATTCTTGGCGATGCGAAGATTGGCCTCGGCTGCCTGGACCTGCGCTTCAGCGCTATGCAGCGCCTTGAGCGCATTCTCGTAAAGGGACCGCGTCGTGATCTGCTTCTCGAGTAGGATGCGGTAGCGCTCCTCCTGCGGCGCAGCCTGGGCGACGGCTGCCTTCGCCGCGACGAGGTCGGCTTCGGAGGCTGTCACCTTGTTCTGGTAGTCGAGAGCACTGAGCTGGGCGAGCTTCTGGCCCTTCCTCACGACAGCGCCGACGTCGACATCGCGCGAGGTGAGGCGGCCGCCGACCTCGAACCCGACCTGGCTGACGTAGCGCGACTGGATGCGGCCGGCGCCTTGCGCCACGAAGGCGAGCTTATGCGGCGTAACGACGATGACACGCGCCGGCCGCGCAGTCGCGCCCGCGGCTGGTTTTTCTTCGGAACAGCCTGCGAGATAGACACAGGCGATGCAAGCACACAGGAAGGGACTTAGTGCTAGACGCATGGAAGCCTCCGGAGAGAACGACGAGTGGGGGGTAAGAATGAATTGGCCTATGCAGTGCGACCCCTGGGCCGCTCGAGCAGCGCGAACGCTGCATCGGCGACGGGCATGCGAAGCTCGACGGCGCGCGACGCGCGGCCGAGCACGCACAGGGCCTCAAAGACGAAAACGAGCATCGCGAACGCGAGGGCTCGGCGAGACTTCAAGAGGGACGAAGCACACAGGAACGGACCTGATGACAGGCGCATGGAGACCTCCGCCCAGAACGGCGAGTTGTGGTGAAAGGAACGACGGGCGCTCTGGACTGCCCGCCCATCTCGGATTGACCTTTTAGTCCAAATCGACTAAGTAGTCAATATGAGAAATTTGCAGATCTGCAATGAGGATGGCGAATGGCGAAAATCGATTTAGCGCGCAGGGCGGAAATTGGACGGGAGAAGACGTGCCAGAACACGGGCGCAAATCGTCGACGCCGCGGCGATGCTTCTCTCTGAGCGCCCACCAGAGGCGCTCACGGTGGATGCCGTGGTCGAGGCTGCGGGCGTCGCAAAGGGGACGTTCTACTATCACTTCCAAAGCATGGAGGAGTTGGCCGCCGCAGTGGGCGAGAAGCTCGGCGAGAGCTTTGACGAGCTGCTGATGCCGGCCAGGCTCGGTCTGCAAGATCCCATCGCGCGCATATCCTTCGCCTTCACCCAATTTCTGGCCAAGGCGATTGCGGACCCCCTATGGGCGCGGCTGGTCGTCCAGAGCGCGCAGGCTCCGACCGAATTTGCCCGCAGCGTTCGTGAGCATCTCAAGACGGATCTGACCGAGGCCAAGGCTCAGGGGCGCTTGACCATGCAGGACGTAGAGCTGGCCGCCGACATCGTCTTCGGCATCTGGCTTCAGGTCACGCGCGGCACTCTGCAACGGCGGGCCGCGCCGGACCTGGCCGAGCAAACTCTCGACGCCATGCTTCGGGCGCTTGGCGCGTCCTCGCGACCGCGGCGACAGAAGGGCGGCGCTCACCGATCTACGTGATGACGAGGTGATAGGCATTAGCCGCGGTGCTGGAACGCATTTGCCCGTTATGCTGGCGCGCCCGACAAGATTCGAACTTGTGACCTTTGCCTTCGGAGGGCAACGCTCTATCCAGCTGAGCTACGGGCGCCTTCGCCTTAAATAGCCGAACGCCGCCGCAGCGGCAACGGCGTGGCCGTTTCGCATCGCCTTTCGCTATCGCGCGGCTTGAAGGGCGCATTATAAAGGCTCAGGGAGAGCCCCTGATGCCAAAACCCGATCCAAGCCAGGAAAATACCGCCAGCAGCGAGCCGCCTTTCGCCTGGGAAGACCCGCTCGACCTGGAAGGCGAGCTTTCGGAAGAAGAACGCAAGGTGCGTGACGCTGCGCGCCGCTATGCCAAGGAAAAGCTGTTTCCGCGCGTGCTCGCGGCTTACCGGGAGGAGAATTTCGACCGCGCGATTATGAGCGAGATGGGCGCGCTGGGCCTGCTCGGCGCCACCCTGCCCGAGAGCTATGGCGGCGCGGGGCTCGGTCACGTGGCCTATGGCCTGATCGCGCGGGAGATCGAGCGGGTGGATTCCGGCTATCGCTCGGCGCTGTCGGTACAGTCCTCGCTGGTGATGGTGCCGATCCACACATTCGGCAGCGAGGCGCAGCGGCGCAAATATCTGCCAAAACTCGCCACCGGCGAAATCGTCGGCTGTTTCGGCCTGACCGAGCCCGACCACGGCTCCGATCCCGGCTCGATGACGACGAAGGCAAAAAAAGTCGCCAATGGATTTCAGCTGAGCGGCGCCAAGACCTGGATCACCAACGCCCCGGTCGCCGACATCGCCATCGTCTGGGCCAAACTCGACGGCGAGATCCGCGGCTTCATCGTCGAGCGCGGCACAAAAGGTTTTGAAACGCCGAAGATCACCGGCAAGCTTTCCATGCGCGCCTGCGCCACCGGCGGGATCACGCTGGATGATGCAGTCGTGCCGGAGGACAATCTGCTGCCCGATGCCAAAGGCCTCGCGGGTCCCTTCACCTGTCTCAACAGCGCCCGCTTCGGCATTGTCTGGGGCGCCATGGGCGCCGCGGAATTCTGCTGGCATGCCGCGCGGCAATATGCGCTCGACCGCAAGCAGTTCGGCCGCCCGCTCGCCGCCAATCAACTGGTGCAGAAGAAACTGGCCGATATGCAAACCGAGATCGCGCTCGGCCTGCAGGGCGCACTGCGGCTTGGCCGGCTGTTGGAAGCCGGCAGAGCCGCGCCGCCGGCGATCTCGCTGCTCAAGCGCAACAATTGCGGCAAGGCGCTGGAGATCGCACGCGCGGCGCGCGACCTGCATGGCGCCAACGGGATCGCCGACGAATTCCATGTGATGCGGGTGATGAATAATCTCGAGACCGTCAACACCTACGAAGGCACGCACGACATCCATGCGCTGGTGCTGGGACGCGCGATGACCGGCATCCAAGCCTTTTCCTGATTGGCCTACCGCGCGTTCGACGAATTGTAGTTGGGGCAATTCGCGGACAGCGCCGCCCACATTTTTTCCACGCCCGCCTTGCCGTGTTGCGCTTCAATTTTACGGGCGTTTGTATTGTCCAGGTAGTTGTTCTCGCGGCGCATAATGGTGAAGTCGCCCCCAGCCGGCGGCTGATAGAGTATGAAATAACCGCAACTACGATCGACGTTGGCGAATTTTGCGGAAAAATCCAACGCCGCATAAGTGCCGGGCTGCGGAGACTGTGCCGGGTCCCTGGTCCATGTGATTTTCACGATGCGCCAAGATTTCGCCGACCCGGCCAGCGCCTTGAATTGCTCGGTCTCTGTCGAGAACTGTGCAAGCGTCTGTTGCCGCCGAAAGCTCTCTACCAGCATGCCATACGCATCAGCGTGGCGACCACTTTCTAAAGCATCAAGAAAAGCTTGAAGGGTTTTCAGCGCACGCTGCCGTTGTTCGGTCGTGGGCTTCCAGCCTGGCCGTGATTGCGGGCCCAGGTTGATTTCATTCTTGGCGGCAGGCGAGATTTCCAACGCCACGGTCGCGCTCGCCGGCGCGGTGCCAGCCGCAAGCGCAAGCACAGCCGCAAAGACTATCCATCCCATATCAGCCCCCCGCAATTGGCGACCACTCTAGCTTGAATGAAGACCAATCCTAGTCCGCATTTTTTGGAACATGTGTTTGGGTGCGCGATCCAACGGCTGCTTACGTTCGTTCTTGATTTATCCTTCCCGCATGGCATGGTCGCTCGCATGCAAATGCGAGTCCAGATACCTCCCATCGACGGCCGGCAGTCGGAAACCGCGCTCGTCGTCGCGCGCGGCACCGGCCGCCTCTTATTGTCGCTCGGCTTCTGCTGCGTCAGCGAACTGGCGCTGCCGTCGGGCCGTCGCGCCGACATCACGGCGGTGGACGACAGCGGGCGAAATCTGGATCGTGGAAATCAAATCCTCGGTGGCGGATTTTCGCGCAGACCAGAAATGGATGGACTACCGGCTGCATTGCGACCGGCTGTTTTTCGCCACCACGCTGGAAGTGCCGTGCGAGATCTTTCCGCCCGACACCGGGCTGATCGTGGCGGATGCCTTCGGCGCGGAGATCAAATGCGAGGCGCCCGAGCACCGCTTGCCCGCAGCGACGCGCAAGAGCATGTTGCTGCGCTTCGGGCAGACCGCGGCGCTGCGGCTGCAGGCGCTCAGCGATCCGGCCGGACCCTATGAACTTGACCGCTAATAGAAAGGTGGCGTGATGCGTTATCTCCTCGGAATCCTGAGCATTCTCATTGCTGCGTCGTGCCTGGGACCCAGCAGCGTGCAGGCGCAAGACTACGCCGCCATCGTCGCCTCACCCGACCGCAGCGATGCCGATCGCAATAATGATAAAAAGCGCAAACCCGAACAGCTGCTCGCCTTCACCGGCGTGAAAACCGGCATGAAGGTGATGGATATTGTGTCGAGCGCCGGTTACAGCGCCGAGCTTTTGGCGCGTTCTGTCGGACCAAACGGTACTGTCTATGCAGTGAATTCGCAGGAAACGGCGGACCGGGTAAAGGATCGGTTCGAGCCCAGACTAAGCAAAGTGAAAACTCTCGTTCCTGTCGTGCGTAACTACGACGATCCGGTTCCATCCGAGGTCAGCAACCTCGACCTCGTGACAATCTATTTCTCCTATCACGACCTCGCCCATATGGGCGTCGACCGCGCGGCGATGAACAAGAAGGTGTTCGCCGCGCTGAAGCCCGGCGGCTATTTCGTCGTCGCCGATCATTCGGCAAAAGCCGGCGATGGGCTAAACGTGACGAAGACGCTGCATCGCATCGAGGAGAAGACGCTCCGCCAGGAAGTCGAAGCTGCCGGGTTCAAGCTCGTCGCTGAAGGCGATTTTCTCCGGAATCCCGAGGATACGCGCGACACCAACGTCAATCAGTCCAAGCTGCCGAACGACGAGTTCGTGCTGAAATTCCAGAAACCGTAGCGCTTCTCCCTCTCCCACTGATCTCGGGTTTACCCGAGATCAGCACTATTTGAGTGCGCAAGTCGGGCAAGCCCGACTTGCGATGGGAGAGGGAAAAATAATCAGCGCGGTGCGCGTTTGGCCAAAATGCGCTGCAGCGTGCGACGATGCATGTTGAGCCGGCGCGCCGTTTCCGAGACGTTGCGGCCGCACAGTTCATAGATGCGCTGGATATGCTCCCAGCGCACGCGGTCGGCCGACATCGGATTTGAGGGCGGTTCGATCTTGCGGTCCTCCCGCGACAACAGCGCGCTGACCACGTCGTCGGCATCGACCGGCTTGGCGAGATAGTCAACCGCTCCGAGCTTCACCGCGGTTACCGCCGTGGCGATATTGCCATAGCCGGTGAGGATGATGGCGCGCGCCTCGGGCCGGCTGCGTTTGAGTGCGGAGATCACGTCGAGACCGTTGCCGTCGCCGAGCCGCATGTCCACGACCGCGAAGGCCGGGGCGGCACGCTCGACCTGCTGCAAACCGTCCGCCACGGATTCCGCCGTGGTCACGGCAAAGCCGCGGGCCTGCATCGCGCTGGCAAGTCGCTGCAAAAACGGCTTGTCGTCTTCAACGATCAACAGCGTCTTTTCGGGAGACGCAACACTGGCTACCTGAACGCTCATGGTGAACCCGCTTTTACTTGAGTTTTAGAATTTTCCGGCGTTTCCGAAGGTTCTTCCTCCCGATCATACCAAAGAAATGGCTCCGGTCGCTCCAAATCTGCCGCCCGATATTCGAAATCGCTCCGCGCCCAATGGGTGCTGACCTCGGCCCCGACGTCCAATGAGCGATGATTGCTAAAATATAATGTGGCGCCGGAGCGCTCCAGCAAGGTCTTGGCGATGAAGAAGCCGAGGCCGAGCCCGGTCTCTTCGCTGTCTGCCCTGAAGCGGCGGCGGCGGGTGGTGACATAGGGCTCGCCCAGGCGGTCCATGACCTCCGGCGAGAAGCCGGGTCCGTCGTCCCGGATGGTGATGACGACTTCCTCCTCGTCCCAGCTGGCGGTGACCTCCACGCTGCTGCGGGCGAAATCGACGGCATTCTCCACCAGATTGCCAAGGCCATAGATGACGGCCGGATTGCGGGCGCCGGTCGGTTCCAGTGCGCGGTCGGACGGGAGCACCACATCGATAGCGATGCCGAAGTCCCGGTGCGGTGCCACCACTTCCTCGAGCAGAGCCGACAGCTGCATACCGCCGAAAGGCTCCCCGCTCGCGGGCAGTTCGGTGATTTTCGCCAGGATTTCCCGGCAGCGTTGCGCCTGCTCGCGCAACAGCCGCACATCCTCGCCGTGGCGCGAATTCTCGGAAATCGAACGCTCCAGTTCCTTGGCGATGACGGTGATGGTCGCTAACGGCGTGCCGAGTTCATGCGCAGCGGCGGCGGCAAGACCGTCGAGTTGCGACAAATGCTGCTCGCGCGCCAGCACGAGCTCGGTGGCAGCGAGCGCATTGGCGAGAAGCCGCGCCTCCTCGGTGATCTGCCAAGCATAGACGCCGATGAATCCCATCGAGATCAGGATCGAGAGCCACACGCCCAGCATGTAGATCGCCGGCAATTCCAGCGGATCATCGGGATCCCAAGGCAACGGATAATGCACGAAGAAGAGCACGCTGGCGCCAAACACCGCGAAGGTGCCGAGCATCAGCGTCATGCGCGGGGGTAGTGCAGTGGCGGAGATGAGCACCGGGCCGAGGAACAAAAACGCGAAAGGATTTTGCAGCCCGCCGGTGAGAAACAACAGCACCGCAAGTTGGGCGATATCGAAGGCGAGCAGCCAGGCCGCGCGGTCGGCTTCCAGCCGCTGCGTCAGGCGGAAGCCTATGCGCATCGCGACATTGAGGCACGCCGACAAGGCGACCACCGCAAGACAAGCATAGACCGGCAGCCGAAATCCGAGGCCGTAATGCACCACGAGAATGGCCGCGGTCTGGCCGAGCACACTCAGCCAGCGCAGGCGCATCAGCGTGTCGAGCCGCACGTTGCGCTGCAGATGCCGCGGCTGGTCGAGAAGAAGACCTTCCATGGACGGTTCCGGGTCCTTATGCGTCCCGCGGCGAAAGCCCGGGCCGCTGTGATCTTAGCGGAAACACTTGCGAAAGGCCCGCCGCAACGTCACATCTGCGACATGTCGCCTCGTGCCGCCGCCATCAGTACCGACCGCCTGGTCAAAGTGTTCAAAGGCACCACCGCCGTGGCGGGTATTTCTTTTCAATTGCCCCCCGGCTCCATCACGGCGCTTCTCGGCGGCAACGGCGCCGGCAAGACCACCACCATCGCTATGATCATGGGGCTGACGGTGCCCACTTCGGGCACCGTTTCCGTTCTGGGCGCGCAGATGCCGCAACAACGCTATCAGGTGTTGCATCGGATGAATTTCGAAAGCCCCTACGTCGACATGCCGATGCGGCTGACCGTGCGGCAGAATTTGAAGGTGTTCGCTGGGCTTTATGGGGTCGAGGACGCGGATGCGCGCATCGCAACGCTGGCGGAGGAATTCGATCTGAAGGATTTCATCGACCGTCCCACGGGCAAACTGTCGTCCGGACAGAAGACGCGCGTCTCAGTCGCCAAATCTTTGCTCAATCATCCCGAGGTGTTGCTGCTCGACGAGCCTACCGCCTCGCTCGATCCGGATACCGCGGATTGGGTGCGCGGGCGGCTTGAACGCTATCGCGCCCAGAGCGGCGCTACCGTTCTGCTTGCCTCCCACAACATGACCGAGGTCGAGCGCCTGTGTGAGCGTGTCATCATATTGAAGAGCGGCCGGATCGAAGACGACGACTCCCCCGTGCGGTTGCTCGCGCGTTACGGTCGCGACACGCTGGAGGAAGTCTTTCTCGACGTGGCGCGCGGGCGCCGCGAGGCCCGCGAGGCGGCGCAATGAGCGCCGCTGCACAAACGGTGAGTTTTTCGCCGCACCGGATCGGCGCCATGGTGCTGCGCTATTGGTATCTCCTGCGCTCCTCCTGGCCGAGGGTGGTCGAGCTGATCTACTGGCCGATGGTGCAGGTGCTGACCTGGGGCCTGATCCAGATTTACGTTGCGCAGCACTCCGGATTCTTTGCGCGCGCGGGCGCCACGCTGATCGGCGCCATGCTGCTATGGGAGATTCTGTTCCGCGGGCAGCTCGGATTTTCCGTCTCGTTTCTGGAAGAGATGTGGGCGCGCAACCTCGGCAACCTGATGATGAGCCCGCTGCGGCCGGCCGAATTCGTCGCGGCCTTGATGGTGATGAGCTTGCTGCGGCTGGTCATCGGCATGGTGCCGGTCTTCATTGTTGCCTTGGCTTTCTTCGGCTTCAACGTCTACCAGCTGGGCTTTGCTTTCGTTTTCTTTTTCGTCAATCTCATCCTGACAAGTTGGTCGATTGGTATTCTGGTTTCCGGGCTGCTGCTGCGGCACGGGCTGGGCGCCGAAAGCCTAGCCTGGACGCTCGCGTTCCTGATCCTACCGCTTTCCTGCGTCTATTATCCGGTGAGCGTATTGCCGGAATGGCTGCAACCCTTTTCCTGGTTGCTGCCACCGACTTACGTTTTTGAGGGGCTAAGGGCCCTGGTCATCGACCACGTCTTCCGGGCGGATTTGATGCTGGGCGCGCTGGTGCTGAATTCTGTGTATTTCGCAGCTGCAGCTTTCGCTTTTCTGCGGCTTTTGGAGAGCGCGAGGCGGCAAGGTTCCCTAATGCAGACAGGGGAATAGCCGGATAAATCAAGCTCTTTTCCACAAGCTAACGAAGGATGAGGCCGATCTGGTCATATTTGACGTGATGAGCAAAACGCGCCACCCTGCTGCGTCGCAGCAAAACGGATTCTTTCATGCCAATTGGTGAATTCGCCGGCGCGGCCGCTGCGCCGGAACAAGACGGGCTGATGCTCGCGTCGCCGATGTACTGGTTCTATGAAATGAGCCACGCCGCACTCAATCCGGCACGTGTGTTCGCAGAGACGACCCGGCTTTTTTACAGAAATCCGCTCAACCCGCTGTCCTTAACCGGCTTCGGAAAATCCCTCGCCGCCGCCGCCGAAGTATTCGAGCGTGCGACGCGCCGCTATGCCCAGCCGGAATGGGAGATCGACTACACGCTGGTCGGCGGCGAGCGCGTACCGGTTGAGATCGAGCCGATCTGGGAAATGCCATTCTGCCGGCTGCTGCATTTCAAGCGCACCTTCGCGCATCCGCTAAAACACCGGCAGCCAAAACTGCTGATCGTCGCGCCGCTATCCGGGCATTATCCGACCTTGCTGCGCGGCACCGTGGAAGCATTTCTGCCGCAGCATGACGTTTACATCACCGAATGGGTGAATGCGCGGGAAGTGCCGCTATCGGAAGGCCGGTTCGATCTCGATGATTACATCGATTACGTGGTCGCCATGCTGCGCCGGCTCGGCGGTGATGCCCATGTCATCGCCGTATGCCAGCCATCCGTGCCGGTGCTCGCCGCCGTCGCGCTGATGGAAGCGCAGGACGATCCCGTGGTACCGCGTTCGATGACCCTCATGGGCGGACCGATCGATTCCCGCTGCAACCCTACCAAGGTCAACAAACTGGCGGAAGCCCGCGGCGTCGACTGGTTCCGCCACCACGTCATTACCAAGGTGCCCTTTCCCAACCCCGGCGTGATGCGCGACGTCTATCCCGGATTCCTGCAGCTGCACGGCTTCGTCAGCATGAATCTCGGGCGTCACATCGAGGCGCATAAGGATCTGTTCCAGCATCTGGTGGAAGGCGACGGGGATTCCGCACAGAAGCACCGCGAATTCTACGACGAATATCTCGCGGTGATGGATCTCGCCGCCGAATATTATCTGCAGACCGTGGACACGGTATTTGTGCGTCACGCACTGCCGAAGGGTGAGATGACGCATCGCGGCCAGAAGGTGGATCCTTCGCGCATCCGGCGCGTCGCGCTGATGACGGTGGAAGGCGAACACGACGACATTTCCGGCCGCGGCCAGACCGAAGCGGCGCATCGGCTGTGCGACAACATCCCTGCCGATCGCAAGACGCATTACCTTGCCCGCGGCGTCGGCCACTACGGGGTGTTCAACGGCTCGCGCTTCCGCGCCGACATCGCGCCGCGGATTGCGGATTTCATCCTGTCGAATAACGGCGCTGTCCCCGCCGCGCGGCGGGAGAAAAGCGCTGGCATGGTCCCGGCCGAATGAGTTGCCGAAACAAGCCGGCGACGCGCTGATTCGCGGTCGCGGAGGTGTCCCGTTCCGGACCAAGAAGCGAAAAAGACCCGCCAATTGGCCCTTTCTCAGCGGTCGCCGTGACGAAACGCTCGCGCGTCGTCTAATTAATTGATTTTACAAGGTTATTTCCCATGTCTCGCGATCGAGACCGGACCCCCCACGCCAAGGCGGGGGCACGCAAAAAATGATCCGCAATTCACCACTCCAGTCTACAATATGTTGCGTCGGTATCCAGGTTTAGTGCCGGGTCTTGGGGCCGCACTTTCGTGATCACCGATAGACTGTGGACGGCATTGGATATGGCAATATTTCCCCTGAGCGTTTTTTCCAGTCAGGCCATTTCCATGCCCTTGCGTGCACTTCTCTATCGTCGGCCAACCGAACCGCAGGCGATCAGCATCGCTTTCGATCAATCCATCTATCTCGTGCGCTTGCGCCGGCATCGGCAGGCGCGCCGCTATACGCTTCGTATTCAGGCCGCCACGCGCGAAGTGATCCTTACCATGCCACCGCGCGGAAGCCTGAAGGAGGCAAAGGAATTTGCGCAAAAGCACGGCGGCTGGATCGCCGCCAGGCTCGGCCGGCTGCCGGAAGCGGCGCCTTTCGCGCACGGCGTTGTCATTCCTCTGCGCGGCACGCCATACCGCATCGTGCACCGGAGAAATACCCGCGGAACGGTATGGAAGGAAACCGATGCGAATGGAGAACAGCTTCTCTGCGTTGCCGGCGATGCCCCGCATATCAATCGCCGGGTGAGCAATTACCTGAAACAGGAAGCGCGCCGCGATCTGGAATCCGCGAGCCGGCATTACGCGGAACAGATCGGCGTTAGCATCAGGCGCATCACCGTGCGCGATCAATCAAGCCGCTGGGGTTCCTGCTCCACCGCCGGCGTTTTGTCCTATTCCTGGCGGCTGATCTTCGCCCCGCCCTATGTCCTGGACTATCTGGCGGCGCATGAAGTGGCGCATCTGCGCGAAATGAACCACTCAATCCGCTTCTGGCGGCTGCTGGGACGGCTGTCTCCGGCGATGAAGCGGGCGAAGGTCTGGCTCGACGTGCACGGCACCGATCTGCACCGCTACGGACTTCCCACAGCCAGGTCGAAACCGATCTGGTTGATTGAAGCCGCAGCATCAACGGCGGCCGAACAGTTTTCCTAACAGCCAGTCGTCCAGCCCGCCAGCAGCCGAAGCCGGTATCGGCGCCTTTGCGCTGGCGTCCGACATTTGCGGGCGACGCGTGATGTCGCCGGGCGGAAGCGCAACCGCGAGCGGAGCGCCGCCAACCAGACCGGGCAGGCCCGCGACCGGTACATTCTGGTGTGCGGTCTTCATCACCCGGCTCCAGATTTCCACCGGCAGGCCGCTGCCGCTGGTCTTGTGCGTGGGCGAGCCGTCGTCATTGCCGAGCCAGACGCCGGTCACGTATTGCGCCGTGTAGCCGATAAACCAGGCATCGCGGAAATCCTGGCTGGTGCCGGTCTTGCCCGCAGCCGGCCAACCGGGAAGCTCTGCCTTGCGTGCGGTGCCGGTGACCACTGTCTCTCGCATCATCTGGTTCATCATCGCCACATAGCGTCCGTCGATCACACGGCCGAGATTCTCCGGCTTGCGCCGGTAAAGTACGGCGCCGCCGGCCGTGCGCACCCGCTCAACGACGTGCGGTGCCACTGCGAGGCCACCATTGGCGAAGGCGGCATAGGCGCTGACCAGCTCGATCACCGAGGTTTCCGAGGTGCCGAGGCCGATCGAGGCATTGGGCTCGAGCTTGGATGCGATGCCAAGCCGGTGCGCGGTTTGCACAACCGCGGTCGGCCCGAATTCCAAAGTGAGCCGCACCGAAACGGTATTAAGCGACATCGCGAGCGCCTGGGTCAGGCTTACATTGCCGAGATATTCGCGGGTGTAATTTTCCGGCTTCCAGCCCTTCACCGAAAGCGGCCGGTCGTCGCGCATGGTGTCCGGCGTCAGCCCGCGTTCGAGGGCGGTGAGATAAACGAACGGCTTGAAGGCGGAGCCGGGCTGACGTTTGGCCGAAACAGCGCGGTTGAACTGACTCTCGCTATAATCGCGGCCGCCGACCAGAGCGCGCACGGTGCCGTCCGGCGCCATCGTCACCACCGCGCCCTGCGTCACCCCAAACTTGCCGCCCTTCTGCGCGAGTTCCTCGACCAGCGCTTTTTCCGCGATCACCTGCAAGGCCGGATCGATCGACGTCTCGATCACGATGTCCTCATCGACTCGTCCGACAATGTCGTCGAGCACGTCCATGATCCAGTCGGCGACATAGTTGACCGAACTTGCGCTGGCCTGCGGCACCACGCGCGCTGGGTGCGAGATTGCAGCCTTGACCACGTTTTCGGTGACAAGCTTATTGTCCGCCATCGCCAGCAGCACGGTCTGCGCGCGGCGTTCCGCCCCATCCGGATTGCGCGTGGGCGCGAGGCGCGAGGGCGATTTCACCAGCCCGGCGAGCATCGCCGCCTCGGAAAGGGTGACCTGGCGCGCGCTTTTGCCGAAATAGCGTTGCGCGGCGGCTTCGACGCCATAGGCGCCGGCGCCAAAATAAACCCGATTGAGATAGAGCTCGAGAATTTCGACTTTGGAGAATTTGCGTTCCAGCCAGAAGGCCAGCACCAGTTCCTGGACTTTTCGCGAGAGTGTGCGTTCCTGCGTCAGGAAAAGATTTTTTGCGAGCTGCTGGGTGATGGTAGAGCCGCCTTGCGACACGCCTTGACGCAAGACATTGGCCAGCGCGGCGCGCGCAATGCCGAACGCATCCACGCCGGGATGCGCATAGAAGCGCCGATCCTCGATGGCGATGAAAGCTTTCGGCAGATATGGCGGTAGCTCTTTTAAGGACATCGCCGCACCGCCGCCATCGCCGCGCGTCGTGAGCACACGCCCGTCGATGCCAACAATCTGAATCGACGGCGGGCGCTTCGGGATTTCCAGCGATTGGATCGGCGGCAGATGAGCGCCGATCCAGGCGACGCCGCCGACGCTTGCGATTGCGACCCACAGCAGGCCTACAAGCGACCAATAAACAACGCGGCCGAAACTGAAGCGCTTTGTTTTGCCGCTGCGTTTGCGCGGGCTGCCTTTCTTCCCGCGCGCGGACGTGGTCTTGGACTCGGCGTCGGATACCGGCTCGCGCCGCGCGCCGTCCTTTCGCCGTCCCCCCGCCATGCCGTTGTCTCACGGATAAGCCGGCCACCCCAACAACAGCCGAGCTTCAATCCACGCTAGAGCGGGCTATTTAAGGGTCAGTTAACCCGCGATGATTTGCGCAAAAAGCGGGCGGATCAGCTGGCAACGGCGTTTTTTTGCGGGTCGGCGCCACCGCCTTCCGCACCGCCGGCGAACAAGGCGAGCAAGGCGCGTTTGATCGCCGCCTGCCGCGTCGGCGAAGAGATTTTGTCGCCCAGCAAATCGGTAACATAGAACACGTCCACCACGCGCTCACCGAACGTGGCCACGTGAGCCGACGTGATATTGAGATTGAGCTTCGACAAAGTTGTGGTCAGCGCATAGAGCAAGCCGGGCCGGTCGAGGCCGGTCACTTCCACCACCGTGTAGCGATGCGACCACTGATTGTTGATGGTGACATCCGGCTCCACGGCAAAGGCCTTGATCCGCCCCTTGGGCGCTGCACGCTGGCTGATCATCTCCGGCAGCTTCAGATCTCCGCGCAAGGCGCGCTCGATAGCGGCGGCGATGCGCGCTGCGCGCCGCAACTCGTCCTCCTCCATGTCGAATTCGCGCGAGATTGAAATGGTGTCGAGCGCCAGCCCGTCGGTTGTGGTGTAGATCTGCGCATCCACGATATTGGCGCCGGTCACCGCGCAGGCACCAGCGATAATCGACAGCAGCCAGGGATGATCGGGCGCCAGCACTGTCAGTTCTGTAACCCCGCGCTCCGGATCGAAGGCCACGCTGGTCGCGAGCGTCTGCTGCTGCCTCTCGGCGTCGCGAAGGAAGCGCGCATGCGCCAGCTGATGCCGCAGATCGACCTTGAGCCAATATGCCGGATAATGGCGGGCGATGTAGGCTTCGCGCTGCTCTGCCGGCCAATCTTTAATCTGCTCCTGGAATTCGGCCTGCGCAATGGCGACGCGCTGCGCGCGGTTGACCTCAGAGAAGCCGCCGGTCAGCACCGGCTCGGTTTCATAATAAAGCGTACGCAGCAATTGGGCTTTCCAGCCGTTCCAAACTCCGGGTCCCACCGCACGGATGTCCGCCGTGGTGAGGATGGTGAGAAGCTTCAGCCGCTCGAGCGACTGCACCACCGCGGCGAAATTTTCGATCGTCTTGCGGTCGGAAAGATCGCGCGACTGCGCGATGCTCGACATCACGAGATGTTGCTCGATCAGCCAGGCCACCGTGTCGGTTTCGGCGGGCGAGAAGCCGAGCCGGGGGCACATGCGCCGCGCGATTCGGGCGCCGGCAATCGAGTGGTCTTCCGTACGGCCCTTGGCGATGTCGTGCAGAAACAGCGTGATGTAGAGCACGGCGCGGTTCTGCGGCTGGATCTTGCGCATGAGATCATTCGCCAGCGCAAATTCCTCATTGTCGCCGCGCTCGATCTCCGCCAGCACGCCGATGCAGCGCAGGAGATGCTCGTCCACCGTATAGTGGTGGTACATATTGAACTGCATCATCGCGACGATGCGTCCAAAGGCGTGGATAAAGCGGCCCAGCACGCCGGTCTCATTCATCCAGCGCAGCACGATTTCCGCTTCCTGCGAGGTCAATATCTGCAGGAACAGCTGATTGGCCTTCTCGTCCTGGCGGAAATTGCGATCGACTACCTTCAACGAACGGCGGATCGCCCGCGTCGCATCCGGATGCAGGGCCAAATTATGCGACTGTGCGAGCCAAAAAATCGTAAGCAGATTGAGCGGATCGCGGCGGAACACATCCGGATTGGCGACATTGATGCGGTTGTTGTCGATGATGAAATCGTCGCTCTCCGGCAACGTGCGGCGCCCGGCCGGCCGGAATCTCGCAATCATGCGGCTGAGCACCGGCGCGGGCGCGGCCTGGCGTTGCTCCAGTTCGGCGCAGAGGATGGCGGTGAGGTCGCCGACGTCCTTTGCCACCAGGAAGTAGTGCTTCATAAAGCGCTCAACGTCCTTCATGCCCGGGTGTTCGGTGTAACCGAGCCGCACCGCGATCTCGCGCTGGATATCGAATGAGAGTCGTTCCTCGGCGCGCCCGGAGACGAAATGGATGTGGCAGCGCACCGCCCAGAGGAAATCCTCACAGCGGCGGAAGACCGCGAACTCCTCGTTGTCGAATACGCCTTGTTCGAGCAGTTCCTCGGGTTCTCGCACCCGATAGACATATTTGGCCATCCAGAACAGCGTGTGCAGATCGCGCAAGCCGCCCTTGCCGTCTTTGACGTTAGGCTCAACCAGATAGCGTGATTGGCCGGCGCGGCGGTGGCGTTCCTCGCGTTCGGCAAGCTTGGCAGTGACGAAGTCGGCCGCCGTGCCCTGCACAATGTTCTTGTCGAAGCGCGCGACTAACTCGTCAAATAATTTGCTGTCGCCGAGCAGAAAGCGAGCCTCCAGAATGGAGGTGCGGATGGTCATGTCCGCTTTCGCCTGTCGGATGCACTCGTCCACAGAACGCGTGGCGTGGCCGACCTTCAGGCCCATGTCCCACAGACAATAAAGGATCGTCTCGGCGACCAATTCGCCCCAGGCCGTTTGTTTATAGGGAAGCAGGAAGAGCAGATCGATATCGGACCCCGGCGCCATCAATCCGCGGCCATATCCGCCGGTAGCTACGATCGCCATGCGCTCGGCTTCGGAAGGGTTGCGCGACTGGTAGAGATGCTTGCCGATAAAATCGAACAGGATGCGGATGATCTCGTCCTGCATAAAGCAGAGCCGCTCGGCGCATAGCCGGCCCTGCCGCTCCTTCAATAGCAATTGCTCTGCGGCGGCGCGGCCTTCGGTCAGCGCAAGCTTCAGCCGCTTGGCCATAGCGGCGCGCAACTCATTCTCGCGCCCGGCATATTGCGCGGCGAGTTGATCGAGCGAGGCGGCAACGTCAGCCGAGTTGAAAACGTCACCATGCTTGCTGGGATCGAAAAGCATGCTCCGAGATAGCGGAGGGAGGCGGCGGTGTCACCCAATCTCAGGGCTGCATGCTTTTCACAGACACCCAGAGATCGTCATTCCCCCTCGCGCGGCATTTTTGGACGATTATTCCAAATCCGATCCCGCCCAGCGCTCGCAAGAGCATAAAACTAACGCTTCTTCATGGATGCTGCTTGCCGCTGAACGACAAATGCCGCTAAGTAGCGCCGCGTCCGCGGGACGCCGCAGTCGTGAAGCCCGCCAGATATGCGGTGCGCGTGGGAGGATTGAGATGAGTTTTGTATCGCGACGTTCGTTGCTTGCTTTCAGCGTACTGGCCTGGCTCGCCCCGGTTGCGACGGCTGCGGCGCAGCCCAAGGAAATCCGCGTCGATTGGGCGACCTACAATCCGGTTTCGATGCTGCTGAAGGAGAAGGGCTTTCTCGAGAAAGAATTCCAGAAAGACGGAATCACCGTGCGCTGGGTGCAGACCGTCTCCTCGAGCAACGCGCTGCAATTCCTCAATGCCGGCTCGATCGATTTCGGCTCGACCGCCGGCTCCGCCGCGCTGGTCGCCAGGATCAACGGCAATCCGATCAAATCGGTCTATGTGTATTCCCGTCCGGAATGGACCGCGTTGGTCACGGGCAAAGACTCAAAGATCAGCAAGGTTGAGGACCTCAAAGGCAAGAGGGTGGCGATGGTGCGCGGCACCGATCCGCACATCTTCCTGGTGCGCGCCCTGCTCGCTCATGGCCTGACCGACAAAGACATCACACCGGTGCTGGTGCAGCAGCATGCCGATGGCGGCACGGCGCTGCTGCGCGGTGACGTCGATGCTTGGGCCGGCCTCGATCCGATGATGGCGCAGCATGAGATCCAGGAAGGCGCCAAGCTGTTCTACCGCAAGCCCGAGGCTAATACTTGGGGCATCCTCAACGTGCGCGAGGAATTCGCCAAGGATAATCCAGAGATCGTCAAGCGCGTGATCAAGGCTTATGAGGAAGCGCGCAAATATTCGCTCGCCAATTACGACGAACTGAAGAAGATCTTCATCGGCGTCACCAAGCTCGCTCCCGAGGTTGTCGACAAGCAGTTGAAGGAGCGCACCGAGATGACCCATAACAAGGTCGGCTCGGCGCAGCGCGACTCCATCCTGGAAGCCGGCCTCGCCTTGCAAAAGTCCAGCGTCATCCAGCCCAGCGTCGACATGAAAAAGGCGGTCGATGAGCTGATCGACGACCGTTACGTGAGCAACTGACTGCGACGGCCCTCTTCCTCGCGGAAGTGGGCCGGTTGCTTTCCACGGGCGGGTTATGTCTCTTGTTTCCATGACAGCCACGGTTGAACAGACCCCGGCGGAGAGGCCCGCGGCGAGGAGCCAGTTCGCGCGTTTCGCGCGCCCAGCGCTGGGTTTCCTGCTGCCGGTCGGACTTGCCGTCTCTTGGGAAATTGCGGTGGCGATGGGCTGGTCGAATGGCCGCTTGGTGCCGCCGCCCACCGTGATCTTCCGCACCTTTGCCGATCTTGCGGCGACTGGTGAGTTGCAACAGCACACGTGGGCCACGCTTTGGCGCGTCGCCCTGGGCTTTTTCTTCGGCGTCGCTGCGGGAACGCTGGTGGGCGCGATCGCCGGCTATTCCGCCCTTACTAACCGCCTGCTTGATCCGACCCTGCAAGCGCTCCGGGCGATCCCTTCGATCGCCTGGGTGCCACTGTTCATCCTCTGGTTCGGCATATTCGAAGCTTCCAAAATTATCCTGATCGCTGTCGGCGTGTTCTTTCCGGTCTATCTTGGCGTCATGGGCGCGGTACTGTCCGTCGACCGCAAGATCGTCGAAGTCGGCCGCGTTTTTAGGCTTTCCGGCTTCGCCATGGTCCGCCGCATCCTGTTGCCGGCGGTGATGCCGGCCTATGTGCTCTCGTTGCGCGCCGGCCTTGGCCTTGGCTGGATGTTCGTCGTGGCGGCGGAATTTCTCGGCGCCTCCACCGGCCTCGGCTTTCTCTTGATCGACGGCCAGCAGCTCGGCAAGCCGGCGCAGATCGTCGCCGCCATCGTCGCTTTTGGCATCCTCGGCAAAACCACCGATTTCCTGCTCGCGCGCGCGACCGCTCCGCTGCTGCGCTGGGAAGACGTGGTCAGGCGGCGATAGGAGAAGGCCAATGCTCGCTCTCGACCGCATCGGCAAAATCTATCCTAACGGCGTGCGCGCGCTCGACGGCATTTCCATTCGCGTCGAGCAGGGCGAGATCGTCGCCGTGGTCGGTGGCTCCGGCTGCGGCAAGTCCACGCTGCTGCGCGTGACGTCCGGCCTCGACCCGGCCACGCAGGGCAGCGTGACCCTCAACGGCACGCGCATCGCGGCGCCGCACGAGAAGATCGGCATGATCTTTCAGGAGCCGCGATTGCTGCCCTGGCTATCGGTTGCCAACAATGTGGGATTTGGCCTTGCCCATCTGCCCGCCGCCAAGCGCAACGCGCGCGTGGCGAAGGCGCTGGAGCGCGTCGGCCTGACCGAGAAAGCGGCGATGTGGCCGCGCGAATTGTCCGGCGGGCAGGCGCAGCGCGTTGCCATCGCGCGGGCGCTGGTGCCAAAGCCCGAAGTGCTGCTGCTCGACGAGCCGTTTTCCGCGCTCGATGCCTTTACCCGCGTCGATCTGCAGGATCACCTGCTCGATCTCTGGGCCGATCTGAAGCCGACGCTGATCCTGGTCACCCATGACGTCGACGAAGCCATCGTGATGGCCGATCGGGTGCTGGTGATGCGCCCGCGCCCGGGCCGGATTTTCGATGAGATCGAGACTGACCTGCCGCGCCCGCGCGACCGGCAATCCGCCGCCTTCGATTTCGCCAAGCGCCGCATCATGGCCGCGCTCGACCGTTCGCTGGAGCGCACGCCGGCCGCCGACGGCGAAACCAAGACCGATGCCGGCGCCGCCCTTTGGTGGTGATTGCCCGCCTGCCCGGGCAGTGACATATAAGCCGGCCAATCAGGAGAATGCCCATGGATGCCGCTGAACTGCGCGCGCTGCAGGCGCCGATCAAGGAACGTTACAAGAGCGACGCGAAAGCCGCCGTTATTACCCTGAAGGCCAAGGGCACGCTCGACGACACCAATATCGCCTGCAAAGTGGAGACTGGCCGCGCGCTAGCGGTGGCGGGCTTGCATCCGGCGACCGGCGGCTCCGGCATGGAGCTTTGCTCGGGCGACATGTTGCTGGAGGCGCTGGTGGCCTGCGCCGGAGTGACGCTGAAGGCGGTAGCGACCGCCATCGACATTCCACTGAAGGCCGGCAGCGTGTCGGCCGAAGGCGATCTCGATTTCCGCGGCACGCTTGGCGTGGCCAAAGACGCGCCGGTCGGCTTCGCGCAAATCCGCCTGCGTTTCGACATCGATACCGACGCGCCGCAGGAAAAACTCGATCAGCTCCTGAAACTCACCGAGCGATATTGCGTGGTGTATCAGACTATCCGCAGCGGCCCGCCGGTGGCGATCAGCATGCACCGCGCCTAACTTTTCTTCTCCGCGACTTTTGCCTTCAGCGCATAAAGCGCTTCCAGCGCTTCGCGCGGCGACATCTCGTCCGGATGTAATGCCATCAGCGCGGCAATGAGCGCTTCCAGAGCGGCATCGACCGCGGGCGCGGCCGGCGGGTTCGGCGCGGCGGCGAACAGCGGCAGATCGTCGAAGCCGCGCACCGGCGACGCACGGTCCTCGGCTTCCAGCTTGGCCAGCACGATTTTGGCGCGGTCGATCACCGCGGCGGGCAAGCCTGCGAGCTTTGCGACTTGAATGCCGTAAGAACGGTCGGCAACGCCGGCCACCACCTCGTGCAGAAAGACCACGTCGCCGGCCCATTCCTTCACCCGCGCGGTGGCATTGAACAGGCGCGGTAGTTTCGCCGACAAGGCCGTCAACTCGTGGAAGTGTGTGGCGAAGAGCGCGCGGCAGCGGTTGGCCTCGTGCAGATGCTCGATCGTGGCCCAAGCGATGGAGAGTCCGTCGAATGTCGCGGTGCCGCGGCCGATTTCGTCGAGGATCACCAGCGAACGCTCGCGCGCCTGATTGAGGATCGCTGCCGTTTCCACCATCTCGACCATGAAGGTAGAGCGGCCGCGCGCGAGATCGTCCGCCGCACCAACACGGGAGAACAGCCGGTCGACGATGCCGATATGGGCTCTGCGCGCAGGCACGAAGCTGCCCATCTGCGCCATCACGGCGATCAAGGCATTCTGCCGCAGGAAAGTGGATTTGCCGCCCATATTGGGACCGGTCAGCAGATAGATGCGTCCGGCGGTTTCTGTCGCGGCGGGGGAGAGATCGCAGTCATTGGCGACGAATGGTTGCCCATCCTGCGCCAGCGCCTGCTCGACCACCGGATGCCGCCCGCCCTCGATTACGAAAGCAAGCGTGTCGTCCACTTCCGGCCGCAAATAATTGCGTTCCACCGCAACCTGCGCCAGCGCGGCGGAGACGTCGAGCACCGCCAAGGCCTCGGCGGCGGCTTTGATGTTGAAGGCAGCCGCGGTGACGATGTCGGCGAGCCGTGCGTAAGTCTCCAGCTCAATTGCAAGCGCGCGGTCGGCGGCATTAGCGATCTTGGCTTCCAGTTCGCCCAGTTCGGCGGTGGTGAAGCGAACCTGGCCCGCCAGCGTCTGCCTATGGATGAAGGCTGCGTTGTGCGGGGGCGACATCAGCTTTTCGCCGTGCTGCGCCGTCACCTCGACAAAAAAGCCCAGGACATTGTTGTGCCGAATTTTCAGTATGCGGATGCCGGTCTCATCGGCGTAACGCGCCTGCAACCCGGCGACCACCCGGCGGGATTCATCGCGCAGCGCGCGCGCCTCATCGAGCGCGGCATCATAACCGGCCCGCACGAATCCGCCGTCGCGCTTGAAGGCCGGCAATTCGTCGGCAAGCGCCGCCGCCAATTTCTCCGGCACCGCGGGATCCGGCCGCCGCAGCGCGGCGATGGCGCCGGTGATCTCAGCGGGCGCGTCCTTGCGGCCGTCAAGCCTTGCCGCCAGCGCGGAAGCCGCCAAAATGCCGTCGCGGATCGCAGCCAGGTCGCGCGGTCCGCCGCGATCCACCACAATGCGGCTGAGCGCGCGAGCAAGATCGGGCGATGCCTTCAGCCGGTCGCGTACCTCGCTGCGCAGGCCGGAATCGGCAACGAACATCTCGATGCAGTCGAGCCGCGCAGCGATGGCCCTTGCGTCGGTCAGCGGCGCGGAAAGCCGCTGCGCCAACAGGCGCGAGCCCGCCGGAGTGATGGTGCGGTCGATCGCCGCGAGCAGCGAGCCGCGCCGCTCGCCGGTGAGCGTGCGTACGAGCTCCAGATTGCTGCGCGTTGCTTGGTCGATGGCAAGCGTGGCGCCCGCGGCTTCCCGCAAAGGCGGCGACAGCGGCGGGCGTTTGCCGAGTTGCGTGCGCTCCACATAGGTGATGCAGGCAGCAGCCGCCGTCAGTTCCAGCCGTGATAGCGTGCCGAAGGCATCGGTGGTCGCGACGGAAAAATAGTCTGTCAGGCGGCGCTCGGCGGTGGCGCCGTCGAACACATCGCGCGTGAGCGGCGTCACCGCCGGCAGCGAGCGGAAATATGAGGCCAGCTCCGGATCGGAATAGAGCGCATCGGATAGGATGACTTCGCCCGGTTCGAGCCGCGCGATCTCGGCGGCGAGCGCGCCGGGCTCGCATTCGGCAATGCGGAATTCGCCGGTAGAGATGTCGATCCAGGCCAGCCCGAAGCGGCCTTGCTCGGTGTCGGACGACATCCGCGCGCGCGTGAGCGCAAGGAGATAATTGTTGCGCCCGGCGTCGAGCAGTGTGTCTTCAGTCAACGTGCCCGGCGTAACCAGGCGCGTGACGTCGCGCTGCACCACACTCTTGGCGCCGCGCTTCTTCGCCTCCGCAGGATCTTCGATCTGTTCGCAGACCGCGACGCGATGGCCGAGCGCGATCAGCTTGTGCAGATATTCATCGGAGCGGTGGATCGGCACGCCGCACATCGGGATGTCGCGCCCGAGATGCTTGCCGCGCTTGGTGAGCATGATGCCGAGCGCGCGCGAGGCTATTTCGGCGTCCTCGAAGAATAATTCGTAGAAATCGCCCATCCGGTAGAACAGCAGGCAATCCGGATTGGCGGCCTTGATCTCAATATACTGCTCCATCATCGGGGTAACCCGGCCACCGGCATCGGCGGCAGGGTCCGGAACGATATGGGTGCGGGCGAGATCCATGGTGCGCGACCGTATCAGATGGCGGGCACGCTTTCTGCCGCTTGCCCACAGCCTTCGTGCGAGAATTTCTGGACTTCGAAAACGGTCAATTCAGGCCCCCTTTTGACGCATACCAGCCTGGAGCAGGGCATTTGACGGTTCGCCGGAATGGTCCCTAAATGCCGGCCCGTGATTGCCACTGGAAGTTCCGTATTGCCGCGCATAACCACCCTCGCTGAGGCCGTGCAGGCCCATATCCGCGACGGCGACGCCGTCGCCATGGAGGGATTCACCCATCTCATCCCGCATGCGGCCGGCCATGAGATCATCCGCCAGCAGCGAAAGAACCTGACGCTGATCCGTATGACGCCGGACCTGATCTACGATCAGATGATCGGTATGGGTTGCGCCCGGAAGGTGGTGTTCTCCTGGGGCGGCAATCCGGGTGTCGGCTCGCTGCATCGCTTGCGCGACGCGGTGGAGAATGGCTGGCCGCAGCCGCTGGAAATCGAGGAGCATTCCCACGCCGCCATGGCCAATGCCTATGAGGCCGGCGCGGCGGGTCTGCCCTGCGCGATCTTCCGCGGCTATATCGGCGGCGATCTCTCGAAGGTGAATCCGAATATCAAATTCATCCAGTGCCCCTTCACCGGCGAGACGCTGGCTTCCGTTCCGGCGCATAGACCCGACGTGGCGGTGGTCCATGCGCAGAAAGCCGACCGGCAAGGCAATGTGATGATCGATGGCATCGTCGGGGTGCAGAAGGAAGTCGTGCTCGCCTCCAAACGCGCGATCGTGACGGTGGAGGAGATCGTCGATGATCTCGGCCCGCGCAGTTACAACGCCGTGGTGCTGCCCGCCTGGACGGTCACCGCCATCGCGGAGGTGCCCGGCGGCGCCTACCCGTCTTACGCGCAAGGCTATTACGCGCGCGACAATGCCTTTTATAAGAAGTGGGACGGGATCGCGCGCGAGCGCGAGACATTCCTTTCCTGGATGCAGAAGAATGTGATCGAGCAGAGGCCGGAAGTTTTCGCGACCCATATCCGGCCGCTGCGCACGGCGGCGGAGTAGCCATGGCCGAAACTTATACATCCAACGAGATGATGACGATCGCGGCGGCGCGAGCGCTGCGCAACGATGACGTCTGCTTCGTCGGCATCGGCATGCCCTCCGCGGCCGCCAATTTGGCGCGGCTGACGCATGCGCCGGACATCACGTTGATCTACGAGTCCGGCACCATCGCCACCAAGCCCGATGTGCTGCCGCTTTCCATCGGCGACAGCGAATTGTGCGAGACGGCGCTGACCACCGTTTCCGTGCCGGAGATGTTCCGTTACTGGCTGCAAGGCGGTCGCATCACCGTGGGCTTTCTGGGCGGCGCGCAGATCGATAAATTCGCCAATCTCAACACCACCGTGGTCGGGGCTTACGACAAGCCGAAGGTGCGGCTACCTGGCGGCGGCGGCGCCCCGGAGATCGCCAGCTCCTGCGGTGAGATCTTCATCATCATGGCGCAGAGCAAGCGCAGCTTCGTCAATCAACTGGATTTCATCACCTCGTTCGGCCACGGCGAGGGCGGCGACCACCGCAGGCGGCTCGGCCTGAAGACCAAAGGGCCAAGCAAGCTCGTTACCGACCTGTGCATCTTCGAGCCCGACCCTACGACGAACGAAATGACGGTGGTGTCGATCCATCCCGGCGTGACACGGGAAAAGATTCAGGAAAACACCGGCTGGCCGGTGCGCTTCGCGGTGAGCGTTGCGGAGACTCCAGCCCCGACCTTACAAGAGCTTGACGCGCTGCGCGCGCTGCAGACGCGCACCGCCGCCGCTCACGGCAAGGCGGCTTAGCAATGGCCCGGCCCATTCAAGGAATCTACGATGCGTGAGGTTTTCCTCTGCGACGCGGCGCGCACGGCGATCGGCCGCTACGGCGGCGCGCTGGCCAAGGTACGGACGGATGATCTCGCCGCAATGCCGATCAAGGCGTTGGTCGCGCGCAACACCGATGCCGATTGGGAAGCCCTGGACGAGGTTTAT
The DNA here is from genome assembly GCA_963750965.1 of uncultured Alphaproteobacteria bacterium. GTDB lineage: Bacteria > Pseudomonadota > Alphaproteobacteria > Rhizobiales > Xanthobacteraceae > CANKHA01. The sequence continues at coordinate 211,640 of CAVVSK010000011.1, forward strand.
CTCGGCTGTGCCAACCAGGCCGGGGAAGACAATCGCAATGTCGCGCGCATGGCGCTGCTGCTGGCGGGGCTGCCTGACAAGGTGCCGGGCATTACGCTCAACCGCCTCTGCGCCTCCGGCATGAACGCGGTCGGCGACGCTGCGCGCGCGATCCGTTCCGGCGAGATCGAATTTGCACTGGCCGGCGGCGTGGAATCGATGACGCGTGCGCCGCTGGTGATGGCCAAAGCGGAGACGCCGTTCCAGCGCGCGACCGAACTGCACGACACTACCCTCGGCTGGCGTTTCATCAATCCGCTGATGAAAGCGCAATACGGCGTCGATGCCATGCCGGATACCGGCGAGAATGTTGCCGAGGAATTCCAGGTCAGCCGCAAGGACCAGGACGCCTTCGCGCTGCGATCGCAACAGCGCGCGGCGCAGGCGCGCGCGGCAGGCTATTTCGATACCGAGATCGTTCCTGTTGAAATTCCGGGAAAGGATCGTTCCGTTGTCGTCGATCGCGACGAGCATCCGCGTCCCACCACCACGATGGAAGACCTCGCCAAGCTCAAGACGCCGTTCCGAAATCCGGGCACCGTCACCGCCGGCAATGCTTCCGGCGTCAATGATGGCGCGGCGGCCATGATTCTTGCGTCCGAGACGGCGGCGAAGAAGCATGGCCTGACGCCGCGCGCGCGCGTGCTCGGCATGGCCTCGGCCGGTGTGCCGCCGCGCATCATGGGCATTGGCCCGGTGCCGTCTACGCAGAAGCTGCTGCAACTGCTGAAACTGAAGATCGGCGATTTCGATTTGATCGAACTTAACGAAGCCTTTGCGTCGCAGGCGCTTGCTGTTTTGCGTCAGCTCGGTCTTGCGGACGACGCCGAACACGTCAATCCGCACGGCGGGGCTATTGCGCTCGGACATCCGCTCGGCATGTCGGGCGCGCGCTTGTGCATGACCGCGGTGCATGGGTTGCACAAGCGCGATGGCAAGCTTGCGCTCGCTACCATGTGCGTCGGCGTCGGTCAGGGCGTCTCCATCGCATTGGAGAAAGTGTGATGACATTGGTTTACCCGCGCGAGAGCCTGAGCGCCTTTTCAGGCCATCTCGCGCCCGAATACAAAAGCTCGATCAAGCGCGCGCCGTCGAAGCCGCTGATCATCGTCCCGCACACGCTTTCCGAGCTCACCGGTCCGGTTTATGGACACGAAACCGTGCAGCCTGGCGATGCCGATCTGACCAAGCAGCATAAGGGCGAGCCGCTGGGCGAGCGCATCATTGTGCACGGCCGCGTGCTCGATGAGGACGGCAAGCCGGTGGCGAATACGCTGATCGAGGTCTGGCAGGCCAATGCTGCCGGGCGCTATGTGCACGTGGTCGATCAACATCCCGCCCCGCTCGATCCGAATTTCACCGGCGCGGGCCGCACCGTCACCGACGCCGAAGGCCGCTATCAGTTTCTTACGGTGAAGCCGGGCGCTTATCCTTGGGGCAATCACGACAATGCCTGGCGGCCGGCGCATATTCACCTCTCGCTGTTCGGCCATTCTTTCCTGTCGCGGCTGGTGACGCAGATGTATTTCCCCGGCGATCCGCTGATCCCTTATGACCCGATCTACCGGTCCATCCCAGAAGGCGCCCGCGAGCGTCTGATGTCTTCTTTCGATCTCGACGCGACGGTGCCGAATTGGGCGCTCGGCTACCGTTTCGACATCGTCTTGCGCGGCCGCGAGCAGACGCCGATGGGGCTCTGAACGATGGCCGGAATCACGCCCTCACAGACCGTCGGACCGTTCTTCGCCCCCGCGCTTACCCCCGGGAAAGACTATGCGTGGCATCAGCCGATCGGAAATGACCTGATCACGCCGGATGCTTCCGGACAGCGCATCCGCCTGGAGGGCCGGGTATTCGACGGCGACGGCGCCCCGGTCAATGATTCCATGATCGAGATCTGGCAGGCCGACGCGGCTGGCCGCTACGCCCATCCCGCCGACAAGCAACGGCCGAATGCGAAATTCACCGGCTTCGGCCGCGCCGGAACCGACGCGGAAGGCCGCTTCAGCTTCAGCACCATCAAGCCGGGCGCCGTTGCCGGGCCTGACGGCAAACCGCAGGCGCCGCATATTCTGGTCGCGGTCTTCGCGCGCGGTCTGCCGCGGCATGCCTATACGCGGATCTATTTTTCCGATGAGGCGGGCAATTCGACCGATCCGATCCTTGCGCTGGTCCCGCCGGATCGCCGCGGCACGCTGATCGCGCAGCGGGAAGAAAAACGCGGCGGCCTTGCCTATGCCTTCGACATCCGGCTGCAGGGCGAGAACGAGACGGTGTTTTTTGATGTCTAGCACCGCCCGCGCGGCACCCTCGGTTTTGCTTGCCGACATCGGCGGCACGCACAGCCGCTTCGCCCTGCTCGCTTCCAATGGCCGCCCGGAACGCATCGTTTCCTGGGACAACAACAAATACGCAAGCCTTGAGAACGCGATCACGTCCTACCTCGCGGAAGCTGACACGCGGCCTCAGGCGGCTGTGCTCGCGGTAGCCGGGCCGATAACCGGCCGCGAAATTTCGCTGACCAACCGCAACTGGCGCTTCAATCTCGACGAATTGGCCGGGCGATTCGGATTTTCAGATATTCACGCGATCAACGATTTCGAAGCGCAGGCGTGGGCGCTCGGGCAATTACAAAGCGGCGACTACCGCCAATTGGGCCAGGCCGCGCACGCACCAGCCGCACATGGCGTGAAAGTGGTGCTTGGTCCCGGCACCGGTTTGGGCGTTGCCGCTCTCATCCCTCTGGGCAAGGGCTGGCTCCCCCTTCCGACCGAAGGCGGTCACGTCTGTTTCGGCGCGGCCAACAAAGACGAAGAAGCGATTTTCGCCCGCTTGCACGTCAGCGGGCCAGTTTCGGCCGAGATGGTGATCTCCGGCTCCGGGCTTCCAAGCCTGCACCGGGCGGTGAACCCGGGTGCCACTTCGGTCACCGCGGCAGACATTGTTGAGCAGGCGCTCGCTGGCGATCCCGCAGCAAGCGCCACCATCAAGCTATTTGTCCGGTTGCTGGGGCGGTTTGCCGGCGACGTGGCGCTCACTTTCAAGGCTCTCGGCGGCGTCTATATCGCCGGTGGCGTGACCGGCAAGCTTGGCCCATTGTTCGATGAAGATATTTTCCGCGCGGCTTTCGAAGCGCATCCGCCCTATAACGCGCTGCTGGAGCGGCTGCCGACCTACCTGATCACTGTCGCGCATCCCGGCCTGATCGGCTGCGCCGCCTTGGCGCTGGCGCATCAGGTCTAAGCCAAGCCAAGATCCGCGAATGCGGCGCGATGATGCTGCGCGGACTCATCCGAGAAGCAGCAGAAGATCACGTGCGTCATGCTGCTCGCGCCGCGCGCCAGTTCGGAGACGACGGTTCCTACCGCTATGCGCGCGGCGTCATCAGGCGGAAAGCGATAAACCCCGGTGGAGATTGCGGGAAAGGCAATCGAGCGGAGTTGATGTTCCGCCGCCAGCGCCAACGCGCGGCGATAACAGGAGGCAAGCAGTTCTTCCTCGTTAGCCTTGCCGCCGCTCCACACCGGCCCGACGGTATGGATCACATGCCGGGCTTTCAGCTTGTAGCCGCGGGTGATTTTCGCCTCGCCGGTCTCGGCGCCGCCGAGGCTTCGGCATTCGGTCAGCAGTTCCGGTCCGGCCGCGCGATGAATGGCGCCGTCGACGCCACCGCCGCCCAAGAGGCTGCGGTTGGCGGCATTGACGATGGCATCCACATCCAAGGTGGTGATGTCGGCAACAATGACTTCCAGCCGCGCGGCGCCGGCTTCCGCGGTCAGCAGGGGTTTATTGGCGGGCATATTCCGGATCGGACTCGGACGCAGCATCCATCGTGCTATGCGATCCGATAGCATCAAAATGCGCCGCAAGGAATCGCCGTGCCGCCTCCCGGCCCCGCTCATGCAGCACCTGGAAAAACTTGTAATCGTTGTTCAGGCGGCTGCTGGGATCGGGCCTTTCGGCAACCTCGTCGAGCACGATGCGATGCAGCCGCAAGCGCGGCGCAGCCTGTTCCGCCACGCGCTCAACGGCGGCGAGGCCGCGCAATTCCGCCAACAGCGGGGCGTTGAAGCCGATCTCGGCGGTGCGTCCGACGATCTCGCGCGAGGATGTCGGCGCCGCGTCGCGCCGCAACGGAAAGATCTGCACCAGCAGCACGTCCGCGCTGCCTCTCGTTTGCAAAAACGGAAGCAGCGGCGGATTGGAGACATAGCCGCCATCCCAATAAGGCACGCCGTCGATCTTCACCGGCCGGAACAACAGCGGCAGGCAGGCGGAGGCCATCACCGCCGTGGCGGTGAGTTCATCGCGCGTGAAGAGGCGCAAATCGCCGGTCTGCGCGTTGGTGACGGAGATAAAGAGCTCGCGGTCGCTGTTTCGCAGCGCCTCGAAATCCACGAAACGCTCGATCAGCTGCTTGAGCGGATTAATGTTGAGCGGGTTCATGTGGCTGGGCGACAGGAAACGGCCCATGGAATTGAGCCAGGTCTTCATCGGCACGCTCGCCGCCGATAGCTGGTCCACAAAATGACGTGAGAACCCGGGCAGGCTGCCGTCGATACTGGCCGCGCGCCAGAAGTCCGCCAGCCGCTTGCGCGCTTCTTCCGGTCCGCCGCGGATCAACCCGTCGGCCAACATCACGGCATTCACCGCACCGGCCGACGCGCCTGAGATGCCATCGATTTCCAGCCGGCCATCTTCCAGCAAGTGATCGAGTACACCCCAGGTGAAGGCGCCATGCGCGCCCCCGCCCTGCAAGGCGAGGTTGGTGCGTTTTTGCGGAATGGGTTGTGCCGGCTCGTCGCCGCGCGCCCAAGAGAAGAGTTTGTTCATTTCGGATTACTGCGCTGTCCAGCCGCCATCGATCGGGATATTGGCGCCGGTGATGGGAGCGGCGGCATCGGAACAGAGAAACAGCGCGAGCGCAGCAACCTGTTCTACGGTGACGAATTCTTTGGTGGGTTGCGCGGCAAGCAACACGTCGCGCTTAACCTGCTCCTCGGTCATGTTGCGCGTCTTCATCTGATCCGGAATTTGTCTCGCCACCAGCGGCGTCCAGACATAGCCAGGCGAGATGCAATTCACCGTCACGCCGAAGGTAGCGAGTTCGAGCGCGACAGTTTTGGTCAGTCCAACCAGCCCATGCTTGGCCGATACGTAAGCCGCCTTGAATGGCGAGGCGACCAGCGAATGCGCGGAAGCGGTGTTGATGATGCGGCCCCACTTGCGCTGCTTCATGCCGGGCACGGCAGCGCGGATGGTGTGAAAGGCCGAACTGAGATTGATGGCGATGATGGCGTCCCATTTCTCCCGGGGAAATTCCTCGATCGCGGCGACATGCTGGATGCCGGCATTGTTCACCAGCACATCGATCGAGCCGAACTGCTTTTCGGCGCTCGCGATCATCTCGGCGATTTCGGCCGGCTTGGTCATGTCGGCGGGGGAAAAGGCCGCTTTCACGCCGCATTCATTTTCGATGGCCGCCCGCGTCCGCTCGATCTCGCCGGCTTCGCCGAAGCCATTGAGCATGATATTGGCGCCTTCGCTCGCCAGGGCGCGGGCGACGCCAAGGCCGATGCCCGACGTGGAGCCGGTGACGACGGCGGTCTTTCCTTTCAGGATCGGCATGACCATTTCACCTACGAATCAGGGCTTCGATAAAATGGGGCGGGTTATGCTGCACTGCAATATGCAATTGAGAATACAAGCAATGCGGGCTTGCCGGCGGAATTTCCGCATATTTGCCATAGGGGGTACAATCCCCTTTGACAGCAACGCCTTGAGACCAATGTGACACCCGTGTCCTTATTCCCCGCGCCCGACCATGACCATGCCCGGTGCTCCACCGACGCCATGGCCCAGGCCGAGACCATCTGCGCGGCGCGCGGCCAGCGACTCACCCCGATCCGCCGCCAGGTCCTGGAGGCGCTGCTGGGCAGCCACAAGCCGCTCGGTGCTTATGAAATCATCGATGTGCTGGCAGGCCACGGTGGGCGGCCCGCGCCGATCACCATTTACCGCGCGCTCGATTTCCTGCGCGAGAATGAACTCGTGCACCGCATCGAAAGTCGTAATGCCTTCATCGCCTGCATCCATAATCACGCCACCGGCGCGCTGGTGGTGTTTTTGATCTGCGAAAAATGCGGTGCGGTCGGCGAGGCGCTATCGGCGGCGGCGGCGGATACTTTGCGCTCCGCGGCGAAATCAGCGGGCTTTACCCCGAAGACGCCGGTGATCGAGATCGCCGGCATCTGCGCGCATTGCCGGAAAGCATGATGGTGGAACTCGCAGCGCATAGACGGCACCGTTCCGTGCCGGTCCAGGTCGGCCGCGTCACCGTGGGCGGCGACGCGCCGATCGTCGTGCAGTCGATGACCAACACCGATACCGCCGACGTGAGCGCGACCGTCGCGCAGGTAGCCGCATTGGCGCAGGCTGGCTCGGAGATTGTGCGCATCACGGTGGACCGGGACGAGGCCGCCGCGGCGGTGCCGCATATCAAGGAGCGGCTCCTGCGCATGAATGTCGACGTGCCGATCGTCGGAGATTTTCATTACATCGGGCACAAACTTCTGGCCGATCATCCGGCCTGCGCCCAGGCGCTGGACAAATACCGCATCAATCCCGGCAACGTCGGTTTCAAGGACAAGCGCGATCGCCAATTCACCGCCATCGTGGAAATGGCGATCAAACACAACAAGCCGGTGCGCATTGGCGCGAATTGGGGCTCGCTCGATCAGGAACTGCTCACCCATCTGATGGATGAGAACAGCCGCATGGCGCAGCCGCTTGAGGCCCGTGCGGTGACTCGCGAAGCCATGGTGCAATCGGCGCTGCTGTCTGCTGAGCGTGCCGAGGAGATCGGCTTGTCGAAAAATCGCATCATCCTTTCCGCCAAGGTATCGGCGGTGCAGGACCTGATCGCGGTTTACCAGGAACTGGCGCGGCGCTCCGACTATGCGCTGCATCTCGGGCTCACGGAAGCGGGCATGGGCTCGAAAGGCATCGTTGCCTCTTCCGCTGCCATGAGCATATTGCTGCAACAGGGCATCGGCGACACTATTCGCGTATCGCTCACGCCGGAGCCGGAAGGCGACCGCACGCTGGAAGTGAAAGTGGCGCAGGAATTGCTGCAGACCATGGGCTTCCGCGTCTTCGTGCCCTTGGTCGCCGCCTGCCCGGGCTGCGGCCGCACCACCTCCACAACGTTTCAGGAATTGGCGCAGGATATCCAGCAATTCATCCGCGTCTCCATGCCGGCATGGAAGACCCGCTATCCCGGCGTGGAAAATCTGACGGTTGCGGTGATGGGTTGCATCGTCAATGGCCCGGGCGAAAGCAAGCACGCCGACATCGGCATCTCGCTGCCGGGCACCGGCGAACAGCCGACGGCGCCGGTCTTCATCGACGGCAAAAAGGCGGCGACCTTGCGCGGTCCCACGCTGGCCGCGGATTTCAAGCAGATGGTGAGCGATTACATCGAGCGGCGTTTCGGGCAGGGTCGGACTGCGGCGGAATAGTTCGCCGGTCCCGACGCCATTCCGCGCCGTGGCGCCGCAGCAGCCTATTGGCACAAAGGCCACTGTCCAGGCGCCACGCGTTCCACTACAGTTTCGATGGGCGACGTCTTAGGAAAGGACCTCGTCATGCATCGATTCCTTTCTGGCGGCATCGGAGCCGTATCTTGCATCCTCATGACCGGCGCGTTTTCTGCCGCAGCGCCAGTTGCGCGCCCGCAGTCTCCAATCCCAATCGGCGATAGCATCGATCTTCTCACCTTCGTGCGCGGTGGGAGGCGGCGGAGGCGGCGGAGGTGGCGGAGACCGCAGCGGCGGCGGCGGAGACCGCAGCAGCGGCGGTGGCGACCGCGGCGGCGGTGGCGACCGCGGCGGCTCGGTCAATATTCCCGATCGAAGCGGCGCCGGCGACGACCGCAGCCGTGGCGATGCCGGCCACAGCGCCAGCCGCGCGCGGGACCGCGACACCCGCGCCGCGGGCGATTACCGCGATCCCAAGAAGCATCGCAAGCATCGTCGCGACCACGACTCGGGCGGCTTCGACGATTCCGACCGCGCCGATGTCTGGGCTTATTGCGTCAAGCGCAACCGCTCCGGCCAAGTCGTGGGCGGAACCTATGTCAGTCCGGACGGCATACCGCGTTTCTGCCGGTGACGTTCGCTGCTTCATGTTTGTCGTATTGAAAAGGAGGATCGTGTCTTGCGCACCACCATTATCGAGGCTTTCGCTGCCGCAACACTCGCGACGGCGATGTTTATCGCAGGCACGCTTCCCACCTCTGCGCAGGTGGCGCGACCGCTCTCTGCGCTTGCCGTTGGCGACAGCGATGACGGCATCGTGACGCTGGTACGGCGCGGAGGAGGAGGAGGAGGAGGAGGAATGCGCGGGGGCGGCGGCGGAATGCGCATGGGCGGCGGCGGCTTCCATCGCGGCGGCCGCATCGCCTTGGCCGATCGCGGCGCCTATAACCGAGCCGGCATTAATCGCCATCACTGGCACGATAGGCATCACCACCATGGCCGCCACCATGGTCACCACCATAGGCATCACAATGATTGGTGGTGGGGCGGGGGCTACGGTTTGGCCTTGGGCTACGGCCTCGGCTACGGATACGGCTACGGCTCCGACTACGGCTACTACGATGACCCCTATTATTATCGGACCGCAGTCTATGCCGGTAACGGCGCTGTCGCCGCCTGCGCGCGGCGTTTCCGCTCCTACGACATCGAAAGCCAAACCTATGTATTGAACAACGGCAGGCGGCGGTCCTGCCCGTAAGGGGTCCGCTTCCTGCTACCTGCAAATTGCCCGGCCTCGCGCCGGGCAATTTCTTTTTGCAAGAAACTTGTTGTCCGCGCCGCGCCAGCCCTGGATGATCGCCCCGGGGGAACTCATCCATGACTGCGACGGTGCAACTCTTACTGCTGCTGCTGTCGGTGCTTGTCGCGGTCGCGATTTTCGCGCGCCGGCTAAATGTTGCTCCCTCTATTCTGCTGGTGATCGCGGGCATCGGCCTCGCCCTCGTCCCGGGTCTGCCCAGCATCGAGCTTGCGCCCGAGCTGGTGTTGCTGGTGATCCTGCCGCCACTACTCTATTCCGCCGCCGTCGCGATGAGCTGGCGGGAATTCCGCTTCAATCTGCGACCGATCTTTCTGCTCGCTTTCGGCGCTGTGGTGTTCACGACCTGCGCCGTCGCCGTGGCGGCACATTACGTGATCGGGCTGCCTTGGGCCGTCGGCTTCCTTCTTGGCGCGATCGTATCGCCGCCCGACGCGGTCGCGCCGCTCGCGGTCGCGCGCAGGCTGCGGCTGCCGCGCCGGCTCTTGCTGGTGCTGGAAGGCGAAGGCGTCGCCAACGATGCCACCGCGCTGATCCTCTATCGCTTCGCTGTCGTTGCGGTCAGTACCGGCACGTTTGCCTTCGGCGAAGCGGCCGGCGCCTTCGCCGCCATTGTCGTAGGCGAGATCATCTGGGGGGTCGCCGTCGGCTGGCTCAGCCTGCGCCTGCGGCGGTGGGCGCACGACCCCCGGGTGGAGATCACGTTATCGCTGATGACGCCCTATATCGCCTACTGGGTCCCCGAGCATCTCGGCGGCTCGGGTGTGCTCGCTACTGTCGCCGCCGGGCTTTACGTGAGCTGGAGAGGCCCGCTGCTGATCCCCTCCGCCACGCGGCTGCAGGGAATCTTTTTCTGGGATTTGATCATCTATCTGATCGAAGGCTTCGTGTTTCTGGTGGTGGGCCTGCAGGCGCGCACCCTGCTCGGCCGGATCGAGGCCTATTCCCTGCGCGATCTCGCGGTCGCGGTAGCGCTTGTCACCGTCATCGTAATCGTCGCCCGCTTCGTCTGGGTCTTCCCCGCCGTTTATCTGCCGCGCTGGCTCAGTCCCTCGCTTGCGCGCCGCGATCCCTCGCCCCCCTGGGAGCAGGCCTTCGTTCTTGCCTTTGTCGGGGTGCGCGGCGTGGTCTCGCTCGCGGCCGCGCTGGCGGTCCCCTTTCTCACCGCCGGCGGGCAAGTTTTCCCACACCGCGACCTGATCCTAATCGTCACTTTCGGCGTGATCGTAGTCACCCTGGTCGGGCAAGGATTGATGCTGCCCGCGGTGATCCACTGGCTCGGTCTGACAAAGGACGCCAAGGTGGAACGCGTCAATGAGCATGAGGCGGAGCTCGCCGCGCGTCAGGACGCGATCGAGGCGGCGCATCGGCGGATGCAGGAATTGCTGGCGAGCCGGGAGATCCCCACCGAGATCGCGGAGCTCTTGCGCCTGCGTCACGACCACCGCCGCCGCCAACTCGTCGGCGACGAATTACGCGAAACTGTGGCGGAGCTGAAGCTCGACTTGCTGCGGGTGGAGCGCGAATTCCTCTTCCAGCTTTTGCGCGAAGGGCGCATCACCGACGAAGCGCGGCGGCGCCTGGAGCGCGAGCTCGATCTGGAGGAAGCGGCGATCATCTCCCGCCGCGGGGAAGAATCCGTCCTGCCGCTTTAAGCGGCTCTCGGTTGAATTGAATTGGCTGGCGTAGAAACGCAGGTGATCCTTGACCTTCAGCTCTTTGGGGAAGAACGGCCCGCGCCAGGATTGATAACTCCAGCCGGACGTGCCGATGTAAATCTTGGGCATGCGCTACGCAGGGCTGATCATGGCGACGGCTATTTCCTCGTGCTAGACAACCCGCCGCACGTCCCTTTGTTCGAGCCCGCAATGTCCTCCAAAGCCCCGTCCCTCGCCGATTTCCGCCGTATCGTGGTGAAGGTCGGCTCCTCGCTCCTGGTGGACGCTTCCGCCGGGCGACTGCGGCACGACTGGCTGGAAGCGCTGGCCGCCGACATCGCCGCTCTGCATAAGCAAGGGCGCGACGTGCTCGTGGTTTCCTCCGGCGCCATCGCGCTCGGCCGCAGCGTCCTGAAGCTGCCGCGCGGGACGCTGAAGCTGGAGGACAGCCAGGCCGCCGCCGCCGTTGGCCAGATCGCGCTGGCGCGCACCTGGGCCGAGGTGCTTGGCCGCCACGGCATCACCGCCGGGCAGGTGCTGGTGACGCTGGGCGACACCGAAGAGCGCCGCCGCTATCTCAATGCGCGCTCCACCATCGCCAAATTGCTGGAGTGGAAATCGATACCCGTGATCAACGAGAACGACACGGTGGCGACCAACGAAATCCGCTATGGCGACAATGACCGGCTGGCCGCGCGCGTCGCCAGCATGGCGAGCGCCGATCTGCTTGTGCTGCTTTCCGATGTGGATGGGCTTTACGACGCGCCGCCGGGCGCCGGCCGCAATGCAAAGCTCATCCCGCTGGTGCCGCGCATCACCGCCGAGATCGAGAGCATGGCCGGCGCGTCCGGTTCCGAGCTTTCGCGCGGTGGCATGCAGACCAAGATCGAAGCGGCAAAGATCGCGACCACCGCCGGCATCCATATGGTGATCGCCTCAGGCCGCATTGAGCACCCGTTGCGGGCGATTGCCGAAGGCGCGCCCTGCACCTGGTTCCTGACGCCGGCCAATCCGGTGACGGCGCGCAAGCGCTGGATTGCCGGGTCGCTGGAGCCGAAAGGCACGCTCACGCTCGATGCCGGCGCGGTGAAGGCCTTGCGCGCAGGAAAGAGTTTGCTGCCGGCCGGCATCACGCGCATCGACGGCGTTTTTGAACGCGGCGACGCGGTGGTGATCCGCGGACCCGATGGCGCGGAGATCGGGCGCGGCCTCGTCGCCTATGACGCCGCCGAAGCCGACAAGATCAAGGGCAAACCTTCCGGCGCGATCGCGCAGATCCTCGGTTTCGATGGCCGCGCGGAAATGATCCACCGCGACGACATGGTGCTGGCGGGGCAATAACTCTTCTTCCTGCCTCCGGAATACCTAGCGCACCGGAAAATCAAAATAGGTCTCGCGGAAGGGCTCGCCTCGCAAAGTGAAGTGCCACCATTCCTTCTCATAGGGGCGAAAGCCGCGCGTGCTCATGGCGGCTCCCAGCAACATGCGATGACGATGTGCCTGCGCGCTCACGGCCGGGTCCAACAGGTTTGACCGCGAGCCCAGGAAGTCAAATGACGTGCCCATATCGAGCTCGCCTGAACCATCGACGAGGGTGAGATCGACCGTGGAGCCGCGCGAGTGACCGGAACGCGCTGAAATATAGCCCTCGGCGAATAGCTGACCCTTGTCCAGGTCGGGGTAGTAGGTCTGTTTGTTCTTGAGGTCGTCGACCGCCTTGGCCCAGCGCATAAAATGCGCCACCGCGCGTTTCGGCCGGTAGCAGTCGAAGACTTTCAGTCTCAGGCCGCGCGGCGCCAGATCGCGCGCCACCTCGGCCAGCGCTTCCGCCGCCTGGATTGTCAGCAGGCACACCGGCTTTTCATAACCGTCGATCCGGCGGCCGACAAAATTATGGGCGCCAAAATAGCGCATATCGACCACGAGGCCCGGCACCACCGTCGCCGCATCGACAAAGGACGCCGGGCGCTCATCCTGCGCCTGGCCCGGAAGGCCGGAGAGCAACAATAGCGCAATACCGATAAGACGGCTCATGCCCCAACGACCCCGCAAGCAGCAACAAATCAATTGCGCGCAGGGGGTGAAGGTTAACGCTGGCAGGTGGACCTCGCCAGCGCAGGCAACGGCCTGACAAGATAGCACCGTAGTGCGGAACCAAATCGCGAGGCCCGTGTTCTTTCTGCGCGACGTGACACAGTGATGAGTTGGAAGGCGGCCGAAGAGGCCGCCCATCAACCCCAGCCCCACCGGAGGGCTGGGGTTTTTGCTTTGTGAAACACGGCGAGAGGCCCCTTCCCCTGGGATGGGAGAGTTGGGAGGGCCAGCTTGCGCCTTGGCGCAAAAGAACCCCACCGGGTTTGCTCACGCAAACCGACGACCGTTTCTAAGCGGAGGTAAAATAGCGACGGCTTTGGCGGGAAAATCAGGACTTGCGGGCGTTTTGCGAAGCCGCCCGGCGGCGGCGCGGCATGGCGAGCGGCGGCACATCCGAGGGCAGTTCGACGCGGCGCCCGTCCGGAAAGATCAGGTAGCGCGAGAAGACGTGTACCTCCCCCTCGCCGCGGCGCTTGCCTTCAATGACATATTTGGTTCCGACCGGAACGCGCTTGGGGATACGAGCTGCCTGCATGACCACCCTCTACCAACAAAGGAAACTGCTAATTAATGCGAGCGGTCGGCCCGGGTTCCGCCATTGCCACGATTTGCCCACAGGAATCTAACGTGGTAGGAAAACCGCCGCAGGATTGCAGGGTTATGACCGCACCGCTGAAGACCATCGAGGGCTCCGGCGACATCGCCGATGTCATGCGTGACCTCGGCCGGGGCGCCCGGGCGGCCGCGCGCGCTCTCGCGCTTGCGACCTCCGCCCAGAAGAATGCCGCGCTCGCGGCCATGGCCCATGCCGTCCGCATGCAGGCCGCGGCCATCCTCGCCGCCAATGCCGAGGACGTGGCGGAAGCCAAAGCGGACACCGCCAGCGCCGCTTTCCTCGACCGCCTGATGCTCGACGACAGCCGGGTGACGGCCATGGCCGACGGCATCGATATCGTGCGCGGCTTGCCCGATCCGGTCGGCCAGGTGACCGAATCCTGGACCCGGCCTAATGGCATGACCATCGAGCGCGTGCGGGTACCGCTCGGCGTTATCGGCATCATCTATGAAAGCCGGCCAAACGTGACGGCTGACGCGGGCGCGCTTTGTTTAAAAGCCGGCAACGCCGCGATCCTGCGCGGCGGCTCGGAATCCTTCCGCTCCACACGCGCGATCCATGCCGCACTGGCCGCGGGCCTGCGCGAAGCCGGATTACCTGCCGAGGCGATCCAGATCGTTCCTACCCGTGACCGCGCCGCGGTCGGGCTGATGCTGCAAGGACTCCAGGGCACGATCGACGTGATCGTGCCGCGCGGCGGCAAGGGCCTGGTCGGGCGGGTGCAAAGCGAAGCACGGGTACCGGTCTTCGCGCATTTGGAAGGCGTCAACCACGTCTATGTAGATAAGGCGGCTTCGCTCGAAATGGCGAAATCGATCCTGCTGAACGCGAAGATGCGGCGGACCGGCGTCTGCGGTGCCGCCGAGACGTTATTGGTGGATCGCGCGGTCGCGGCCACGCATCTGAAACCGCTGGTGACGATGTTGATTGAAGCGGGTTGCGAGATCCGCGGCGACGAGGCAACGCGTGGCGTGGACTCGCGCGTAAAGCCCGCGAGCGATGAGGATTGGTCGACCGAATATCTCGACGCCATCATTGCCGCGAAAGTGGTCGACGGCGTCGACGGGGCCATAGCGCATATCGAACATTACGGCTCGCACCACACCGACTCCATTGTCACGGAGGACCAGCGCGTGGCGGAAAAATTCTTGAGCGAAGTGGATTCCGCCATCGTGCTGCACAATGCCTCCACCCAATTCGCGGACGGCGGTGAGTTCGGTTTCGGGGCAGAGATCGGCATCGCTACCGGCAAACTGCATGCGCGCGGCCCGGTCGGCGCGGAGCAACTCACCAGCTTCAAATATCGCGTGCGCGGAAGCGGACAGATCCGGCCGTGACTGGCCACAGGCTCTCTTCACCTCCCCCGCAGGCGGGGGAGGGAGTCAAGCTGCCGCCTTATACTGGAGGTATGCGAATCGGGCTGTTCGGCGGCACCTTCAACCCGCCGCATGAGGCTCATCTCGCCGCCTGCCTGCTTGCGATGAAGCGACTCGACCTCGACCGGGTCTGGTGGCTGGTGACGCCCGCCAACCCGCTGAAGGATACGCGCGGGCTGACGCCGTTGAATGAACGCATCCGCGCCATCAATGCCTTTGCGCGCCACCCCCGTATTCATGTCACCGGCTTCGAAGCCGTCATCGGCAGTCACCACACATTCAAAACAATTTCATTTCTCCGCCGCCGCTGCCCCGGCGTGCATTTCGTCTGGATCATGGGGGCCGATAATCTGCGCAGCTTTCATCGCTGGCAAAAATGGCGGGACATCGCCGCTCTGGTGCCGATCGCGGTGGTCGACCGGCTGGGTCCGAGCCTTTACGCCACCGGGGGTATTGCCGGGCAGGCTCTGGGGCGCTGGCGAATCCCTGAATCCGCGGCGAAAAGCCTACCCTTCCGCAAGCCGCCGGCCTGGACCTATTTGCACGGCCTGAAATCGCCGCTGTCATCCACGGCGTTACGGCGAAAAATCCACGGAAAAGCTTGAAACCGTTAACGATGGAGCCATATCCTGTAAGAGCCCCGGCGTGAATCGGGGCGCAAAGGCAGCGAAAGGAAAAGGACCACTGTCCACCCTTGCAACTTCTCGGGCCCGCACCCCTAGCGCGCCCGAACCCGTCTCGAAAGCGCGTCCTGCCGCCGAAGAGACGTTGCGCCTAGTCCTCGCCTCGCTTGAAAACATGAAGGCCGAGGAAACCCTCACCCTCGATCTCCGCGGCAAGACTTCGATCGGCGATTATATGGTCGTGAGTTCCGGCCGGTCGAACCGCCATGTCGGCGCCGTCGCGGACAACCTGCTCAAGGATCTGAGCAAGGCCGGCCTGCCGGATGTGCGCGTCGAAGGCATGCCGCATTGCGATTGGGTTCTGATCGATGCAGGCGACGTGATCGTCCACGTCTTCCGCCCTGAAGTGCGATCCTTCTACAATCTTGAAAAGATGTGGTCGGGCGCACGGCCGGACGGTCGCCGAGCGAGCTAAGCAAGCGCATGATCCCGAAACGTGGGAACCGGTTTTCGGACAAGATCGTGCGCCGATCTACAAACTTAGCGCGCGATCGGACGCAAAACCGGTACCCACTTTTGCTGATCGCGCGCTAGGCGACGCCGCGCTCATGCGCATCGTCGTCGCCGCTGTGGGCCGTTTGAAGCAGGGTCCCGAACGGGACCTGTCGGAGCGCTATCGCAAGCGCGCCGCCGATGCTGGTCGCGGCGTCGGATTTCGCGGCGTCGAAATCATCGAGATCAGGGAAAGCAAGGCACGCGAGGGCGACAAGCGCGTGCTCGAAGAATTGATCGCGCTCGCCACTGTGATCCCGGAAGGCGCCGTCACCATCGTGCTCGACGAACGCGGCGAGAACCTCGACAGCCTGGCATTGACCAGGGAAATTATGCGCTGGCGTGACGCCGGACGCCCGGTAGCCGTTTTTGTGATCGGCGGCGCCGACGGGCTCGCTGCCAGCCTGCGCGAGCGCGCCGACCTGCGGCTGGCCTTTGGCGCAGCCACGTGGCCGCATCAGCTGGTGCGAATCATGCTGCTGGAACAGGTCTATCGTGCGGCCACGCTCCTGGCCGGCCATCCCTATCACCGCGGCCAGGCGAAAAAATAATCCGCCTCCAGGGCAAAATTGGCCTTAAATCCGTTCGATTCGGGATGTCTTTGGCCGACGACAGGCTGCGGTAACCGGTGGGAATGATCCCTTCTCTGCACAACAAGTCACTCAAAGCGGCGGCTTTCGCGGTCCCGATCGGCCTTGCCGCGGCCGCATTTCAAACCGCGCCCTTGTTTGCACAAAATCGCCCCGCCTTGCGCGGTGCCATCAACCAGGACGCGCTGTCACAGCGTGACCAGGAATACGAGGCGCTGCAGGCCGAACGCAAGAAAGCCCTCGAAGCGGAAGCCAAGCTGCGCGAGGAGATCGACGCCGTCGCCGGCGACCGGCGGAAATTGAATGAGCAATTGATCGATACCGCCGCGCGCGTGCGCATGGTCGAGCAGCGTATTGCCGCAAGCGAGGCGCGATTGAAGCCGCTCGATGAAAACGAGAGCGCGATCCGCAAATCGCTCGAGGGACGCCGTGCGTTGCTCGCAGAAGTGCTCGCCGCCCTGCAACGCATGGGGCGGCGCCCACCCCCCGCCGTCATCGTGCAGCCGGAAGACGCGCTGCAATCGGTGCGCACCGCCATCATGCTCGGCGCCGTGCTGCCGGAGATGCGGCAGCAGGCGGAGAATCTCGTTGGCGATCTCGCGGAACTTCTGCGCCTGCGGACGGAAATCGCCATGGAGCGGGATGCGCTCGCGCGCGATCTCGCTGCGCTGGCAACCGATCAGCAGCGCCTCGCGCTCCTGGTGGAAGGCCGGCAGAAAAGGCTCTCGGCGGCCGAGGGCGAACTCGAGGCCGAGCGGCAACGGGCTGCTGCCCTTGCACGGCAGGCGGAGAGTTTGATGGATCTGATTGCCAAGCTGGAACAAGGCCTCGATAGCGACACCCGCTCGGCCCGTGCCGCGGCCCGCGCCGCCCTGGAAGGGCGCACGGTTCCGGGCGGCCTGGACCCCGGTCGCCTGGGGCCGGCGGTGATCTTTAGCTCCGCGCAAGGATTACTGCCGTTACCGGTTAACGGCGTCAAAATCCGGAATTTCGGCGACCCGGACAGCATGGGAGGGGCCGAAAAGGGCCTTGCCATCGCGGCCCGGCCCGGCGCACAGGTTACATCCCCGTGTGACGGGGTCGTCGTTTACTCTGGTCCGTTTAGGTCCTACGGACAACTCTTGATCCTGAACGCAGGCGGCGGGTATCATGTGCTGCTGATGGGGATGGAACGGATTTCCGTTAACCCCGGACAATTTGTCCTGACCGGAGAGCCGGTGGCTGCGATGGGAAGCGGAGGCCAAATCGCCGCCGCTGTGGCCACGACGACCCCGAGTCAGCCCGTGCTCTATATCGAGTTCCGTAAGGACGGAATGCCGGTCGATCCCGCCCCATGGTGGGCAACAAGCGAAAGTGAAAAGGTTCGCGGATGATGCGCAAGACCTCTCTCCTTCTCCTCGGTGCAGTTGGCGGTGCGGCGTTGATGCTGGTGGCGACGCAGCCGAAACTCATCCTGCTCGGCTCAAGCGCCAAAGCCGCGGCAGCCGATACCTACAAGCAGCTCAACCTGTTTGGCGACGTGTTCGAGCGCGTGCGCGCCGACTATGTCGAGAAGCCCGAGGACAGCAAGCTGGTCGAATACGCGATCAACGGCATGCTCTCCAGCCTCGATCCGCATTCCAGCTATATGGACGGCAAGAGCTACCGCGACATGCAGGTGCAGACGCGGGGCGAGTTCGGCGGTCTTGGCATCGAAGTCACGATGGAGGACGGCCTGATCAAGGTGGTGGCGCCAATCGACGACACGCCTGCGGCAAAGGCGGGCATCCTCGCCAACGACATCATCACCCATCTTGATGACGATGCCGTGCAGGGCCTGACGCTGAACCAGGCGGTCGAGAAGATGCGCGGCGCGCCCAATACCAAGATCCGCCTGAAGGTCATGCGCAAGGGCAAGGACGCTCCGCTCGAGATCACGCTGGTGCGCGACATCATTCGCGTGCGGTCGGTGCGCACGCGCATTGAAGGTGACGACGTCGCCTATATCCGGCTGACACAGTTCAACGAGCAGACCACCGAAGGTCTCAAGCGCGCGATCAACGAACTGACGACGCAGATCCAGGGCGATAAGCTCAAGGGCTATGTCATCGACATGCGCAACAATCCCGGCGGCTTGCTGGAGGAAGCGATTTCGGTGTCGGACGCCTTCCTCGACAAGGGCGAGATCGTCTCCACCCGCGGACGCAACTTGGAAGAGACGCAGCGCCGCAATGCCAAGCCCGGCGATCTGGCGAAGACCAAGCCGATCATCGTGCTGATCAACGGCGGCTCGGCTTCCGCTTCGGAAATCGTTGCCGGCGCGTTGCAGGATCACAAACGGGCCACCGTCATCGGTACCCGTTCCTTCGGCAAGGGCTCGGTGCAAACCATCATCCCGCTCGGTTCCGGCAACGGCGCGCTGCGGCTGACCACGGCGCGTTACTTCACGCCGTCTGGCCGCTCGATCCAGGCCAAGGGCATTTCGCCCGACATCGAGGTGCTGCAGGACGTGCCAGAAGACGTGAAGTCGCGTACCGATACCAAGGGCGAGGCCTCACTGCGCGGCCACCTGAAGGCGGAAGGCGACGAGCAGACCGGCTCGCAGTCCTACATCCCGCCGGATCCGAAAGACGACAAGGCGCTGCGTATGGCGCTCGACCTCTTGCGCGGCTCGGTCAAGAACGCCGCCTTCCCACCGAACCCGAAGGCGGCCATGCCGAACTAAAGCGGCTAGCGACGCATTCAAAGGGCGGCCTGCGGGCCGCCCTTTTTTGTTTGAAACGCCTCGCCGCGGCCCGCAGGAGACAGGGATTCACCTCATGCTATCCTCGCCGCGTGATTCGCGAGGTTCCGCGCCGTGGCCGATGACCTGAACACGCCGCTGGGGCAAGGCAAAAAATCCAAGCGCGGCGGCGCTTGGCCGGCATTTCTGCCGCGTGCCCTCGCCGGGGCGCTCGGGCTTGGCCTGGTTACTTTCCTGCTCTGGGCCGCGACCGCCGACGATCCCATGGGCGGAGAGCCGGTTGCGCTGGCGGCCATCGAGCCCGCGGCCAAGGTGGCGGAAGACGCGCAGCAGCCGGTGAAGGTCGTCACCCCCTCGCCCCACGGCAGTGTTGATGCACCGAGCGGACCGGCAGCCGGCAGTAGGACCGTCACCATCATCGATGGCACCAGCGGTAAGCGCGAGGAGATAACGCTTCCGGCGACGCCTGGATCGCCGCGCGCGGCCAATACGAATGGTCCCGCCGCCAATGAAAGCGCCCCGGGCGCTCCCGATCCGCGCCTGATCGAGACCTCACGCCAGGGCGGAATACCGAAAATCGGCACGGATGGCGCGCGACCATCGGAAGCCTATGCACGGCCGGTGAAGGACGCCGCCGGAAAGCCGGACGGCCCGCGTATCGCCATCGTCATCAGCGGACTCGGCATCGGCACGAGCGGAACCGCCGATGCGCTCGCCAAGCTGCCGGCCCCGGTGACTTTTGCTTTCGCGCCCGCCAGCGTGCATGTCGAGCAACTCGCCGCCCGCGCGCGCAATGAAGGCCACGAGCTATTGCTGCAGGTGCCGATGGAGCCGTTCGATTACCCAGCCAACGATCCAGGCCCGCAGACCTTACTCACCACCTCAGACGCCGGGCAGAACATCGACCGTCTGCATCGGCTGATGGGCCGCTTCCAGGGTTATGTCGGAATTTCCAACTATATGGGCGCCCGCTTTACCGCTTCGGAGCCGGCGCTTACGCCGGTGCTGCGCGAGACCGCCAAGCGCGGATTGATTTACCTGGACGACGGCACGTCCTCGCGCAGCCTCGCGAGCCAGATCGCCGGCGCGAACCATCTTGCCTTCGCCAAGGCCGAGGTGGTGATCGACGCGGTGCCGACAGCAACGGAGATCGATCGCGCGCTGGCGCGGCTGGAGGCGGCGGCGCGTGAGCGCGGCATGGCCGTCGGCATCGCCGGCGCACTCCCCCTCGCGATTGACCGCATCGCCAAATGGGCGAAGGCCGCGGAAGCGCGCGGATTTACGCTCGTGCCGATCAGCGCCGTGGCGAACAAGCCGAAGTCATCCTAGTTGTCATCCCCGCGCAAGCGGGGACCTATAACCCCTGTCTTTCGTTTGACTGAGAGGTTAGTGAATGGGTCCCGGCGCGCGCTTCGCTTGGCCGGGATGACAGGTTGAGAATGTCCCGCCCCGCCTACGAAACTCTGCCTTATCGTGCCTGCGTTGCCCTTGCGGTCTTCAACCGCGAGGGCAACGTTTTCATCGGGCGGCGGCTTGACGGACCGGAGCATGTCGATGCGACGCATTCCTGGCAGATGCCACAGGGCGGCGTCGATCCGGGCGAGGATACTTACCGCGCGGCGCTGCGCGAGCTCTACGAGGAAACCAACATACGCTCGGTGCAAAAGCTCGGCGAAATCCCGGAGTGGCTGACCTACGACATCCCGCCCGATATCGCCGGCCATGCCTGGCAAGGGCAAATACCGCGGTCAGACGCAGAAATGGTACGCGCTGCGTTTCGCCGGCGAGGACAGCGAGATCAATATCGTGGAGCCCGGCGGCGGCGCGCATAAGCCGGAATTCGCGGCATGGCGCTGGGAGCGGCTGGAAAAGACACCCGAACTGGTGGTGCCGTTCAAACAGCCCGTTTATGCGCGGGTGGTGCGGGCATTCGCACAATACGCGCAGCGTTAGTTGTCTTCGTCTGCGACGGCGGACGAGCCGGTAATAGCTTGGAGAGTTGAGAATATTGGATGCCCGCCTGCGCAGGGCATGACCATTTAATGCAGCGCCGTGGTCTGCAGATGGGTATCGAGCTGCTTGTAGTGGTCGAGCCGCGTGATCAAGCGGTCGAGCAGCGAGCCCTCCTGCGTCTCCTTGATGCGCTGCTCGGTCTCGCGGATCTGCGAGGCGATCACTGCGCGGTCGAAATCCTCCGCCTTGTCGGCAAAATCGGCGAGGACGGTCAGCCCCTCGGTGCTGACCTCGGCAAAGCCGCCCATCACCACCAGGCGATGGTGCTTGCCGCCTTCGTGCACCACCAGCACGCCCGGCTTCAGCATCGCCACCAGCGGCGCGTGCCCGGCGAGCACGCCGAAGTCGCCTTCGGCGCCAGGCACGTCGACCTGCTCGACGGGCCCGGAGAACAGCAGCTTGTCAGGCGTGACGAGATCGAGGTTAAAGGTGGCCATGGTTACGCCGCTTCCGCCGCCAGGCGCTTGCCCTTTTCGACCGCCGCCTCGATGGTGCCGACCATGTAGAAGGCGGCCTCCGGCAGGTGGTCATACTTGCCTTCGCACAGCCCCTTGAAGCCGCGGATGGTGTCGGCGAGATCGACGAAGACGCCGGGCGAGCCGGTGAACACTTCGGCGACATGGAAGGGCTGCGACAGGAAGCGCTCGATCTTGCGCGCGCGCGCGACCGCGATCTTGTCCTCTTCCGAGAGCTCGTCCATGCCGAGAATGGCGATGATGTCCTGCAGCGCCTTGTAGCGTTGCAAAATCTGCTGCACCTGGCGAGCGACCTGATAATGCTCCTCGCCCACCACCAGCGGCGAGAGCATGCGCGAGGTGGAATCGAGCGGGTCCACCGCCGGGTAGATGCCCTTCTCGGCGATCGAGCGCGACAGGACGGTGGTCGCGTCCAGATGGGCGAAGGACGTGGCGGGCGCCGGGTCGGTCAAGTCGTCGGCCGGAACGTAAATCGCCTGCACCGAAGTGATCGAACCCTTGGTGGTGGTGGTGATGCGCTCCTGCAGCGCGCCCATATCGGTGGCGAGCGTCGGCTGATAGCCGACCGCCGAAGGAATGCGCCCGAGCAGCGCCGACATTTCCGAGCCCGCCTGGGTGAAGCGGAAGATGTTGTCGACGAAGAACAGCACGTCCTGGCCCTCGTCGCGGAAATATTCCGCTACCGTGAGGCCGGAGAGGCCGACGCGGGCGCGCGCGCCCGGCGGCTCGTTCATCTGGCCGAACACCAGCGCGCATTTGGAGCCCTCGGTGGAGCCGGATTTTGGGTCCTTGTTCACGCCGGACTCGATCATCTCGTGATAGAGATCGTTGCCCTCGCGCGTACGCTCGCCCACACCGGCGAATACCGAATAGCCGCCGTGCGCCTTCGCGACGTTGTTGATCAGTTCCTGAATCAGCACGGTCTTGCCGACGCCGGCGCCGCCGAATAGGCCGATCTTGCCGCCCTTGGCGTAAGGCGCGAGCAGGTCCACCACCTTGATGCCGGTGACGAGAATTTCGGCTTCGGTCGACTGCTCGGTATAGGCCGGCGCATCCGCATGGATCGGGTGACGGGCGACCCCTGTCACCGGGCCAGCTTCGTCCACCGGCTCGCCGATGACATTGACGATGCGGCCGAGCAGGCCGGGTCCGACGGGCACGGCGATCGGCTGGCCGGTGTCGGAGACTTCCTGTCCGCGCACCAAGCCTTCGGTGGAGTCCATGGCGATGCTGCGCACCGTCGATTCGCCGAGATGCTGGGCAACTTCCAGAACCAGGCGGTTGCCCTGATTGTCAGTTTCCAGGGCATTCAGGATCGCCGGGAGCTCGCCTTCGAACTGCACGTCGACAACGGCGCCGATCACCTGGGCGATGCGTCCGGTCTTATTTGCTTGGGCTGGGGTGGCCATAAAGATGTCCTCGCTACAAAAATCGGGTTCAGAGCGCCTCGGCGCCGGAGATGATCTCGATCAGCTCCTTGGTGATCTGCGCCTGACGGGTGCGGTTGTATCTGAGCGTTTGCTTGCGGATCATTTCGCCGGCGTTGCGCGTGGCATTGTCCATCGCACTCATCTGCGCGCCGTAGAAGGAAGCGGCGTTCTCCAGGAGCGCGCGGTAGACTTGCACCGCGACGTAACGTGGCAGCAACTCGGCGAGGATTTCCTCTTCGTCCGGCTCGTATTCATAGGCCGCGGTCGGACCGGCCTCGGCCGCCGCTGGAAACGCCGGCGGAATGATCTGCTGCGCGGTGGGGATCTGCGAGATCACCGACTTGAAGCGCGAATAAAACAGCGTCGCGACATCGAACTCGCCCCGCTCGAACAATTCGCGGACTTTCACGGCGATGCCGTCGGCATGTTCATAGCCAAGGGTGCGGACGCCGCGTAACTCGACGCGATCGATGATCTGCTGGCCAAATTGCCGGCGGAGCTGGTCATAGCCTTTGCGGCCGACCGTCAGGATCTTTACCTCTTTGCCCTGTGCGATCAGTCCATTGGCGTGTTCGCGCGCCAGCCGCACGATGGCGGAGTTGAAAGCACCGGCAAGGCCGCGCTCGCCGGTCGCGACGACGAGGAGATGCACCTGGTCGCGCTCGGTGCCCGCCAATAATTTCGGAGCGGCATCGGTGCCCGCTACCGCCGCGGCGATGTTGCGCAATACCTTGTCCATGCGCTCGGCGAAGGGCCGTGCCGCTTCGGCAGCGACCTGCGCGCGGCGTAGCTTTGACGCCGCGACCATCTGCATGGCCTTGGTGATCTTTTGCGTCGCCTTGGTGGAGGCGATGCGATTGCGGAGGTCTTTGAGACTGGGCATTGCCGTCCGTCGTCTTAGGCGAAGGCCTTGGCGTAATCGTCGAGCACGCCCTTCAGCTTGGCCGCAGTGGCGTCGGTCAGGTCGCGGGTGTCGCGAATGTCGTCGAGGATCGCGGCATGGTCCCGGCGCACGGCCGCCAGCAACCCCGACTCGAAGGCACGCACGCGGTTGACCGGGATCGGATCGAGATAGCCGTTGACGCCGGCGTAGATCACCACGACCTGCTCTTCCATCTTCAGCGGCGAGAACTGCGGCTGCTTCAGCACCTCCGTCAGACGCGCTCCGCGGTTGAGCAGACGCTGAGTGGTGGCATCGAGGTCGGAACCGAACTGGGCGAAGGCAGCCATTTCGCGGTATTGCGCGAGCTCGCCCTTGATCTTGCCGGCGACTTTTTTCATCGCCTTGGTCTGCGCGGACGATCCGACGCGCGACACCGAAAGACCGACGTTAACCGCCGGACGGATGCCCTGATAGAACAGGTCGGTCTCCAGGAAGATCTGGCCGTCGGTGATGGAGATCACGTTGGTCGGAATATAGGCCGACACGTCGTTGGCCTGCGTCTCAATCACCGGCAGGGCGGTGAGCGAGCCGGAACCGTTGGCTTCATTCATCTTCGCCGCGCGCTCGAGCAGGCGGGAATGGAGGTAGAACACGTCGCCGGGATAGGCTTCACGGCCCGGCGGACGCCGCAGCAAGAGCGACATCTGGCGGTAAGCGACAGCCTGCTTCGACAAGTCGTCATAGATGATCACGGCGTGCATGCCGTTGTCGCGAAAATATTCGCCCATGGTGCAGCCGGAGAAAGGCGCGAGGAATTGCATCGGCGCCGGGTCCGACGCGGTGGCGGCGACGATCACGGAGTAATCAAGCGCGCCGTTTTCCTCCAGCACTTTCACGAACTGCGCGACGGTGGAGCGCTTCTGGCCAACCGCGACATAGACGCAGTAGAGCTTGATCTTCTCGTCGCCGGAGGTATTGAGCGACTTCTGATTGAGAATGGTATCGAGGACGATGGCGGTCTTCCCGGTCTGACGATCGCCGATGATCAGCTCGCGCTGGCCGCGGCCGATCGGGATTAGCGCGTCGATCGCCTTCAGGCCCGTCGCCATCGGCTCATGCACCGACTTGCGCGGGATGATGCCCGGCGCCTTGACGTCCACACGCGCGCGCTTTTCGGTCTTGATCGGACCCTTGCCGTCGATCGGATTTCCGAGCGCATCGACCACGCGCCCGAGCAGGCCCTTGCCGATCGGCACGTCAACGATGGCGCCGGTGCGCTTGACGGTCTGGCCTTCCTTGATCTCGCGGTCGTTGCCGAAAATCACGACGCCGACATTGTCGGTTTCGAGATTGAGCGCCATGCCGCGCACGCCGTTCTCGAATTCCACCATCTCGCCGGCCTGCACATTGTCGAGGCCGTAGACGCGGGCGATGCCGTCGCCGACGGAAAGGACTTGGCCGACCTCGGAGACTTCGGCCTCCTGGCCGAAATTCTCGATCTGCTTCTTCAGGATTGCGGAAATTTCAGCGGCGCGGATGTCCATCAGCCTGTCTCTTTCATCGCATGCTTGATCGCGTTGAGTTTGGTCTTCAGCGAAGTATCGACCATGCGGCTTCCGAGCTTCACGATAAGCCCGCCGATGATCGAAGGATCGACTTTGACGTCGAGATCGACGTCCTTGCCAGTCACGTTCTTGAGCGCGTTTTTCAGCGCGCCGAGATGCTTGTCATCGAGCTTTGCGGCCACCGTCACCTCGGCAGTGACCTCGCCCTTGTGGCGGGCGACCAGCAGCCGGAAGGATTTGATAATCGCCCCGATGCTGAACAGCCGGCGGTTGGAAGCTACCAGCCGAAGGAAGTTCGCGGCCAGCCCCCCGATATTGGCGCTCGCGAGCACCGCGGTCAGTGCCTTGGTCTGCTCATCCGCGCCGAAAACCGGGCTGCGGACCAGACGCGCGAGTTCCGGATTCTCATCGACCAGCGTGGCGAAACGGTCGAGATCGGACTTCACCGCGTCCACGTTCTTCTGCTCGAGCGCAAGCTCGAACAGGGCGGTGGCATAGCGGCCCGCTACCCCGGAAACGATGGATTTTTGGCCTGCCATAAAAACCCTTGATTGCACAATCCGAAAGGTCAGCGACGTCCGACATCGGGCGTCGCAAACTATTGGAATCCAAGAGGGAATTCCGACGTCGCAGGTTTCGCGGACAAGGGCCGGAAAATCTCGCGAAATCGCGGTTTTGCTAACATAGGGGGCGCGGCGGCGCAACATAGCCATGGGTCTCGAACACCGCAGAAAATGCGGGCTCGCGCGGACGTGCCGGTCCGGCGCAGTGTTCAGGACGGCTCAGCGGCCGTCTGCGGCGATCCGAGCGGCATGCTGAAGGTGAAGCAGGTCAGTTCCGGGGTGGAGGTGACGTCTATCCTGCCGCCATGGGCGCGGGCGATCTCCGAGGAGATGTAGAGCCCGAGCCCGAGCCCCTGCTGGCTCGGCCTTAACTCGCCGCGCGAAAATGGGAAGAAGAGCCGCTCCATCGCTTCCGGGAGGATCGGGCTACCTTGGTTGCAGACCGCGATCTCCAGACGGTCCGTCGCGGTGGCTTTGACCGAGACCGGCATGCCCTTGGCGCCGTGTGTCAGGGCGTTGCCGAGCAGGTTGGACAAAAGCTGCGCGATACGGACGTGATCGGCCACCACCGGCTTGTCGAGGTCGAACTCGGTGTCGATCCGCACCTCCGGATGGGTGCTCTGCAATTCATCGACCACCTGCTGAAAGGTCGGCTCCAGCGGCATCTGCACCGGATTCAGCACGATGCCACCGCCCAAGCGTCCGCGGGTGAAGTCCATGACATTGTCGATCAGGCTGGACATCCGCAGCACGCTTCTCTGCATCATCGTAAAGATGGAAACGTTCGCGGTATCGGCCTTCTTCTCCAGCAGGCGGATGCCCGCCGAGATCGAAGCGAGCGGGTTGCGCAGGTCGTGGCCGAGGACGGCGATGAACTGCTCGCGCAGTTCGGCTTCCTCACGCTGCGAGGTCAGAGCCGTGTCGGAGCGCAGCCACTCGGCTACGACCTCCGCCACCCGGGTTTCCAGCGCGGTATTCAGTTTTCGCAATTCGTCGCGCGCCTGCAGCAGCTCGCGCTCGTAGCGGCGGCGGTCGGTCGCGTTGAATACCGTGAGCCGGATGAATAGCGGAACCCCGGCGGCGTCTCGGCGCTCGGCTGCATTGACCAGGACCGGCATCCGCTCGCCGTCCTTTTTCACGAGCTCGAGCGCAACCTCGTTGAAATACCCCTGCATCCGCAGCAGCGGCGCGAAGTGGGTCTCGTAATAGATGCGCCCCGCGACATTGAGCAGATCGTGGAATCGCTTTCCCGCCAGCTCGTCCGGCGCGTAACCGGTCCACTGCGAGAACGTCTTGTTGGCCTTGAAGATTACGCCGCTGGATCGCAGCGACAGGTAACCGCAGGGCGCGTTCTCGTAGAGGTCCTCGAAATCTTCGGTTTCGTCAGACAAAAGCGTCGATCGCCTCGATCACCTCTTGCGGCGAACTGAGGTTCGGACAATGTCCCGTCGCCTTGAGGTACACGATGTTGCTGTTCGGCATATTGCGGTGGACATAGTCACCCACCTCCCGGGGGGCAATGATGTCGTCGCTGCATTGGAGCACGAGCGTGCGCGTCTGCACCTTCGGCAGGTCGGCGCGATTGTCCGAGGTGAAAGTGACGCGGGCAAAGGCCTTGGCAATCTCCGGGTCGGTGCGGCAGAAACTGTTGGTCAGTTCCTCGCCGAGTTCCGGGCGGTCGGGATTGCCCATGATCGCTGGCGCCATCGCCGCGGACCAGCCCATGTGATTGTCGGACAGGAAATCCAGCAGCTCCTCGATCTGGGCTTGCTTGAAGCCGCCGACATATCCTTCGTCGTCGATATAGCGCGGCGACGGCCCCACCATGACGAGGCTCTCGAAGATCTCCGGCGCCTGCTGCGCGGCGAGCGCGCCGATCATCGCGCTGACCGAATGGCCGACGAAAATCGCGTTTTTCAGGCCCAGTTCCCGGCAGATTTCCACGAGGTCAGCGGCATAACCCGACAGCGTCGCGTATTTCGCCGGATCATAGGCGGCTAGATCGGACCGCCCGGCACCGACATGGTCGAACAGCACCGTCTTGAACCGGCTTTCGAAGGCCGGTGCCACGAACCGCCACATATTCTGATCGCAGCCGAAGCCGTGCGCGAACACCATGGCCCGGTCGCCCTGGCCTTTGACCTGCACATTGTTTCGTTGGATTGCCGACACCGGACCTCGCACTTTGCGTTAGTTATCATAGCAAGCCTCGCGGGGGCGCCGTCGTCACCGCATTCCTCGCCGGGTACCCGTTGCATGTGGTGTCGCGACCCATGCGCCGCCAATCCCGACGGCCTCGCCCGGCCGCATGGCTGACCCGCCGCCCGCAGGGCCGCCTTCGCATCGACAAACCGCTGCCGTTAAGCGATGAAACGGCATGAGCCTGCCGGATATCATCCCTTGGCTGCCGATCATTCTCGCCTGCGCCATTGCACTCCTCTTGTCAGGGCTGGTGAAGGGCATTCTCAGCCTCGGCTTGCCTCTCGTCGGCATGCCGCTCTTGACGCTGGTGGTCGACGTGACGACCGCCGTCGCCATCCTGATGATTCCGCTGGTGCTGAGCAATTTGATCCAGGCGATTGAAGGCCGCGGCACACTCGCGATGCTCAAGCGCTTCTGGCCGCTGATCATTTGCCTGATCGGCGGCACTTTTATCGGCACCGCGCTGTTTGCCGCGCTCGACCGCCAGGTATTGCTGCTCACGGTCGGCGTGCTGGCGATCGTGCTGTCCACCTTCTCGATCCTGCAGCCGCATGTGACGATCTCACACCGTCTCGAGCCTTGGCTCGGCCCGCCGATCGGATTTGTCTCGGGCGTGATCGGCGGCATGTCCACTTTGTTCGGGCCGCTGCTCGCGGTCTATGTGGTTGGGTTGAAGCTGCCGCGTGACGATTTCGTCAAGGCGATTTCATTGCTCTATCTGATCGCAGCACTATGCCTCACGCTCGGCGGCACCGCGCAGGGCACCGCGGGCGCGAAAGAGCTCACGTGGTCGGCCGTCGGCATGATCCCGGTTTATGCCGGCATGCTGATCGGCCAGCGCGTGCGGCGCTATATCAATCCCGACCAGTTCCGCATCCTGGTGCTGGGCGTGGTGTGGCTCACCGGCGCCAACCTTATAAGAATGGGCCTGGGATACTGATTATCGGAGGTGCGCATGGCTTGGCTTTACCTGTTGGTCGCAGGCCTTCTCGAGGTCGGCTGGGCGATCGGACTTAAATATACCGAAGGCTTCTCGCGGCTCTGGCCGTCGTTTGCGACCATTGCGGCGATGATTCTCAGTCTCGGCTTTCTCGGGCTGGCGCTGAAAACGCTGCCGGTCGGCACCGCCTATGCGATCTGGACCGGCGTCGGCGCGGTCGGCACGGCAATACTCGGCATCTATCTGTTCGCGGAGCCTGCCAACGCCATGCGCCTCGCCTGCATCGGGCTGATCGTGTCCGGTATCGTCGGGCTGAAACTCGCCACCTGACCGGCGGGGAGATCACTGCTCCAACTTGATGTTGTTCTCGCGGATGATGCGCTCCCATTTTGCCGCGTCGGATTTCACCAGGGCCGCGAATTCCGGAGCGGTCATGATCGCGGGATCAACGAAATTGGCTTCCAGCCGCCGTTTGAGATCGGGATCCTCCTGCATCGTGCGCAGATAGCCGTTGAGCTGATCGACGATCGCTTGCGGCGTGCCACGCGGCGCAAACAGCGCGAACCAGGTGCCGGTTTCGAAGCCCGCGAATCCTTGCTCGGCAAAAGTGGGCGTATCCGGTAGATAGGACGCGCGCTGGGCGGTGGCCGCGCCGAGCACGCGCAGCTTGCCCTGGCGGACGAATTCGATATGCGGACCCATCGAGACGAAAGTTGCGTGCACATCGCCGCCGAGCACCGCCTGCACCGCCGGGCCGGTGCCGCGGAACGGCACCATGACCAATTTCAATCCCGCGCGGCGGGCGAATTCATGCGCGGCGAGATCCGGCGTCGTGCCGGCGCCGGCCGAGGCATAGCTGATCTTGTCCGGATTAGCTTTGGTA
Organism: uncultured Alphaproteobacteria bacterium; assembly: GCA_963750965.1. GTDB lineage: Bacteria > Pseudomonadota > Alphaproteobacteria > Rhizobiales > Xanthobacteraceae > CANKHA01. The sequence goes on from CAVVSK010000011.1 coordinate 241,721, forward strand.
TAGGCAATAAACTCTGCCAGCGATTTCGCCGGCACATTGCTGTTCATCACCAGGAAAAGCGGCACGGTGCCGAGGACGCCGACCGGCGTCAGATCCTTCAGCGGATCATAGGGCATCGCCGGAAACAGATAAGGATTGATGACGATGTTGCCGGTATTGGCGACCCCGAGCGTGTAGCCGTCCGGGTCCGACTTCGCGAGCGCATCCATGGCGATATTTCCGCTGGCGCCTGCGCGGTTGTCGATCACCACCGTCTGGCCGGTCTTGGCGGTGATGTGCTGGCCGAGAATGCGCGCCGACAGGTCGGTGACGCCGCCCGGTGAAGTCGAGACAATGATCTTGATCGGCTTGGAGGGATAGGTCTGTGCCGCCACCGCCTGCGCCCCAAGCACCGCGAAAGCTGCAAGCGAGAGCGCACGGAAAATTCTCATGAGCTTCCTCCGATGTTCTTTTGTCTGCGAGTATTGCCGGAAGTTTGCGGGCTCACAAGAAGTGCTCTTTCTTTCCCTCTCCCGTGGGAGAGGGCGGCGAGCGAAGCAAGCCGGGTGAGGGCGTACGGACTAACTTAGGCCCGAACCCCCTCACCCCAACCCTCTCCCCGCTGGGGAGAGGGAGCGAGATGCAGTGCGTCCCTCACAAAAAGCTCTGTGGGTCGACGTCCACTTCCAGCTTGATATTGCCTTTGGGCTTGGGCGAGGCAGCGAGCCAGTCGCGCAGATAGCCGGAAAGATCAAAGCCGCGCGACGATTTCACCAAGAGCCGGAACCGGTAGCGCCCGCGCACCACCGAGAGTGGCGCTTCCGCCGGACCGAGCACGCGCGCCGCTTCCTCCCGTGGCGCGGCCATCGCCAGCTTACGCGCAAAACTTTCCGCCGCATGCTTGTCGCCGCCGGAGACGATCAGGCTCGCCAGCCGGCCGAAGGGCGGATAGCCGTCGCGCTCGCGCGCGGCGATTTCCGCGTCATAGAAGGCGGCGCGGTCGCCGGAAATCAGCGCCCGCATCACCGGATGTTCCGGCTGATGCGTCTGCACCAGGCCGTGACCCTGCCCTGCCTCGCGCCCGGCGCGACCCATCACCTGATGCAGCAGTTGGAAGGTGCGCTCGGAGGCGCGCGGATCGCCGTTGCCCAGCCCAAGATCGGCATCGACGATGCCGACCAGATTGAGTTTGGGAAAGTGGTGGCCTTTGGCCACCAGCTGCGTGCCGATGATGATATCAAATTTGCCCTCGGCCACCTCGTCGAGCTCCTGCCGCAGGCGCTCCACCGATTCAACGAGATCGCTGGAGAGCACGAGCACCCGGCGGCCAGGAAACAGCTCCGCCACTTCCTCACCCAGCCGCTCCACGCCGGGGCCGACCGCCGCGAAACTGTCCTTGGCCTGGCATTTCGGGCACTCGCTCGGCGGCGGCAGCGAATAGCCGCAATGGTGGCACACAAGCCGGCGCCGGAAACGATGATCAACCAGCCAGGCGTCGCAGTTCGGGCACTGCAGGCGAAATCCGCAGGCGCGGCAGAGCGTGAGCGGCGCGTAACCGCGCCGGTTTAGAAACAACAGCGCCTGTTCGCCGCGCTCGACCGCGATCTTCACCGCCTCTGCCAGCCGCGGCGCGATGAAACGTCCACGCGCGGGGCCTTCGCGTTTTAAATCGATCGCCTCGATAGCAGGCAGATGCTGACCGCCAAAGCGCTCCGGCAATTGCAACCGTTTGTAGCGGCCGCGCCGGGCGTTGACTTCCGTTTCCACCGACGGCGTTGCGGAAGCGAGCACGATCGGAATCTGCGCCAGGCTGCCGCGCACCACCGCCATGTCGCGGGCATGATAATGCGCGCCATCCTCCTGCTTATAGGCGGGGTCGTGCTCCTCATCGACAATGATCAGGCCAAGATCGGCATAAGGCAGAAACAATGCCGAGCGCGCGCCGATCACAACCTTCACCTCGCCCGCCGCAACGCCAGCCCAGGTGCGCGCGCGCTTGCGCGGCGAGAGCTGCGAATGCCATTCCGCCGGCGGGGTGCCAAAGCGTGCGGCGAACCGGTCGAGCGCCTGCGCGGTGAGTGCAATCTCCGGCATCAGCACCAGCGTCTGCTTTCCGCGCCGGAGATTTTCCGCGATCGCCTCGTAATAGACTTCGGTCTTACCCGATCCGGTGACGCCGTCGATTAGGGTGGCGGAGAATCCGCCGCCGCGCACGCTCTCGCGCAGCGATGCCGCGGCCTGTTCCTGCGCGGTGGTGAAATCCGGCTGCGCGAAATCCGGATCGGGCTGTTCCGCCACCGGCTGCGGCGGCAGCACGACTGTTTCCAGCGTTTCCTCGTCGATCAACCCGTCGATCACGCCGGAGCTGACGCCGGCTTCCTGCGCCGCTTCGCCCTTGCTGCGGACAACGCCGTCCTGCATCAGTCGGAGCACGCGGGCACGCGCCGGAGTCATGCGCGCCGGCGGCGGGCCAGCAAGCCGCACGCCAATGCGTTCGCGCTCCGAAGGAAGATGCTCGCCCATGCGCAACGTCATGCGCAGCACCATGCCGCGCGAGGCGAGCGTGTATTTGGAAACCCAGTCGACGAAGCTGCGCAATTCCGGCTTTAGCGGCGGGATGTCGAGCTTTTCCTCAATGTCCTTTAGCCGGTTATCGAGGCCGGGCCGCGCCGTGCCCTCGCCCCAGACCACGCCGGTATAATCGGTCGCGCCAAGCGGCACCGAGACAAGATCCCCCGGGGCAAGCTCCACGCCTTCCGGCACCCGATAGGAATAAGCCTTATCAAGCGCCACCGGCACCAAAACATCGACAATTCGCGTTGCCATGGCCTATGGGTGGCCGATTCCTCCCGGTTAAGGAAGAGTGAAGGAAGCCGGGCGTATTGTAATCTCCGACCGAGCGGGGCGGGGCGTAGGGACCCCAATTCTTCTGCCACCACAGGGGCCTTCCTCGTTTCTCTCGGTCACCACCCAGCCCGCGATCAGCAAAAGTGGGCACCGGTTTTGCGCCCGATCGCGGGCCAATTTTAAAGTAGCGCATAATCTTATCGGCGAACCGGGTTCCACTTCGCCGGATCATGCGCGGACAGGCAGGCGATGCCTAAGACCAAACCACCAGCCCTTACCTTCGCGCGGGACGTTGCGGCGGAGCTTACGCGCTGGCTGACGCATCTTGGCTCCGAGCGGCGCATGTCGCCGAAGACGCTGGAAGCTTATCAGCGCGACATCGGACAATTCCTCGCCTTCATGGCGGAACATTTGGGCAGCGCGCCCTCGCTCAAGGACCTAGCCAAGCTGACGCCGCAGGACGTGCGCGCCTTCATGGCGGCGCGGCGCGCCGCCGGCATCAGCGGGCGTTCGCTCATGCGCGTCTTGGCAGGCGCGCGCTCCTTTGCGCGTTTCCTCGAGCGCAATGGCAAGGGCAAGGTGGCGGCGCTCGCCGCCGTGCGCGCGCCGAAGGTAAGCAAGACTTTGCCGAAGCCGCTGGCGGCGACGGCGGCCAAGCGCATGACGGAAACCGATCTGCGTGCTGGTGAAGAGCGCGCGCCCTGGATTTTTGCGCGCGACGCCGCGGTACTGGCGCTGCTCTACGGGTCGGGCCTGCGCATCTCCGAAGCGCTGTCGCTGAAACCCGCCGCCATTCCCGTCGCAGAAACAAGCGGCGCGCTTGTCGTCACCGGCAAAGGCGGCAAGGCCCGCATGGTGCCGGTGCTGCCGCAGATCCTGCGCCTGATTGCGGATTATGTTGCCCTCTGCCCCTTCAAGCTGCCGGCCGAGGGGCCGCTCTTCGTTGGCGCGCGCGGCGGCCCGTTAAGTCCGCGCATCCTGCAGCTCACCATGGCGCGGCTGCGCGGGGCGCTCGGCCTGCCGGACACCGCCACGCCGCATGCGCTGCGGCATTCCTTCGCCACGCACCTGCTCGCGCGCGGCGGCGACCTGCGCGCGATCCAGGAACTGCTCGGCCATGCCTCGCTGTCGACGACGCAGATCTATACCGCGGTCGATACGCGAGCGGCTGCTCGAGGTCTACCGCAGCACGCATCCAAGGGCGTGATCGCTCCTCAGGATGAGGAGATAAGTTAGCGCGCCGCGCCGCCGGCTACATATGAATCGCGCGCTTGGCGACGGCCATGGCGGCTTCTTTCACCGCCTCGGGCAAAGTCGGATGCGCGTGGCAGGTGCGCGCGATGTCTTCCGCCGCGCCGCCGAATTCCATCGCCACCGCGGCTTCCGCGATCATATTGCCAGCGTCCGCACCGACGATATGCACGCCGAGCACGCGGTCGGTCTTGGCATCGGCCAGAATTTTCACAAAGCCTTCGCTGGTGAGATTGACCTTGGCGCGGCCGTTGGCGGTGAAGGGAAACTTGCCAGCATTGTAGGCGACGCCCGCCTCTTTCAATTCCTCCTCGGATTTTCCGACGGAAGCGATCTCCGGATAGGTATAGATCACGTTCGGGATCACGTCGTAATTCACATGCCCGGCCTGGCCGGCCAAAATTTCCGCCACCGCGACGCCCTCGTCCTCCGCCTTGTGCGCCAGCATCGGGCCGGCGATCGCATCGCCGATGGCGTAGATGCCCGGCACATTGGTGGCGAAATGTTTGTCGACGGCGACACGGCCGCGCTCGTCCTTCTTCACGCCGGCCTCCTCGAGTCCAAGGCCCTCGGTGTAAGGCGTGCGGCCGACCGCGACCAGCACCACATCGGCTTCCAGCACTTCCGCCGCGCCGCCTTTGGCGGGCTCGACCTTTGCCTTCAGCGTCTTGCCGGACGCATCGACGCCGGTGACCTTCGACGACAGCTTGAAGGTGATGCCCTGCTTCTCGAAGAGACGCTGCGCCTGCTTGCGCACCTCGCCGTCCATGCCGGGCAGCACGCCGTCGAGGAATTCTACCACGGTCACTTTTGAGCCGAGCCGCCGCCAGACCGAGCCGAGTTCAAGCCCGATCACGCCCGCGCCGATCACCAGCAGGCGCTCCGGCACCTTGTCGAGCGCGATGGCTGTGTCCGACGACACAACACGCTTTTCGTCAATCTCCACGCCCTTCAACCGCGCCACGTCGGAGCCGGTGGCGATCACGATCGATTTTGTTTCCAGCGTCTGCGTCTTGCCGTCGGCACCCTTCACCTCGACCTTGCCGGGCGCCGCGATGCGTCCGGTGCCGCGATAGGCATCGACCTTGTTCTTCTTCAGCAGAAAATCGACGCCCTTGACGTTGCCGTCCACGCCCTCGTCCTTGAACTTCATCATCGCGGCAAGATCGAGCTTAGGCTTGCCGACGTTGATACCCATCTTCTCGAATTTGTGGCCGGCTTCCTCGAACAACTCGGAGGCATGCAGCAGCGCCTTCGATGGAATGCAGCCGATGTTGAGGCAGGTGCCGCCGAAAGTGGCGCGCTTTTCCACCACCGCGGTCTTCAGGCCGAGTTGCGCCGCGCGGATGGCGCAGACATAGCCGCCGGGGCCGGTGCCGATAACGATCAGGTCGTAAGTCAAAATCAATCTCCTCACATACTCAATTCAACATTAGCGGCGGCCTTCGACGACCTCGCGGACATCGCCGACCAGGCGATAGGCCATGAATTTATGGAAATGCACTTCCCAGGCCTTGTCCGCCAGGCATGACGCGCGGGTTTTTTCCGGATCGCGCGGCTCGCGCATCAGCGGTTCGGGCTGCGCTTCAGCCACGAGCTTGGCGATGCTCGCCTTCGGAACGCTGCCGCGTTCCAGGATCTCGGTCGCCTGACCGATAATTTCCATCCACGCGGTCTTCGCGCCCTCCAAATGCTGCGGCTCGCACGACCGCGACGCATGTCAGCGTGCGGGTCTGGTCGGCCACGTGCCGGGCAAATACCGCGCGGACCGCGGCCTCGCGCTCTGGAATCGGCGCCTGGGCGGAAGCGGCAGCAGCGGCGCATACAGCCAGAACGCCGGCCGCGATCCGCAGGCAAAGGTTAGGCTTGACCCGCATGGGGTGCTCCGCTCCGATTAGAGATCCAGCACCAGCCGCGACGGATCCTCCAGCACTTCCTTGACCCGCACCAGGAAGGTCACCGCCTGCTGCCCGTCTACCACGCGGTGGTCGTAGGAGAGCGCGAGATACATCATCGGGCGGATTTCGATCTTGCCCGCGACCGCGACCGGCCGTTCCTGGATCTTGTGCATGCCGAGGATGCCGGACTGCGGCGCATTCAGGATGGGCGTCGACATCAGCGAGCCATAGACCCCGCCATTGGTGATGGTGAAGGTGCCGCCCTGCATCTCATCGATCTTGAGCTGGCCTTCGCGCGCTCTTCGGCCGAGATCGCCGATCTTCTTCTCGATCTCCGCGAGCGAAAGCTGGTCGGCGTCCCGCACCACCGGCACGACCAGGCCCTTCTCGGTGCCGACCGCCACGCCAATGTGGTAGTAATTCTTGAACACGATATCGGTGCCGTCGATCTCCGCATTGACCGCGGGAATGTCCTTCAGCGCCTGCACACAGGCTCGCACGAAGAAGCCCATGAAGCCGAGCTTCGTGCCGTGCTTCTTCTCGAACACCTCTTTGTATTGCGTCCGCAGTTTCATCACCTCGCTCATATCGACCTCGTTGAAGGTCGTGAGCATGGCGGCAGTATTCTGCGCATCCTTCAGGCGGCGCGCGATGGTCTGGCGCAGCTTGGTCATGCGCACGCGTTCTTCGCGCGCGGCATCGTCCGGCGGCGAGGGAGCGCGCGCCTGCATGGCGGAGGTCTGCGCCACCGGCGTCGGCTGCGAGGCGGCGCGTTCGATCGCTGCCATCATGTCGCCTTTGGTGATGCGGCCGTCCTTGCCGGAGCCGGGAACGGCGGAGACATCCATGCCGCTTTCCGCCGCCAGCTTGCGCACCGAAGGCGCAAGCGGCGCGTCCGGCGCGCCCTTGCTTGTCGGCTCGGCGTCCGCCTTGGGCGGCACCCGCGGCTTCGGCTCTTCATCGGCGGCATTGATCGGCGTGGTGGTGGAAGACTTCTGATCAGGACGGCCGGTGGCAGCGGCGGCAGATTTTGCGGCAGCCGCGCCGGCACCTTCCTTGATTTGCCCGAGCAGCGCGCCGACAGCGACGGTCTCGCCGTCCTTGGCCGCGATTTCCGACAGCACACCAGCGGCGGGCGCAGGCACCTCGATCGTCACCTTGTCGGTTTCCAGCTCGACCACCGGCTCGTCGGCGGCCACGGCATCGCCCGGACGCTTGAACCATTTGCCGATGGTCGCCTCGGTGACGGATTCGCCGAGGGTAGGTACGCGGATTTCAGCCATTGTTTTCTCTTCCTGTCTCTATCCGCAATCCGCCATCATCCTGCGGTGTGGGCGACCGCAGTCGCGAACCTCAAAGGAAGCGGCCCGGCATCCTGCAAGGACCGCTGCGCGGCCACCGCAGGATGACGGAAGGTTATTCTCCCAGCGCCTCGTTCAGAAGCTGCTTGAGCTGCGCGGCATGCTTGGACATCACGCCGACCGCAGTGGCGGCGGAGGCGGGACGCCCGGCATAGCGCACGCTCCGATGCTTGTGACCGATCTGGTTGAGCACCCATTGCAGGAAGACATCGACAAAGAACCAGGCGCCCATATTGCGCGGCTCTTCCTGGCACCAGACGATCTCCGCCTGCTTGAAGCGCGACAATTCGGCAACGAGCGCCTTGGTCGGGAACGGATACAGCTGCTCGATGCGCAGCAGATAGATGTCGTTGATGTCGCGCTTCTCGCGCTCCTCGTAAAGATCGTAATAGACCTTGCCGGAGCAAAGCACGACCCGGCGGATTTGTGCATCGGGCACAAGCTTGATCTTCTCGTCCGGCATCATCTGCGCGTCGTCCCACAGCAGGCGGTGGAACGAGGTGTCCGGCCCCAATTCATCGAGCCGTGAGGTGGCGCGCTTGTGGCGCAACAAGCTCTTTGGCGTCATCAGGATCAACGGTTTGCGGATTTCGCGCTTAAGCTGCCGCCGCAGGATGTGGAAGTAGTTCGCCGGCGTGGTGCAATTGGCGACCTGCATATTGTCTTCGGCGCACATTTGCAGGAAACGCTCGAGCCGCGCGGAGGAATGCTCCGGCCCCTGCCCTTCATAGCCATGCGGCAACAGGCAGACGAGGCCGGACAAGCGCAGCCATTTGCGCTCGCCGGAGGAGATGAACTGATCGAAGATGACTTGCGCGCCGTTGGCAAAATCGCCGAACTGCGCTTCCCACAAGGTGAGCGCGTTGGGCTCGGCGGTGGAATAGCCGTAATCGAAGCCGAGCACGGCTTCCTCCGACAGCATGGAGTTGAGCACCTCGAAGCGCGCCTGTTTCTCGTCGAGATGATTGAACGGGGTGTGGCGCTCCTCCGTCTCCTGATCGAACAGCACGGAATGGCGCTGGGAGAAGGTCCCGCGTTCGGTGTCCTGGCCCGAGAGCCGCACCGGATGGCCGTCGAGCAAGAGCGTGGAAAAAGCGAGCGCTTCGCCGGTCGCCCAGTCGATGCCCTGGCCGCTTTCGATCGCCTGACGGCGGTTGTCGAGGAAGCGCTGGATCGTGCGGTGGACGTGGAAGCCGTCCGGCACCGCGGTGATCTTGCGGCCGATCTCGCGCAGCCGTTCGAGCGCCACGCCGGTATTGCCGCGGCGCGGATCGTCGGCCTCGACCGCGGCCTTCATGCCGGCCCAGCGGCCGTCCAGCCAATCGGCTTTGTTGGCCTTGTAGCCCTGGCCGGCTTCGAACTCGGCTTCCAGCCTGCGCGCGCCAGTCGGCCCGCATTTTCTCCACTTCGCCTTCGGTGACCACGCCTTCGCTGATCAGCTTCTTTGAGTAAATTTCCAGCGTCGTCGGATGCGAGCGGATCTTCTTGTACATCAGCGGCTGGGTGAAACCCGGCTCATCGCCTTCGTTGTGACCGAACCGCCGATAGCAGAACATGTCGATGACCACCGGCTTGTGGAATTTCTGCCGGAACTCGGTCAGCACCTTCGCGGCATAGACCACCGCCTCCGGATCGTCGCCGTTGACGTGGAAGATCGGTGCTTCAATCATCTTCGCGACGTCGGATGGATAAGGCGACGAGCGGGAGTAACGCGGATAGGTGGTGAAGCCGATCTGGTTGTTGACGATGAAATGCACCGAGCCGCCGGTGCGATAGCCCTTCAGGTCCGACAGACCGAAACATTCCGCCACCACGCCCTGACCGGCGAAGGCCGCGTCGCCATGGATCAGCAGCGGCATTACCGAAATGCGTTCCTCCGGCGGATCGCCGTGCTGGTCCTGCTTGGCGCGCACTTTGCCGAGCACCACCGGATTGACGATCTCAAGGTGTGAGGGATTGGCCGTCAGCGACAGATGCACCTGGTTATTGTCGAACTCGCGGTCGGATGACGCGCCGAGGTGATATTTGACGTCTCCGGAGCCTTCGATCTCTTCCGGCGTCGCCGACCCGCCCTTGAATTCGTGGAAGATGACGCGATGCGGCTTGGCCATCACCTGCGCCAGCACGTTCAGGCGCCCACGATGCGCCATGCCGAGCACGATCTCCTTCACGCCAAGCGCGCCGCCGCGCTTGATGATCTGCTCAAGCGCCGGGATCATGGCCTCGGCGCCGTCAAGTCCGAAGCGCTTGGTGCCGGTGAATTTCAGGTCGCAGAATTTCTCGAAGCCCTCGGCTTCGACCAGCTTGTTGAGGATTGCGCGCTTGCCCTCGCGGGTGAAGCTGATCTCTTTGTCCTTGCCTTCGATGCGCTCCTGCAGCCAGGCCTTCTGCGTTGCGCTGGAGATGTGCATGAACTCGAGGCCGATGGTCTGGCAGTAGGTCCGACGCAGGATGCCGACCATCTCGCGCAGCGTGGCGAATTCCAGCCCCAGCACTTTGTCGAGGAAGATCGGCCGGTCATAGTCTGCTTCGGAGAATCCGTAGGTGCGCGGATCGAGTTCCTCTTCCGGCTTTTTCTGCTCGAGCTCGAGCGGATCGAGCTTGGCGTGGAAATGTCCGCGGATGCGATAGGCGCGGATCAGCATCAGGGCGCGGATGGAATCGCGGGCCGCCTGCTGCACCTGCTCGGAGGAAAGCTCGACGCCCCGGGTCTGCGCCGAAGCCTTCAGCTTGTCGCCGACGGCTTTGGCCGCTTCCGCCCATTCGCCGGTGAGTGCGGAGAGCAAATCGCCGCTCTCGCGTGCGGGCCAATTCGGCCGCTTCCACGAGGGGCCGCGCGCGATCTTCGCCACTTCTTCGGGACTGTCCTTCAGGCTTTCGAAGAATTCCCGCCACTCCGCGTCGACCGCGTTGGGATCCTTTTGGTAGCGGGCGTAGAGGTCCTCGATATAGGGCGCGTTGCCACCGTAGAGAAAAGAGGAAAGAGCAAAGGCGGCATTCGCGTCTTGGCGGGACATGCAACTGATCCTGATTGGCGGGCGAGCAGGAACACCCTCCCGATAATGATTCTGCCGCGCCAAGGCGAGGGTATTGGGCGGCACCTGCCGTTCTACCCTACTTAATGTGCGGATTTTATGAAGAAAGGGCCAAGCCTTGAACGGTCGTTCAATTATTCAAGGCGGTCACGTCTGCCTTTACACACGGAGTTGCCGCCCTCTGCCAAGGCGACGAAGAGACGCTGGCCCTCGATGAGCGGAAGCGGCTCGGATTCGATCAGAGCGTCCGGCTGATCGCCCGGCCCTTCCGCGATGACCCAAGCGCCCGAGTCCGGGGCCTCAAGCGGGTATCGGCCGCGCTGGTTCACGCCGAGGAATGCCTGCACCGCCAGCTCGCGATTGGCGGTTTTACAGAACAGCAGGGGCCGGCCCTCGGCCTTGGCTTTCACCTCGCGCACGAAGTCGAGCATGCGCTGGCCGGACAGATCCTTGGCCTGATCACTGAGGAAATGAAAATAGACCGTGAGCCCGACGATCACCGCCGGCACGGCGGCGACACTCGTGCGCAGCAGCACTTGCCCGCGCCAGCAGTAAACTGCGGCCCAGGCGCAGATGACTGCGACCAGCGGAAAGAACGGCGCGAAGCGGTCGCCACGCCGGCTTCCAACCAGGAGGAAAGGGATCGCCAGCAACAGGATGTAGAGCAGGGCCGGCGCGAGTGGATGCGCGCGCCATCGTCGCCAGGGAAAAAACCAGGCAGCAACCAGCAGCAACAGCGACCAGGGCAGAAAGCGCGAGATCACCCACAGCGGCACCTGCCAGGCAGAGATCACGCCGGAATACCAGGCGCCATTGAATTCCCCGCCGAGCTCCTGGTTGACCAGGATGTTGCGGAAATGCTCGGGCGCCAGAACATAGACGGCGACCGGCCAGGCCAGCGCGGCAGTCAGCGCGATCGGTGCGCCGATAGTGGGGCGTAAGCGACGGCTCGCTTCCCAGCCGCCGTGAAACAACTTCGCGGCCAGGAAGGCATAAGCCACCGGAATGAGCGCGATCGGACCTTTGGCGAGCGCGGCCAGGGTCGCCGCCAGCCAGAATACAAAGGCCCAGCCCGCGCCCTGCGGAGGTTGCAACGCCAGCGCACGGTTGGCGGTGTAAAAACTCAACGTTAGAAAGAAAACCAGGATCATGTCGGGGCGCGCGACGAAGGCGAGCCGCAGCGCCATGGCTGAAAGCCCGTAGAAAGTGACTGCCAGCAGCACCGCCCATTCTGCGGCGGTGAGGCCGAGCCATTCGCCATGTGGCGGCAGTTGCGCGAACAGCTCGCGCGCGATCCGGTAGATCAAGAACAGCGTCGCAAAAAATGCGAGCAGCGACGGCGCCATGAAAGTCCATTCGTTCGGACCAAAAGGCGCGACAAGCAGCGCGGAGAGATAATTCACCAGCGGCGGCTTGGTTGCGGGAAAGCCGTCCGCGTCGGCAGCGAGCAGGAGATTGCCGTTACGGACGATGTCGATGGTGTAAGACACCGTGCGAGACTGATCGCGTGAGACGATGTCCGATGGCGACAGGATGCGGATCGCGAGGGTGAGGACGATGAGGAAAAACACCAGCCCCGCGGCCAGCGCAAAACGCGGAGAGTGAGGAAGTGTCCGCGAGTCAGGCGACATGGCTATTCTCGCGCGCAGCTCTCAGCTGCGGTGTTTTTGCAGAACCTCAACCAGCGTCTTGCCAAGCCGCGCCGGCGACGGCGAAACCGTGATGCCGGCAGCTTCCATCGCCGCGATCTTGGACTCCGCGTCGCCCTTGCCGCCGGAGATGATGGCGCCGGCATGACCCATGCGGCGGCCCGGCGGCGCGGTGCGCCCGGCGATGAAGCCGACCATCGGTTTCTTGCGTCCCCGCTTGGCCTCCTGCGCGATGAACTCCGCAGCGTCTTCCTCCGCTGAGCCGCCGATCTCGCCGATCATGATGATCGCTTCGGTCGCCTTGTCGTCGAGGAATAGATCGAGCATCTCGATGAAATTGGTGCCGTTGACCGGATCGCCGCCAATGCCGACTGCCGTGGTTTGGCCCAAGCCCTCGCGCGTGGTCTGGAACACCGCTTCATAGGTGAGCGTGCCCGAGCGCGAGACGATGCCGACCTTGCCGGGCTTGAAGATGTTGCCGGGCATGATGCCGATCTTGCATTCGCCTGCGGTCATGACGCCCGGGCAGTTCGGTCCGATCAGCCGGGATTTCGAGCCGCAGAGCGCGCGCTTGACCTTCACCATGTCGACAACCGGGATGCCTTCGGTGATGCAGATGATCAGCGGCACTTCCGCGGCGATGGCTTCGGTGATGGCGTCCGCGGCGCCAGCCGGCGGCACATAGATCACGCTGGCGTCGCAGCCGGTTTCCGCGCGCGCTTCGACCACGGTGTCGAACACCGGCAAGCCGAGATGCATGGCGCCGCCTTTGCCGGGCGAAACGCCTCCGACCATCTGCGTGCCATAGGCGATGGCCTGCTCGGAATGGAAGGTGCCGTTCTTGCCGGTAAAACCCTGGCAGATGACTTTGGTATTCTTGTCGATCAGGATGGCCATCAGGCGGCCCCCTTCACGGCTTTGACGATTTTTTGCGCGGCATCGTCGAGATCGTCGGCGGAGATCACGTTGAGTCCGGATTTCTTGATGATCTCTTTGCCCAAATCCACGTTGGTCCCTTCCAGCCGCACGACCAGCGGCACTTTCAAACCGACTTCTTTCACCGCGGCGACGACGCCCTCGGCGATGATGTCGCATTTCATGATACCGCCGAAGATGTTGACCAGGATGCCCTTCACGCTCGCATCCGAGGTGATGATCTTGAAGGCGGCGGCGACCTTTTCCTTGGTGGCGCTGCCGCCGACGTCGAGGAAATTCGCGGGCGCGGCGCCATACAGTTTGATGATGTCCATGGTGGCCATGGCGAGACCGGCGCCATTGACCATGCAGCCGATCGAGCCGTCGAGCGCGATGTAATTCAAATCGTATTTCGATGCCTCGATTTCCTTGTCGTCTTCTTCCGTGATGTCGCGCAGCTCGAGCAGATCGGGATGCCGGTAGAGCGCATTGCCGTCGAAACTCACCTTGGCATCGAGACAAACGAGATCGCCATCCTTGGTTACGATCAGCGGGTTCACTTCCAGGAGGCTCATGTCCTTCTCGGTGAAGGCTTTGTAGAGCTTGGTCAGCAACGCGCTCATCTGCTTCTGCTGCTTGTCGTCGAGGTCCAGCGCCTCGGCCAGGAGCCGCACATGAAAGGGGCAAACAGTGGTGGCGGGGTCGATGGAGAAGCTGGTGATCTTCTCCGGCGTATCGTGCGCGACCTTCTCGATGTCCATGCCGCCTTCGGTGGAAGCAACCACCGCAACGCGCGAAGTCTCGCGATCCACCAGCAGCGAGAAATAAATCTCCCGCGCGATGGCCGCGCCTTCCTCGATGAGCAGGCGATGAACTTGCTTGCCTTGCGGACCGGTCTGCGGCGTGACGAGCGTGGCGCCGAGCAGGCGCTCGGCTTCCTTTTTCACGTCATCAATCGATTTGACGACTTTGACACCGCCGGCCTTGCCGCGGCCGCCAGCGTGGATCTGCGCCTTGACCACCCACACGGGGCCACCCAATGCTTCAGCTGCTTTTACCGCTTCATCGGTGGAAAACGCGGGCTGGCCGCGGGGAACTGGCACGCCGGCATCTCGCAGCAGCGCTTTCGCCTGGTACTCGTGAATATTCATAAAAAGTGGTCCGGAAGGTCTGGAATACCTTATACCAGACGAGTTTAGCGTGACTGGCCCAGGCCAGGGGCAATTTTCTTGCAGGCATCGACCAAAGTCTGAACCGAGACCGCGGAGCGTTCAAAAGCATCGCGCTCGGCGCTCGAAAGCTCGATTTCCACAATGCGCTCAACGCCCTTGGCCCCTAATACCACCGGGACACCCACATAAAGGTCGTTAATGCCGTATTCGCCATTGAGCCAGGCCGCGCAAGGCAGCACACGCTTTTTGTCGCGCAGATAGCTTTCGGCCATGGCGATGGCCGAGGTCGCCGGCGCGTAAAAAGCCGAACCGGTCTTCAACAGGTTGACGATTTCAGCACCCCCATTGGCGGTGCGATTGACGATCTCGTCCACGCGCGCCTGCGTGGTCCAGCCCATCTTCACGAGGTCGGGCAGCGGAATGCCAGCGACGGTGGAATAGCGCGGCAGCGGCACCATGGTGTCGCCGTGCCCGCCGAGCACGAAGGCGGTGACGTCTTCCACCGACACATCGAACTCATCAGCGAGGAAGTAGCGAAAGCGCGCCGAATCGAGCACTCCCGCCATACCGACGACCATTTGCTTGGGCAGGCCGCAAGTCTTCTGCAGCGCCCACACCATGGCATCGAGCGGATTAGTGATGCAGATGACGAAAGCATTGGGCGCGTATTTTTTGATGCCAGCGCCCACCTGCTCCATCACCTTCAGATTGATGCTTAAAAGATCGTCGCGGCTCATGCCGGGCTTGCGCGGCACTCCGGCCGTGACGATGCAAACGTCGGCGCCTTCAATGGCTTCATAGGAATTAACGCCGGTGAACTTCGCGTCGAAGCCATCCACCGGCGAAGATTGCGCAAGATCGAGCGATTTGCCCTGCGGGGTGCCTTCGGCGATGTCGAACATCACCACGTCGCCGAGTTCTTTCAGGCCGATCAGGTGACCGAGCGTGCCACCGATCTGGCCGGCGCCGATCAATGCAATCTTGTTTCGCTTCATGGTGGGGGATGTCCCTGAAAAAGGCCGCTGAAATGCGAGGTTCGCAGGTCATTAGCTGCCCGGTCGGCGACTGGTCAAGTCTCCACAATCCCCTCCTGCAACTGGTCGGGTGAATCGCGCCGCCCGTGCGGCAGAGACAAATAGGAATCCGAGCGCATCTCGAACAGGCGCGAAGCCGTCCGCTTGAATTCAATCGCCTCAAATCCATCGCTGGCCCGATAGAGCGCGTCGGGCTCGGCCTCGGCCGAGGCCACGAGCTTCACCGCCTGGTCGTAAAGCGTGTCGATCAGCGTGATGAAACGCTTGGCTTCGTTGCGTTTTGGAAAATCCATGACGGGAATATGATCGATCAGCAGCGTGTGGAATTCACGCGCCAGCCTCAGGTAATCGAGCGCGCCGAGCGGGCGCTCGCACAAATCGGCGAATGAAAAACGCGCCACGCCCCTGGCCGCGCGCGGCACGTGGATGGCGCGGCCTTTGCTGATCACTTCGTGCGCGGCGCCGCGATCACCGCCGGTCAGCCGGCGCCAGGCCTGATCCATTGCGGCGTCCGCGGCGGCGTCGGCCGGCACATGCCAGACCGGCGCGTCCGCCAGCTTCTCCCGCCGAAAGTCGGTGCGGGCATCGATCCGCACCGCAGTCGTACGCTCCCGCAGCAGGTCGATGAACGGCAGGAACAACGCGCGATTCAAGCCATCACGATAAAGATCATCCGGCGCGACGTTGGAGGTCGCGATCACCACCACACCATGCTCGAACAGACGGGTAAACAGACGGCCAAGAATCATCGCATCAGCGATATCGGTGACGTGGAATTCATCAAAGCAGAGCAGCCATGACTCCTCCGCGATGGCCGCCGCAACCGGCGCGATTGGATCGTCGCCTTTGACCTCTCCGCGTTTCAGCTTTTGCCGGTAAATGTGCACGCGCTCGTGCACATCGGCCATGAATTCGTGGAAATGCGCGCGCCGCTTGCGCGCGACGGGGCTTGCCTCGCAGAACAGATCCATCAGCATGGTCTTGCCGCGCCCAACCTCGCCATAGAGGTAGACACCCTTGATCGGCTCTTTCTGCTGCTGCCGCCCGAACAACCAGCCGAGCGAGGAGGATTTGCGCGCGAGCCTGTAGGTCGCGAGCCGCGCCTCAAGCTGCGCCAGCACTACAAGCGCGGCTTCCTGCGCGGGATCGCGCTCGATCTCACCGGCGGCGACAAGGGCCGCGTAGTGCTCGCGGACAGAACTCGGCATGGACTATTCTTGAAGATGCGCGTGAGAGAAAGGCCGCGCGAGGCATAGCCGTCAGATACTGTCGTCTGCAAGCAGCAGGCGCCGGCGAAAGCCGACAGGTGCGCTGGCATGCCAACATTCGTGTTGGAATTCAATAGCTAAGCGCGCAATCCGCAAAACCGGATTTCCGGGTCTGCGGAAGCAATCAAGCTCTCGCGGAGATTGTCGGCGCGCCAGTTTCCCATTTCGACGGTCTTGCGCCCGCTAGCGGCGTGCCTGACGCAGATGCGTCATGGTTTCAAGAAAGGGATACTCCGCCTCGACCACATAAGGCCCGCCGCCAACGGAATCGCGCGACGAGAAAAGCACGAAACCCTCCGGCTCAAACACCGGAGCGCGGAAATGTCCGCGCGAGGAAAAAAACTCGGCAACCTGGTGACTGGAAGAACTGCGCAGCCGCGCGAGCGTGACATGCGGCGTGAATTTGCGCCCTTCGGGCTCAAGACCAATGCGGCGCAGCAGGCGTTCATGCTCTGCCTGCAATTCCAGGAGCGGCGGGGATGGCGCGACCAGCGCGACAATCGCGCGCGGCCGGTGGCCGCCGAAAGACGAAAGCCTGTCGAACTTGACTTCAAACGCCTCGCGCCTGACCTGGCCAAGGATGAAGGCAGCCTCGCGCGCGACCGATTCATCAACGTCGCCGATGAATCGCAGGGTCACATGATAATTTTCGGGATCGATCCAGCGCGCGCCCGGTAGGCCGCCGCGCGCGGCGGAAATCGCGCTCCTCACGTCGGGAGGGATCTCCAAGGCGGTGAATAGGCGCGGCATGGCGAACTCACGAATCACCTGAGGAAAGGATGCACGGATTTGCCCCCCGACGCCATGCGTCAGGCGCGAGATTTCGCGCGCACCCGGGTAATCAGTTCCTCCACTTTGGGCAGGATACCTTGCACGATAACGCTCACGCCCTCGGCATTGGGATGCACGCCGTCGCGCTGGTTCAGTCGCGCAAGCGTTGCGACGCCGTCGAGAAAGAACGGATATAGCAACGCGCCGTATTTTTCGGCGAGTTCCGGATAGATCGAATCGAACGTCCGAGTGAAATCGTTGCCGAGATTCCGCGGCGCCAGCATTCCTGCCAGCAACACCTCGATGCCACGCTCCTTCATGCGCCGCATGATCTGGTCGAGAGCGCCACGCGTGATCTTCGGATCCACGCCGCGCAAGGCGTCGTTGGCGCCGAGCTGCAGGATCACCGCATCAGTACCTTCGGGCACCGACCAATCCAGGCGGGCGAGGCCACCGGAGGCGGTGTCGCCGGAGACGCCGGCATTGGCGATGTCCACCGCGATGCCCTTGGCTTTCAGGGCGCGCGCCAGCTTGGCGGGGAAGGCATCCGTGCCCGGCAGACCACGGCCGGCCGAAAGCGAATCCCCGAGCACCACGATGCGGACCGGTCGATCCTGCGCCTGTGCCGGGAAACTGGTAACGAAAAGAAAGGCCATGCAACCAAAGGCGAAACTCGCCGCGGCGATCAGCGCCTGGACCCGCCGCCAGCCATCCCCATATGACCGGGCTCGGACGCGGGGCTTTGCGGCTGCGGAAAAGGTGTTACGGAATAGCTTCATGGACGATATCTCGCGGTCCCAACCGCCATTGCCGGCGGCGATTGCGCTCGCCGGGGTCAATCTCTCGCTCGGCCGCGGCGCGGCACGGGTTCACATCCTCAAGGATATAGGACTGCACATTGGCCGGGGCGAGGCCATCGGGCTGGTCGGCCCGTCCGGCTCGGGGAAATCGACTCTGCTGATGGTGATGGCAGGACTGGAGCGGCCGGACACGGGTTCGGTCGAGGTCGCCGGTACCGATCTCGGTAAGCTCGACGAGGACGGCCTGGCGCGGTTTCGCGGCCGCCATGTCGGCATCGTGTTCCAATCCTTCCATCTGATCCCGACCATGACCGCAATCGAGAATGTCGCCGTGCCCCTGGAACTCGCGGGCGCGGGCGATGCCTATGAACGCGCGGAGCGCGAGTTGGCGAAAGGTGGGACTGGCTGACCGGCTTTCGCATTATCCCGCGCAGCTTTCCGGCGGCGAGCAGCAGCGTGTGGCGCTGGCACGCGCGCTGGCGCCCAACCCCGCGATTCTCGTCGCCGACGAGCCCACGGGAAATCTCGACGAGGGCACGGGCAAGCAAATCATCGAATTGCTGTTCGCCGGCCATGAAGAGCGCGGTACCACGCTGATCCTGGTGACGCACGACCCGGCCTTGGCCGCGCGCTGCGACCGGGTGCTCCGTTTGCGCTCGGGCCGGATCGACAGCGAACCTGCGGCGGTTCTGCGATGACGATTTCTGCTCGCGCGGAATCATCCGGTGCTCCGGGTTACTTGCCGTTGCGCTTCGCCTTGCGCGAGATGCGCGGCGGCTTGAGCGGCTTTTATGTGTTCATCGCCTGCCTTGCGCTCGGCGTCATGGCGATCGCCGCGGTGGGATCGGTGGCCGGAAGCCTGAAGGATGGACTAGCCCGCGAGGGCCGCGTGATCGTCGGCGGGGATATTTCGTTCAATTTGATCCAACGCGAAGCGAGTGCCGCGGAAAGAGACTTCATCGCTCAACGCGGCCGCGTTTCTGTTGCCGCCACCATGCGGGCTATGACACAGGCCAGCGACGGCCGTTCGGCACTCGTTGAACTCAAGGCGGTGGACAGCGCTTATCCGCTCTACGGCGCGCTCTCGCTGGAGCCCGCGCTGGATCTGACCGCATTGCTGGCCGAGCGCGATGGCGCCTTCGGCGCGGCCGCTGCGCCGGCCTTGCTCGCGCGCCTCGGATTGAAGACCGGCGACCGCGTCACGGTGGGCGCGGCCAATCTCGAAATTCGCACGGTGCTGCGGAGCGAACCAGACAAGCTCGCTGGCGGCATCGATTTCGGCCCGCGCCTGTTGGTGGGCGAAGAAGCCTTGCGCGCCACCGGCCTGTTGCAGCCGGGCAGCCTTGTGCGCTGGCGCTACCGCCTGCGCCTGCCGGAAAACGACGCGGGCGAGCAGGCCATCAAGACGGTCATTGACGCAGCGCAGACGCAACTGCCAGACGCCGGATGGGAAATCCGCAGCCGGAGCAATGCCTCTCCGCAGCTTGAGCGAAACGTCGAGCGCTTCACGCAATATCTCACGCTGGTCGGACTCACCGCTTTGCTGGTGGGCGGCGTCGGCGTCGCCAATGCCGTGAAGAGCCATCTCGACCGCAAGCGCGATGTGATCGCCACCATGAAAGCGGTGGGCGCGACCGGCACCCGCGTCTTTGCTATCTATCTGTCGCAAGTGCTGGTGCTGGCGCTGATTGGTGCCGTCATCGGAGTCGCGATCGGCGCGGCCTTGCCCTTCCTGATCGACTGGGCCTTCGGCAGCATCATTCCGCTTCCCATGGAGCCGGATATTTACCCGGCTCAACTTGCGCTGGCGCTGATCTACGGTCTGCTCACCGCTTGTGCCTTCGCCCTCTGGCCCCTCGGGCGCGCCCACGACGTGCCGGTCTCCGCGCTGTTTCGCGACGAGGTGGCGCGCCAAAGCCGCTGGCCGCGCCGGCGCTATATGGCGGGCACCGCCCTGGTGGCCCTGGTGCTGGCTGGCGCAGCGGTCTTCCTCGCGTATGACCGACGCATTGCGCTGATCTTCATCGGCGCGGCGGCGGTCGTCTTCGTTGTGCTCCGCCTGGTCGCGGAGGCGCTGATGTGGGCCGCGCGCCATACACCGCACAAGGGCTCCGCGCTGGTGCGGCTGGCCATAGCCAATATTCATCGCCCCGGTGCGCTGACGCCGACGGTCGTGCTGTCGCTCGGTTTGGGCCTGGCTCTGCTGGTGACGCTCGTACAGATTGACGGCAACCTGCGGCGGCAATTCACCGCCGCGCTGCCGGACAAGGCGCCGTCCTTCTATTTCATCGACATCCCTGCTTCAGAGGCGGAGCGTTTCGACGCCTTCATCCGGGCCGCCGCCCCGGGCGCGGAACTCGAGCGTGTGCCGATGCTGCGCGGGCGCATCGTGTCGGCCAATGGCATGAAGGCCGAGGATCTCAAGCCTCGCCCTGACGCCGCCTGGGTTTTGCAGAGCGATCGCGGCCTCACTTATGCCCGCGAGATCCCAGCCGGCTCGCGCGTGGTGGAAGGCCAATGGTGGGGGCCCAATTACAATGGCCCGCCGCTTGTCTCCTTCGAGAAGAAACTCGCGGAGGGGCTCGGCCTGAAGCTCGGAGACCCGGTGACCGTCAATGTGCTCGGGCGGCCAATCACCGCGCATATCGCCAACATGCGGTTGGTCGATTGGGAAAGCCTCGGCATCAATTTCGTGCTGGTCTATTCCCCTGGCACTTTCGCCGGCGCGCCGTATACCCACATCGCCACCTTGACTTATCCCGGCGGCAGCGACGGCGAACAGGAAGACAAGCTGCTGAAGGCCGCAGCGGAAGCCTTCCCCATGGTGACCACTGTTCCAGTGAAGGAGGCGATCGAAGCGGTGGCTAAAATCGTCGCTAATCTGGCGCTCGGGATCCGCGGCGCCAGCCTCGTCTCCCTGGCCGCCGCGGTATTGGTGCTGGGCGGCGCACTGGCGGCTGGCCGGCGTAATCGGGTCTATGATGCGGTGATCCTGAAAACCCTTGGCGCCACGCGGGCACGGCTGCTTGGTGCCTATGGCCTGGAATATCTCGTGCTCGGGCTGGCTACGGCGGTGTTCGGAGTGGCGGCCGGCTCCATCGCGGCCTCGCTGGTCGTCACCCAGGTGATGAATTTGAGCTTCGTCTGGCTGCCCGGCTCAGCCGCCGCGGCGGCCGCCGGCGCCCTGATTGTGACAGTGGCCCTGGGTCTGATCGGCACTTTTTCAGCCCTCAGCCAGAAGCCGGCCCCGGTCCTGCGCAATCTCTGATTGTTTGGAGGCGTCCGCCGTGCGGGTTTTCGCCGCAGACTCCTTACTAAGCTATCGCCAAATTAACCTTTCCATAC
This sequence comes from uncultured Alphaproteobacteria bacterium, assembly GCA_963750965.1. Taxonomy (GTDB): domain Bacteria; phylum Pseudomonadota; class Alphaproteobacteria; order Rhizobiales; family Xanthobacteraceae; genus CANKHA01. The sequence continues at coordinate 263,046 of CAVVSK010000011.1, forward strand.
AGGCATGGCATCTAGCGCCGGTGCCTCGCCCGTACTAAATTCTCGCCATCGGCGCGGGTTGGATTTCAGCCGCGCGCCTTCGCAATATGCCGGTTTAATGCCGGACACAGAGAGAGGAAAAGCCATGTCGGATTTCGACCGTAACGTAGCGTCCGCCCGTCCCTACGGTGCCGACCGCGCGGTCGCCGTCGATGCGGGCCTGCGCGCTTACATGATCCGCGTCTACAACACGATGGCCATGGGCGTCGCTCTTACGGGCATCGTTTCGTGGTTCACTTACAATGCCGCGGTTGTCACCAACGAAGCCGGCGCGGTCGTCTCGTTGACGCCATTCGGGCAGACGCTGTTCAGCGGCCCGGTGACGATCGTGCTGTTTCTCGCGACGCTGGGTCTCGTGTTCTTCATGAGCTTCCGGGTCCACACCCTGTCAGTAGGCACGGCCACGGGCCTGTTCTTCTTATACGCCGGCTTGCTGGGATTGATGCTGGCCTCGATCTTCCTGGTCTACACCGGCCAATCGATTACCCGGGTGTTCTTCATCACCGCTGCGTCGTTCGGCGCGCTAAGCCTCTACGGCTACACCACCCAGCGTGACCTGGGGCCGATCGGCTCCTTCCTGATCATGGGCCTGTTCGGTCTGATCCTCGCCTCGATCGTGAACATCTTCCTTGCCTCTTCGGCGATGGGGTTCGTGATCTCGGTGGTTGGCGTGCTGGTCTTCGCGGGCCTCACCGCTTACGACACCCAGCGCATCAAGGAAATGTATGACGTCAGCGACGACGGCACCGTTGCCGGCCGCAAGGCGATCATGGGCGCGCTGACGCTCTACCTCGACTTCATCAATATGTTCCTGATGCTGCTGCGGCTGTTCGGCGACCGCCGCTAAGCGATCCGCAATACAAGACGCCCCGGCCAAAAGCCGGGGCGTTTTTTTATTTCGGTGGATGTGAAATCGGCGCGCCGCGAAGCGGCATCAGGCCATGCGCTCGGCAATGGCGAGACTTCTCTGCATGAGAATTCCCAGCCGCTCATTCCTGCGAAAGCGGGAATCCAAATCTTGATTTGCTCCGGGAGAGGACTAGGCCCTCGCTTACGCGAGGAGGAGCGGAATATCTTTCACGCCGCGACGACGCGCAGCGATTTGTCGATCGCGCGCAACACCCGATCGAGCTCAGGCCCGCGCCGCACGATCAGCCCGGTAGCGGAGACGACGCTATAGGCGCCCTGGCGGCGGGCCAGCTTGGGATTTTTTTCGATGCGGTAGATCGGTATTTCCGACGCGCGGCGGAAAACCGAGAACACCGCGCGGTCTTTCAAGAAGTCGATCGCATAGTCGCGCCATTCGCCGGCGGCGACCTTGCGGCCATAGAGACTGAGGATGCGATCAAGCTCGTGGCGGCTGAAGGTCACTTGGTGGATGGGGGCGGAGGCAGAAGACCTGCCCGCAAAATCGCCCCCATGGGACTTGCTTGGTTCAGTATCGCCGGGGCCAAAATCCATGGCGGCGCCTCCTTGGTTGGGGGCTTCATGATCGCGCGCGCAGCCGCCTGCGGCAAGTCCCCGCGATGGCGATTTATCCCCTGCAAAAAAGGCAAATTTCCAAGCAATTTCAATGATCACGCATTCGTTAGGCGAAACATAATACCGCCCAATTTCAGCCAATCCGGCGCCAAGCTGAGGGGTGATACAGCGACTGTTGCCTCAAGGGCCCGGTCCGAAACAGCTTCGGTTCCTCAGCCCCCCAGCCCCCCGGAGTTCGGTAAGGGCCGGGCCCATTGAAGTTCCGTGTACGTTCAATCCCCAAAATGCTTTAGGGCCGGCTTTTAGCCGGCCTCTTTTTTTGGCATCCCTGAAAAGCTAGCGCAGCGATGCGACAGCGGCGCCGAGCATCGCGTCGGGATTGGCAGCGCTGCCGCTCTGCACCACCACGGCCGCGGTATCGACGCCACCGACGGCCAGGTGACTCACGGGCACATTCCAATTCGCTGCCCTGCCGTCCCAGTCACCCAGCTTCTGCCAGCGCCGCGCAACATTGTGGTAGGTGACCGTGCGGCCGCGGTTCTCGCCGCGCGCCACCGCGACCGAGACCTCCTTCGCCAGCCCATAGACCCACACTTCGCCAGCGCCTTTTCCGACAGGCAGATCAACATTCAGCATTCCGTCCCTCACCGTGAGCCGCACCGGCACCGTTAGGGCATCGCGCGTCGACGCAAGTGCGCGCTGGATTGCGGCCTTGTCGTTTCCCACCACATGCGCGGTGCCGTTGATCACCAGCTGCGGCGTATAGACACCGCGCTCGCCGCGCACGCGGGCATAGGCTCGTTGCCGCTCGGAATTGCGTGGATCCGCCAGCGTATCTTTCCAGCCGAGCGAGTCCCAATAATCCACGTTCAGGCTGAAGGCGACGAGCGACGGATCCCGGATCAATTCGCCCAGAAGCTTGTCGGCCGGCGGACAAGAGGAGCAGCCCTGGCTGGTGAAGAGTTCGAGCACGCCGCGCGTCTCCGCCCGCGCCATGGACGGAGCCATCAACACGCCGGCGCAGACGCCCAGCGCCACGACGAGATGCGCGATGCGCATGCCTACCTCCGAGCCGCGGCGTCCCTCTATCGCGCCGCTTGTCTGCTTGTTCGCGGCAGGCCGACCGGAGGTTACGCTGCCAGGTGCCGCAGCACGTATTGCAGGATGCCGCCGTTCTTGAAGTAGTCCAGTTCATCCAGCGTATCGATGCGGCAGATCAGCGGTACGCGCTTCAAACCACCGTCCGAAGCGACGATCTCGGCCATCATCTTCTGGCGCGGCTTTAAATCGCCGTGCAGCCCGCGGATGGTGATCAGCTCGTCCCCCTTCATGCCGAGCGATTGCCAGGACCCGCCTTCCTCAAACACGAGTGGCAGCACGCCCATGCCGATCAGGTTGGAGCGGTGGATGCGTTCAAAGCTCTGCGCGACCACCGCGCGAACGCCGAGCAGGTAGGTGCCCTTGGCTGCCCAGTCGCGCGAGGATCCAGTGCCGTATTCCTTGCCGGCCATCACCACCAGCGGAACACGCTCGGCTTTGTAGCGCATCGCCGCGTCATAGACCGGCATCACGTCTTTCGAGGGATAATGCACGGTAACGCCGCCTTCAACGCCCGGCACCATCTGGTTCTTGATGCGGATATTGGCGAAGGTGCCGCGCATCATCACTTCGTGGTTGCCGCGGCGGGTGCCGTATTGATTGAAGTCGAGTGGCTTTACCTTGTGATCGACCAGATATTTCCCGGCTGGTGAATTCACCTTGATCGAACCCGCGGGCGAGATGTGATCGGTGGTGATCGAATCCAGGAACAGCCCGAGCACGCGCGCATCGACGATGTCGTCGGGCGGCGTCGGCGACGGGCGCATACCGGTAAAATACGGCGGGTTTTGCACGTAGGTCGATTTGCGGCTCCAGGTATAGGTCATACCGCCCTTTAGCGAAATTTTGCGCCAATGCGCGTCGCCCTTGAACACATCGCCGTATTTCTTCACGAACATCTGTTTCGTGATGTTCTTGCGCACGCAGTCGTCAATCTCCTTGCTGCTCGGCCAGATATCCTTCAGAAAGACCGGCTTACCCTTCTGATCGGTGCCGAGCGGCTGCTTGAGCAGATCGACATTCATCGAGCCAGCGAGCGCGTAAGCGACCACGAGCGGCGGTGAGGCGAGATAATTCGCGCGCACGTCAGCATTGACTCGGCCTTCGAAATTGCGATTGCCGGAGAGCACGGCCGCCGCGACAAGGTCATTGTCGTTGATGGTGTCGGAAATCTCCTGCGGCAGCGGGCCGGAATTACCGATACAGGTGGTGCAGCCGAAGCCGACGAGATTAAAGCCAAGCTTGTCGAGATCTTTCTGCAATCCGGATTTCTCGAAGTATTCCGCAACCACCTGCGAGCCGGGCGCGAGCGAGGTCTTGACCCAGGGCTTCACCGTCAGGCCTTTCGCCAAGGCTTTTTTGGCCAGCAGGCCGGCCGCCATCATCACGTTCGGATTTGAGGTGTTGGTGCAGGAAGTAATGGCTGCGATCACCACGTCGCCGTGGCCGAGATCGTGATTGCGCCCCTTCACCCGCACGCGCTTGCCATTCTCGCCGGCTTTGCCGAATTCCTTGTCCATCGCTGTGGCGAAGCCTGTCTTAACTTCCTTCAGCGCAACACGGTCCTGCGGACGCTTCGGTCCGGCGAGCGAAGGTTCGACCGCTCCCAGCTCAAGCTTGAGCACATCGGTGAAGAGCGGGTCGGGATTCGTCTTGACGAAGAACAGTCCCTGCGCCTTCGCATAGGCCGCCACCAGCGCCACGCGGTCGGCAGCGCGGCCGGTATCCTGCAGATATCGGATGGTGTCGTCATCGACCGGGAAGAAGCCGCAGGTCGCGCCATATTCGGGCGCCATGTTTCCGATGGTGGCCCGGTCGGCAATCGACAGATTGGCAATGCCGGGGCCGAAAAATTCCACGAACTTTCCGACCACGCCGCGCTGCCGCAGCATCTGAGTTACGGTGAGCACAAGGTCGGTCGCGGTAACACCTTCCTTGAGCTTGCCATTGAGGCGGAAGCCGATCACTTCCGGCAGCACCATCGACAGCGGCTGGCCGAGCATGGCCGCTTCCGCCTCGATGCCGCCCACGCCCCAGCCGAGCACGGAAAGACCGTTGACCATGGTGGTGTGGGAATCGGTGCCGACCAGCGTATCCGGATAGGCGAGCTCGACCAGCGCCGGCTTGTCAGTGGGCTGGTCTCCGAGCTTGAGCTTCTCCTTTCGGGTCCAGACCGTCTGCGACAGGTACTCCAGATTTACCTGATGGCAGATGCCGGTACCGGGCGGAACGACGCGGAAATTATCGAACGCCTTCTGCGCCCACTTCAGGAATTCGTAGCGCTCCTGGTTCTGCTTGTATTCCTCGTCGACGTTTTTCTTGAACGCGCCTGCATTGCCAAAATAATTCACCACCACCGAGTGATCGATGACGAGGTCAACCGGCACCAACGGATTGATCTTGGCCGGATCGCCGCCCAGCATCTTCATCGCGTCGCGCATCGCGGCGAGATCGACCACAGCCGGAACGCCGGTGAAATCCTGCATCAGAACGCGCGCAGGGCGGAAGGCGATCTCGTGGTCCGAGCACTTGTTCTTCAGCCAGTGCGCAATCGCCTGGATATCGTCTTTTTTGACGGTGCGGCCGTCCTCATTGCGGAGCAAATTTTCCAGCAACACTTTCATGGAGAAAGGCAGGCGGGAAATTCCCTTCAGCCCGTTCTTCTCAGCCGCCGGCAGGCTGTAATAGGCATAGGTTTTGGAACCAACCTTTAGAGGTCGGAGGCATTTGAAACTGTCGAGCGCTGTCATAACGGCTGATCCATCCCCTCGGGCGAAAAGGCAATAAACTGGTATTGTGATACCAAAACCTCGGTTATGAGGTTCTTGCCATGAGATTTTCGGCCCAGTGTCGCATAATCTGCGGCTTATAAGAACTTTTCGCGCGTTCTGCCACACAAAGGCTGTTCATCACCAAAATGCGGGCTTCTTTGCCACGATTCGGATGCCAGGACGGCCCGGCGGCGCGGCTCGGCCCGGCCGAAACCAGAGCCATATGATGCAGCTTTCCGTGGCTGACCTCACCTGCCGACGGGGCGGCCGGGAGCTGTTTTCGGACTTGAGTTTTTCCTTGGCTGCAGGAGAGACGCTGGTCGTGACCGGCCGCAACGGCAGCGGAAAATCGTCCCTGCTGCGTCTGATTGCGGGTCTGTTGCGTGCGGATGAGGGACAAATCAGTTTAAAGGGCGGAAATGCCGAGGCGAGCATCGGGGAACAGGCGCACTATCTCGGGCACCAGGATGCTCTGAAGCCATCCCTGACGGTCGAAGAAAACCTGCGATTTTGGAGCGCCTATCTCGGTCCGACGGAGAACCCGCCGGAGCACGCGCTCGAGCGCCTTCGCCTGAGTGAAGTCGCCGACCTGCCTGCCGCCTATCTTTCGGCCGGTCAAAGGCGGCGGCTGTCGCTCGCGCGGCTCATCACCGTGCACCGGCCGCTCTGGCTGCTCGACGAGCCGGCTTCCGCTCTTGACGCTGAAGGCCAAAGCCGCCTCGCCGATCTGATGCAGCTTCATCTCACTCGCGGGGGCCTAATCCTTGCCGCGGCGCATGGCCCAATCGGGCTCGCCGCAGCGCAGGAACTGAGATTGGGAGTGCTGCCATGAGCGCGCTCTTCGCCCTTTTCATCCGCGACCTGCGTCTGGCTGTACGCGTAGGCGGCGGCGCCTGGATGGGCGTGTTGTTTTTTCTGATCGTCGTCGCGCTCGTTCCTTTTGCGATCGGTCCCGACAATGCGCTGCTGCGGCGCATCGGACCAGCGATTCTGTGGCTCGGCGCCCTACTCGCCAGCCTGCTGACGCTGGACCAGCTTTTCGCCGACGACCGCGAAGACGGCTCGCTCGATCTGATCCTGATGGGGAGCGCGCCGCTGGTATTGGCAATCACCGCCAAAGCCCTCGCGCATTGGCTCGCTGCCGGGTTGCCCTTGGTCATCGCCGCGCCACTGTTGGGGGTTTTCTTCAACATCGACTTATGGTCCATGGCCGCGGTGGCGCTCACGCTCCTGGCGGGCACGCCGGCTCTGACTTTCCTCGGACTGATCGGCGCGGCGCTTGCGGCGGCGCTGCGCCGCGGCGGATTGCTGGTGCCGGTACTGATCTTGCCGCTGACTATTCCCGTTCTCATCTTCGGCGTGGCCGCATCAAACGCAGCAATCGTCGGGCCGGTGCCCTTCGGCACGCCCTTCACAATTCTTTGCGCGCTGTCGCTGGCGAGCCTGGTGGTCGGGCCTGCAGCGGCGGCGGCAGCCTTGAAACATGCGGAGTGATCAGGCTCACATGAAAACGAGAAACCATAGATTGCATGCGGAAACGCGCAGTTCTAAGAAGCTGCCGATGGCCGTCACCGAACTTGCCAACCCCTCCCGCTTTCTGGCGGTGGTGCAGCCGATCCTGCCGTGGTTGGCGGCAGCCGCAGCGCTCATGCTCGCGTTCGGCATCAGCCAGGCATTCGCTGCACCCGACGACTATCAGCAAGGCGCCACGGTCAAGATCATGTTCCTGCATGTGCCGTCGGCGTGGCTCGGCATGTTCTGCTGGGCGCTGATGAGCGTGGCGGCGCTCGGCACGCTGGTGTGGCGGCACCCGCTTGCCGATGTCGCCGGCAAGGCCGCGGCGCCGATCGGCGCCGCCTTCACTCTGCTCTGCCTGATCACCGGCGCGCTGTGGGGACGCCCGATGTGGGGCACCTATTGGGTATGGGACGCGCGGCTGACTTCGGTGTTGATCCTGTTCCTGCTCTATCTCGGTGTGATCGCCCTTTGGCGTACGGTGGAAGATCCGTCCCGCGCCGCGCGCGCCGCCGCAATCCTTACCCTGGTCGGCGCAGTCAATTTGCCGATCATAAAATTTTCGGTCGACTGGTGGAATACGCTGCATCAGCCGGCATCGGTGTTCCGGCTGGCCGGCCCGGCAATCCATCCGGCGATCCTCACCCCGCTCATCCTGGTGGCCATCGCCTTCATGCTGCTGTTCGTTACCCTGCATCTCGGCGCCATGCGAAACGAGATTCTGCGCCGACGTGTGCGCACGCTGCAGCTGATGCAGGCGGAAAGAGCGGCGGCGACATGAACCTTGGACCGCATGCCGCGTTCATCATCACCGCCTATGCGGCCGCCGCCTTCGTCATAGGCGCGCTGATCGCCTGGGTGGTGCTCGATCATCGTGCGCAGCGTCGCAAGCTCGCCAATTTGGACGCGCGCGGAGTGACGCGTCGATCCGACCGGGCGACACCCGCTTCGTCATGACACCGGCTCAGAAGACGGAAGCGCCGCGGCGGAAGCTGATCGCTTTCCTGCCTCTCGCCTTGTTCGTGGCGCTGGCGGCGCTGTTCTTCCTGCGGCTGGGAGGCGGCGATCCTTCCCGCGTGCCGTCGGTGCTGATCGGCCGGCCCGCGCCGGCCACCGTGCTTCCGCCGGTGGAGGGGCTGGAACGCGACGGCAAGCCGCTGCCCGGAATCACGCCCGAAATTTTTTCCGGAAAGGTGACCCTGGTGAATGTCTGGGCGTCGTGGTGCGTGCCGTGCCACGACGAGGCGCCGCTGTTGCATCAGCTTTCGCAGGACCAGCGCATCCAGATTGCCGGCATCAATTACAAAGATCAGCCTGAGAATGCGCGGCGCTTTCTTGGCCGCTACGGCAATCCTTTTGTGGCTGCGGGTGCGGACAACAATGGTCGCGCTTCCATCGAATGGGGCGTCTATGGCGTGCCGGAAACTTTCCTCGTCGGGCGCGACGGCCGCGTGGCCTATAAGCTGATTGGGCCGATCACCCCACAGAACCTGCAAACCGAGCTGAAGCCCGAGATCGAAAAGGCGCTGCGCGCTGCGCCATCCTCCTGAACTCGTCATGGCCGGGCTCGTCCCGGCCATCCCGACAACCAAGGCACTGCGCTCTTAAGCGAGATGCATCGAAACTCGGATCTATCCGAGTTTCGCACTATTAGTGCGCACATCCGGTAAACCCGACGGGCGGTGCCAAGCGCGGGCATGGCGAATTCAATCGCTCTTCGCTTCCGGCGCGGCGTATTTGTTCAGCAGCGGCACTTGCAGCATCGCGAAGATGAAGGTCAGCGGCAGCGCGCCGAACACCTTGAACGAGACCCAGGTGTCGGTTGAGAAATTGCGCCAGACGATTTCATTCAATACCGCAAGCGCTAGGAAAAATATTGCCCAGCGCACGGTGAGCTTGCGCCAGCCTTCCTCGGTCAGGTGAAACATCTGATCGAAGACGATCTCCAGCAGCGGCTTGCGCAGCACCAGCCCGCCGAACAACACCCCGGCGAAGAGCAGGTAGATGATCGTCGGTTTCAACTTAATGAAGGTCTCATCGGCGAGCACAATGGTCAGCCCGCCGAACACGGTAACAATCACGGCGGAAACGATGGTCATGACCGGCAACCGCCGGATCAGCGCATAGGAGACGACCAGCGCCACCAGCACCGCGGCCATGAAGACGCCGGTCGCGTAAAAGATGCCTAGCCTGGCGTTGACGAGAAAAAACAGCACAAGCGGCCCGAGATCGAGGGCAAGCTTCAGTAGCGGATTGAGCTGGGCTTTTGTTGTCATGGATGCTGTTTAACGTCTGGGGTTGGTTTTGTCATTCGACCCCGGCAATCGCCCGTGCGAAATCCCGCGCGGTGAAAGGCGCCAGATCCTCCACGCCTTCGCCGATGCCGATGAAATGCACCGGCAAGCCGAACTTGGCGGCGATCGCGACCAGAATACCGCCGCGCGCGGTGCCATCGAGCTTCGTCATCACGAGGCCGGTGACACCCGCGATCTTCTGAAAAATCTCAACCTGCGACAACGCGTTTTGTCCCACGGTGGCATCGAGCACAAGCAGCACCGCATGCGGCGCCGAGGCATCCACCTTCTTCATCACTCGCACGATCTTTTCCAACTCTTCCATCAAGACAGCCTTGTTCTGCAGCCGGCCCGCGGTGTCGACGAGCAGGATATCAACATCCTGCGCCTTCGCCGCCGTGAGCGCTTCGAAGACGAGACTCGCCGCATCGGAACCCGGCGCGCGGGCGATCACCGGCGCGCCGCTGCGCTCGCCCCAGATTTTCAGCTGATCGATGGCGGCGGCGCGGAAGGTGTCGCCGGCGGCGAGCATCACCCTACGGCCTTCGGCGCGGAAGCGCGAAGCGAGCTTGCCGATGGTGGTGGTCTTGCCGGAACCATTCACGCCGGAAACGAGAATGACGAATGGTTTGGCGCCCTCAACCAACAGCGGTCTGGCAACCGCCGTGAGCGTTTTTTCGACTTCCGCGGCGACCACCGCCTTCACTTCGTCGGGCGAGATCGCCTTGTCGTAACGGCCTTCACCGATCCCCCCGGCAATCCTCGCCGCCACATCGACGCCGAGATCGGCGCGGATCAGCATCTCCTCCAGCTCGCCGAGCATCGCGGCGTCGAGTTTGCGCTTGCTGACGAGATCGGAGATGGCGCCGCCGATGGATGATGACGTTCGCTTGAGCCCACCGCTCAGGCGCTGCCACCAACTTTGCTTCTGTGTGCTGTCGTTCATTTCGCGCCCGTGATAGCGGTTTCCGCATGACACCGGAAGAGATGGTGGCGCGACTGCTCTATCGCGATGGGCTGATGCTGGTGATCGACAAGCCGGCCGGCATGGCGGTGCATCGCGGACCGAAGGGCGGCGAGAGCCTGGAGGATCATTTCGACGCGCTGCGCTTTGGGCTGCCGCGCGCGCCGGCGCTGGCGCACCGGCTCGACCGCGATACCTCCGGCTGCCTGGTGCTCGGCCGCCACCGCAAGGCGCTCGCCGCGCTTGGCAAGATGTTCAAGACCGGCAAGATCGGCAAGACCTACTGGGCGGTTGTGGAAGGCGGCCCCGATGCCGACGAAGGCACGATCGAAATCCCGCTCGGCAAACGCGACGAGACGCGCGGCTGGTGGATGAAACGCGATGCTGAAGGCCAGGCCGCGGTAACGACCTGGAAGGTGGTGGGACGAGGGACGGACCTTACCTGGCTGGCAATGGAGCCGGTCACCGGCCGCACGCACCAATTGCGCGTGCATGCCGCCGAAATGGGCTGGTCGATCGTCGGCGACAATATCTATGGAAGCGCCCCGCGGACTGGTGGACCGATTCTCCATCTGCACTCGCGCGAGGTGGTGGTGCCGATTTCCAAGAACAAGCCGCCGGTTGCGGTTATTGCGCCGGTGCCCGAGCATATGCGCGAGCGGCTGATGGCCTGTGGCTGGAAGAATGACGACGCTAGGCCGCAATAAGCTGGCGGCCGTCATGGCCGGCAACGGTGAGGTCAAGCATCAAGCCGCGGACGGCCGGGCCTGCAAGCTTCACCGGCGTGAATTGCTCGGTGCGCCCAATGCCGCCGGCCTCCGTCAGCACGCGCTTTAGCCTCCCCACCTCGCTATCGAGATGCCGGCGCAGGGCCGCTTCGCCTTTTTCGCGCAGGCGGCGGGCCCGCTGCTTGATCAGATCGCCTGGCAATTGCGGCATGCGCGCCGCCGGCGTGCCGGGCCGCGAGGAAAAAGGAAACACGTGTAAATGCGTGAGCCCGCATTCGTCCACCAGATCAAGCGAACGGGCAAACATCTCCTCGCTCTCGGTCGGAAAGCCGGCGATGATGTCGCCGCCGAACACCACATCGGGCCGCAGCCGTCGCACCTGATCGCAGAAGGCGATGGCGTCGGCGCGCAAATGCCGCCGCTTCATGCGCTTAAGAATGAGATCGTCGCCGGCCTGCAAGGACAGATGCAAATGCGGCATCAGCCGCGTCTCACTTGCCAAGGCGTCGAGCAGGTCGGCATCCGCCTCCACGGAATCGATGGATGACAAGCGCAGCCGGTCCAACTCCGGCACGGCATTGAGGATTTCCCTCACCAGCCGGCCGAGCTTCGGCGTGCCCGGCAAGTTCGATCCGTAGCTGGTGATATCGACGCCGGTGAGCACCACCTCGCGATAGCCATTCGCAACCAGGCGACGCACCTGATTCACCACTTCCACCATCGGCAGCGAGCGCGAATTTCCGCGGCCATAAGGAATGATGCAAAAGGTGCAGCGATGGTCGCAGCCATTCTGCACCTGCACGAAAGCGCGGGTATGGCCTTTTATGGCGTCGAGGGGCGGCAGCGCGATCTGTTTCGCCGCCATGATATCGCCCACCACTACGCGCTCGGAATGCGCGGAAGTCTGCCAAATTTGGGGCGTCAGCTTTTCTTCGTTGCCGACGACACGGTCGACTTCCGGCATCGCGGCAAAACTTTGCGGGTCGGCCTGTGCGGCGCAGCCGGTGACGATGATGCGGGTGTTTGGCTTTTCCCGGCGCAGCTTGCGGATGGCCTGGCGGGCCTGCCGCACGGCCTCACCCGTCACCGCGCAAGTATTGACCACGGTGGTGTCGGAAAGCACCGCCGCATCGCGCCGGATCACTTCGGATTCGTGGATGTTGAGCCGGCAGCCGAAAGTGAGGACATCGACGCTCATGTCAGCCCACGCCCGCTTTCGCGAACAGCGCCGGATCGAAGGTACCCTTGCCTTCGAACTCCACCGGCCCGGTCATCAACACATGGTCGTCGCTGGTGCCCCAATCGACGAAGAGGTCACCGCCGGGCAGTGTGATGCGGACCTTACGGTCGGTGCGCTTGAGCCGTGCCGCCGCAACCGCCGCGGCGCAGGCGGCGGAGCCGCAGGCCTGCGTGAGGCCAGCGCCCCTCTCCCAGGTACGGATGACGATGTGATCGCGCGATTTGATGTTGGCGAGCGTGATGTTGGCGCGCTCGGGAAAAATCGGATGATTTTCCAGGAGCGGTCCGATCCGCGCGAGATCATAGGCGTTCACGTCGTCGACCCAGAAGATGGCGTGCGGATTGCCCATGTTCACCACCGATGGCGTGTGTAGGATTGGCTTGTCGATCGGCCCGATCTGCAGCTCGATCCCGCGCGTGTCGCGAAATTCTTCGGCGAGCGGAATCTCGTTCCAGGCAAAGCGAGGTTTGCCCATATCGACGGTCACCAGCCCGGGCGTCTCCGCCTTCCTGCAATTCAGCAGGCCGGCTTTGGTCTCTAGGGTGAGTGCGTTCTTGCCGGTTTCCTCGAACAGCAGCGAGGCGATGCAGCGCGTGCCGTTGCCGCAAGCGCCCACCTCGGAGCCGTCGTTATTGTAGATGCGGACGAAGGCATCGGTGCCGGGCGTGCGCGGCGCATGCAGCGTCATCATTTGGTCGTAGGCGGCGGCGGGCGGCTGCGCGGCGGCCCGCGCTTCCTCGGCAGTAACGGTCGCCTGCGAGTGGCGCAAATCCACCACCACGATCTCGTTGCCGAGACCGTTCATGCGGACAAAAGGCTGGTTGGCTAGCGTGCCCATGGACGAAGCTTATATGGCCAATCGCGGCCGGTAAGCCAGTAGCCGCATGTTTCGGTAAGCCTGTGAAGCTTTCCAGCGCCTTGCATGACGCACGCCATGGTAATATCGCAATTATGGCGCGATATTTTGCGCGCGCCGATGAGGAAAGCAGAATGTCTCGCTTGTTTTTGACGGTCAGCGCCGCCGTCCTGGTCGCAGCTTTGTCCTTCGCCGCATCGGCCCAGACCCCTGCGCCGCAAACCCAGCCCGCCCCCGCACAGCCCGCGCCGGTGACCCCCGCCGATCCCTTCGGCGCGGAGGTGACGCTGGAGCCGAAAACCTTCATTTACATGAAAGGCACCGCGACCTGGGAAACCGCCTTCGAGACGCTGATCGAAGCCTTCAAGACTATCAGCGGCTATATGGAGAAGCAGAAGATCACGCCGTCCGACAAACCGCTCGCGATCTACACCCAGACCGACGAATCCGGTTTTCAGTATCAGGTCGGCATTCCGGTCGCCGAGGCGCCGAAGAACCCGCCGCGCGGCGATCTCGCCGTGGCAAAATCGCCCGGGGGCAAGATGCTGCAATTCGTCCATCGCGGGTCCTATGACGCGATGGACACGACCTATGAGGCGATCACCAATTATCTCGACGAAAAGCGGCTGGAGTCGGAAGACATGTTCATCGAGGAATATATCACCGATCCAGTGAAGACGCCGGAAGACAAGCTCATCGTGAACGTCTATGTGCCGCTGAAATGATGCGCTGGCTCGCCCTCATAGCGTTCCTCGTCGCGAACGCCTCGCCTGCGGGCGCGCAGATCGAGAAGCTGCGGAATCTCATCACGGTGACGGGCGAAGGCGAGGTCGCGATCGTGCCCGATCTAGCGATCCTTGGCGCCGGCGTGACCGCCACCGGCAAGACCGCCCGCGAGGCGAGCGAAGCAAATGCCAAGATGATGACGAGCGTGATGGCGGCGCTGAAAGCTGCCGGCATTGCCGCGCAGGACGTGCAGACGTCATGGCTAGCGCTGCATCCGGTGCGTGACAACAACCGCAACGAGCTGCGAATTACCGGCTTTCAGGCCACCAACCAGGTGACCGTCAAATTGCGTGAAGTAGCGAAGACGGCTGAGGTCGTCGACCGGCTGGTATCAGCAGGCGCCAACGACATCGCCGGCATCCACTTCGTGGTATCCTCACCATCAAAACCGCTCGATCGGGCGCGCGAGGAAGCGATCGCCGACGCCCGGCGCAAGGCGGAGGTTTATGCCAAGGCCGCCAATGTGCAGCTCGGGCCGCCGGTGAAAATCAGCGAAGAAAGCAGCGTCGTGCCCAGCCCGATCGCCATGCGCAGGGCAACGGCCGCGGAGGCCACTCCGGTCTCTCCGGGCGAGCAAATGCAGCGGATTTCGGTATCGGTCAGCTACGAGCTGCAGCCGCGCTGAGACCTCGGCCGCGCCCGTCACAGCTCCAACACCTGACCGGGCCGCAACGCGACGAACGCGTCGCTTGGCAGACCGGATTGCTGCAACGCTGCTGCAAGTCGCGCAGGTGGTTCATCGATCGCTTCGTCGGTGAGCGGGAACGTACCGAAATGATGCGCCAATGCGCGCTCGGCGCCGGTGTCGATGAAGGCGCGTACCGCTTCCTCGGGATCCATGTGCATGTCGCGCATGAACCAGCTTGGCTCATATGCGCCGATAGGCAGGATCGCGAGCCGGATCGGACCGTACAGGGTGCGGACGTTACGGAAGTGAAAGCCGTCGCCGTAGCCACTGTCCCCAACAAACAGGATGCGGCCGGCGGGCGTCTCAATGACAAAGCTGGCCCAGAGAGCCTTGTTGCGGTCGAAAGCACCGCGCGACGACCAATGCCGCGTCGGCACGAGCACGACCTTGACGTCTCGGCTGAGCGGTACATCGACATACCAGTCGTAGGCGTCAACATGCGCTGCCGCATCGTAGCTGCGGATGATGGTGTCGTTGCCGAGCGGGACGATGAAGCGCGGACGATGCCTGGCGGCAACCGCCGACAACGTCGGCATGTCCATGTGGTCGTAGTGACAATGGGACACAAGCACCGCGTTAATTGGCGGCAGGACGTCGAACGAGATGCCGGGATCGTTGACGCGCCTCGGCCCGGCGAAAGTCACCGGCGACACACGCTTCGACCATACCGGATCGAGCAGAATGTTGATCCCGGCGACCTGGAGAAGCAGACTCGCGTGCCCGACATAGGTGGCGCGCCAATCGCGAGCGTTGTCGACGCGCAGGGGCGGCGTGTCGCTGTAAGGGCTAGGATCTTGCTTCGGCCAGGCGACCGGCTGCTTGCCGAGTTGCCAGCGTAACAAGTCGAAAAACGATTTCGGAGTCGAACCCTGCGGATCGAAGAAACGAAGTCCGTCGAAATGATCCGATATGGGACCGTTGTAGTACCGGGACAGACGCGTAAGCGCGCCGACTCCGCTGGCCGCGTTGGCCACCGTTTTGAACCCGGTGATGATTTTCTTTTGGGACGATGGCATTCGCGGGTGAACCAAGAGGCAGGCCCCTAACTAGTGCTTGAATGCATGATGTGCCACGGCGATCTCCGTCAGTCGCGGGTTACAGCGCCAAGCGGTTTGCGCATCTGGAAATTCCGCAGGATCACGAAGCAGGCGGCGGCGGCGAAAAGATGCTTGAGCGTGTGGCCGCTCACGAGATGGCCGGCGGACAGGACCGACGCGTCGAAGAACTCGAAGATCTTTCCGATAGCGTAGAGCCCGATGGCGACAAGCCAGTTCGCGCCGCCGGTGTATCGCGGCGGGAACAGCCAGAGCAGAAGCAACAGCGCCACGATCGGGAAGAACTGTACCCAGCCGTAGAGCCGCAGGTCATCGGTGAAGCGCCACACCAGCAGGCTCGCGACGCCGAGCCCGAGCAACGGCCAAAGCAAGAATGCGCCCGCCTTTTCGCTCACACGTTCCTCGATGATATTAGCAAGGATGGCCATGAAGCCGAGCGTTATCGGCAGGCGGTCCCAGATCAAAGTCGCGTCACTCGGGGCCCAGTGGTAATAGGCCGAGCCGAATCCGGTCAGAAAAATACCGAGGAAAATGACGCGTTGGCTCACAGGTCCAGAGCAGCGCAGGCCGGCCGCCCCGATCAGCACAAAGGGAAGGTTGGAAACGACGTTCCAGAAATTCGGTATGCCAAGGAGGCTTCGACCGTCGGCGAAGCGGTGGTAGCCCTGGTCCTGCGGGATCGGCGACAGCAAGAAGACGGCGGCCAAAGATAAGGCCGCGAAGCCAATCAAAATCAGCACCCGCCCGTTCCAGGAAATGCGCGCCACGCCTGGCTCCTCGCCAGCGAAAAGCGCCATTTTACAGGCTTCTTGGTTGACTTGAGAGGCCGAAATCCCTAGTTTCCGGCCGTTCTCGCAAGAGATGACGATTACTGACCCGCCGACCGGTCCATGAGGCCGGAGGCCCCCGCCCGACAGCGCGATGCGCCCTCGGGCGTTAAGCCGTTTGGGCGTTGCGCGAGTCGGGTCTTCTCCCTCTCCCCGTTGGGGAGAGGTGAAAGGAAAGAGAGACGAATGTTCGAAAGCTTGTCGGAAAAACTTGGCGGAATTCTCGATCGCCTGACTAAGCGCGGTGCGCTGTCGGAGGCGGATGTGGACGCCGCGCTGCGCGAAGTGCGACGTGCGTTGCTGGAAGCCGACGTGGCGCTCGACGTGGCGCGCGCTTTCGTCGACAAGGTGCGCGAACGCGCGGTGGGCATCGACGTCATCAAGTCGGTGACGCCCGGCCAGATGGTCGTGAAGATCGTGCATGACGAGCTTGTGGCGACGCTCGGCGCGGATGGCCAAGGCGTCGATCTGAATGCGCCGGCCCCGATTGCGATCATGATGGTCGGCCTGCAGGGCTCCGGCAAAACCACCACCACAGCGAAGCTCGCCAGACGCCTTGCCGATCGTCTCAAGCGCAAAACACTGATGGCCTCGCTCGACGTGCGCCGCCCGGCGGCGATGGAGCAGCTCGCCGTGCTTGGCCGCGACATCGGCGTCGATACGCTGCCGGTCGTCGAAGGCCAGCAGCCGGCGCAGATCGCGCGCCGCGCGCTCGAAGCCGGACGGCTCGGCGGCTATGACGTTGTGCTGCTCGATACCGCCGGTCGCACCACGCTCGACGAAGCCATGATGGCGGAAGCTGCCGACGTGAAGCGCGCCGCTAATCCGCATGAGGTTTTGCTCGTTGCCGACGCGCTCACCGGCCAGGACGCGGTCAATCTCGCGCGTTCCTTCAACGACCGCGTGGGCCTGACCGGTATCGTGCTCACCCGTATCGACGGCGACGGCCGCGGCGGAGCTGCGCTCTCCATGCGTGCGGTCACCGGCAAGCCGATCAAGCTGATCGGCACCGGTGAGAAAATGGACGCGCTGGAGGATTTCGACCCCGCGCGCATCGCCGGCCGGATTCTCGGCATGGGCGACATCGTTTCGCTGGTTGAGAAAGCCGCGGCCAATATCGACGCCGAAAAGGCCATGCGTACCGCCGAACGCATGCGCAAGGGTGCCTTCGATCTCAACGATCTGCGCGATCAGCTCGACCAGATGGCGAAGATGGGCGGTATCGGCGGACTAATGGGAATGATGCCGGGTGTCGCGAAGATCAAGAATCAGATCGCCAATGCCAATCTCGATGATGGGCTGCTTAAGCGGCAGAAGGCGATGATCGATTCCATGACGCCGAAAGAGCGGCGCAACCCGGACATCCTGAAGAACAGCCGCAAGAAGCGGATCGTCGCCGGCTCCGGTACCAAGGTGGAAGAGCTCAACAAGCTGCTGAAGATGCATCGCGGCATGGCCGACATGATGAAGGCTATGGGCGGCGCCAAGCGCGGGCCAATGGCGGGCCTTGCCAATATGCTCGGGATGGGCGGCGGCATGCCGAGCCCCGAGCAGATGGCGGAAATGGCGAAGAACATGCCGGGCGGCGGGGCCGGCGGGCTGCCGCCGAACATGCCGAACATGCCGCCGAATTTCCCCGGAATGCCGGGCGGGCTTCCCGGACTTGGAGGTCCTGGCGGCAGGCCGCCGGGCCTTGGTGGATTTCCCGGACTGGGAAAAAAGAAGTGAGAAGCACGATCCAACACCTGTCATCCCGGACGGTCCGCAGGACCGATCCGGGATCCATTGCATCCAAGCATGGGTCCCGGCTCTCGCTCCGCTCAGCCGGGATGACAACTGAAATGCAAACTTAATCGAGCGAAAGGAAACCAAATGCCTCTGAGAATTCGTATGTCCCGGGCGGGGACCAAGAAGCGTCCGTTTTATCATCTCGTCGTCGCCGACTCGCGCTTTCCGCGTGACGGGCGTTTCATCGAGCGGCTCGGATTTTTCAATCCGCTGCTGCCAAAGGACAATGCCGAGCGGCTGAAGCTCGACCTGGAAAAGGTGAAGGCCTGGATGGCCAAGGGCGCGGTGCCGACCGACCGCATCATGCGTTTCCTTGACGCCGCCGGCGTCGCCAAGCGCGAGAAGCGCAACAATCCGGAAAAGGCGGTCCCGCGCAAGGAACGCAAGGCGCAGGCCGAAGAGGCGGTCAAGACAGCCGAGGCCGCAGAGGCCGCCGCCAAGACGGCAAAGGCCGCCAAGGCTGAAGCCGCCAAGGCCGAGGCCGCCAAGGCCGAGGAAGCGGCAGCGAGCTAAGGCTCCAACCGCGCGGGGGCGCGATGGCCAAGCGGGTTTGTGTCGCGCAGATCGGAGCGCCACATGGCGTTCGCGGAGAGGTCCGATTGTGGACCTTCACCGCCGACCCGATGGCTGTGGCGCGCTACGGAGCGCTGGAAACCGAGGACGGCAAGCGCACCTTTGAAATCGAGACCGTGCGCGCGGCCAAAGACCATCTCGTTGCGAAGCTGCGGGATGTCGCGGATCGTGACGCGGCGGAACGGCTGACCAAGGTCAAGCTGTTTGTGCCGCGCGATCGTTTGCCGGAAATCGAGAGCGATGAGTTCTACCATACCGACCTCATCGGGTTGCGCGTCGACGACGAGGACGGCAACGAGATCGGCGCGGTGATCGCCGTGCATAATTTTGGCGCCGGCGATATCCTGGAAATCCAGCCGCTGGGCGGCGGCGCGATGCTGCTGCCTTTCACCGAGACGGTGGTGCCGGAGGTCGACATCAAGGGCGGACGTCTGGTCGCCGTGCTGCCTGACGAAACGGAAGCGCCGGGACAAGAAAAATAGCGGTCGTCCCCGCGAAAGCCGGGATCCATAGCCACCGGGCCTTCCGTAAGGCAACAACGGCACCGGCAACTTGGATACGATGCGGCGTATGGATCCCCGCCTGCGCGGGGATGACAGAGAGAATGCGATGTGGCGCGCCAGCGTGCTGACGATTTTTCCCGAGATGTTTCCCGGGCCCTTGGGGCAGAGCCTCGCTGGCAAGGCGCTGGTGTCAGGCCTCTGGTCGCTCGATGTCATCGACATCCGCGAGCATGCCACGGACAAGCACCGCAGCGTCGACGATACGCCGGCGGGTGGCGGCCCCGGCATGGTGATGAAGGCCGATGTGCTCGCGCGCGCCGTTGATGCCGCCGAGGCCGCCTCCCGGCCTCGCATCTTGATGAGCCCGCGGGGCGCACCGTTGACGCAAAGCCGGGTGGAGGCGCTCGCCGCCGGCCAAGGGGTTTTGGTCCTCTGCGGCCGCTTCGAAGGCATCGACCAGCGCCTGATCGAGGCGCGGGACCTCGAGGAGATTTCTGTCGGCGACTATGTGCTTTCGGGTGGAGAGATCGGCGCCATGGCCCTGATTGACGCCTGCGTGCGCCTGCGCCCCGGGGTCATGGGCCAGGAAGCCTCAGGCGCGGAAGAGAGCTTTTCCGCCGGCTTGCTGGAATATCCGCACTATACCCGCCCTGCGGTCTGGGAGGGCCGGCCGATCCCCGATGTGCTGCTTTCCGGAGATCATCGCAAAATCGGCCTCTGGCGGCAGGCCGAGGCGGAAAAGCTCACCCGCGAGCGCCGGCCTGATCTCTGGGCGGCCTATCGGGAACGCGCCGGCAGAGGCGTAAAAAAGCCGCCAAAAGCGTGACAAATCCGCCGCTATGCATTAGAAGCTGCCCCGACCCATACAGGATCGCAGTGATAACCGCGCGCCGCTGGGCGCTGCTGACGGAGAATTCCCATGGACCTGATCAAAACGCTCGAAAAAGAGCAAATGGCGAAGCTTTCCGCCGGCAAGGAAATTCCTGATTTCGCACCGGGCGACACCCTCTCGGTGAATGTGAAGGTCGTCGAAGGCGAGCGCAGCCGCGTGCAGGCCTATGAGGGCGTGTGCATCGCCCGTTCCGGCGCCGGCTTGAACGAGAGCTTCACGGTCCGAAAAATCTCCTACGGCGAAGGCGTGGAGCGTCTCTTCCCGCTGTATTCGCCGATGATTGAATCCATCAAGGTTGTTCGCCGCGGCACGGTGCGCCGCGCCAAGCTTTACTATCTGCGCGGTCTGCGCGGTAAGGCGGCGCGCATCACCGAGCGCCAGGATCAGCGCGAGCAGACCGGGGCCAAGGACGCCGCCGAATAATTTGGTTTTGCAGCTGACGGCCGAGGCGCGGGCATTCCCGCGCCTTTTGTTTTGAGCGCGGCAGGGCTTTTCGTAGCCGCGCGAAGGGGCTAAATGACCTCTTAATCCCTATATATCTGCTGACGGTTTCTTGGAGCGTTCCGGTCATGGCAAAGCCTCGCACCCTCTACGACAAGATCTGGGACGACCATCTGGTCGATCAGCAGCCGGACGGCACGAGCCTTATCTATATCGACCGGCACCTGGTGCATGAGGTCACCTCGCCGCAGGCTTTCGAAGGCCTGCGCATGACGGGACGCAAGGTGCATGCGCCGGAGAAGACTTTGCTCGTCGTCGATCACAACGTGCCGACCACGGACCGCAGCTTGCCGAACCCGGATCCGGAAAGCGCCGAGCAGATCGCGACGCTGGCGCAGAATGCCAAGGATTTTGGCGTCGAATACTACAACGAATTCGACAAGCGCCAGGGCATCGTCCACATCATCGGCCCCGAGCAGGGCTTCACCTTGCCCGGCACCACGATCGTGTGCGGCGACAGCCATACCGCGACGCATGGCGCCTTCGGCGCGCTCGCCTATGGCATCGGCACCTCGGAAGTGGAGCATGTGCTGGCGACGCAGACGCTGATCCAGTCGAAATCGAAGAACATGCGCGCGATCGTGGACGGCAAGCTGCCGCCGAACGTCACCGCCAAAGACATCATCCTCGCCATCATTGGCGAGATCGGCACCGCGGGCGGCACCGGCTATGCGCTGGAATATGCCGGCGAGGCGATCCGTTCGCTCTCGATGGAAGGCCGCATGACGATCTGCAATATGTCGGTCGAGGGCGGCGCCAAGGCCGGCATGATCGCGCCGGACGAGAAGACTTATGAATTCCTGAAAGGCCGCCCGAAGGCGCCGAAGGCCGGCGCCTGGGAAACCGCGCGGCGTTATTGGGACACGCTGCGTTCCGACGACGGCGCGCATTTCGACCACGAGATCAGGCTCGACGCCGGCAAGCTGCCGCCGCTGGTCACCTGGGGCACCAGCCCCGAGCAGGTCGTTTCGATCAGCGGCCGCGTGCCGGTGCCTGCGGAAATCGCCGACGAGCATAAGCGCCGCGCGGCGGAACGCTCGCTCGACTATATGGGCCTGAAGGGCGGAGAGAAAATCACCGACATCGCGCTCAACCGGGTCTTCATCGGCTCATGCACCAACGGGCGGATTGAAGACCTGCGTGAAGTCGCGCGCGTGGTGAACGGCAAAACCGTGAACGCCAATGTCAATGCGATGATCGTACCGGGCTCCGGGCTGGTAAAGGAACAGGCCGAAGCCGAAGGGCTCGACAAGATCTTCATCAAGGCCGGCTTCGAGTGGCGCGAGCCGGGCTGCTCGATGTGCCTCGCCATGAACCCCGACAAACTCGCGCCGGGCGAGCGCTGCGCCTCCACTTCGAACCGCAACTTCGAAGGCCGCCAGGGCTACAAGGGCCGTACGCATCTGGTCTCGCCCGCGATGGCGGGCGCGGCCGCGATC
The DNA here is from genome assembly GCA_963750965.1 of uncultured Alphaproteobacteria bacterium. Lineage (GTDB taxonomy): Bacteria > Pseudomonadota > Alphaproteobacteria > Rhizobiales > Xanthobacteraceae > CANKHA01. The sequence continues at coordinate 285,085 of CAVVSK010000011.1, forward strand.
GCCGGACATTTCGTCGACGTGCGCGAGTGGCGTTGAGCTGTGCATCAAGGGTCATGGCCGGGCTTGTCCCGGCCATCGCGATCAGGGACGCACTGCTTTCCTAAGCGAGATGCCCGGCACAAAGCCGGGCATGACGAATTAGAGAATTAAAAGCCCGCCGATCCGGCGGGCTTTTATTATGCGCGCCCGCGCACCCAGGCGCAGCGCATGCGCGGCACGATCACCGTGCCGCTCGGGCGCGGATCCTCTTCCAGCCAGGACACGCAATCGCGCACATAGCCGGGTCCCGGATAGGCCGCGCCGGGCAACGGATAGGGCGTCGCGCCGGGTTGCCGCGGGGTGATGATGATGCGCGGCGGCGCGCGGCGGGGCGGATCGGCCTGCGCCAGAGCGGAAGCCGCAGCGGGAGATGGCGCTACCGGTTCGGCTGCAACCGGGCCGCTTGTGAGCAGCCCCAGCACCGCCACCGCCGTCATCAATGCCGCCCGCATTGCTACGTCTCCCCCAGGCCAGAAGCGGCAACGCTCTCTTATTGCCGCCTTGGCGTCAACGTCTTCCTCGCCTAGAACCGGCGCTATGGACAAAAGCCCGCCCCTCGACTGGCGCACCGCCACCGCGCCATCTCTTGCCGAAATGGAAGTCATTGCGGAAGAAGCCTATCAGCGGCTGCCCGCCGCGTTTCGCAACTTGTGCCAAGGACTGGTGATCCACGTCGACGACTTTCCGAGCGAGGACGTATTGAAAGACATGCGCTGCGAGACCGAGTTCGACCTGCTCGGGCTCTTTCAGGGAGTCGGCCTGCCGTTCCAGTCGATCAGCAATCCGAACCAGATGCCCAACATGGTCTGGCTCTATCGCCGGCCGATCCTGGATTACTGGGCCGAGCATGAGGAGACGCTCGGCTCCATCATCACCCACGTACTGGTGCACGAGATTGGCCATCATTTCGGCTTGTCGGACGAGGACATCGACGCAATCGAAGCCAGCGTGGAATAGCGGGGGAATCAAGATGCGCAGCAAACCGAGCCTGACCGCGAGCGACGCCGCCAAGATGATGGCCGCGTGTAAGGCGGAAGCGGCCAAGCACAAATGGGACGTCTGCATTGCGATCGTCGACGAGGGCGGATACCTCATCCACCTGGAACGCATGGACGGCGCGAAGCTCGTCACGCCCGAAGCAGCGATCGGAAAGGCGCGCACCGCCGCGCTGATGCGCAAGCCCAGCCGCTCCATGGAGGAACAGGTCGACAGCCGGCCGGCGTTCCTGCGCTTTCCTTACATCATGCCGGTGATCGGCGCCGTTCCGATCATGTATGAAGGCGAATGCGTCGGCGGCATCGGCGTTGCCGGCGTGCAATCGGATGAGGACGAGCAGGTCGCCCAGGCGGGCGCCAATGCCCTGACCAATGGCTGAGGAAGAAGGAGGACGCGATGAAAGTTGACGGCGCATGCCTGTGCGGGGCCATCCGCATCGAAGCCGAGGCTGATCCGGAAAAGACAGTGGTTTGTCACTGCACCGATTGTCAGACCGGGACCGGCACCGCGTTCCGTGTCTCGGTCCCGGTGCCGGGCGAAAGCTTCAAGATGACCGGCAAGCCGGCGATCTTTATCCGCACCACGGCCGAAAGCGGCAATCCGCGCGCCCAGGCTTTCTGCCCCACCTGCGGCACGCCGTTCTATGCGACGACGCCCGGCGAAGGACAGCAGGCGGTCTACATGCTGCGCGTCGGCGTCCTGCGCCAGCGCGACGCCTTCACGCCCAGGCGGCAGATCTGGTGCCGCTCGGCGCGGCCCTGGGTGGACGGGCTGGATGCGGTGCCGAAGGCCGAGAAAGCCAGTTGAGATCCGGACTTTCGCAAGCGGGCCGGTTGCGCTAAACCCCCGCCACCCGGCAACAGTGAGACCGCAATGGACAAGTTCACTACCCTCGACGGCGTGGCCGCGCCGCTGAAGATGATCAATGTCGATACCGACATGATCATCCCCAAGCAATATCTGAAGACGATCAAGCGCACCGGCCTCGGCAAAGGCCTGTTCTCGGAGCTGCGCTATCGTGACGACGGGAGCGAGAATCCGGATTTCGTGCTCAACAAACCGGCCTATCGCAACGCCAAGATTCTCGTGGCCGACGACAATTTCGGCTGCGGTTCTTCGCGCGAGCACGCACCCTGGGCGCTGCTCGACTTCGGCATCCGCTGCGTGATCTCCACCTCCTTCGGCGACATTTTCTACAACAACTGCTTCAAAAACGGGATTTTGCCGATCCGCGTCACGCCCGATCAACTGGAAAAGCTGTTCGACGACGCCGAGCGCGGCGCCAATGCCACGCTCTCGATCGACCTGTCGAAGCAGGAAATCCGCGGGCCGGACGGGGGCATGATCAAGTTCGAGGTCGACGCCTTCCGCAAGCATTGCCTGCTTAACGGGCTGGACGATATCGGGCTCACATTGCAGAAGAAGCCGGCGATCGAAACCTATGAGTTTAAGCTGAAAGCCGCGCGGCCCTGGATCTGACGACTGTGTTACCCGACATGCATCCAGAGACATTCCGCGCCCGCGGCTTTTAGATACGCCAACCCGATCAACCTCACGGCTTCACGATGACCTTGATCGATTGCCGGTCGTTCATCGCGCGATAGCCGTCGGGTACCTCATCCAAGCTGGCCACGCGATCGAAGACGCGGCCAGGCTCGATCCGTCCTTCGAGAATATCCGGAAGGAGCTCATCGATGTACGCCCGAACGGGAGCAGGCCCGCCACCGATGAGAATGTTGTCGTAAAAGGTTTGCTCGGCAGGAACGCCAGCGTAATGAGGCACGCCAACCCGTCCAATGGCGCCACCGGGTCGGGTAATCGACACTGCAGTTTTGCTGGCTTGTTCGGAGCCAACGCATTCCAGTACCGAATGGGCGCCGAAACCGCCGGTCAGCTCGCGCACGCGTTCAGCGGCCGGCTCGCCTCTCTCACTCACGACGTCCGTCGCACCGAAGTCTTTTGCCAATGCAATTCGGTCGGGATGACGTCCCATAATGATGATCTGCTCCGCACCAAGACGGCGAGCAGCCAGAACACCGCATAATCCGACGGCGCCGTCACCGATGACGACAACCCGCGACCCTTCACGAACGTTTGCAACACGCGCCGCATGGTGCCCTGTCCCCATTACGTCCGAGAGCGTCAGCAATGATGCCATCAACGCGTCGTCCACACCGACAGGCAGAACCGCAAGAGTTCCGTCGGCCTGAGGGATGCGGAGCGCCTCGGCCTGAGCACCTTCAGCCTCGCCTCCTGAGCCGAAAAACCCACCGTGAACGCACGAGGTCTGCAGGCTTTCCTGACAGAACGCGCAGCTACCATCTGAGTAGGCAAACGGCATAACGACGAGGGCGCCCGGTTTAAGGGTGCGCACGTCTCTGCCTATTGCTTCCACAACGCCGATCGACTCGTGGCCCATGCGGCGACCTGTCTCGGTAGCCGCGAGCTCGTTGTATGGCCACAAATCACTCCCGCAGATGCAGGCGCGGGTGATCCGGATAAGTGCGTCGGTCGGCTCAACGATTGTCGCGTCGGGGACGTTCTCAATCCGCACGTCGCCGGCCTTGTACATCACTGTTGCACGCATCTGATCATTTGCTCGTTGTGGTTTTCGCATATTGCTCGTCGGTGACGTGTTCCAGCCAATCGACGTTCTTGCCGTTCAAAGATTCCGTAATCGCGATATGGGTCAGCGCAGTCGTCGGCGTCGCTCCGTGCCAATGTTTGAGCCCGGGCGGAAACCAAACCACATCGCCGGGCCGGACTTCCTCGATGGGCCCGCCCTCGCGCTGAACCAAACCGAGACCCGAAGTGATGATCAAAATCTGGCCGAGCGGATGCGTATGCCAAGCGCTGCGAGCACCCGGCTCGAATGTGACGTGTCCCCCCGTCGCGCGTGCCGGATCGGGAGCCTGAAACAGCGGATCGACGCGGACCGAGCCGGTGAAATAATCCGCCGGTCCTTTGCGGGAACGCTGCGAGCCGGCACGGGTGATCTGCATCGTTCCATTCCTTCCTTGTGCCATGACATTGGGTGCCTGTGCGGCAACCGGTCCGGCCGCTGCGGCTGCAGCAAGGCTGCCGGTGACAGCGAGCAAGTGTCTGCGGGTAATCATTGTTCCTCGCCGGTTGCGTGCAGCAGTTTGATGCCCGCGCCGACGCTCCTCACGCCACGTTGGGGAGCCGGTCGAGCAGCTTGTCGAGCGTGATCGGGTAATCGCGGACCCGCACGCCGGTCGCGTTGTAAATCGCATTCGCGATGGCGCCGGCTACGCCGCAGATACCGAGCTCCGCGACACCTTTCGCTTTCATAGGTGATGAGACGGGATCGGTCTCGTCGAGGAAAATAACCTCCTGATGCGGAATATCCGCATGCACCGGTACTTCATATCCGGCGAGGTCGTGGTTGACGAAGAAGCCGGAACGCTTGTCGACCGCGAGTTCTTCCATCAACGCGGCGCCGGCGCCCATCGTCATGGCGCCGATCACCTGACTTCGTGCTGTCTTCGGATTTAGGATTCGGCCGCTGGCGCAGACAGCGAGCATACGTCGGATGCGGGTTTCGCCGGTTGCCGCGTCGACGCCGACTTCGACGAAATGCGCGCCAAAGGTCGACTGCTGATATTGTTTCTGAAGATCGCCGAATTCAATCAAATCCTCGGCAACAAGGCCGCTGTCACCGGCTGCCTGGGCAAGCGGCACGCTGCGATTGCCCGAGTGGACCTGGCCGTCCGCGAAAACTGCATCGGCCGGATCGAAGCCGAGCTTTTGCGCCACGGCCTCGCGCAACTTGACACAGGCCGCATAGACGCCGGCGGTCGAGCAGTTGGCGCCCCATTGCCCGCCGGAGCCCGCCGAGGCCGGAAAACTCGAGTCGCCCAGCCGTACGTTCACACGGCTCATGGGCACACCCATCATCTCCGCGGCTGTTTGCCCGATGATGGTGTAGCTGCCTGTGCCGATGTCGGTCATATCGGTTTCGACCGTCACGAGGCCCCGGTTGTTGAGCCGGACCCGCGCGGCAGACTTTGTCACCTGGTTGTTGCGGATGGCGGCCGCGACTCCCATGCCGATGAGCCAGCGTCCCTCGCGCACCTGGGCAGGCCGGGCGGTGCGTTTATTCCAACCGAATTTTTCGGCGCCCGTGCGAAGGCACTCGATCAGCTGACGCTGCGAAAACGGGCGGCTGGCCGCTGGGGCACTGGCCGCCGGTTCCTTCTTGGCCTGTGGATCTTGCGAGGGTGGAGGGGCGGGATTATCGGGCACCACTTGGGTATCGTTGATGATGCGGAACTCGACGGGATCGAGCCCGAGCTTCTCCGCCATTTCATCGATGGCAATCTCGAGCGCTGCCATTCCTGGCGCCTCGCCGGGCGCGCGCATAGCATTCCCCTCGGGCAGATCGAGCACCGCAAGCCTGGTTGTGGTCAGGCGGTTTGCGCCGGCATAGAGCAAGCGCGTCTGCTTGAACGGCGGCCTCGGGCTTGCCACCGGGGAGATCGCCTGACCAGCTCTCATGGCCGATGGCGGTAATCTTGCCGTCTTTCGTAGCGCCGATGCGGATGCGCTGGATGGTTGCCGGCCGGTGCGGCGTGTTATTGAACAACAGAGGTCGCTGCAGCGCCACCTTCACCGGGCGTCCCGCCGCGCGTGCGCCAAGTGCTGCGAGGAGCGCATCGGCACGAATGAACAGCTTTCCGCCGAAGCCTCCGCCAATGAATGGCGAGATGACGCGGACATTCTCCTTCGGCATATCGAGCGTCCGCGCCATATCCGTGACGCTCCAGTCGACCATCTGGTTAGACGTCCATAGCGTCAGCTTTTCGCCTTCCCAAGCGGCGGTCGAGGCGTGCGGCTCCATCATCGCATGCGCCTGATCGGGCGTGGTGTACCTCTCATCGAGCTGCACCGGTGCCGTGGCGAAGGCGCCGGTGAAATTTCCGACCGCGGTGTCCGCAGGGCCGCTGTTTAGTCGTGCCGGTGCACCCGTGTCCTTTGCCGCGGCGAGGTCAAATGCCCCCTGTGCCGGCGTATATTCCACGCGCACAAGGTCAGCGGCGGCGCGTGCCTGCTCGAATGTTTCGGCAACGACGACGGCCACGGCTTGGTGATAATGGGTAATGGTCGGACCGCCCAGAAGCGGAGCGGTATTGAACCTGCCTTTACCGAGCTTGCCGGCATTCTCCGCGGTGACGATCGCAAGCACGCCGGGAGCAGCCTTGGCCGCCGTCAGGTCCATCGAACGGATCTGGCCCTTGGCGATGGCCGAACCGACAACCTGCCCATAGGCCACGTTCGGTACAAATTCATGCCATTCGTAAGCATAACGCGCGGCGCCTGTGGTCTTAAGTGGCCCATCGATCCGGTCGAGCGGCTTGCCGACAACCTTGAGTTGGTCGATCGGATTGGTCGTTGCGGGGGTGTCGAATTTCATGGCTTTAGCCCTTTGCTTCAGCCAACACCGAGCCGAGCGTTCGCTCGACCAGCGGCAGCTTGAATGCGTTGTCGTGAGTTGTGCGAGCGTCGGCCAGCAATCGCTCGGCGACCGGCTTCGCGCCGCGCGGCATCTCCGCTTCGGCGGCCTCAATGCGCCAAGGCTTGTGAGCCACGCCGCCCACTGCCACGCGGCCGGTACCGTCGCGCTGCACGATGGCAGCGATGGACACCAGCGCAAAGGCATAAGAGGCGCGGTCACGCACCTTGCGGTAGACCTGCTTTCCGCCAACGGGCTTGGGCAATGTGACGGCAGTGATCAACTCACCCGGTTCCATTACCGTCTCGATATTCGGCGTATCACCCGGCAACCGATGAAACGCGGCGATCGGAATGCTGCGGCCCGATCCGTCAGGCTTTATCGTTTCCACCGTCGCGTCGAGTGCGCGCATAGCGACCGCCATGTCGCTTGGATGCGTGGCGATGCAGGCATCGCTAACGCCCATCACCGCAGCTGGCGGCTGAAGCCGCCAATGGCGGAGCAGCCGCTGCCCGGCTGGCGTTTGTGCACGGCTGGTTGGTGTCGTAAAAATACGGGCAACGGGTGCGCTGAAGCAGATTGCCGGCGGTCGTCGCCTTGTTGCGCAATTGGCCCGACGCTCCGGCAAGCAGTGCACGTGACAGCACGCCATAGTCGCGCCGAACGCGGGGATCGGCGGCGAGATCGGTATTGCGCACCAGCGCCCCGATCCGCAGCCCGCCGTCCGGGGTCGGTTCAATCTTGTCGAGCGCAAGGCCGTTGACGTCGATCAGGTGGGTCGGTGCCTCGATCTGAAGCTTCATCAGGTCAAGCAGATTGGTGCCGCCGGCGATGAACTTCGAGCCTGGCGTTCGGACGGCGGCTGCCGCAGCTGCGGCCGGCGACTTGGCGCGCTCGTAGGTGAAGGGTTTCATGCCTGCCTCCCGGCGACTTCGGTGATCGCGTCGACGATGTTGGAATAGGCGCCGCACCGGCAGATGTTGCCGCTCATCCGCTCGCGGAACTCCGCGGCGGTCGCTTGCGGCTGAGCCATCAGGTCGCCGCTCGCATGGCTCGGAATGCCGGCCTTGATCTCGCCGAGAACGGCCACAGCCGAGCAGATTTGTCCGGGCGTGCAATAACCGCACTGATAGCCGTCATGCTTCACGAAGGCGGCCTGCATCGGGTGCATTTTCTCGGGTGTTCCCAGCCCCTCGATCGTGGTGATGCTGTCGCCTTCGTGCATGACTGCGAGCGTCAGGCATGAATTGATGCGCCGCCCATCGACGATAACCGTGCAGGCACCGCATTGGCCGTGATCGCAACCCTTCTTGGTGCCGGGGAGATGAAGTTGCTCGCGCAGAGCGTCGAGCAACGTGGTTCGTGTGTCGAGCTCAAGGTTGTGAGTGCTACCATTCACCATCAAGGAAACTTTCGATACCGAAGGCAGTCCGGTGATCGGAGCTTGAGCTTCAGCAGAGAAAGGCACCGCTGCGAGCGCCACTGATGTGGCCGTGCCCATCAGGAGGCCACGCCTGGACATTTCTAGAGTGCGGCAATCTTGCATGACGTATTCCGTTCCTTTTGTCGTTGTCGTCGCTTGCCCGACAAGCGGGAAGGACTTGCTCTGACTACTTCTTTTGAAAGACGTCTCTGGCCACCGAGATCGCCGAGATTGCGTTCGGCCATCCCGCATAGAACGCCAGATGGGTGATGGCTTCGGTGAGTTCCTGTTCAGTTACGCCATTGTCGCGTGCTCTTGCGAGGTGAGAGCGCAATTGTTCAGGGCGGTTCATGGCGATCAGTGCGCTTACAGTGACTAAACTGCGATCCCGGGGAGAAAGTTCAGGCCGCGCCCAAACGTCGCCAAAAAGCACGTTGTCGGTGAGTTCAGCCAATTTGGGCGCGATGTCGCCGACCAGTTTTTGAGCGGGCGTTTGTTGCGGGGAGGCAGCCGCCGAAGCGAACGGTGATCCCTGCGCCTTTGCTGGCGTGAGGATGTCTCCGGCAAACAGGGCTCCGGCGGCCAGGATACTTGTAAGAAGCGTTTTCACGGTCTCTCTCCCTGTATACCGAAGGCTTCAGGCTCTTTCGGGCATAGACGCGCCACCAGCCGCGGCACTCAGGCTGCGGCTCGCAATGAAGGTCAGGGCGGCGGTGACGTAGGTCAGGATCCCGAGTGCCGCCCAGACTCCATGGCCGGCTTTTGCAGCTCCGGCGCCTGCAAGTACGCCCAGCACAACCATGATGGGCCGATCGATGATCCGCCGAAAACCTGTGCGATCCCGCATAACCTGCTCCTTGCGCATATTCGCAGGGCACGATTTAGCGCGTGCAGCTCTATGCGATTAGATGCTAAAACGAGCATGAAGTGATGAGCGGAATTCATGAATGGCACGATCAGGCGTCAATGACCTCCAAGCCTTCTTTGCGGTGGCGAGGGAGCGGAGCTTCACCAAGGCTGCCGCGCAACTCGGGGTCTCGCAATCGGCGCTAAGCCACACCATCCGCGGTCTGGAGGAGCGTCTGGGGCTTCGGCTTTTGACGCGCACGACTCGCAGCGTCGCGCCTACCGCGGCGGGCGAGCGCTTGATCCGGACCGTGGGCCCCCGCTTTGCGGAGATCGATGCCGAGCTGGCGGCGCTGAGCGAGTTGCGCGAGAAGCCCGCGGGCACGGTCCGGATAACGGCAGCTGAACATCCTGCCGAGGCTATCCTTTGGCCCGCCCTCGCGAAGTTCCTGCCGGACTATCCTGACATCAAAGTTGAAGTCATCATCGACTACGGCCTCACCGACATCGTGACGGAGCGTTACGACGCTGGCATTCGCCATGGTGATATCGTCGCAAAAGACATGATCGCGGTCCGCATCGGGCCGGACATGCGATCGGCCGTCGTCGGTTCCCCGGCTTACTTTACAAGACGAAAGAAGCCGAAAACTCCGCATGACCTGACGGCGCACGACTGCATCAATCTCCGCCTGCCGACCCACGGCGGAATTTATGCCTGGGAATTCGAGAAAGATGGACGCGAGTTGAAAGTCCGGGTCGAAGGCCAGTTGGTATTCAGCAACCTTGGACTAAGACTGAATGCAGCCCTCGCCGGTCTCGGTCTCGCTTATTTGCCCGAGGACCGCGTGCAGCAGCACATCAAAACGGGGGGACTCGTTCGTGTGCTCGGCGACTGGTGCCCGCCTTACTCAGGCTATCACCTCTATTACCCAAGCCGGCGGCAACCGACGCCGGCATTTGCGCTGCTGGTCGAGGCGTTGCGGCATAGAAAATGAAACACCATACAAGAGGTCGAAGCGCGGCCCTGGATCTAGGCGCCGCGAGTAAGCTCTACTGGCTCCTCTGCGGGCCCATAGTTTGGCATCATGAGCGTTCGGGTGTCTTTTCTCCCGAAATCCTTTGGGGCGGCACGCCCCGCGGAATCTCCAACCGCCCCTTGGCATTGAGCTTAATAGGCACGCTCCTGTACTTCAGAAGCTGCACTGTTCGCGGATGTTCGTCGGGATCGATGCCGTTCCAGTTGTTTTGACGGCATCTGTGGCAGATGTTGACGCCCCAGGCGGGAACATACTGGCCGTCGTAAATATAGCGCCCAAACTGAAACCGTCGCTCGCACATAAAGCAATCGTAAAAGATTTTGTCGTCGTCATGCTTCATCGGCCGTGACGCGCCCATTGCAGGGCATGGCACGCGTTGGGGGAACAGTTATCCGGATATAACTTGCGCATCCGGTCGGAAGCACCTTCACGGCTCAGGCTTCTTTTGCGGGACATCCTAGACAGATTGCTTTGCGGCCAGGCTGTCCATTGCTTGCTGCCGTATCAAGTCCGGATCTCGTTCGCCTTTTTGAGCGGCTTCAATAATTTTGAGCACAAGCGTCTCGGTAATCGGGTCCCTGCGATCGGTAAGCCGCAATTCGCGGCAGGCGCTTTCAAACGCTTCGGTGATAACCAAAATGGTTTCCGTGTCGAACGAACGGCCTTCCAGCAGGTCAACGAATGGCATGATCCCCCGCCCCCCCGCGCGGCCCCGCCCGCGCTACCCCTCGAGTGATGAATGTTCAATATTGATCAAGGCATGATCATGAACAAATTACGGCGTTCCACGAAAATTTGGCTCCGCCTGGCCGAGCTTGCGCAGCCGCGGGCCAACGTGCCGTAGCGCCGGCTAGTTCTTCTTTTTGATGCGATAGAGCTGGAACCGTTCGCCCTCATAGAGCAGCGTCAGCCGCTCAGGGTCCGGATTGTCCGCCTCGTCCTCGGTGAAGAGGACATAGAGGTAGTCGAAGTCCGTCCAGCGGTGCCAAAACGCAGGAAAATCATCGCTCGGGCGTGTGGCGGCGACGATCAGCTGGGCGGTCGACGGTGGTGTTCCGTCCTCGGTGTCGACCATGCCGCGGTATTCCGGCCGCACATGCATCACCTGCTTGCCGATAACGGTGAAGGCCGTGGTCACCAGCGCCGAGCGGTCAATCATGGCGATGCAGGGCGCGTGAACAAGGCCGAGGTCGCGGACATCGCTGCCGGCGTCGTGCGTAGCATAGGCCACGAAGACGGTGGAGCCAGGCCGGATGCGCCGGGTCGAGGCGCGCAGCTCGTTCTGCCCGTTGGTCAGGTCGCTCCAGGATACGTCGACTTCGATCATGCGCGCGGCTAGCAGCACCAGCAGCATGACGATAAAGCCGCGGCGGACCATACGCAGCCGCATGTCGAGGTCAACGCAGGCGATCAGCAAATAGGCGAGCGGCACGGCGATCCGCTGATCAGCCATATAGCTGTCGAACATCACGCGCGGCAAAGCGAGATACACCACCATGCCCACGCCGGCGATCCACCAGCCGTAGGGATGAAAACTCAGCAGGCGATGGCGGACAGCCCAGATCGCGGCGGCAATGATGATGGCCAGCATCCCAACCGTTACGATGTCGGAATAGACCGCCATTACAAAGGTCAAGCCCTCGAGCTTGCCAAGCGGCTCCCACTCGTAGCGCGCCACCAACTGCATGGTGGGGCTGGCGGCGAGAAGCGGCGCCGCCACCAGAAATGGAAAGCCGGACAGCACAAATTCAGCAAGCGCGGGTTTCCAATTCCTCTGGTTGCGGCGCTGCCACAGGCGCATCAGCTCGACGGCGAGCACGCCCATGCCATAGACGCCGAGCGCGGAGAGATGGCAGAAAAACAGCACCCCCACCGACAGCGAGGATAGCGCAAAGCGCAGCGGCCAGGGCCGGTCGCGCAGCCAGATCCAGCCCGCGAGTGCCCAGAGCGCGATGCCGACCCCGAACAGGTAATTGATCAGGCCGACCAGGAAGATGTAGTTGTAAAGCAGCGGCAAAGCCAAAAGCGGCAGGATCGACCAGCGGCCGGTCAGCACGCGGTTGAGCATAAGCACGCCGGAGCCGATCACGGCGAACATCGCCACGGTGAAGATCTTGCCCGCGACATAGACGTTCACGAAGCGGGTGAGCCATGGCACCACCAGGTCCATGGTCAGGTTGGGGATGATCGCCCAATCGATCTGGTAGAACTTTGCGAGACTGGAATTCTTGTCGATCGTCGCAATCACATGCATGCGCGCGAGGTGATTGACGTAATCAGACAGCGGCGGAAGCAGATGCGTCCAGACCGGAACCGAAATCAGCAGCAAAAAGACCAGAAACATAACCAAGACCTGCGCGCCGGTGAATGCCGACGCGCGTTGCTGCCTGGGCTTGGTATCAGCTTTCATCAAGAACGATCTTTGCTAAGGCAACGCGACACGTTGCCTGCCGGCTGGCGCAGGATCTGGTTCGTCGACCAGATCATGCGCCAATCGAATAACTTGGCGCGAAGACCGGAGAACTCCCCCCTCCGTAACCGCAGCGCATGATCCGGCGAAACGGAAACCGGTTAGCCGATAAGATCATGCGTCATTTTATATGCTATGCCGCCTTCTTCTTGGCTTGAATGAGCTTACGGTTAATCAGGCTTTCCGCGATTTGCACGGCGTTCAGCGCCGCCCCCTTGCGCAGATTATCGGACACGATCCACAATACCAGGCCGTTGTCCACGGTCGGGTCGGTGCGAACGCGGCTGATGTAAGTGGCGTCCTCGCCCGCGGCCTCGTGCGGCGTGACGTAGCCGCCTGGCTCGTGCTTGTCGATCACAACGCAGCCCGGCGCGCTCCGCAAAATCGCGCGCGCTTCCTCCACCGAGATCGGCTGTTCGAATTCTACATTCGCAGCCTCGGAATGACCAATAAAGACCGGCACGCGCACGCAGGTGGCGACCAGCTTGATCTTCGGATCGAGAATCTTCTTCGTCTCCATCATCAGCTTCCACTCTTCCTTGGTGAAGCCGTCCTCCATGAAGACGTCGATCTGCGGGATGAGGTTGAAAGCCATGCGCTTGGGAAATTTGCTTTCGCCCACAATATCCTGGAGCGTGAACACCGCCTTGGTCTGCGAGAACAATTCGTCCATCGCCTCCTTGCCGGCGCCCGACACCGACTGATAGGTCGACACCACCACGCGCTTGATCCTGGCCTTGTCATGCAGCGGCTTCAGCGCCACCACCAGCTGGGAGGTGGAGCAATTCGGATTGGCGATGATGCCCTTCTTACGGAAGCCGGCAATGGCATCTGCATTCACCTCGGGCACGATCAGCGGCACGTCCGGATCCATGCGCCAGGTGGAGGAATTGTCGATCACTACCGCGCCTTGCGCGGCGATCTTCGGCGAGTGCTCCTTCGACACCGCGCCGCCGGCCGACATCAGGCAGATATCGACGTCGGAGAAGTCGTACTGGTCGAGCGCCTTTACCTTCAGGACCTTGTCGCCATAGGAGACTTCCACGCCGGTCGAGCGGCGGGAAGCCAGCGCAACGACCTCGTCGGCGGGGAATTCCCGCTCGGCCAGGATATTGAGCATCTCCCGGCCCACATTGCCGGTGGCTCCAACGACGGCGACCTTGTAACCCATTGTTCACTCTCCGGCGAAAATCCCCCCGGCCCACGCCATCCGCGGCAACCGGAGAGGAAGCGCTTCTAAGCGAGAAAAGCTGCAAAGACAACGCTGCCCTGGACCACATGTCGCCCGGGCCCACAGGCTGCGCGACCGGGACGGCTTTTTACGTCTATCACGGTCATGGCGGCGGGACGAATGGCAGACGCCGGCGCGATCTTTGGCACCCGCCGCGTACCGCCCGCTCAAGGGGGGACGGGTTTGGCCGATAAAGCCCATAGGCCAATAGCAAGTTGGCGCGCCCGCCCGGAACGTTTGGCGCGGCCGGCTGAATTTGCGCTGATCCGAGGAAATCCTGCCTACCCGGCTTGTTGCCGTGAACCAAAGGCGCCTAGACTGCGTTGTCTTATTGATTTGACGTCCATTGATCGACGAGGAAGCCATGCATTTGAAGTCAGCCGCCGCCCTATGTTTCGGGCTTGTGATCGTCGGCCTCGCTGCCGCGCCTGCGGATGCGCAGACCAGGCAGCGGGTTGTCAGCGACGGTACCCGCTATGTGGAACGCGGCGAAGACGGACGCACGCGCACCAGAATCGTAATCCAGCGGCGCTCTTTCCTCGACGGCGGCACCGAGGTGCTTCCGCGCTCGCAGCACTACACCGATTATGTCTTTCCCTACGGCGGCTCGGCCTTCAACGTGGTCGAAGGCACCAATATCGGCCGTTCGCGCTGGCCGCTGCCCGGCCCCACCGATCTGATGGGCAAGGACAATCCTTATCCCTTCGAATGAACGGGACGCCGTCGCTCAAAAAAATGGCCGGACATCAGTCCGGCTATTTTTGTCTTTGGGCAGGCTTAAAGGTCCCGTCTCCGCCGGCGGACGGAGCATTAGCGCGGATGCTAGAAAGCCAGTGGGGCGCGACAATCGTCCGCGTCCTTTAATCCGCAGGGCTGACAACGCCAGCCCGATACCGCTGCGGACAGCCTCGCGGTGCAACCGTATCGGGAGTTCGCCGTTTTATTTGCAAGCCGTGGAAAGAGAAAGACCGTGCAGATTTCCTATGCCGACTATCTCGTTCACCTGTCGAACTTTTTGCTGCTGATTTCGTACTCGGTGCGCGACATCCTTTGGCTGCGGTGGTTTGCGGTAGCCGCAGCGTTCATTGTCATGCCCTATTACCTCGCCCAGCCGACAGTCCTTTGGCCGCCCGTTGTCTGGGGCGGCGTGTTCGCGGCAATCAACCTCTACCAGATCGCATTGATTTATTGGGAGCGCCGGCCGGTCCAACTCAACGCGGAGGAGCAGGCGCTTTATGACATGGCCTTTCGCATCCATTCGCCCACGCGATTTCGTTTCGCTGCTTATGGTAGGCGAGTGGAAGGATGCCGAACCGGGCGAGCGGCTTTTGGCAACCGGCAAGGCGGCCGACGCCATCTGCATTGCGATCTCCGGCGACCTGGAAATCCGGAAGGGGCCGACGGTGATCGGCCGAATGCAACCCGGAGAAACCATCGGTCTTGCCCAGGCGTTCACCGAAGAGCCTTCGTCGGTCGATGCGGCATTCTTGACCGCTGGCCGCTATGTGAAATGGCCGATCGCAAACTTGCGCGGCTTCCTCGACAAGAAGCCTGACATTCGCGCGGCGCTACAGAGGCATGTGAACACGGAACTGGCGAAACGCGTGCGGGACGCCGTTCTGCGTTAGACGAAGCCGCCTTCACCCCACCAGCTTCTCGAACTCACCGACGATCGCTTCGCCCATCTGCGTGGTGCTGGCGATGGTGCCACCCGGTGAGCGGATATCGGCGGTGCGCAGGCCCTTGGCCAGCGTCGCCGCAATTGCCTGATCCAACAGGTCGGCTTCCCTGATCATGTTGAAGGAATAGCGCAGCGCCATTCCGAATGACGCCAGCATGGCGATCGGATTGGCTACGCCTTTGCCCGCGATATCGGGCGCCGAGCCGTGCACCGGCTCATACATGGCCTGCCGCTTCTTGGTCTTTGGATCGACCTCACCGAGCGAAGCGGAGGCAAGCATGCCAAGCGAACCCGTGAGCATGGCCGCGACGTCCGACAGCATGTCGCCGAACAGATTGTCGGTGACGATGACGTCGAACTGTTTTGGGTTGCGCACGAGCTGCATGCCGCCGGCATCGGCCAGCTGATGCTCGAGCTGCACGTCCTTGAATTCGCGCTCGTGCACCTGCGTAACCACTTCGTGCCAGAGCACGCCGGTCTTCATCACGTTGCGCTTCTCCATCGAGGTGACCTTGTTGCGGCGCTTGCGCGCGAGTTCAAAGGCTACGCGCGAGATGCGCTCGATCTCGTAGGTGTCATAGACCTGCGTATCGACCGCGCGCTTCTGGCCGTTGCCAAGATCGGTGATGGTCTTCGGCTCGCCGAAATAGACACCGCCGGTGAGTTCCCGCAGGATGACGATATCGAGGCCTTCGACCAACTCTCGCTTCAGACTGGAAGCATCGGCCAGCGCTGGATAGACAACCGCCGGACGAATGTTGGCAAACAACGTCAGATCCTTGCGCAGCCGCAGCAGTCCGGCCTCTGGCCGCACGTCATAGGGTACTTTGTCCCATTTCGGCCCGCCCACGGCGCCGAAGATCACCGCGTCGCAGGCCTGCGCCTTTGCCATGGTCTCGTCGGTGATGGCGACGCCATGGGCGTCATAGGCGCAGCCGCCCACCAGGCCATCCTCGGTTTCGAAACGGGCGAGGCCATTTTTATTGATGAAGTCGATGAGGCGCTTCACCTCCGCCATGACTTCGGGACCAATGCCGTCGCCGGCCAGGAGAAGAAGTTTATGTGTCGCCATGACTATGTCTCGTTCCTTTTGTCATGCCCCGGGCAGGCGGGGCTTATCCAGAAATCACCGCGTGAATGGATCGAACCGGCTGGGACCTTGACGCCATAACGCCGAAGCGGTCTGGCAGGGGCCCGGGGTGAATGCGGCTCAGCGGGCGCGGTCCGGCAATACTGAAGCCCGCCCGCTTTGCCGCAGCGGTGGATGAGCCGCCTGCAGCGCTACGCGGCCGGCTTTCGTAATCGATACCATCGATTGCGCAAGCGATGGACCGCTTTCGCGTGTCACCAGACCCTTGGAGACGGCCTCTTCCCAGACCGGCATACGAGGGCACGACGTTCGCCATGCATCCATCACTTCCTGATAGGAGCGCGGCTTGGTGGCAATCCAATCAAGGAATTGCAAGGTCAGATATCGGACCAACTCTTCTTCCATGTTCATCCAGAGCATTTGAAGCCGTACCGCGGCGGGTCGGCAAAGATGGCTTCTATCGTCTGGGAGGCTCCTTCCAGATCAATCTCGACCGAACATAATATCTCGATCAATTTCTCTTTGTCACCGCGTGTGACCGCAGCGCCAAAGTCGTCGAGTAACCCAGCGGCGTAGAGTCTCTCGTTGACGGTCATACCGGCATATTCCGACATGAAAGCAACTCCTCCAGTCCCCGCGTCCTACAACTTTAGCTTTTTCTTCCGCTGGCCGAGCGTTCGCAGCCGCAGCGCGTTGAGCTTGATGAAGCCCGCCGCGTCGCGGTGGTCGTAGGCGACTGCGCCTTCCTCGAAGGTGACCAGCTCCTGGTCGTAGAGCGAATAGCGGCTCTCACGCCCGATCACGACGGCGCTGCCCTTGTAAAGCCTCAGCGTCACCCGGCCGGTGACATAGCGCTGGCTGTGGTCGATCGCCGCCTGCAGCATCTCGCGCTCGGGCGAAAACCAGAAGCCGTTGTAGATCAGCTCGGCATATTTCGGCATCAGCTCATCCTTCAGATGCGCCGCGCCGCGGTCGAGCGTGATCGATTCGATGCCGCGATGTGCCGCCAGAAGGATGGTGCCGCCCGGCGTCTCATACATTCCGCGCGACTTCATGCCGACGAAACGGTTTTCCACGAGGTCGAGCCGCCCGATGCCGTGTTTGCGGCCGAGCTCGTTCAGCCTGGTGAGCAGCGAAGCGGGTGACAATTTCTCCCCGTCGATCGCGACGGCGTCGCCCTGCTCGAAATCCATCGTGATGACGGCCGGCTTGTCGGGCGCCTTTTCCGGATCATCGGTGCGCGAATAAACATAGTCCGGCACTTCCTGCGCCGGGTCCTCCAGCACTTTGCCTTCGGAGGACGCATGCAGCAGGTTGGCGTCGACCGAAAATGGCGCGTCGCCGCGCTTGTCCTTGGCGATCGGAATCTGATGCTGCTCGGCGAATTCGATCAGCTTTGTACGCGAGGTCAGATCCCATTCGCGCCAGGGCGCGATCACCGTGACGTCGGGCTTCAGCGCATAATAGCCGAGCTCGAAGCGCACCTGGTCGTTACCCTTGCCGGTGGCGCCATGCGCCACCGCGTCGGCGCCGACCTTTTCTGCAATCTCGATCTGTTTCTTGGCGATCAACGGACGCGCGATCGAGGTGCCGAGCAGGTATTGCCCCTCATAGACCGTGTTGGCGCGGAACATCGGAAACACATAGTCGCGGACGAATTCCTCGCGCAGGTCCTCGATGAAAATGTTTTGGGGCTTGATGCCGAGCAGCAGCGCCTTCTTTCGCGCCGGCTCCAGTTCCTCGCCCTGGCCGAGGTCGGCGGTGAAGGTCACCACCTCGCAGCCATAGGTCTGCTGCAGCCATTTCAGAATGATCGAGGTATCGAGCCCGCCCGAATAGGCGAGCACCACCTTTTTTACGTCGCCTTTGGGCATGGGAGCGCGCCTGGTTGTCGACCGCCGAGGTCCGATAAAATCGCGCGGACTATAGGGAGAATGGACGCGGTTGCAAGTTTAGCTGCGGCGCGGCTCGTACCAGGCGCCGGCCTTGCGCCCCGCCACCAGCCAATAGGCCAGTCCGAAAACCGCACCGGCGGCGATCGCCAGCTCCAGGCCGCGGTTGATCGGCCCGGCGTGGTCGATCAATTCCTCATAGGGATTACCGAGACCGGTGCCGTAATAGGCCAACAGCGCTATCGCCACGCCGGCGAGCGCATAGATCAAGAACGAACGCAGGCGAAAGGCTTCCGTCAGAATAGCCAAGAGCAACAACGGCAGGAAGGCAGCGGCGCCGGCGAAGCTGGTGCCGAAAAAGCTCGCGATCAAGAAACCGCCGCGAGCGGCGACCGGGTCCTCGCGCAGGAACTGCCACTCCGATCCGAGCAGCCCGAACGCGATGGTGATGCCCGCCGCCAGGCTGGCGAAGAGGAAGGCAAAGAAGATCACAAAAATGCGGCCGATCAGTCTCATGGGGATGTAAAGTCAGCGCAAAGATTGCGGGCGGGCGGTTCGATCAGCGATAGTCGACAAGCGACCGGTCTATAGACTCTTCGCGTTCGGTAAACCAGGTGGGAAACGTATAACGCAGGGCTTTCCCCCGTATGGGCCGCACGCCATGGCGATGCCTTGGCCCGCAATGGAAAGCGACAAGCATCCCCACCTTAGGCTTGATGCTCTCATTGATCTCGGGGAAATAGATCTCGCCACCCTCATAATCGTCATTGAGATATCCTACGGCCGCGAACATGCGTTGGGCAAAGCCGTCGTCCTGATCCACATGCGGCGTCATTTCGAGATTTTCCGGCCAGCTCACAAGATTTGCCGTTTCCGGATAGAGCGGGCCGGAATATGCGAAGTGCCGGTGCAGCAGTTCTATTTGTTGATAGATAAGCTCACGGATGCGCAGCTTGATCTCGCGGTGCTGTTCGGGCATGTGATTAAAATACAGCACGCGGTCGCGCCAATATTCATGCGTGTCGTGACTTAGATTCGGACGATTTTCCT
This sequence comes from uncultured Alphaproteobacteria bacterium, assembly GCA_963750965.1. Classification (GTDB taxonomy): domain Bacteria; phylum Pseudomonadota; class Alphaproteobacteria; order Rhizobiales; family Xanthobacteraceae; genus CANKHA01. Next base: position 304,313 of record CAVVSK010000011.1, read on the forward strand.
CATAGCAAGCAATGAAGCTGCGGCAGTCTTGCGCGGTCAGAAAGTTCTCGCGGATCAAAAGTTCCGTCACAATCGGCCTCCGCGCGATGAGCGCAGAAGGTTAGTATTCTTTAGGGTTGGTCGAAAATTGCAACCCGTAAGGCAAAAGAGAAATTTCACCGCATTACCGGCTTTCGGCGCCCCGGGACACGACGGGAATGGAGGCCCATTGCCCGGCGTTGCGGCCCGCAATCATCCAGTAAGCAATTCCGGCCGCGCCGCTTGCCGTTGTCGCGATGGCGAGCGCTTCGACCCAACCGAGGAATTTCAGCCCCGAAGACATGTCGGCTAGTCCGGGCCAAAACACCGCGAGCAGAAGAAGAAGCACGACCTGCCAAACCGCTCCGACCGCAGCGCTCGACAATGCGTAAAACCGGAAAGAACGCAGCTGCCGAACCTCGGAGATCACAATAACCAGCATCATGGGAATCGCGGTCACCGCGCTGGTGGCAGGGAACAGAACGCGCGCGAGGTAGATCCATTCTTTCAGCGTCAAGTAAATATCGGGCCCGGGGACTTGCCTGTAACCAATGATGATCGGATTGACGAAGGTCGATGCCACAACCACCGTCATAGTGGCAACGATACAAGCGGCAACAAGCGCGACGAGAATGACAAGAACGCGCCTGGCCGTCTGCATGCACAATCAGTCCGTCATGGCCATGGCTCGCAGCGCCAGCCGCTCGCGGGCGGATAGCTTTTCCGTCGCGCTCTTGAGCTGGCCGCAGGCGGCCAGGATGTCGCGGCCCCGCGGGGTGCGCACCGGCGAGGCATAGCCGGCGTCAAAGACGACTTGGGAGAATTTCTCGATCTGCTCCCAGTCCGAGCACTCATATCTGGTGCCCGGCCAGGGATTGAACGGAATGAGATTAATCTTGGCCGGGATGCCCTTGAGCAGGCGCACCAGTGCCTTGGCGTCGGCAATGGAGTCGTTCACGCCTTTCAGCATCACATATTCGAAGGTGATGCGGCGCGCGTTGGAGACGCCCGGATAATTGCGGCAGGCCTCGAGCAGTTCTTCGATCGGATATTTGCGGTTGAGCGGGACCAGCTCGTTGCGTAGCTCGTCGCGCACGGCGTGCAGCGACACCGCAAGCATCACGCCGATTTCCTCTCCCGCACGCGGGATCATCGGCACCACGCCGGAGGTCGAGAGCGTGATGCGCCGGCGCGAAATGCCGAGCCCGTCGCCGTCTTGCGCCACCAGGAGCGCATCGCGCACTGCCTCAAAATTGTAGAGTGGCTCGCCCATTCCCATCATCACGATATTGGAGACCTTGCGCGTGGTCTCCGCGCTGGCGTTCCAGTCATCCAGGCAATCGCGCGCGATCATGATCTGGGCGACGATCTCGCCCGCGGTCAGGTTGCGAACGAGCCGCTGCGTGCCGGTGTGGCAGAACGAGCAATTGAGCGTGCAGCCGACCTGGCTCGACAGGCACAGCGTGCCGCGGTCGGTCTCGGGGATATAGACGCACTCGACCTCGTGCGGATTTGCGCCGGCGTGCTCGCCCGGCAGCCGCAGCAGCCATTTGCGCGTGCCGTCGGCGGAAACCTGCTCGGCCACGACTTCGGCCCGCGCGAGCGTATGACGCTCGGCCAGCCTGGCGCGCAATTCCTTCGATACGCTGGTCATGGCGTCGAAGCTGGTCACCCCGCGCACATAGATCCAGTGCCAGAGCTGCTGCACGCGCATCTTCACCTGCGCGGGCGGCACGCCGAGCGCTGCAAGCGCGGCGCCAAGCCCTTCGCGCGAGAGGCCGACAAGCGACGGCTTCTCCGGCGCGACATAGCGCTCCAGCGCGGATTTCTCGATGGCGAGGTTTAGGGCGGTCATGGTCCGGTTTCTAGCACAGATGTAAGACCTAAAAGCAGAGGGAGAAGAGCCGCCTCGTGGTCCGAGTAGTGCCACGCATTTACAACGATATTGGGCAATCCCGGATATCGGCGGGGAGCTCCGTCACCACAAGGCGGAACTAACTCAGTTCATCGTCGTGAGGAGCGAGGACGTTAGTCCGAGCGTCTGGAAGGATGTAAGCCCGCTTACTTACACTCCCGCCCGACGCGTTCGAGCGCCTGGGCGATGCCTTTGAGCGAGAACGTGTCGGTCGTCTTGGTGCCCTTGCCGGACTCGCCTTTGATTACAACGTCGCTGCCCTTGCGCATGGCCTCGACCATCTTCGCCTCGTCGGGCGCGTTTTTTACCCAGGCGCCGTCTTCCTGTGTGGAGAGCGCGAAAGTCGCCGGGCCGACCGCAGCAGTGACTTCCGTATTAGGCTTAATCGGATAGCCGATGATCAGCGAGATCTCGTCCTTCACCCTCTCCCCTGGCCGCGTTGAAATGAAGAGGTAGGCCGGATCGCGGGGACGATTGGGCGGATCGGTCTGCGAGGAGCCCGGCCTGGCCAGCGCGAAGCACAGCTTCTTGCCGTTGGGGGAGGCGGTAAAAGCGCGCCACTCGCCGTATTCCCCGAGCAGTTTCGGCTCGTCATCCGCCACCGGCTTTACGGCCGCGGGAGTGGGCTTGGCGGCGGGAGCGGGCGGCTTGGAGGCAGCGCCAGCGGCAGGCTTGGCGGCAGCAGGAGCCGCGGGCTTGGCTGCCGTGGCTGCCGCAGGTTTCGCAGCGGCGGGTTTCGCCGGGGCGGGCGCTGCCGCGGCAGGCGCTGCCGGCTTTGCGGTTTGAGCGGGCGCCGCGGTTGCGGTCGCGGGCGCCGCGGGCTTTGCCGGCGCGGCAGCGGGCTTGGCTTGTGGTTTTGCCGGCGCCGCGGGAGCCGCCGGTTTCGCAGGAGCCTCCGGCTTTTCTTGCGCCATGATCGCAGGCTGCGCCAAGGCGGCGCCCGGCAAGGCAATGACCGCAACGCAAGTCATGGCCCTGGCGGCGGAAAAAATGCTGGTCGGGGTCATCGCTTGCTCGCGGCTGCGGAGGATTGTGCTGGCTAACGATTGAAACATAACGGCTATTCCGGGCAGCGTTAAATCGCGAAATCGGCAATGTAAAGGCGGCGCCAGCGCGGATTGCCGCAGGCTAGCGCGGCGCAATCTTGCGCGCGGCGCGTTAACTAATAACGCCTAGCTTTCCCGGGTAAGTCTTTCCAGCGCCGCGTCAGCGGCGTCGCGGTGCGCCGGCAGGATATGCGCCGCCACCAGCCGCAGGGTTGCCGCGAGCGAAGCGGCGTCATCGGCAAAGCCGAGCGCGGGCAGAAAATCCGGCACGAGGTCAGCAGGCAGGACAAAATAAGCCAGCGTGCCGACCAGCGCCGTCTTCACATGCAGCGGCGTATCGCGATCGAAGGCGCAGTAATAGGCGGCAAGCAATTCACGCGCGAAAGGCAACTGCGCGGCCAAGCGCCGGCATTTGCGCCAGAAGCCGCGCCGCACCAGCGTCTCGTCGTCCGCCGGATCCGACCTGTTCCAAAAGACGGCGTCCTGAAAGATCATGGCGGGAAAGATGGTCATCGAAAGCGGCGACGGCAAGGCGCTGCTCCGTCTCGCTTCCTTTGAATGCTTGGCACCTCACCCGAGCACAAGCCGGCGACCTCCGGCTTGTGGCACTGCATTAGCGCCGATCTTCGGCAAATCCATGATCCGGTGGGCAGGAAAAACGCATCAGCCGCCCGCCAGTTTGTCCATCGCCTGCGCCAGTTTCACGTCCAATTCGGTGACGCCCCCGGCGTCATGGGTCGAAAGCGTGACCTCGACGTTTTTGTAAACGTTGAACCACTCCGGATGATGATCCATTTTTTCCGCCACCAGCGCGGCACGGGTCATGAACCCGAAGGCTTGGTTGAAGTCCTGAAACACGAATTTTTTGGTAATGGCGTCCCGGCCTTTGACGTCGCTCCATCCCGAGAGCTTGGCGAGGACCGATTGGCGTTCGTGAGCGGCGAGTTTCTGCGTCATCGTTGGGCTTCCCTGCTGCGGGTTCTCGATCATCAATCGCGCGAATTGAACATTGCCCGGCTCGCAAATGCGTTGCACCGTACCTAGCTATTTAAGGCCGCGATTGTGAGGATTGCCATGGGCTGGTCGCTGAATATCGGAAGAATTGCCGGTACCGAAATCCGTGTCCACATCACTTTCCTGCTATTTCTGATCTGGATCTTTGCTGCCAGTTACGCCTCGGGCGGCGCCGATGCGGCCTGGAGCAGTGTCCTGTTCATGCTGTTGGTTTTCACCTGCGTCATCGCTCATGAATTCGGACACATCTTCACCGCGCGCGCCTTCGGCGTGCAAACACCCGATGTAACTTTGCTGCCCATTGGGGGAGTCGCGCGGCTTGAACGTATCCCGGAAGACCCCGGGCAGGAATTCCTGATCGCTGTTGCCGGCCCTCTGGTGAACGTGGTGATCGCCGTCGGCCTTATCGTAATCGCCGGAGCTCATGTTGGCAGCGGCACTGCGCTCGAGAACGGCAACGTTTCGCTTGTGGATCGTCTCGCGGCCGTCAATCTCTTCCTCGCACTCTTTAATATGATCCCTGCCTTTCCGATGGACGGCGGGCGCATACTGCGAGCCTTGCTCGGCACGCGGCTCGGATTCGTACGCGCGACCGAAATAGCAGCGCTCATCGGCCAAGTGGTGGCTTTCGCCCTTGGCTTCATCGGCCTTTTCTCAAACCCGATACTGATCTTCATCGCCATTTTCGTTTATCTCGCCGCGACGTCGGAGGCGCATATGGTGGCCTTGCGCGCCATGTCGCGCGGCGTGCCGGTCAGCGCGGCGATGATGACGCGATTCGCCACGCTCCGGCCCGATGAGCAAATTGAACAGGCGGTCCAGACCTTGCTGCAGACCAGTCAGAGTGAATTCCCTGTCGTGAATGACGCCGGCAAACCGGTCGGGCTTCTGACCCGCGCGGATATCATCCGCACCATGAAAGATTTCGGGCCAAGCACTCCTGTGGCCAATGCCATGACTTCGGATCTTCCGACACTCGGCACCCGCCGCTGCCTATCGGAGGCCTTGACCTTGCTCCAGGAGAAGACCGCGCCGGCGGTGGCGGTGGTCGAGCCGGATGGCCGACTTGCCGGCCTGATCACGTCGGAAAGTGTCGGCGAAATGCTGATGTTGCAAAATGCGCGGCCCGACAGCTTTCGTCTCGGGCCGTGGAGCCGCCCCCGCGCCTCGAGCAGCCATTAAAACTTCTGCTGCCAAGGGCCGGTTGATTTCGCCCTATTGGTGACTATATTGCGGCGCAATAACGCGGGCCTTTAGCGCAAATCAGTGTGCGCCAGAGGCCCGCGCTCCCATTTTCAGGACAAGTTATGAACCTGCGCAATGTCGCGATCATCGCCCATGTCGACCATGGCAAAACCACCCTGGTCGACCGGCTACTCCAGCAATCGGGCACCTACCGGGACAATCAGCGCCAGGTCGAGCGGGCGATGGATTCCAACGATCTCGAGCGCGAGCGCGGGATCACCATTCTGGCCAAGGCCACCTCGATCATGTGGGGCGAGACCCGCATCAATATCGTGGATACACCGGGCCACGCCGATTTCGGCGGCGAGGTGGAGCGCATCCTCAACATGGTCGACGGCGCACTCGTGCTGGTCGATGCCGCCGAGGGTCCGTTGCCGCAGACCAAGTTCGTTGTTTCCAAAGCATTGAAGATGGGACTGAAGCCGATCGTGGTCATCAACAAGGTTGATCGAGCCGATGCGCGGCCGGTCGAGGTTGTGAACGAGGTATTCGATCTCTTTGCCGCGCTTGACGCCACCGACGAGCAACTCGATTTCCCGATCCTTTATGGCTCGGCCAAGCAGGGCTGGATGGCGACGAGCCTGGAAGGATCGCATGACGACGGCATGAAACCGCTGTTCGAGCTGGTGCGGAAGCATGTCGGCCCCCCGCAGGTCGAAGAGGGCCCGTTCCGCCTGCTGGGCACGATCCTGGAAGCCAATCCCTATCTGGGCCGCATCGTCACCGGCCGCATCACCTCCGGTTCCCTCAAACCGAACCAGGCGGTGAAGGTGCTCGACCATGACGGCACGCTGATCGAAACCGGCCGTGTCACCAAGGTGCTGGCCTTCCGCGGCCTTGAGCGCGTTCCGCTCGACGAAGCGGCAGCGGGTGACATCGTTGCCATCGCAGGCTTGCCCAACGCCACCGTCGCACACACGATCTGCGATCCATCTGTTGAGATGCCGATCAAAGCGCAGCCGATCGATCCGCCGACGCTGGCCATGACCTTCCGCGTCAACGATTCCCCGCTCGCCGGCACCGAAGGCGACAAGGTGACCGGTCGTATGATCCGGGACCGGCTCTTGCGCGAGGGCGAAGGCAACGTGGCGTTGCGCGTGAGCGAATCCGACGACAAGGATTCCATGGAAGTGGCCGGCCGTGGCGAGTTGCAGCTTGGCATCCTGATCGAAACCATGCGGCGCGAGGGCTTCGAGCTCTCGGTGTCGCGGCCGAAAGTGCTGCTGCGTCGGGACGCGGCGGGTGAGCTACAGGAGCCGATCGAAGAGGTCGTGATCGACGTCGACGAAATCCACTCAGGCGTCGTCGTGCAGAAGATGTCCGAGCGCAAGGCCGAGATGATCGAGATGCGCCCCTCCGGCGGCCACCGCGTGCGGCTGGTGTTCTACGCGCCGACGCGCGGCCTGATCGGCTACCAGGGTGAATTGCTGACCGACACGCGCGGCACCGCGATCATGAACCGGCTGTTCCACAATTACGCGCCGTTCAAGGGCGAGATCCAGGGCCGCCGCAATGGCGTGCTGATCTCAAACGAAGCCGGCGAGGCAGTCGCCTATGCCATGTGGAAGCTGGAGGACCGCGGCCCGATGATGATCGAGCCGGGATGGAAGGTGTATCGCGGCATGATCGTGGGCGAGCATACCCGCGACAATGACCTTGAGATCAACGTACTCAAAGGCAAGCAACTCACCAACATTCGCACCACCTCCAAGGACGAAGCAGTGCGGCTGACACCGCCGATCCGCATGACGCTGGAAAAGGCGCTGGCTTATATTGAGGACGATGAGCTGGTTGAAGTGACGCCGAAATCGATCCGGTTGCGCAAGAAGCTGCTCGACCCGAACGAGCGCAAGCGCGAAGAGCGCAAGAAGGAAGCGGAAGCCGTCGCTTGATTCTTAAAACAGGGGTCGGTTTTCGGATCAACCAAGCGCGCGTTTCACGTCAACGCATCAATTGGGCAGATCCGAGAGTTGGCCGGCGAGCGCGTCGGCCCGCTTTCGCGCTTCTTTCGCGAGACAATCTTCCCGCCCAAGCTGCCCGCCCATTGCCGCTTGCAGCGCGCATATGCCGCTGATTGACTGCGACCAGGTCCGCTGCGCCGCCGCCGCATCTCTCGCCTGCAATGGCGTGCCCGCGCGCTTGATGGCGTCGAGATAGGCGGCCATTTCCTGCTCGGCCTCGTCCTTCTCGGCGCGGCGGCAGGCCGGCGAGGAAGCGCTGCCGCCCGAAATCTCGCAAGCCAAAGCGGAGGCCGCCGATTTGCGCAGCGAGGCCATCCGCGCGCTCACCCACTTTTCAAGCACCGCAACGCGGGAATAGACGCCATAAAGATCGGGCAGCGCACAGCCGATACCCCAGCTCACGATGCCCGCTTGCGTCTGAAATCGCCTGGTCTTGTCCATCACCATTAGCGGGCCGCCAGAATCGCCCTGGCAGGAATCCTTGCCCCCGCGTCGCAGGCCTGCGCATAGCATGCGTGACGTGACATGGCCGTCGTAGGACTGCTCTGAATTGCATCGGTCGCGACCGACTATGGGCACCGACACCTCGCGCAGGCTCGTAGGAAAGGTAGTGCCGGTATCACCCCACCCCGTAACAAAAGACGTCGTGCCGGGCGGCGCCAGCAGTGATTCTTGATCACGGGTAATGACGTTGGCCATTTGACCCGGCCTCACGTCGGTAATTTTCGTCTTGAGCTGAACTAACGCGACGTCGAAGTCGAAGGTCGATCCGTCGTATTGCGGATGGATTTTGATCCGCCTCACCTCATGTCGGGTGCCGCCGACGGCGAGCGATTGGGTGCCGGTCAGGATATGCAGATCGCGCGCGCGCAGGAAATCGGTGCAATGTGCGGCGGTGAGGACGAATTCTTCGTCGATTACGGAGCCGCCACAGAACTGCGCTTGATAGTTGTTGCTCTCGGAAGCGAGCAGCAGAGCCGCCTGGAACGGCCAGCGGCCGGGCGCGGATTTCACGCCTCCAACAATGAGGGCGATATCCGGCAGCTGCATTCGTGCGTCGGGCGCCAGGCCAAGCGCGCGCGCGAAGACAGCTGCTTCCTGCTGGCGGACATGGTCCCGCGCCCAATTGCTGCCGCCCGCAAGACCCTCGCTCGCAGCGCAAATAGCCATCAGCGCGGGCAGGAGCCCGGCGAATTTTGCTCTAGATCGCATTTCCCCCGACGTTTTTTTGGCGCCCGCCAAGTTACAGAATGGCACAAAAGGGCAGCGCGGCAAAACGTGCCGCAACGGCAAGGACGCCATGATTCGCCAGAAACGACCCGAAAACCCTGCCACAAAGCGCCGCCCTGCGTCCCAGCCGTAGCGGCGCGTACGGTTTTCAAATTTCACCGCGGCGGGCTGTTTTACCGGTCTGATAAGGGATTTTGATGCATTCCTACAACAGTAATCCACACCGTTAACCGATCGTTACAGACAGGGCTTGATGGGCGGCCCGCTGCTTGCTTCTATCTATGCATGAGCACAGTCGTCATCGAAATCCGCCAAGCCAAGCCGGCCGATGCGCCAGCGGTGGCGGCGGCTCATGATGAGGCTTGGCGTTCCGCCTATCAGGGCATCATTCCCGGCGTCGAACTCGATAAGCTCATCAACCGGCGCGGCGCCGACTGGTGGGAGAGTGCGGTCCGCAAAGGCAGCCGCATTTCGCTCCTGGCTTTCGGCAACAACATTGCCGGTTATGCCAACTACGGGCGTAACCGCGCGCGCAGCCTCTATTATGACGGCGAGATCTACGAGCTCTATCTGCGGCCGGAATTCCAGGGCGTCGGTTTCGGCCGCCGCCTATTCACCGCCGCACGGCGTGACCTTGCGCAAAGCGGCATGAAGAGCCTGGTGGTCTGGGCGCTTTCCGACAACGACCCCGCAGTGGAATTTTATCGCGCGCTCGGGGGGCGCGCTGTCGCCCGCTCCTCGGAGCGCTTCGGCAGCCGCGTGCTCGACAAGGTCGCTTACGGCTGGAATAGCTGACGACCACCCTGAGCGCCACGGCCCGCTCATTCCCGAGAAACTCCATCATTCCGGAAAAGCGGATACCGCGAGCCCTCACAACCGGGTAGGATTTCTTCGGCTAAACGTCCTACCAGGGAGAATGCTTCAATGCTGCGGGATCACCATTACGACGGCAAGTTTTTCTGGCCCGAGAATGTCCGCACCGCCGTGGTCCTGACATTGGATTTCCAGGGCGGGGAGGACGTGCGCCCGCTTCCTGATGGAACGCTCGATAATGAGGAATGGACCCAGTGCGAATATGGGCCGCACACCGGCATCTGGCGCATTCTCCGCATTCTTGAGGAGGAGAAGGTCAAGATCACCTTCAATACCTGTGGCGGCATCGCCGAACGTTATCCGGAAGCGGTAAAGGCCATTGTCGCGCAGGGCCATGAAATCGCTGGCCATGGCTATCATCACGAATGCGCCCGTGAGCTGACCCGCGATCAGGAATGGGATGTGATGAAGCGCACGGGCGACATGATCCGCAACCGCACCGGACATCAGCCGCTCGGGTGGCGATCCTGCACCCAGAGCCCGAACAGCATCGAGCTGCTGATGGAGCATGGCTATCTCTGGAACAGCAATTCCTTTTCGTTTGATCTGCCGTTCCTATGGGAGAGTAACGGGCGTTATCTGGTTGAGCTGCCGCGCCAGCCTTATGGCGACGGCCGCACCTATGCTCATCGCAATAATGATGCCGGCAATCCGCGCGACACCTTGGTGGTCTGGAAGTCGATGTTCGACGAATTCTATGAGGAGTCGAAGTCAGTCGCGACCTATGTGCCGTTCCAGATTCATGACTACATCTCCGGACGGCCGGGCCGAGCCCAGGCGTTACGCAGCATCATTCAGCACATGAAGAAAGCCGAGGGTGCCTGGATCACGACGGCCACAGAGGTTGCCCGCTGGACCCGCGATCACGTCTTCAAGCTGGGGCGACAGGACGCCGCGGAATAACGCAGCCAAAGGGAACTGAGGCGTCTTCCGATGTTTTGCATGCGGGGCGCAACGCTGGCGGAATCCCGGCTGACTTACTGACTTTGCGCCGCCTGCAGAGTATTCGCCAGCAGGCAGGCGATGGTCATCGGTCCGACGCCACCCGGAACCGGCGTGATCGCGCCGGCGACCTTTGCGGCTTCGGCGAAGGCCACGTCGCCGACCAGCCTCGCCTTGCCGCCCTCCCCGGCAGACCGGTTAATCCCAACATCGATGATCGTTGCTCCCGGTCTGATCCAGTCACCGCGGATCATCTCGGCGCGCCCGATCGCGGCGACCAGCAAGTCAGCGCGGCGGCACACGGCAGGCAAATCGGGCGTCCGGGAATGGGCGATGGTCACCGTCGCATTTTCGCGCAACAGCAATTGTGCGAGCGGCTTGCCGACAATGTTGGAGCGGCCGATCACCACGGCTTCCATGCCCGCCAGGGAAGGGTGAACGGCTTTGGCGAGTAGAATGCATCCAAGCGGCGTACAAGGCACAAGCCCCGGCAGATTCATATTCAGCTTGCCGACATTGAGCGGATGGAAGCCGTCCACATCCTTCGCCGGATCGACGGCCGCGATGATTTTTGACGCATCGATTCCAGCTGGGAGCGGTATCTGCACCAGAATGCCGTGCACCTGCGGGTCGTCGTTTAGCCGCCGCACCAATGCGAGCAATTCGGCCTCGCCGGCCGTGCCCGGCAGGCGGTGGTCGTAGGAGCGCATGCCAGCTTCCTGCACCGCCTTGGTTTTGTTGCGGACATAGATCTCGCTCGCGGGATTGTCGCCCACCAGCACGGCCGCCAGCCCCGGCACGACGCCGCGGGCGGCCAGCGCGCGCACCTCCGTCGCGATCTTGGCGCGCAGTTCCGCCGCAAGGATTTTGCCGTCGATGATGCGTGCGGTCATGTGCGCACAATTCTCCAGGACCGCCGCTGGTTACGCCCTCAAATGACGTTGGGGTAGATGTAGTTTACGATCACCTTCTGAATGAAGATGATGATGAGGATGAGGATGACCGGAGAGATGTCGATGCCACCCAGGTTCGGCATAATCGCGCGGATCGGCTTTAGTGCCGGTTCGGTGATGCGGTAGAGGAAATCCCACAGCATCGACACAAACTGGTTGCGCGTATTCACCACATTGAAAGCGATCAGCCAGGACAGAACGGCCGAAGCGATCAGCAGCCAGATGTAGATTTCCAAGGCTATCAGGATGACTTCAAGCAGTGCGCGCATGGGATTTCCGCCGGTAAAACAAGGACGCGGCGCACGGTAGCGGGTCAGGCACGGCGGAACAAGGCGGCAGGCATGCAGCAACCTTGACACCTCTGATGGCGCGCCCTAAATGGCCGCACTCGCTCAACGCGCTATGATCATTGATCGCGCGTCCTCGGCGGGGGCCGTAGCTCAGTTGGGAGAGCGCCTCGTTCGCAATGAGGAGGTCAGGGGTTCAAATCCCCTCGGCTCCACCAGCCCCGCCCCGCTTCGCGATCAAGCTTTTGCCAAAGGCCGGGTGTAACCTCATCTCTGATCGTACCGTATAGGCTGGGTGCGAAGGTTTGCTCAATGCTGCCCAGCTGACTGGAGGAAGCCATGATTTCCGGCGAGAAGATCCAGGCTATTTTCTGGAACACCCTTCCCGTTGCCATACTGATCGGCGTGGCGGGCGTGCTGTGGTCTGCACAAGGACCGGCGGCCGCGTCCGCGATCCCCTTGCCGGATCCGGTCGTCGATCAGCAACTCGCCAGCGACGAGCCGCAGGTCGCGGTGCTCGCCGGCGGCTGTTTCTGGGGCGTCCAAGCGGTGTTCCAGCACACCAACGGCGTCCAGCTGGCGCTCAGCGGCTATTCCGGCGGGATGAAAACCAATCCCAGCTATGAGGAAGTGACCACCGGCCGAACCGGCCATGCGGAATCGGTGCAGATCAAATACAACCCGCGCGAAATCAGCTACGGGCAGATCCTCAAAATCTATTTCTCGGTTGTGCATGATCCGACCCAGCTCAACCGGCAAGGGCCCGACGTCGGCACGCATTATCGTTCCGCGATCTTCTATGCCAACGACGAGCAGAAAAAAATTGCCGAGGCTTACATCGCGCAACTCGGCCAGGCCGGGATCTTCAAATCTCCGATCGTTACCAAGGTCGGGCCGCTTACCGCTTTTTATCCGGCCGAGGCCTATCATCAAGACTACGCGATCAAGCATCCGACGCAGCCTTACATCGCGATCCACGACCTACCGAAAGTTGACAATCTCAAGCGTCTTTTCCCCAATATGTACCGAACAAATCCGGTAACCGTCGCTTCGCGCTAACGTGCTTAATTGTGATTGACGGCGGCGCAGAATACGCCGCCGTCATGGCTGACACTGGAACTATCCCTCCCAATCCTCCGTTGGAAAACCAGCGCCCAACGCGGTGCGCTAGAGTTTTCAGGAGGAAGCAATGCCGTCCCACGATCTAAAATGCCAAGTCGCGGGCGCTGTGCGCGTCGGCATCATTGCTCTTGGCTTTGTCGCGTTCACTGGGCCAGCTGTGATGATCCTGTCGAGCCCCGAAGCCTACGCGCGCGAAGACGGCGAAAAAAGTGGCCGCAAAAGTGGCGACGATAAAGGCGGCGACCGCGTGGGCGCGAAGGTCGCCGATCGCAAAGCCGCAACTGGCACGACCGGAGTTAGGATTTTCCGCGGGTTAGTTGGCGGCGACGGCGCAGGCGTCAGCATTCAGCGTGTACCCACGAACGCGGGCGCCGCATCCTCGCCGGCCCGAGCCAACGCCAACACAGGGCCCGGATTAGCGCGGACCAGTCAAGGCACTGGCGCGGGCCCGAAGGCGGCGTTTGCCACCGCCCCGGCAACAGCTTCAACGGCCGGTGTCGGCATCGGCAATTATCCCGCCACTGCCGGCCCGACCGGTACGGCGGTTGGCTTCGGCGGCGACAGCTTCGCAAGCGGCAGCGTCAGTGTCGGCTTCGGCGGCGGGAGCGACGGTCGCAGCGACGATTCCAACACCATCAGCGGCCAGGGAGGAACGGGCGGCTCGGATATTCCCTCTGCGTTCGAAACCCTGTCCCGCGCGCAGCAGGCGCGCGTCATGCAACGCTGCAAGGAGGTTGTCGCCCGTCCCGCGCTGGCCGAGCAGAACCAGCTCACGATCTGCCAGGTGCTGCTGGCGATGGCCAAGCCCTAACATAACCCGCGATTTCGGTTTGACGGCCGGGCTTGCTGCCCGGCCGTTGCTTTTTGCGCGCCGACCCGGCAGATCGGATCGGAACAGATGGGAATGGGGGCGAAGGGCCGATGAGCGTCGAGGACACGTCGCAATCTTCCATCCTGAGGCATCGGCCGTTCGCTCAGTTCTTCCTGTCGCGTATTTGCGGCAGTCTGGCCAACCAGATGCAGACTGTCGCCGTCTCCTGGCAGATCTACGAGATGACCGGCAGCGCGTTGGACCTCGGACTGGTGGGGCTCGCGCAATTTTTTCCGCTTGTCGCTCTGATGCTGGTCGCTGGCCATGTCGCCGACCGCTACGACCGCAAGACTGTGATCTGCATCAGCCAGGCCGTGGACGGGCTCGCGATGGGACTTCTCGCCCTCGGCACCTGGGGAGGCTGGCTGAACCGCGACGTGATCCTGGCGATCGTGGTGATGTTCGGCGCCGCGCGGGTGTTCCAGCAGCCAACGCAACAGAGCCTGCTTCCACTGGTTGTTCCGCCAGCCATGCTGTCGCGCGCGATTGCCGTATCTTCCTCCTCCAACCAGATTGCCACCATCATCGGCCCGGCGATCGGTGGCGTGCTGCTGGCTGTGAGTATCCCGCTGGTCTATGTCCTCTGCGCGGCCCTCTTTTTCACCGCCGCCACCCTCTCCATTCTGCTCAAGGTTGAACGCGGCGCGCGAAGCCGCGAGCCAGTGACCTTCCGCACCTTGTTTGCCGGCATCGGCTTCATCTGGCGGCGGCAGGTGATTTTGGGATCCATCACGCTCGATCTCTTTGCCGTGGTGCTCGGTGGCGCCACCGCCCTGCTCCCGATCTATGCCAAGGATATTTTCCAAACCGGTCCGGAAGGACTGGGTCTCCTGCGCCTTTCCCCCGCCATCGGCGCGATAATCTTCTCATTTCTGATGGCGCGCTTTCCCATTCGCCAGCATGCGGGGCCGATCATGTTTGCGGCGGTTGCGGTGTTTGGCCTTTCCACGATCGTATTCGGCCTATCCACCTCGCTGCCCGTGGCAGTGCTTGCGCTCGCCGCGATGGGCGCCTCCGACCAGATAAGCGTCGTGATCCGCTCGACGCTCATCCAGCTCGGCACGCCGAATGAGATGCGCGGGCGGGTCAGTGCCGTGAATTTCTTGTTCATCGGAACGTCAAATCAACTCGGCGACTTCCGTTCGGGCCTGACCGCCGAATGGTTGGGGGCCGTTCCATCGGTGCTGATCGGCGGCATCGGGACACTGGTCGTGGTCGGCGCCTGCGTCTTGCTCTTTCCGCAGCTCGCGCGCGTCAACCGGATGGAGGATATTCGCAAGGATGCCGGCCGCGCCGCGGAAACCTGACGTCGTTGTTCAATGGGCCCGCGCCGGAAATACCCGGAGCTGGACGCAAGAAGGTCACCGCTTCAGCAGCGCCTTGGCTTTATCGATCGCGGCTGGTTCGAGCTTGAACACTGACTGAATCTGTTGTTCGAGCGCTTCACCGCTGATCGGCTCGATCGGCAAATTCATCTTGGCCGCCTCCGCCTTCAACTCAGGATCCTTTGCCATCTCGATGAAAGCCTTCCGTACGACCGCAACACGATCCTCCGGCACGCCGGGAGTCATCGCCAGCGAATAGCCAATCGAACCGGACATCAGGAAGAGCGACCAGACCTGACGCTGCTCATCCGTCTTGGACAACTCCATGATGGTCGGCACGTCGGGCAGTTCCGGATGGCGCTTCGTGCCGTACTGGACGATCAGATTGATCTTCTTGTCGCGCAGCCAATCGGCATTGTTTCTGCGGAGGAACTCCCAGTTTTGCATCGCCATGTCGATCTCGCCGCGCTCCAGCGCCAGCGTTGTTTCGGCGGTGCCCGAATAGCCACCGAGGATTTTCAGCTTTGTTCCCAGCAATTGATTGACCGCCGTCGGCACAACGATCGAATCGGATGTCGGGCCCCCGCCGCCAACGACAACCTCGCGTTTCAGCAGATCGTCGAAGGACTTGACGCCACTCGATGCGAAGGTGTGATGCACATTGAGGCCGCCGGATGACGTGCGGCCAATCCAACTAAACTTCCGCACGTCGTATTCTACGTTCGGCGCATTGGTGACTTGCGCCAATGTCGTATTGGCATGAAGTGCGCCGATCACCGTCCCATCTTTGGGGGCAACGTTGGCAAGATGGTTGGCGGCAAGAAGCCCGCCGGCACCCGGCATATTCTGCACGATAATCGTCGGTGAGCCGGGAATATATTTGCCGAGATGGCGGCCGGCTATGCGGGCATAGTTGTCATAATCGCCGCCGGTTCCCAGGGCGACGATGATCCTGATTGTCTTACCTTCATAAAACTTGTCGCCGGATTGCGCGAACGCAGCCGAGGTCGCTAAGGTAGTGGCCCAAACGGTGGCCCACAAAGTGACACAGGCAGCTTTGACATTACGGCTCATCTTACGCCTCCCTTGCGAACCTGACGGCTTCTTCCGACGTTTTGGATGTTTTCCATTTTCTCGAAGACATGCTATTTTATCGATGATATGACGGTTTGTCGATAGCTGCTCGAGCGGCAATCCCGCGTGCCGCGGGTTCTGCACTCAAGGCAGCCGTGGCTGCGGGTATTGCGCCCCAAGCGCGTTCGTAGGTCAACGATAGGAAGTGAGAATGGCGACCGAAGTACAATTACCACTGAGTGGATGGCCGCAGGGGATTCGGCTCCCCTTCGTGCTCACCTTCGAGCACAATTCCGGTGAAGCCGCGCCGATGCGGCCCGGCGATCGTCCTAACGCCAACTATTTCGGGCAGATGGAATATGGCGGGCGGCGTGGCGTCTGGAATATTCTGGAAATGCTCGACGGCCTTGGCCTCAAGGCAACGTTTTTCGTCAGCGGCGCGACGGCGGAGAAATTTCCCGATACCGTGCGGGCCGCGCATACCGCTGGCCACGAGATTGCGGCGATGGGCCACAGTTTCGAAAAGGTCCGCACGGTCAGCCGGGAGCGCGAACAGGCCATCGTGCGCCGCAGCGTCAAGTCCATCAAAGATGTCTGCGGCGCGGAGATCAAAGGGTGGCGATGCCCGGATTACCGCATCAGCCCACAGACCTTCGATGTCCTCTCGGACGAAGGATTCGTCTGGGACAGCAGCATGCTCAATGACGACCTGCCCTATCGGTTGGATTGCGAAAGCGGCAAGTCGCTGATCGAAATTCCGTTTACCACCACCACATCGGAAAAGTCGCATGTCGCGTTTCCTTATCCGATGCGCGGTGGGCCGAGCGGCGTTGCTTCCGTCTGGAACAATGAATTCGACATCCTTTACCGGGAAAGCAACACGGCGCCACGCTTCCTGATCCTCAGTTTGCAGACCTGGGCGGCGGGACGGCCGACGCCTCTGCGTACGCTGAAGACCTTCCTGAAACGCGTGATCACGCACAACGACGTGCAGTTCACGCAGTGCAGCGATATCGCCGGATGGTGCACCGGTTTGACCAGCAAGAAACACTGAGAGGGCGCGATGGGTAACTGGAAAGAAGTGGCGCTAAAGAAGGCCGGCAAGTGGCCGCCGGGCGTCAGACTGCCGATCATCATCAGCGTGCATCACCAGTCCGAGGAGGCCTGCGTGATGCTGCCGGACGGCGCGGCCGACCCGCGCGACTATTATGAGCGGCAGTATGGCGGCCGCCGCGGCGCCTGGCGCCTGCTGGAGATCATGAACAAGCACGGCGTGCTCGGTACCTGGATCATCTGCGGCGCTACCTGCGAGAAATATCCAGAAGTCTCACGCGAGGTCATCAAGCAGGGACACTCGATCGCCGGGCATGGCTATGCGCATGAATCACCGAGCGACCTTCATCCGGACAAGGAGCTCGAAATCATCGCTAAGACGGTGCGTGTCTTCGAAGACAAGATGGGTCATCACTTGCGCGGCTGGCGCACCTGCGCCGCCAGCCACAGCACCATCGACCTGCTGCTCAAGAATTTTGACTTCCAATGGGATGCCAGCGTCTGGAATGACGACCTGCCTTACATCATCGAAGGCTATGGCAGACACTTCATGGAAGTTCCGTTCTCGGTCTATAGCGATGCAGCCTATTCGAAGAGCGCCGGAAATATCGAGCAGATCAATCGGTTCAACACTTGGGACATGAATACCCCCGATTGCGTCGCGCAGATCATGAAGGATCAGTTCGACGCACTCTACGAGCGGGGAGCAGAGCAAGCGGTGATGATGCCGCTGACGGTGCACGATTTCATCACCGGGCGGCCGTCCCGTGCCAAGTTATTCGATGATTTCCTTGGCTATGCCAAGCAGCACGAAGGCGTCGTCTTCACCACGCATGACGAAGTCCGGAAATGGTGGCTAGGCAATTACGAAGCTGAAAAGCTGCTGACGGCCTAACCGCCGAAACAAGTGCCGGAGGTTATTTCCGACCGCCTGCGCATTTGCTAGAGCACGAGATTGCGCATCACCTCTTAAGGAGTGACGGAGTTACCATGACAGAGCACCCCAGAATCACTCAAGAAATGATCAATCTCTATGACGAGTTCACGCATGTAACGAACGATCGGGCGGACTTCATGCGGCGCCTGACGGAACTCGTCGGCACCAGCAAGGCGGCGCAAGCCATCGCTGCGATGATTTCGGCCAACATGTCGGCAGCCGGAATCGTTCCCGAGAATGATTCCCGGATCAAGTCGGAGTTCGTCACCTACGGTGACCAAATGACCGGTTATCTCGCCTGGCCGGCTTCCGCGGCCGGCCGCTTGCCCGCAGTTCTGGTCGTGCATGAGAATCGCGGCCTCGTCCCCCATATTCGCGACGTGGTGCGCCGCGTCGCGCTCGAAGGCTTTCTCGCATTTGGCCCCGACTTTCTGTCACCGCTCGGCGGCACGCCCGACGACGAGGACAAAGGTCGCGATATGATCGGGAAGCTTGAAGCGCCGAAAGTCACCGAGCAGGCGGTGGCGGCGGTGCGCTGGCTGAAGGCGCATGAAAAAAGCACGGGCAAAGTCGGCGCCATCGGCTTTTGCTGGGGCGGCGGTGTCGTCAACCGGTTGGCGGTGGCAGCGGGCTCAGACCTTACTGTCGCGATACCCTATTATGGCGCGCAGCCTCCGGCAGCGGATGTTCCGAAAATCCGTGCCGAATTATTGCTGCACTATGCCGGAAATGACGAGCGCATCAACGCCGGGATCCCGGCTTACAAGGACGCTCTCGCGGCGGCCGGCGTAAAGCATGAGATCCACATGTATGAAGGCGCCCAGCACGCCTTCAACAACGACACCACTGAGGCGCGTTACAACAAGGCCGCAGCAGATTTGGCCTGGTCGCGCACCATCGCAACACTCAAACGCGCGCTCACTTGAGTTAGATTATCAAATCCGCTTAGCGGGCCAGGATACTCATGCGACGACCGGTTGTGCAAACGCGCGGGACCCTTGGTTCGAACAAGGTAAGCGCCCTCGATGAGGGCGTTTCAACGACATTAACGGCCCGGGTGCTCGGGTTAATGCGAAGCGACATACTTGAGCTTCGATTGGTGCCCGGGTCGAAGCTGGTGCTTGAGGAGCTTCGAGATAAGTATGACGCGGGCGCGAGTCCTCTTCGCGAATCGTTGTCACGGCTAGAGGTTGAGGGTCTGGTCATAGGCGAAGATCGGCGGGGTTTCCGCGTTGCGCCGCTGACGGAGGATGATTTCGTTGATCTTACTATGCTGCGTAAGGAGATCGAGGTCTTGGCGGTAACCCGCTCGGTCGAGCGCGGGAGCGATATGTGGGAAGCAGACCTGGTCCGTTCTTTCCATCACATGTCACTGGCGACTTCCGCATCGCGCAGCATGTTGCCGGAATGGTCCGGGCGGCATCAGGCGTTCCATGAGGCGCTGGTTTCGGCATGTGGCTCGCCGCGGCTGCTGCATTTGAGGCGCCAGCTTTTCGATCAGTTCACGCGATATCAGCGGATTGCTCCACGCCATGTCTGGCGCAGTGCTGTCCATGATACCGAGCACAAGAAAATGTTCGATGCGGCTTTATCCCGCGATGCCAAGAAATGCGAGACGTTGATACGTGCGCATATCAAGGTGCTCGATGTGATTGTAGACGCTATCAGGACCTTTAACGCCAAGTCGTGATCGCGCAAAGAGGCCGCGTGAACAGCGCTTGCCGCTGATCATTCTCCGTTGTGCCGACTGCTAGGGCACTTTTCGCCGCATCTGCCGGCGGTCCACCGCATCCAGCAGGAACCGGCGCGGGACAAGCCGCGACAATACGGTGATGAGCCGGTTACCGGAACCGGGGACCACCACGCGATGGCCTTGCATGAAACCGCGATAGCCTTGCCGCGCGACCTCCTCTGCTGAAAGCGTCAGAGGTACCGGACCGCGGGCTTCTGGCACTCCGGCGCGCGCCTGGAATTCGGTCGGCACCGGACCTGGGCAGAGCGCGGTGACACGGATGCCGCGCGGCTTGAGTTCCTGGTGCAGAGCTTCGGTGAAGGACAGCACGTAGGCTTTGCTGGCGTAATAGACCGCCGAGCGGGGACCCGGCATGAAGCCCGCGACGGACGCCACATTGAGAATGCCGCCCTGGTGCCGTTCCAGGCTGGCGATAAATCGCAGCGAGAGATCGGTCAGTGCGGAAACATTCACGTCGATCATGTCGCGCTGCTCGGAGATGTCGAGGTCGGCGGCCAAACCGACGAGACCGAAACCCGCGTTATTGACTACGACGCTTGGCTCCAGGCCGCGCTGGGTCAATTCCGAGGCGATGCACGGGCCGGCTCCGGCGTTTTGCAAGTCGATGGCCAGGACCACTGGTCGCGGACGCCCGGAGGCGGCAATGGCGTCCGCCAATGTGTTCAGCCGCTGTTCGCGCCGGGCGACCAGCACCAACTCATGTCCATGGCCGGCAAATTCATGCGCCAGCGCCGTACCGATTCCCGCTGAGGCTCCGGTGAGCAGGGTGATTGGACGCATAGAGGGCTTCACGCTTGGTGCGCTGGCGGGCGCGGTTTTGGAATGGCGAGGACGGTGATGACGGATATCAGAGAAACCGCCGCGACCACCAGGAAGACGCCGCGCGGATTATTGTTGTCCATCAGCCAGCCGAAGACCAGCGGCGAAACGATGCCGCCGATATTAAAGCCGGTGGTGACAAAGCCGAAAACCTTGCCGAACGATCCTGCCGGTGTGTTGTCGCGAACGATCAGGTCGCGCGAGGGCATGATAACGCCGGTCAGGAAACCGGCGGCCGACATCATGACGATCAGCAGCACGCTGCCCAGATCGACCATTCCAATGACGAAGGTAACCAGCGCGGCTGCGCACACGCCAAGTGCGGCGACCAGGGCATGCCGCTTGGTGAGCCCCGATACCCAGCCTCCGCTCAGCACGCCAATGGCGGTGAGCAGCAGGTAAGCCGACAAGGCGGTATTGGCCACTGTGAGCGGGGTGTCGAACAGTGCGCCCAATGCAACCACGGAATAATTCTGCAAGCCGGCATTGGCGACGGCGAGCAGTATGAAGAACAGCAAGCTCTGCAGGATCGGCCAAGACAAGAGCAGGCGCCAGCCAGAGTTTCCGGCCCCCGCGGCAGCAACGGCTGCCTTCGCCGTCGGCGTTCGGCGCGCATCGAGGTCGCCCGACAATGCTAGGACGGCAGCGACAACGAAACCGAATGCGGCCGCGCCGAGGAAGGCGCCGCGCCAACCGGCATATGTATGCAGCAACAGCAGGCTGGCGGGCGCAGCCGCGCCGCCCAGCATGCCGGCAAAGGTATGGATCGAGAAGGCGTGACCCATGCGCTCAGACGATACGCCTTGCGACAGGAGAGTGTAGTCGGCCGGGTGATAAACCGTGTTGGCCAATCCAGCGACGCCGAACATGGCGACGAAGATCCAGAATGAATCCACTATGGCCGCGACCGCGATTGCGGCAGCACCGAGCGCCAAACCGGCAACGAGCAACGGCTTTGCACCAATGCGATCAACGAGGAATCCCGCCGGCGTCTGCAACAGTGCCGTGACAACGTTGAAGGCAACGAAGGCGAAGCCGAGCTCGGTATAACTCACGCCATAGTCCGCCCGGATGAAGACGAACAGAGGCGCCAACAGAATGATGTAGTAGTGGCTGACGAAATGCGCGGCACTGACGAGCGCTATCTGCCAGCTTTCCCGGCGGCGGTCGCCTGTGGGCGAAAGGGTAGCCGCGGAAGTGGTGGTCAAATCAGGGTCCTGTGGCTCGGCGGGATTGGGACGATATGGGCAATCTCTTATCGCCCACCAACCCCAAAAATCAAAAATGGGACGCTGCTGGCCCCCCTGCTTGGCATTAAACGCCGAATATCGCGGGATTCTACCGCAGATTGTACCTTTGAAATATACACGGGAACAACCCCCGCCGCCGAGCGTTTTCCGGCTCGGAACCAGTGGAGTGGCGTAAATGTGGATCTCCCTTTTCGGCATCACTACTGCGGCGGCGATCGGTCTTAGCGTCGCGGCGATCATGCTGCAGGAGGTGAGCGGACGAAAATCGCTCCCCTAGGCTTTAGGCAAGGCAAGCGTGAAAGGGGCGGTCGTCAGGCCGCCCCTTTTGTTATCCGGATCATCCCTTGTTCAGCCCTGCAATCGGACCTATTGGCAGGGGATGACTCCCCTGATGCTGTCGCGGCGCTTCGCGCCCCTATTCTGGTGCCAATTCTTCTCGGCTTTCAGCGACAATTTTCTCAAGACGGCGTTGGTCTTTCTGATCCTGTTCCAAATCGGCGGGCCGGATGCCGAGGCGCTGATCACGCTGGCCGGCGGTATCTTCATCGCGCCGTTCTTTTTCCTCTCTGCCCTCGGCGGACAGATAGCCGACCGCTTCGACAAGGCGATGGTGGCGCGGCGGCTGAAATTCATTGAGATCGGCATCGCCTTTGTGGCGGTCGCCGGATTCAGCTTGCACTCGGTGCCGGTGCTGTTCGTGGCGCTGTTACTGTTCGGGGTGATCGCCGCACTGTTCGGCCCGATGAAATACGGCATCCTGCCGGATCATCTGGCGCGTGCGGAATTGCCTGCCGCCAACGCGCTTGTTGAAGGTGCCACCTTCTTGGCCATCCTGCTCGGCACTATCTTCGGCGGCCTGGCGACCAAAGGCGGCGGCGATCCGGCGTATTTGTCGCTCCTGATGATCGGCTTCGCCTTACTGTGCTGGGGCTCCAGCCTGTTCATCCCGCCGACCGGCGAAGCCGCCCCTGGCCTGCGGATTTCCTGGAATATCGCTGCTTCAACCGCCGCACTGGTCAGGCACTTATGGACCGATCCCCGGCTGTGGTGGGGCGCGCTGGTCTCGAGCTGGTTCTGGCTTTCCGGCATCATCGTGCTCTCGCTGTTGCCTCCCCTCGTGGGCAGGGTGTTGGGAGGCAACGAGGAGGTAGCGACCGCGTTTTTGGCGGTATTTTCCGTTGCCGTGGCGATCGGCTCCGGACTCGCGGCCCTGATCGCACGCGGGCGTATCCTGCTTTGGCCGACGCCAGTCGGGGCCGTTATCCTCGGCCTCTGCGCGCTTGATCTCGGATGGGCGAATTATGCGATCGAGCCAGGCGCGACGATGGCGGGCATCGATGCAGTGCTGGGCTCGCTACGTGGTGCGCGCAGCCTGATCGACCTCTCTGGAATTGCTATTGGTGGCGGGCTTTTTATCGTGCCGGCCTTTGCCGCCGTGCAGGCCTGGGCAGGCGTGGACCGCCGCGCGCGCGTCGTCGCGGCCGTGAATGTGCTCAACGCAGCTTTCATGGTGGGCGGGTCGCTTGCGGTTTCGTTGCTGCAGAAGGCGGGCGCGGGAACGCCCGCCTTGTTCATGGCGCTCGGAGCCTCCAATCTTCTGGTCGCGGGCCTTGTCGCGCGCACCACGCCTGCGCACGACAACGGCTGACTGCGATCAGCCTTTCTCAGCTCTTAATTTCATCGCGAAATTTTTCGAGCCGCGCGTAAGCCGCACGCAGTGAATGCATGTGCATAGTTTCTGCTGTGTCGCCGAGGTCTTTCGACTTGCGCGCATCAGTTCTCAATTTTCGTAAAGGTTATTCCAATCTTACAGCGAGCGCATAAACGCACCGTACATAATAGCGATTCAGCTTCTTTTCAGCATAGGGAAAGAAGCGTCGGTCTGCGTCATGCATCAATACTTTCCGACAACCTATGTCGATTACCAATGTCAGCAACGAAAAGTGAGCTGCGTCAAACAGGAAACGTGCCGTGCGTGCCAGTACACTCGTAATGATCGGCTTCGCCGTTCTGTTCGGCTTGCTTGCGGTCTTCATCGCGCGAGCGTGGCTGAACAGTCAGGAAGAAATGCGCATGCGTAATATGCAGGCTCAAAAGAAGCCGCTGACTACGAAGACCATCGTCGTCGCGGCGAAACCTTTGCGCTACGGGATGGAACTCACCGCGGATTCGTTACGCGAAATTCCGTGGTCGCAGGACGCAGTGCCGAAAGGCGCCTTCAACAGCATCTCGGAGATTCTGGTGGGCGGAAAGCGCGTCGTGCTGACACCGGTCGAAGCAAACGAACCGGTGCTTGCACTGAAAATCACCGGCGCCGGCCAGCGCGCGACGCTATCGTCGCTGGTCCAAGACGGGATGAAGGCCGTCACCATCCGCGTCAATGACGTCGAGGGCGTCGGCGGCTTTGTCTTGCCCGGCGACCGCGTCGATGTGGTGCTCACGCGCCAGACCGACAAGGACAAGGCGAGCACCGAGATCGTCCTGCAAAACGCACGGGTGCTTGCGGTCGATCAGTCTGCGGACATCAGTGCCGACAAGCCCGCAGTGGCCAAGGCCGTGACGCTCGAGGTCTCGACCGATCAGGCGCAACGGGTCTGGCTCGCCTCCTCGGTGGGCAGTCTTTCGCTCTTGTTGCGGAAGGCTGGGGAAACCAACGCCGAAAGTACCAAACGCATCACTCTTTCTGACTTCGACGGCAAAGCCGCCGCGACCGACACCAAGCGCGTCGTCGTCACTCGCGGAGTAGCGAAACAGGAATATAGCGTGCCGCTTGAAGGAACGGAGCAGAAGGGGGGGTTATTGAGCGGAGCATTCACGAATTAGGGGAACGTTTAAACAAGGGACGGGGGAGAGTAACGTGAATAACAAACAGAGAGATGCCGGGAGCGTAATGCGCCGGCTTTGCACTTGCGACAGCGCTTGCTCATCGGCACTCTGCTGCCGGTGGCCGAGGCGCAAGCACAGAAGCTAGTGCAGATTTCAGGGCCGAACCGCACCGCGACGGTGAACGTCTCGATCGGCAAGTCCGCCGACGTCCGCACCGACATAAGCTTCACCGATGTGACGGTGGGCGACCCAGAAATCGCAGACGTGAACGTGCTGACTGACAAGTCGTTATCGATCCTTGGGCGCAAGAGCGGTACCACCCGCATCACTGCCTATGGCGAGGGCAAGAAGCTGGCAGGCATGTTCGACGTCGAGGTGACTTACGACACCTCAATGCTGTCGTCGGAAATCACCCGCCGCTTCTCCCATGCCGGCATTCGCGTCGGCACCGCAAATGGCAAGATCCTGCTCACTGGAAATGCTCCGGATGCCGTCACCCTCGACCAAGCTCTGAGTGTGGCCAAGCAGTTCGGCCCGGACGTGATCAATTCGGTGAGTGTCGATGCACCCCAGCAGGTAATGCTGGAAGTGCGTTTCATCGAGGCCTCTCGCCAGGCGAGCCGCGAACTGGGCGTGCAGTGGAACGTGTTCGGTTCATCCGGCGCGGCTGTGATCGGATCGCGGCAGCCGGCTAACTTTCTGCCCCGCGCTGCCGGGGTGGCTGCCGGCGTCCTCTCCGGTGCACCGCCTTTCGGCGTTGCCATGGCGCGCGTGATCGCGGGCGGCATCACCACCGACGCCTTTATCAATGCCCTGGAGGAACAGGGCCTCGCGCGCAGCTTGGCGGAACCGAACCTGACCGCGCTTTCGGGTGATACCGCGAGCTTCCTGGCCGGCGGCGAATACCCCATCCCGGTGGCCGGCTCGCTTGGATCAGTCACTGTCGAATTCAAGCGTTATGGCGTTGGGCTCGCCTTCACTCCGACGGTGCTGAAGGGAGGCCTGATCAATCTGAAGATCGTGCCCGAGGTCAGCCAGTTCGATCCGAACCATTCGGTCAATCTCGGTAACGGGCTTTCCGTTCCCGCACTGATCGTCCGCCGCGCCGATACCACGGTGGAACTGCGCGATGGCCAGAGCTTCGTAATCGGCGGACTGTTGCAGAACAACAGCACAACGGCACAAGAGCAGCTTCCCTGGGTCGGCGACGTGCCGATCCTTGGCGCGCTGTTCTCCAGCAAGTCCTATCAGAAGAGCGAGACCGACCTGGCGATCATCGTGACGCCGCGCCTTGTGCGCCCGGCACGGCCCGGCGACGTCGTCAAGACCCCGCTCGACAAAACGCTTCCCGCCAATGACATCGACTTCTTCTTGATGGGCAAATCGGAAATCCGCCGCGAAGCTTCCCGGCTGGCCTCCGGCGCGACCCATCCGATGATTGGCCACGTTCTCGAGTTGCCGAAAACAGGAGGCACCATTGTCACGGTCAGGAACTAAGCTCGCAACCTGCGCGCTCCTTGCAGCAACCGCACTGGCCGGCTGTTCGGACCTCTATTTCGACCGGCGGGAATCGATCTCGCTCTCGGCTGGCGACGATCTCTACGCCGACCAGGTCACCCACATGGTGGACCCATGGCCGGCACAGAGCGCCAACCGAAACATCAGCTTTAACGGCCAGAAAATGCAGTCGGCGGTCGACCGCTACCGCAACAACAAGGTGATCGTACCGGTGAATCCCACCACGAGCTCTGCCGGCTATCAGGAAGCCGCTCCGGCCGCTGCAGCGAAACCATGACCTGCAAGCAAGAACACTGGTTTGTGACATGCTGATGAGTGGATCCAACAATACCGCGAGCAAAACGCAGGTGGTCATTCTCACCGCGGACGCCAGCTTTGAGGAGTTGGCGCGCGCCACCTTCAACGCCAGCGCCCAGATCGATTTGCGTGTCGTGAGGGGAACGCTGCCGGACGTCGCGGAAAGTTTCGATGTCGCCGGCGCTACCGTGGTGGTGATTGACCTCGACACTTCGCGCGAAAAGGAAATGCAGGCCCTGCAAGCCTTCATGCCCGTGATCGGCACCTGGCCGCCGGTCGTGGTCGTAACCCAATCCTTTGACGCTGAAGTCGCGCGCACATTAATGCAAATGCGGGTAGCGGATTTCCTGGTTAAGCCGGTACAGCCGGTCGAACTGGTGCGCGCCTGCGCGCGGGTGGCTAAAGCCCCTGCCGTTAAGGAGACCAAGGAAGCGCGGATCTATACCTTCCTGCCGGCCGTCGGCGGTGCGGGTGTGACCACGCTTGCGATCCAAACCGCCATGCTCCTGCTCAATAGCGGCACTCGCGGCCAGGCCTCAACCTGCCTGGCCGATCTCAATTTCCAGAACGGCGCCTGCGCCGACTATCTCGACTTGGAGCCCCGGCTGAATCTCAGCGAGATCGAGCCGCGGCCGGAACGACTCGATCGCCAACTGCTGGAAGTGATGCTGTCGCATCATCCTTCCGGGCTCGCCGTCATCGCGGCCCCGAATCGTCCGGCCGAGATGCGCTCCTTCGACCCGGAGATGGTGACCCGGCTGCTCGATATGGTCTCCACCCACTTTGATTACGTCGTCATCGACATGCCGCGCACCTGGTTCTCCTGGACAGATAGCGTGCTGCTCGGCTCCAATAATCTCTTCATCGTTAGCGAGGCGACGGTGCCAAGCCTGCGCCACGCCAAACAGCTTGTTGCGGCCATCGACGAACGGCTGGGCGAAGGACCGCAACCGAAGGTCATCGTCAATCGCTTCGAGCAGCGAATGTTCTCATCCGGTGTACGCCTCTCGGACATCGAGCAGGCCCTGGGCGATTCTTACCTGTCGTGCATTCCCAACCACTACGAACTCGTCCGCGAAGCGATCGACCGCGGTGTTCCCCTTGAGAGCGTCAAGCCCGGCAACAAGATCACGCTCCAGCTCAAGAAGCTGATCGAGCCGCCGGCGGCTGCCAATCCGGCATCCTCACTGGTCGCCCCACTAACCAACAAACTCAAGCTCTCGCTTGCACGGTGAGACGCGGATAGGCAATCGGCGAAAGCATGACAATGATTGGTCGTTTTACAGCTCGTCGCGCTCCCACGCCGGAGCCGGTGGTCGAGGAACCGGTCGCTGCGCTGGAAGGTGTTTCCTGGACGGCTTTCCCCGAGCCGGCTCCGGAGCCCGTTCCGGTCGCCCCCACCAATCCGCTGCTTAGTGACAAGCTGCTCGACGCCAAGGTGCGCCTGCACCGCAAACTGATCGAAGAGGTGAATCTCTCCGCGCTGGAGAAGCTTTCGGAAGACGAGATTCGCCAGCACATCCAGCAGCTCGTCACCCGATATATTATCGTCGAGCGGCTGGCGCTTAATACCGAGGAGCTCAACGATTTCGTTTCCGAGATCCTGGACGAAATGACCGGGCTCGGTCCACTCGAACCGCTGCTGAAGGATCCGAGTATCGCCGATATCCTGATCAACGGCCATGAATGCGTTTACGTCGAGCGTAGCGGTGTGCTGGAGCCTTGCCCCGTGCGCTTCAAGGACGAGGCGCATCTACTGCGCATCATCAACAAGATCGTTGCCGCGGTAGGCCGCCGCGTGGACGAATCACACCCGATGTGCGACGCGCGCCTGCTCGACGGCTCGCGCGTTAACGTAGCGGTGCGGCCTATCGGCGTCGACGGCCCACTGGTCTCTATCCGAAAATTCTCCAAGAAGCCCTTCAACCTCAACAAGCTGATCGATGTCGGCGCGCTACGGCCGCAGATGGCCGAGGTGCTGGCGGCGGCGGTGAAAGCGCGTGTCACCACTATCATTTCCGGCGGCACTGGTTCCGGTAAGACGACTATGCTCAACGCGCTCTCGGCCTTCATCTCTGAGAAGGAGCGCCTGCTCACCATTGAAGACGCGGCCGAGCTGCAGCTGCAGCAACCGCATGTCGGCCGCATGGAAACTCGGCCGCCGAATATCGAAGGCAAAGGTGAAATCCGCCAGCGTGAGTTGGTGAAGAACGCGCTACGCATGCGTCCCGACCGCATCATTCTTGGCGAGTGCCGCGGCGAGGAAGCCTTCGACATGTTGCAGGCGATGAACACCGGCCACGAAGGCTCAATGGCGACTATCCATGCCAATACGCCCCGCGATGCCGTCTCACGCCTGGAGCAAATGATCGGCATGGCTGGCCTGCCGATGACCATTGCCTCAATCCGCGGACAGATTGCTGGCGCCATCCAACTGATCGTGCAGCTGTCGCGTCAGTCCGATGGCAAGCGCAAGGTCACCAGCATCGCCGAAATCACCGGTCTGGAAGGCGACATCATCCAGATGCAGGAGATCTTTAAATATGTCCGCACTGGCACGGCGGCGGACGGGGCTGTCCAGGGCCATTTCGTCGCGACCGGCGTGCGACCGCGCTTCCTCGCCGAGCTGGTGAACCAAGGCATCAGGATCCCCGGCAGCTATTTCGACCCGGGACAGCCGCTGTGACTTCGCTCTTCGATTTCAGCCCGATCTATCTGGTTTACCTGTTGGCAGCCGCTTCCGCGGTCTTCCTGTTCGAGGCGGTGTATTTTCTCTGCTTCTCCGGCTCGTCCTACCGCGACAATGTCAATCGCCGCCTGCGGCTGATGCACAACAAGGTCGACCGCGAAACCATCCTGATCCAGCTGCGGCGCGAGCGTGGCCTCACCAGCGGTGGCGATTATCGCCTGTCGTTCGAATGGCTCAATCGCCTGGTGCTGCAATCCGGACTCTCGCTCGGCATCGGCAAGCTTGTGCTCTTCGCGGCGATCGGTGCGTTGATGGCCTTTGGCGTCACGTTCATCGTTCGCGGCAACCTCCTGCAAGCCGTGATGGTCGGACTGTTCTGCACTACCGCCCTGCCCTATCTCGTGCTGCGCGTTTTGCGCGGGAAGCGGCAGAAGAAATTCGCGTCCCAGTTTCCCGACTCCATCGACATTATCGTCCGCAGCCTGCGCGCCGGCCATCCGGTGCCAATCGCAATCGCCATGGTGGCGCGCGAGCAGGCGGACCCGATCGGATCGGAATTTGGCATCGTCGCCGACGAGATCACTTATGGCAATGACCTGGAGACGGCGATGCGCAATCTCTATTACCGTGTCGGCCAGGACGACTTGCCGCTGTTCGTGACCGCAGTGGCGATTCAGTCCTCCACCGGCGGTAATCTCGGCGAAATCCTGGAAAACCTTTCAAAGGTTATCCGTGATCGCTTCAAGATGCGCCGCAAGATTCGCGCACTCGCGTCGGAAGGCCGCGCGTCTGCGCTGATCCTTTCCTCGTTGCCGATCGGCATGTTCCTGATCGTCAACCTGGTCTCGCCAAAATTCTATGGCGAAGTGTGGAATCAGGACCTCACCAAGATCGCGCTGACCCTTGCCGGCTGCTGGATGGGCATCGGGAATTTCATCATGTACCGCCTTGTCAACTTTAAGATCTGAGCCATGGATATCGGATCTGATCTATTTGGAGGTTTGCTCGGCGGTCCGCAGATGATGCTGGCGCTATTGGTTTTTCTCGCCACCGCCACGCTGGCTTTCTCATTGATGGCAGGCCTCCGTGTGCGTGGCGAAGTCAAGCGCCGCGCCGCCGGCATTGGTGGGCGTGCGGAGCAAGAGCAGCAAGAGGGCGGGCGATCGCTACGCCACTCCAGCATCAAAGCGGCCAAGCAGCTGCTGGACTACACGACTAAGCACTATTCCACCGGCGACAACAAAGATATGAAAGTGCTGCGCCGGCGGCTGGTGCAGGCTGGTATTTACGATCCGCGCGGCGTGGCGTATTTCTTTCTGGCGCGCACCGGGCTCGCTGTGGGACTGGCTTTCGGCGCCTTCTTCTTCGCGCCGGCATTGACCTCGGCCTCCGGATCGAAGCTGTGGATGATGGTGATAGCCGCCGGCGTCATGGGCTATGTCGGGCCGAGCTTTTATCTCGATCGGCGCATCAAAGCGCGCAAGGCGGAGCATCAGTCGGGCTTTCCCGATTTCATGGACCTGCTGGTGGTTTGCGCCGATTCCGGCCTGAGCATGGAAGCGGCGTTGACGCGCGTCGGTAACGAGTTGACGGATTCCTATCCGTCGCTTTGCGCCAATATCCACATGACCAACCTGGAAATCCGCGCTGGGCGCACATTGACGGAGGCGCTTGAACATTTGGCAGACCGGTTGGGTCTGCCAGAAGCACGCTCATTCGCCACCCTCATCCAGCAATCCACGGAACTCGGATCGAGCATCACCGACGCGCTGCGGGTCTATAGCGATGACATGCGACACAAGCGCCTCTCGCGTGCCGAGGAGAAGGCTTATGCGCTGCCGGCCAAGCTTTCGATTCCAATGATGGTCTGCATCTTCCCGGTGATATTCGTCGTCATTCTGTTGCCCGTCGTTGTGCGGCTTGCCACCGGCCAGTACTAAATCTCAGATTTGACGGGCTTTTTAGCGGTCTGCCGCCCCGTCCCCACCCCCGTTGGCGATAAAATATTAACCACCCTGTCCTAGGGTCGATTGTCGGGTTGCTTCCGCCCCCGCGGAAAGCCGCGCTCGTGCGCTCGCCGCTTGGGCGAAACCGATGGCCGGCCAAGGCGCGTTGATGAAACGACTACGCGTATTTTTCATTATCGCCAGCGCGCTGATCTGGCTTCCCGGCTGCACCTCCGCCAAATTCGCAGACGTGTTCAAGCCGGCCGGCGGCGCGACCGAAGCGAATGCGTCCGCCGAAGTTGAGCCGACCGGAACGACGCCGGAGACTGCCACCGCCGAGGGACAAACGGCCACAACGGGGCTGCTTGGCGCGGACCCGAAAGACGATCTCAGCTTGGGCAAGCAGCATTTCCGGCAGGAAAATTATGGCCTCGCTGAACACTATTTCCGCCGCGCGGCGGAAACCCATCCGCGCGACGCAGAAGCATGGCTTGGGCTAGCGGCATCTTATGATCGGCTACGTCGATTCGAATTGGCCGATCGCGCCTACAAGCAGGTGATCGCGCTCACCGGCCCGTCGCCCGAGGTGCTCAACAACCTCGGCTATTCTTATATCCTTCGCGGAGATTATGCTCGCGCCCGCACCAAGCTGGCGGAGGCGCGGGCGCTCGACCCGAAGAGCCCCTACATCCTCAACAACATGAAACTGCTGGAAGAAAGCTCCGGCAAGGGTAAGTCAGTCCAGCGCTAGGGGATCCTCTGGCGAATCCCGGTCAAAAGGCTTGATCCGGGACGCAATCCGGCGTGCCCATAACCTGCAGCGCCTGCCAATTAGCGCGGCGCGTCCTCAAGCTGATCGAACCAATCGAACCCGATCTCTTTGAAGATCCGGTTGCTGATGACGATCAGCCGCGCTTCGTTCTCGGCGAAATGCTGGTGAGTAACGAAAGGCGGGACATAGATAAAGTCGCCGCGCTTCCATTCAAACTTCTTTGGCGTGTCTTCCCACTGCCATTCGAATTCTTCGATGCAGTCAAACTTGAAATCCCAATGCAGGTCGTAGCCTGACCCTTCGGCCACAAAGATTACTTCTTCCCACATATGCCGGTGCTTGCCGGATCTTTCTCCCGACTTGATGAACTGCATATAGGCCTCAACGCACATCTCCGGTGTGTTCATCTTGTGATGAATGAGATGCTTGATATAGCCATCGGCAGATTGCTCGAACGGCATCTGTTCTGAAGTGATTACGTTCGGACGTTTGACATAATCCGCGCGAAATTCGGCCGAGGCTGCCACGTCTTCAGCGCGGTAGCTGACGGTGCCCGCGCCGACCCGGGCGAAGTCTTTTTCGTCGAAAGCTTTTGCCATCGCTTCGCCTCGCTTACAGGTCGGTTGGCGGCTGGAAGTTTTCGTTGCCCTTGGCCGGAGTTGTCGGGGGAAAGGACACGATCTTCTGGAACACCAGGTTCATGAAGTGGAACAGCGGTTTGGCCTTAAACACCAACAGCAGGCATTCGTTGTTCGGGTCGTCATTGAAATGCTGATGCACGCAGCCGTTCTCGACGATCATGACATCGCCGGCCTTCCAAGGGATATGCCGGCCATCATGCACGTCATGGCCGCGCCCCTTGATGACATAGAACACGGCGCTGTTGAGATGCCCGTGCTTCTGCCCATAGGCGCCCGGCGCATAGACCTCGATATGGGTCTCGATCGACTGCGCCACATTGGCATGCTGCGGACTGATAATGTGCTTGCCGTATAGCTCCGGTCCGCCCTTCCATGGGCTCTTGCTGGACGAATAGATGCGCGGCTGTTCCATCAGCGATTTGTAGAGATCGCTATAGGTGCCCGCGAGCTCACGCACGAAGACGCGCTTCTTGGCCCAGCGGTCCCACTTCTCGGAACCAGGCAGCGATTCATCATGGCTCGGCTGGTTATGGCCGGGGCCAGCCACGGCCGCCGTCTTGTCGTAAAGGCCTGTCATTCCCGACTGCTCCCTGGGAGAAAGCCCTCCGAGCTGATGTGTCTTGAGGGCTTATGTATTCGTTGCGGCAATCTAGCCAAGGCTGGCGGCAAATGCACCGGCAATCGACCGCCTTCGATCATGCGGCGATCAAGTCTCGATGAAGACTTTGTCGCCCTCCACCATGGTTCGATAGGTCTTCACCGGGATCATGCAGGGCGGATCCACCACTTCGCCGGTTTTGATGTTGAACGAGCCGTTGTGGAAATTGCATTCCACGATATCGCCGTCGATATAGCCTTCGTGCAGCAAGCCGGGACCGTGGGTGCAAAGATCGTCGGTGACGTAAAATTGGCCGTTGAGATTGAACACGGCCAGCGCAAGTCCTTCCTTCTCGACCCGGATGGCCTCGCCTTCTGCAACTTCATCGACGCTACAGAGTTCTATTTTTGACATGGCGCTCTTGATTGCTGCTGCGAAACGGGTGTAAAAGGTGTCATTCGATAGTGGAACGATGTTCCGCATAACGGAACGCTACGGCGGATGCTTTCCCATAGCTTTGAAGCAGGGTCAACCCCGGTTTTCAACCGCCCTTGAGCGTTCCGCGCATCTGCCGCGCCATGCGGCCGTAGGAGGACGCAGTGCTTCGCAAAGAACAGAACGAACTCGTCACCCAGACTGGCCCGGGAACTCCGATGGGCCAACTCTTCCGCAGCTACTGGGTCCCGGCGCTGCTGGCGGAGGAATTGCCGGAGAACGAATGCCCGCCGGTGCGGGTGAAGATTTTGTCCGAGCGCCTGCTCGCCTTCCGCGACACCGATGGCAAGTACGGGCTGATCGACGAATTCTGTGCCCACCGCGGCGTTTCGCTCTGGTTCGGCCGCAATGAAGAGAACGGCCTGCGCTGCCCCTATCACGGCTGGAAGTACAACACCGAGGGCCAGTGCATCGACGTTCCCTCCGAGGCGCCGGAAAGTGGCTTCTGCCAGAAGATCAAGCTGAAGAACTATCCGCTGGTCAAAATCGGACCCGCGCTGTGGACCTATATGGGCCCGCCGGAAAAGCAGCCACCGCTGCCGGAATGGGAATTCGCCACGGTGCCGGAGAGCCACACCTTCATGTCCAAGCGCTTCCAGGAATCGAACTGGCTGCAGGCGCTGGAAGGCGGCATCGACTCCAGCCACGTCTCCTTCCTGCACAGCGGCGATCTGGAATCCGACCCGCTGTTCAAGGGCGCCAAGGGCAACCAGTACAATCTCGGCGATACCCGGCCGGTGTTCGAGGTGGTGGAGCAGCCAGGCGGCCTCTATATCGGCGCGCGCCGCAATGCCGAGGACGGCAAATATTACTGGCGCATCACGCCCTGGGTGATGCCCTGCTTCACCATGGTGCCGCCGCGCGGCGACCACCCGGTGCACGGGCATTTCTGGATCCCGAGCGATGACGAGAACTGCTGGGCCTACAGCTTCGACTATCACGTCACCCGGCCGCTCTCCGACACCGAGCGCAACGCCATGCGCGAAGGATTCGGCATTCATGCCGCGACCATTCCGGGCACCAACTTCATCCCGACGGCGAACAAGACCAACGACTACCTGATGGACCGCGCAGCGCAGAAGGCCGGCCGCACTTATAGCGGTGTGGAAGGCATCGCGATCCAGGACTCCTCGCTGCAGGAAAGCATGGGGCCGATCGTCGATCGCACCAAGGAGAACCTGGTCTCCACCGACAACGGCATCATCATGGCGCGCCATCGCCTGCTGCGCGCGGCCAAGGCGCTCGCGGACAAGGATGTAATTCCACCCGGCGTGGACCCGGCCCATCATCACGTGCGTTCGGCCTCGATCGTGCTGCCGCCCGAGCTGCCGTTCAAGGAAGGCGCCAAGGAAGCGCTCACCGTGCGCAAAGGCGTGGGACACGCCTCGGTATGACGCGGCTTGTTGCGGCGGGCGTCTTCGTTATGATGCCCGCCGTGATTTGTAATGGGAGTTGCGGATGTTGAGCGAAAGCGCGCGGATGACGACGGCGGAAGAGGCGAAATTCCGCATCGATGCCCCGAATTCCAAGCCGCGGTTGATCAAGGTCATCGCGCTCGACAAGCGCAGCGAAGAAGTCGTCAAAAAACTGGCCACGGCGAAATGGAACAAGGCCTCGTTCTTCGCCTCCGTGCATTTCGAAAGCCCGCCGCAGGCCGGCGCCGACTGGTCAATGAAGACTTGGCTGAATGACATCGCCGGGCGCACCATCAAGCTGATGGATGAGGTCAACAACGCCGACCTGGTGGTGATGGTGGCGAATGCCGGGGAAAAGGCGGAAGCCGCTTCAGTGATCGGGGAAGCCTGCGCCGCGAAGCGCGTACAGACCACCGCCCTGATCCTCGACCGCAAATCGGCAACCGACGCGGCGATCTCCACCACCTTGCTGCACCTGCGGCCTTACGCCTCGATGATCGTGGTCGCGGACGACGAGGACTACATCGAGTCCATGCTGGTGGCGCTGCGCGCCTGATCGGGCACCAGAGCGGTGAGCCTTACGGCAAGCCGCCCGGCTGCAGGTCGATAATCTCCACGCAGTTCATGTCGGCGTCGTAAAAATAGACGTGCCGTCCCGGAAAAGTCCGTCCGCCGCGCCGGTTGGGGTCGCCCTGGTTGAAGTCTTCGTATTTCGCGATTTCGATATTGCGCTTTTTCAGGACTTCCATCGCCTTGTCGAAGTCGGGTGGCGTGACCGTGAAGGCGTAATGGAACTGGGTGTCGCCGGGCACATTTGGTTCGACGTGGTCCTTCACCTTCACCAGGACGAAATAGTCCTTGCCGGCCTGCATAAAGGCGAAGTGGTCGTTGACGCGCGCGATCCGGGCGCCGACCACGTCGCGGTACCATTCCGCCGACTTCACATGATCGCGCACTGAAATGGAGAAATGCAGAACCCCGTTGGCATTGATCGTGAGATCGCCCGTGCTGCGCTCTTTCAGGTCAATATCGCCATCATGCTTGGCCATGAACTTCCTCCCTCCATATTATTCTTTTTAGAAACCCGGCGCTCAAGGCCCCGGTGGGCAGCCGTCGCCTTGCATCCTGCATGAGCCGCGCCGCTGCGGCCAGCCGGAAATCGCGCCGCTTCAAAGCGCCGCCTTCTCCACCGCAACTCCTGCCGGCGAGCGATAGCCGAGGCGGCGCGAAACCAGATCGGCCGTTTCGATGACATGCGGGATGAAGGTGGTGATGGCCTTTTTCGACAATCGGGTCGCGGGTCCCGCAAGCCCTACCGCAGCGATCACTTCGCCGGCGTCGTTGCGGATCGGCGCCGAAATGCCGCGCATGCCGATTTCGCTCTCCTCGTCCTCGATCGCGCAGCCGCGCTGGCGCACCACCGCGAGCGCTTTGATCAGCTTGGCGGGATCAGTGATGGTTTGCGGGGTGCGCGGTGACAGCCCCTGCACGATGACTGCATCGACCACAGCCTGTGGCTGGAAGGCGAGGATCGCCTGCCCCTCCGCGGTACAATAGGCCGGCTTGCGCACGCCGAGGTCCGAGCGCATCCGGATCGCCTGCGTGCTCTCCAGATTATAGACATACATGATCTCGGTGCCGTCCAGGATCGCCAGATGCACGGTTTCGTTGGTCTTCTCCCGCAACTCATAGAGATAAGGCCGGCCCTGGCTTGAGACATCCATGCGCCGGCGCACCAGCGCACCGAGGCGGAATAGCGCGATGCCGAGGCGGTATTTCTCCGTCTCCTGGTCCTGCTCCAGCAGTCCCTCCGCCGCAAGCGTGGCGGCGAGCCGATGCACGGTGCTCTTGGCCACTCCGAGCCGCCGCGACAATTCGCTGATGCCAATATCGACCTGTTCTTCAGAAAACGCTTTCAGCAGCTGGATGGCGGTGCCGACGGACGACAAGCGTCTTTGTTTGGAGACCAACTCGGTTTTGGCGCCGGTTTTCTTTTTTTCCATGACAAGCCGTGTGCGATCGGGGGGCATTCCGCTGCGCCGAACGGCGTTCGCGAATCTAGGCAGGCGGTCGCAAGAGTGTCAACAAACCGCCCGAATGCAAAATCAGCCTAAAGGGGCGACCACAGGCCAATAAAATTAATGAACCAACCATGGCCTTTGCGCGTTTGCTTTTGACCGCCTTTCGTTCCGGTTCCGACCCCAACCCCCCACATTCAACAGGAAATAAGATGAAAAAGCTCTGGCATTTGCTGATGGCAAGTACCGTCTTGTCGGGCCTTGCCGGCCTCGCTGCGGCCCATGCCGCCAACGATCTTGCTCTGCCCAAGTCTGATAACGCCGCGCAGGCCTCCATCATGCTCGCCCAGGCCGCGACGCCCGCGACGCCGCCTGAGGACGACGCCCGCCGCCGCCAGCGACAGGAACAGCAGCAACAGCAGAGGCGGCAGGACGGACAGCAACAGCCACAGCAGAGACAGCAGGGCGGCCAACAGCAACAGCAGAGACAGCAGGACGGC
The DNA here is from genome assembly GCA_963750965.1 of uncultured Alphaproteobacteria bacterium. Taxonomy (GTDB): domain Bacteria; phylum Pseudomonadota; class Alphaproteobacteria; order Rhizobiales; family Xanthobacteraceae; genus CANKHA01. Next base: position 341,716 of record CAVVSK010000011.1, read on the forward strand.
CAACAGCAACAGCAGAGACGGCAGGACGGACAACAACCGCAACAGCCGCAGCGGCAAGATACGCAGCGGCCGGCAGCATCGCCACCGCCGCCACCGCCATCGGCGCAGCCGTCTTCTCCGCCACCGCCACCTCCGGCAGCGCGTGACCGCTCGGGCACACCGCCGGCCGGTGCGCAAGATCAGCAACGACAGCGGCCGCAGGACGGACGGCCAGACCGTCAGCGGGACCGCTCCACCACGCCGGCTTCGCCACCGCCTGCGGCTGCACCCGGCTCCCCGCCGCCACCTCCTCCGGCGACGACCACCACTCCGCGTGGCGACCAGCCCCGCGATCGTGACGGCGGCCGTCAGGGCCGCGGCCGTGATGGCCGCGATCAAACGACGGCGCCCGCCGGCGGCGCCCAGCCGGGCGCGCAAGGCGGCGCGGCAACTGACCGCCGCTCGGCACCGCTCACGCGTTCAGGCGTTCCAGCGCCTGCGGCCGACGCCAAGCCAATCCAGCCTGCCGGCAGAGGCAAAGGCGCCGCCGTGCAGTCCTCCGGCGGACAGGAGATCCGCAACGTCGAGCAGCTTCGCGGTGAGCGGCGGGAGGAGAAACAGGGCAACCGGACGGTTCTTCGCGAGCCGGACCGCACCATCATCAAGGAAGGCAACCGCACCATCATCCGTCACGACGAAAGCGTCCGCTTCCGTCTGGGCGCGAGGGATGTGCGGGTTGAGCGGGCCGGCAACGACACCCGGACCATCATCGTGCGGCCCGGTGGCGAACGCATCGTCACCGTTACGGACAGGAACGGCTACCTGCTGCGGCGCGTCAGGGTGCTGCCCAACGGTCGGGAAATCATCATTATCGACAACCGCCCGCGCGCCGGGATCGTGATCGGCAACTTGTTCGTGTTGCTGCCGCCGCCGCGGATCCTGATTCCCCGCGAGCGCTACATCGTGGCTTATCGCGAGGCTCCTCCGGCGCTGATCTACGAGACGCTGACGGCACCGCCGGTGGATGTGATCGAGCGGCCTTATACGCTCGACGAAATCCGCTATAGCGAGCCGGTGCGCGCGCGGATGCCGCGCATCGATCTCAACACGGTGAATTTTGAGACTCGGGTCCTGGGAGTTGGCGCCAGATCAGATCGAGAAGTTGGCGCCGATTGCCGACGGCATGAAGCGGGCCATCGAACAGAACCCGCAGGCGGTGTTCCTGATCGAAGGTCACACCGACGCCGTCGGCGGCGACGAAGATAACCTGTCGCTGTCGGACCGCCGGGCGGAGTCGGTGGCGGTAGCACTGACCGATGAGTTCCAGGTGCCGCCGGAGAACCTGACCACGCAGGGCTATGGCGAGCAGCACCTCATTGAGCAGACCGAGGGCCCGTCGGAGGCCAACCGGCGCGTCACGGTGCGCAACATCGCGCCGCTGCTGGCCGGCAGGAGCGAGCAGCAACCGCCGCAACGGGCGCAGTAGCCCACATCGAAACGGCGCTTCGTCCTAGCGGACGAAGCGCCGTTTTTTTGCTTCAACTCAGCGCAGCCACCACGGCGGCGGACCGTGCTTCTCGATCGCATCCACGATCTCGCGGTGCCTGCGATCCTCCCGCTTCATGTGGACGGCGATGACGGCGTGGATTGACGGCACCAGCCAGAGCACCGGGAAGATCAGCCCTAAGATCACGCAGGGCACGATCAGCACCAGATTGAAGATCGCCGAGAACGGCTGCCCATTGAGCAAGAGGCCGAGCGGCGGCAACAAAGCGGCGAGAACGTAGATCATGGCGGCTCCCTAGCGCATGATCCGGCGAAGTGGGAACCGGTTCGCCGATAGGATCATGCGCCACTTTGATAAGTTCCCGCGCGATCGCACCCAAAACCGGTATCCACTTGCTGATCGCGCACTGTCGTCGGCGTCATGTAATGAGCCGCGAGGCGATTGCCAGCGCCCAACGCTCGGCCACTGCGCTCACGGTCCGGCGGCAGCCAAAATAATTCTTGCATTCCCCGCAAAAACTATTATTTCCGCGCTTGCCCAATTTCGCACGTGCCTGTGGTCGCGTGTCGGTCGGTAGGTATCCGGACAAGAGGCCGGACAGCCGCCTGGGGAAGCGAGAGCCTCCTCAAGAAATCTGACCGGCAGCCGGAAGCGAAACCGGTGAACTCCGTTCTCAGCGGGGGACGCGACTTAAAGCAACGACGGACGGGCTTCTTGGTCTCTGCCGGCCTTCCAACAGCCGGCCCCGAAACTGAAGAGGCTTGTTTTTCATTGCCGGCCGTGCGGTGCGGGGGTCTCCTCCAATCCAAGCCAAGGCAGCTTCCGCGGGTTCTCGAACCCTTACCGTCAGGCGCGTATCCACCGCGCGCCACGGAGAGGCCGAAAATCCGCACTTACGAGGCGATTCGTCGCCTCACGAGCTGTATGGGGAGAGCGCCGATGACTGCGCGCATCCAGGAGTTTCTGCGCCATCGCCGCGAAAGCGGGCTCGACCGCGAGGCCTGCCTCGTTGTCGACCTTGAGGTGGTGCGCGACAACTACAATGCCTTCGCCAAGGCTTTGCCCGACACGCGCGTGTTTTACGCGGTGAAGGCCAATCCGGCGCCGGAGGTGCTCTCGCTGTTGGCCGGGCTCGGCTCCTGCTTCGACACCGCCTCGGTCCCGGAGATCGAGATGGTGCTGGCGGCGGGCGCGGGGGCCGATCGGATCTCCTATGGCAACACCATCAAGAAAGAGCGCGACATCGCGCGCGCCTTTGAATTGGGGATTCGGCTGTTCGCGGTCGACAGCAAGGCCGAGGTGGAGAAGATCGCGCGTGCCGCTCCCGGCAGCCGCGTCTTCTGCCGCATCCTGTGCGATGGCGCGGGCGCGGAATGGCCGCTGTCGCGCAAATTCGGCTGCGAGCCGGCGATGGCGGTGGAGGTGCTGGAGCATGCGCTCCGGCTCGGGCTGGAGCCTTATGGGGTGTCGTTCCATGTCGGCTCGCAGCAGCGCAACCAGCATGCCTGGGACAAGGCCTTGGCCTCGGCGGCCTCGGTGTTCCGTGAATGCGGCGAGCGCGGCATGAACCTGTCGATGGTCAATCTGGGCGGCGGTTTTCCGACCAAATACCTGAAGAACGTGCCGACGGTGAAGACCTATGGCTCGGCGATCTTCAAGGCGCTGCGCAAGCACTTCGGCAACCGCATTCCGGAGACCATCATCGAGCCGGGCCGCGGCATGGTTGGCAATGCCGGGGTGATCGAGACCGAAGTTGTGCTGGTGTCGAAGAAGGCGGAGGAGGACGACGTGCGCTGGGTCTATCTCGACATCGGCAAGTTCGGCGGCCTGGCCGAGACCATGGACGAGTCGATCCGCTACCCGATCAAGACCCCGCGGGACGGCGGGGAGCTGGCGCCTTGCGTGCTGGCCGGGCCGACCTGCGACTCCGCGGACGTGCTCTACGAGAAGCAGCCTTATCCGCTGCCGGTCTCGCTCGAGATCGGCGACAAGCTGCTGATCGAGGGCACCGGCGCCTATACCGCGACCTATGCCTCGGTCGCCTTCAACGGCTTCGCGCCGCTAAAGACCTTCCACATCTGAGGTGGGAGAGCTCGAATAACCGGAAGCCGGTTCGCCGGCTTCCATCCCGTCACAACAAGTTTGCTGACAACACTCCGCGGGCTGTGCGCCGTGGGAGTGGGAGTGATGCGCGATGACTGCTCTGCGGAAAACCTCTGCTGCTATCACCGACGCCGCGCCGTTCGCCATCCGCGCGGAGCGAGCCTCGGACGTTGCCGCGCGCGAAGCGCTGCTCGATGCGAGCTTCGGCAGGAACCGCCGCGCGCGCACGTGCCAGCGCCTGCGCGAGGGACGTGCGCCCGCCGACGGTCTTGGCTTTCACGGCGGTTCATCGGGGCCGTTTGGCCGGTACCGTGCGCTTGTGGCATGTCAGCGCCGGCGGCATTCCCGCGCTGGTGCTCGGGCCGCTGGCGGTTGACAGCGGCTGCCGCAATCTCGGCATCGGCGCGGCTTTGGTCACGCATGCCTTGGCGGCAGCAAAGGCGCGCGGCCACGGCGCCATTATCCTGCTGGGCGATGCGCCTTACTACGCGCGCTTTGGCTTCTCGACGGACAAGACTGGAGAACTTGCCCTGCCGGGGCCGTTCGAACGCGAGCGGCTGCTCGGTCTCGAACTGCGCCAGGGCGCCCTCGACGGCGCGTGGGGAATGATCGTACCGACCGGGATGACAGCGCGTCGCCCGCGGCCAGTTGCCGGGAAAATCCGGCAATTGGCGTCGCAATCGGCTTAATCAAGCGGCTTGATTTGAACATCAGGACACGGCATTGCGGGACGCGACGGGCCCGCAACGCCTGTGTCATTGCCGAAGCTATCTTTTTGGAGACCACAGCATGAGCGCTTTCCCCATCCATGCCAAAATCACGGGGCCGATCGTGATGATCGGCTTCGGCTCCATCGGCAAAGGCACGCTGCCGCTGATCGAACGGCACTTCGAATACGACCCGAAGCGGTTTGTCATCATCGATCCGCATGAAGAAGGCGAACTGGCCAAGAAGCACGGCGTGCGCTTCATCAAGGAAGCGGTCACCAAGGACAATTACCGGCAGTTGCTGACGCCGCTTCTTACCGCCGGCGGCGGCCAGGGTTTCTGCGTCAATCTCTCGGTCGACACCTCTTCGGTGGCGATCATGGAACTGTGCCGCGAAATCGGCGCGCTCTATATCGACACGGTGGTCGAGCCCTGGGCCGGTTTCTATTTCGACGATACGCTTGGCCCGGAGAAGCGCACGAATTATGCGCTGCGCGAAACCTTGCTGGCGGCCAAGCGCAAGAAGCCCGGCGGCCCGACCGCGGTCTCCACCTGCGGCGCCAATCCCGGCATGGTGTCCTGGTTCGTCAAACAGGCGCTGCTCAACCTCGCGCGCGACCTGAAAGTCGACGCGAAGGAGCCAAAGAGCCGCGAGGAATGGGGCCGGCTGGCGCAGAAGCTCGGCGTCAAGGGCATCCATATCGCCGAGCGCGACACGCAGCGTTCGAAGAAGCCAAAGCCGCTCGACGTCTTCGTCAATACCTGGTCGGTGGAAGGTTTCGTGTCGGAAGGCCTGCAGCCGGCCGAGCTCGGCTGGGGCACACACGAGAAATCGATGCCGGGCAATGGGCGCAAGCACAGCGAAGGCTGCCAGGCCGCGATCTATCTGTTGCAGCCCGGCGCGAATACGCGCGTGCGCTCATGGTGCCCGACGCCGGGACCGCAATACGGCTTCCTGGTCACGCATAACGAGTCGATCTCGATCGCGGACTATTTCACCCTGCGCGAGGGCGACAAGGTGGTGTATCGCCCGACCTGCCATTACGCCTATCACCCGGCGAACGACGCGGTGCTGTCGCTGCACGAAATGTTCGGGGCCAACGGCAAGATGCAGTCGTCATGGCACATCCTCGACGAGAACGAGATCGTGGACGGGATCGACGAGCTCGGCGTGCTGCTCTACGGCCACGGCAAGAATGCCTATTGGTACGGCTCGCAGCTTTCCATCGAGGAAACGCGCGGGCTCGCGCCGTATCAGAATGCCACCGGCCTGCAGGTGTCCTCGGCCGTGCTCGCGGGCATGGTCTGGGCGCTGGAGAATCCGACTGCCGGCATCGTCGAAGCGGACGAGATGGATTTTCGCCGCTGCCTGGAAATCCAGATGCCTTACCTCGGGCCGGTGAAAGGCTATTACACCGACTGGACCCCGCTCACTGGCCGCGGGCAATTGTTCCCCGAGGATCTCGACAAGGACGATCCCTGGCAGTTCAAGAATGTGCTGGTGATTTAACAAGGTGGAGCGGAACATGCGCACGGCCGCTTTTTTCGCTGGAATGCTTTTGCTGCTGCTCGGCCTGCTTTGGATCGGACAGGGCACCGGTTATTTCCCCTATCCGTCCCACAGCTTCATGATCAGCGAAATGACCTGGGCCTACCGCGGAGCCGGCGCTGCGCTGGCGGGGCTCATCGTCATCCTGATCTCGCGCAGGCTCGGGCGCTGATCTCGCCGCCGCATTCTGTCGCCCCCTCTGGCAAGCCCACCTGGATTCGTGCATGAATCGGCGCAACCCCCCGGACACGCGACGATCACGGAGGGATCTTGCACCATGGAGGAAGCGGAATGCGGCGTCTCGGCCTGGTTTGCGCAAGTCTGTTGGCGGTTTCCGTCCCGCTGACGAACGCCTTCGCTGAAAGCGTCGAAGAATTTTACAAAGGCCGCCAGGTGACTGTCATCGTCACCGGCGCCACCGGCTCGATCTACGATCTCTCGGCCCGCCTCGTCACCCGTTACATGTCCGAATACATTCCTGGCAAGCCGACGATGGTGGTCAAGATGATGACCGGCGGCGGTCACCTGATCGGCACCAACTGGCTCTATAACGTCGCACCGCGCGACGGCTCGGTGCTGGCCTCGATCGGCGAAGCCATTCCGCTCACCCAGGTGCTGGAACCGGAGAAAGTCAAATTCGATGTCAGCAAGTTCAACTGGCTCGGCAATCCGGGGCTAAGCAACCTTGTTCTGTCGACCTGGGCCGACAAGGGCGTTAAAACCATTGAAGAGGCGAAGAAAAAGGAAGTCATCATTGGCGCCGGCGGGCCGACCTCGCCGTCCGGCCAAATTCCGCGCGCGCTCAACAACGTCGTGGGCACCAAGTTCAAGATCATCGTCGGCTTCCCCTCCACCTCAATCGATCTCGCCATGGAGCGCGGCGAGGTGGACGGGCGCGGCAGCGCGCAGGTAAGCTGGTGGAAGACCGGGCGTCCGCATTGGGTGGCGGAGAACAAGCTCAATCATCTGGTGCAATGGGGCCAGAAGCGCGATCCGGATCTTCCCAACGTGCCGCTGTTGACCGAGCTCGCGAGCAATGAAGCGGAGCGGCAGGTCTTCGCGCTGCTGTCCTCCACCGTCATCGTCGGCCGGCCGATCCTGACCACGCCGGACGTGCCGGCGGACCGCCTCGCCGCACTGAAAGAAGCCTTCGCCAAGACGATGAAGGACCCACACTTCCTGGAGGAAGCCAAGAAGCTCAACCTCGAGATCAATCCGCTTTATGCCGATGAGATGCAGAAGCTGATCAACGATGTGATCGCCACCAAGCCGGAAGTGGTGACGCTCGCCAAGGCCGCCATCACCGAGGGTGAGGTCTTTGACTGCAAGAAACTGGTGAAAGACGCAGGTCTCTGCGAAGAGAAGAAATAGGCGTAGGAGAGAAACAGTGTTCGCACAAATCAATCATATGGCGATGGTCAGTCCGATCTATCCGATGCTGGCCAAGTTCTACGAGGCCTATTTCGGGCTGAAGCCCTCGGGCAAGACCAGCCGGCCGCTGAATGCGGTGACGGTCGGCGACGGTTATGTCGGATTGAACATCAATCCGCTGCGCGACGGCTATGTCGGCGGGCTCGACCATTTCGGCATGGTGGTCGAGGACCTGGACAAGGTGATGGAGCGGGCGCGGTCGAAATTCCCCAACGCCGCAATCGTCAAGCGTCCTTCCACGCGGCCTTTTGCGCAATACAGCGCGCACGATCCGGACGGCAACGTGTTCGATCTGGCGCAGAGAAGTGAGAGTGACAAGCTGGTGGGCGTCTACGCCGAACAGGTCTCAGGCAACGGTGACGGGAAGCAGTACCCACCTGAACAAGTTCGCCGTCCGCACCCTACATGCCGAGAAATGCGCGGAATTCTATGCCGATGTGTTCGATCTCAAGCCGCTCAACAAGAAGGACGGCGACGGCTATCACCTAAGTGACGGGCGCGTCACGCTCTCGATCCTGCCGTGGTCGATCCCGATCTTCGAAAACATGGGCATCAAGCGCCCGGGCCCGGACCATATCGGCTTCAAGGTCGAGAATATCGACGAGTTCAAGAAGCACGTTCAGACCACGGCCGGGATGAACACCTATCTGATGCCGATGCCGCTCGGCGGCAGCAAGGAAGCCGAAGCGCGCAAGAGCTTCCTGGCTAAGACGGCGGGGGGCAAATATCAGATGGCCGATCCCGGCGGCGTCTGGATCGACGTCACTGACGAGTGACCGCGAGCGAGAAATTTGTTCTTCGCTATGCCCGGGCTCGTCCCGGGCATGACGTTTAGGTGGGCAGTGCATTTGTTCTCCCTCTCCCCGTGGGGGAGAGGGATGGGGTGAGGGGGTTCAAGTCCGAAGTTAAGTCCCTACGCCCTCACCCGGCTCGCACGCGTCAAGCCTGACTGCGTAAACTGTCTGGTGCTCGCCACCCTCTCCCCACGGGAGAGGGAAAGACTAGCCCGGCCCGCGGCACACCACGTTCAGCAGCGCCTGCCGCTTCTCATCGGAGATCACCTTGAGCGCGCGCTCGATCGCCTTCGGCAAGGCCGCCGGATCGGTGACTTGCTCGCCATGGCCGCCGGCCACTTCCACCGCCTTTTCAAACTTCAGTGCCGGATCGAAATAGGTCAGCGGCTCGCGGTTGCTCTTGGCGGCAAATCCGTCCGGATAGACTTCGCGCGTGTTGCGCTTCACCGCGCCCCACATCTGGTTATTGAACACCACCGTGAGGATCGGCAGCTTCTCCGCGGCGGAAACGTAATGCGCGGGAACTGGATTGCCGAACATATAGGCCCCGTCACCGCATGTGCAGATCACGAGCTTGTCACCCACCGCCGCTTTGATGCCGAGCGCGGTGCCAAGGCCCCAACCAAGCGCACCGGCAGCACCAGAACTGTAAAAAGTGCCCGGCTTGCTGAAGCTGAGATGCTCCCAGCTGATCGGGGATTCCTTGATGACGATGGCGTCCTGCCCTTTCACCTCATTAAGGCAATGTGTGATCCAGGCCGGATGCATCGGCGTGGCGTCCTTCGCCTTCACCAACATTGCCGCCCATTTCTCGCGCTGCGCGGCGCGCTCTTCAGCCAAGCGCTTGCGCCGTCCCGCGATGCGGTCGCGCGCGGCGCCCTGACGGGACATCAGCGCCTCGGTCAGTGCCGGCAGGGTCGCGCTCAGCACGCCCGAGATCGCCAGATCGCAGGTGAAGCCGCGGATCGGATAAGAGGAGAAGATCGGATCGACGCCGATATGGATCACCTTGGCATCGCGCGGCGGCGCCTTCTTGCTGGGAATCCAAGGCACGTCGCATTCGGCCACGATCACCAGGTCGGCATTCGCAAGTAACGCATCCGGCTCGTAGCCCAGATGCATGCGATGATCGGTCGGCAGGCACATGTAGCGCGGCTTGCGCTGCGTCACCGGGATCGCGAAGCAATCCGCCAGAGCAGCGAGCTTGGCCACCTCACCTTCGTCGCGGCCGGCGCTGGACGTGACCAGAACCGGGCGCTCCGCGCGCGCGATCAGCTCGGCCGCTTCATCGATGGCGCGCGGATCGGGATGCGGCGCCGACGGAGTGGCGTGGCGCGAAGGCGAGGTATAGATGAAATTAGATACCGGCGACGCCAAAACTTCGCGCGGCAGCGTCAGGTAGATCGGCCCCTTCGGCTCCGCCGTGGCGACGTTGATGGCGCGGTCGACGGTCGCTTCGAGCACATGCGCATTCGGCAGCTCGTAATCCCACTTGGTGAATTCCCGTACCATCGCACCCTGGTCGCGCATCTCCTGCGGCCAATGGATCTCTCCGGTGCGCTCACCGGTCGCTCCGCCTTCCTCGGCATACGGCGTGCGGCCGGCGGTAAACAAGACCGGGATGTTGCCGCGCCAGCAATTCATCAGGCCGGCGATCGCATTGGCGGTGCCAACATTGACGTGCACCATCACGAGCTGCGGCTTGCCGGTCTTGAGGTAATAGCCGAGCGCCATGCAGATCGCGACGTTCTCATGCGGGACTGTCACCGGCCTCGGCACCCGCGTGCCATGGGCCTCAGCTTTCGCCAGCGCCTCGATCAGCGGGGCGAAATCGGTCCCGGCATTGGCAAAGAGGTAATCGACGCCACGGTCGGCAAGCAGTGCGAGATACGCATCAGCCGTCGTTCCCGAGGAAATGGTCTTTACAGGAACAGTGCCATCTGCGGCGGGCGGGCGGGCAGTTGTCATACTTTCACCGAAACCATGATGCCGGCAGGAAAGATCTCCTCCGGCTTTGTGTGTCTGCGGGCGATCCCCTGCTCATACGCGTATTGCAGGAAAGTCTCCAGCGTGGGGCGGTTTTCCTCAATCCCATAGGGATAGAGATCCTTGCCGTATTTGGCCTGCAACTTCTCCACAGTGTCGGCAAGCCAGGGGATGGGGTAGCGCGACACTGCCATGTCGGTGAGGCGCTGCACGCTCCTGTTTTTCGATTCCTCGAAAGCATTGAAGAGATTGCGCGCGACCCACGGATGTTCCTTGAGCACGCTCCGCTTCAACGCGATGATGTGCATGATTGGATAAACCTTCGTGCGCTCGAATTGGCGCATTTCTTCAGCCTGAAAATCCGGGAACAGCCGGACGACGTCGGGATGTTTCTTCACGAAACACGACGGCGGCCGCGCAATAATCACAGCGTCGAGCTCGCCTGAGGCGATCATCGCGCTGAGCGTCTTGTCGGGCATGCGGGTGAGCCGCAGGCCCTTTGGCAGATTGAGCTCCACCTTTTCCGTGCGGCCGGCCTGCTCGGTGCCGGCCTGATACCAGTCGATCTCGGTGAGCGGTACCCCGACTTCATGCTGCAGCCAGCCGCGGGTATAAACCGCCGCGGTCTGCGCCCATTCCGGCAGGCCAATTTTCTTTCCGCGCAGGTCGGCCGCGGTTTTGATGCCGCTCTTCTTGTTGATGTAGAAGGACGACATCCGGAACATGCGCGAGGCAAAGACCGGCAGGCCGACGATGTCGGGATCGTCTTCGGTGGCTTGCGCGACGAATTTTGCAAAAGACAATTCGCTCACATCCCATTCGCGGTTCGCCGCAAAGCGCGCGAAAACCTCGTGGATGTCCATCGTCAGCCAAGTGGTCTCGATCCCCTCTGCCTTCACCAGCCCGAGGCGAAAGTCACGAAAGTGGTCGTAGTCGTCGGTCGCTACCGTGAGATTTAATTTCTTCACTTGCCCTTGTCGCTCTCAGCCTGCGGCTTCTCGACCATATTCTTTGGCTCCATTGCCTGCTTGGCCTTGGCCAAAACGTCCGGCGAGGTGTTAATAAGATCCTCCACGATCTTTTGTACCTTTTCGCCCTCGACCAGCGACACGTCGATGTTGGTCTGGGCAGCTTCCTTGAGAAAGTCAGGATCCTTGGTCAGGTCGACAAAGGCCTTCCGCAGGATCGCAACCCGATCGGCCGGCACCCCCGGAGCCGTGAGGAAGGGCCGACCGATCACCACATCGGCGGAAAACAGTTTTAGAATTTGGCGTTCCTCGTCGTTTTTCGCCAAGTCAATCAGCAGCGGCACCGAGCTGAATTCCGGATCGCGCTCAAGCCCGACCTGAGCCAGGATTGCGATCTTTCCTTCCTTCAGCAACTCGGGATTCTCGGACTTGAGGCTGTTGAAATTGTTGCCGGCGCGGCCTTGCACCTCGCCGCGCTCCATCGCCAGACCAATTTCCGCGGTGCTGGTGTAGCCGGAGACGATCTTGAACTGCGTCCCGAGCACATGGTTCATAACGATCGGATATAGCGTGGTGTAGGAGCCGGCGCCGGTCCCGCCCATTAAAACCGGTTTCTTCTTGGCGTCCTCGATCGTGTTAACGCCCGTTGTTTTCGAGACGTAGACGGTTGAGTTGCTGGCAGAAGTGGAAGCGAGCCACTGCATCTTGGCCGCGTCGAATTGGACCGCGTCCGTGCGGTGAAGCAACTGGGCTACGACGAAGGCCGGGATCAGCGTGCCGATGGTAGTGCCGTCCTTCGGCGCCTGATTGTAGATATAATTGGCCGCGCGCACATGACCGGCCCCCGGCATGTTCTTGGCCACGATCGTCGGATTGCCGGGAATGTACTTGGACAGATGGCGTGCCACCATGCGGGCGTTGGCGTCGAGCCCGCCGCCGACGCCGGTGCTGATAATCAGCTCGATCGTCTTGCCTTTATAGAAATCGGCTTGCGCCGCGGCGGTTCCGGACAGGGCGACAGTCCCGAGCAGGAGGACGCCAACGCCACGCATCAAGTTTGCCAGAATGCCCATAAAAAATTTCTCCTCCCGTGGCTCCGCGTCTTTTGACGCGGGATTATTGATGGAACCGTGCCAACCGTACCAAGTAGTGTCAAGCAAGCGAGGCGCGACCTGCTGGCGCTACCACGCCCCTGAATATTCCAGTAGTTGACGTTGCCGTGCGCTCAGACGCCTTGCCGGCGCAGCATTGCGGCCAGGAAGTCAATGGATTCCGGCGGGATTTCACCCAGCTTCTTCATCCAGAGCTGCAAGTCGGGATAGTAGGCCGGTGAAAAATCCTCCGCCATGCTTTTGGCGCGCGCAAGAAACTCCTCGTCCTTCACCATGCGCGCGAAGGCATCGCGATAGGCCTGCACGATTTCCGGCGCGACGCCCGGCGGCAGCGCAAGCCATTTGTCTTCCGAGTGGAGCGTCGTCCAATATTCAAAGCTCTTGGCAGCTGTCTCGTCGGGGATCTTTCCCGCCACCATTTCGGTGAGCAGTGGCACATCCGGCAGTTCCGAGCGTGGTCGCACCTGCAGATCCTTCAGCGCACCGGATTGTAACAGCACCTTGAACTTTCCGGTCGCCAGCAGCTTCTCGATCTGGTGCATGTTGCTGGAGGCCGTCATATCCACCTCGCCGCGCTCCAGCGCGACGAAGAGATCGTTTGTGCCGCGATAGCCGGCCACCCATTTGGCATTCCAGCCGAGGAACTCGATGCCCCAGGCCGCGATTTGCACACCCGAACGCGGCGCGCCGCCCGGAGAACCCATCATGACCGGAGGCGCGCTTTTGTCGTACAGCCTCTTCTCCGCCTCCTTGCTGATGATCAGCATGCTGCCGCCCCGGCCGGTACCTCCGATAAAGAGGTATTTGGTCGGATCGTATTGCGCCTGCGGCTTGCGGAAGTTGTGCGGGTCGGCAACCGATCCCGACCCCATGGCGATGGTCATCCCGTCCGGCTTCACCTGCTGGGCGAAATAGTTCATGGCGGTCAGGCCGTCAGCGCCCGGCATGTTCTGTGTGATGATGTGCGGATTTCCGGGCAGATATTTTCCGAGGTATTGCGCGATCAGGCGGCCTGCGATGTCGGTGCCTCCGCCCGGGGCGTAGCCGATCAGCATCGTCACGGTTTTGCCGCTGAAGGAAACCGGCTCCGCCGCGAAACTGTTATTGCTGGCGGTAACAAGCAGCGTCGATAAGCTCAGGGCACAAACATAAATCCACGTGGCGACGCGCCTGATTTTGGTCGATCGGCCCAGCATCCCATCCTCCTGAAGCTACTTTCTGATGGCCAGGTTTATGCGCATCGTTTATTTAGCGACATTGATTTCGAGTTCTGGTAAGCGTCTCAAAGTTTGCTAGGCTTGTCCAGCGCGGACGCGTGCGGGATAAAAAAATCAAGTTGAAAGGCTGGAGATGGCGACAACAAAAACATTTGAGGGCGTTCCGTGGGATGGACGCACGGCTTACGAGAAATGGGTAGAGGACGATCTGGGTCTTGAACTGCACCGCGGCTACGCCGCCGGAAATCTGCGCAAGGTGGCCGTGAAGCCGTGGAAAGATCGCGGCATTTCCGCGGTTTTCTACGACATGATCGGAGCGGAATCGCTGGCCGGCATGTATGTGGCCGAGCTGTCCCCTGGCACATCCAGCGTGCCGGTCCGTCAACTCTGCGACGAAGTCATCTTCGTCATGAGCGGCCGCGGCACTGCCACGGTTGAAACCGCAAAAGGGCCGATGTCTTTCGAATGGGGGCCGAACAGCCTGTTCGCCATCCCGCTCAATCACAATTATCAGCTTCACAACACGTCCGGCAAAGAGCCGGTGCGTTTCGTGAGCGTCAACACAATACCGATTGTGTACAACCTTTTCCGGGATGCCAAATTCGTCTTCGGCGGGTGCGACTGGCATTTCGACCGCATCGGCGATCAGCTCAATGCTTCAGATTCGATTCTGTACAAGCCTGATGCCAAGCACGAAAAGACGGCGGTGAACCTTTACGAAACAACTTTCGTGCCGGACATCTACAGCGTGCAGCGTTCGAGCTTCAAAGAAAAGGGCACAGGCAACGCGACGGCTTACTTCGAATTAGCCGGCAGCGTTATTTCCGTGCATTTCGCCGAGCATCCCGGCTTGCGCTTCTTTAATCCGCATCGTCACGGTCCATCCGCCTTCGTATTCACGATGGGTGACAGCAGGGGCTATAGCCTGATGTGGCAGGAAGGCGGCCCGGAAGTGCGCTATGACTGGCCGGTCGATGATATGGGGGTCGTGGTGCCGCCGAATATGTGGTGGCACGGGCATTTCGGCACGGATCCGCTCGCCTTCCAGCTCGCGATCAAGCTGCGCAGCCGGAAACATCCGCTGAACCATCTCTACGACAAATCGCACAAGCATGTGTCGGAGGGCGGCAAGCTCATTCACTACAAGGATCTGGAGGAAGGTCTCAGGAACCGAATCTGGAAGACCTATGTGGATGAGTGCAAACGCAATGGCTATGACGCGATACCTCCAGAGGCAAAGTGAGGCATGCATGAAACATTTCGTCGGAGGTCTGGCGGCCGTTCTGCTGCTCGCCGTGGCGCCGGGAATGACGCATGCCGACCCGGTGGCGGATTTCTATAAAGGCAAGAGCATCCGGCTGATCATCTCCGGTGAGTCCGGAGGCACCTATGATTCAGACGGGCGCATCGTCGCGCGATATATCGGAAAGCACATTCCCGGCAATCCCAGCATTGTGCCGGAGAACATGCTGGGCGCGTCGGGGCGTGTTGCTGCAAATTACCTCTACAACGCGGCGCCCAAAGACGGCACTGTCATCGCGATCCTGCAGCAGAGCGTTCCACTCGGTCAGGCGTTGGGCGAAAGCGGAATCCAATACGATGCCGCTCGCTTCCACTGGCTCGGCAGCCCGGTACGACCCGACGAGACGCTGGTTGTCTGGCATACGACCGGTGTCCGTTCGATTGAAGACGCCAAGAAGAAAGAAGTCATCATCGGCGCCACCAGCCCGACGGGGATGAATTATCTCTATCCCAAACTCGCCAATGAATTGCTGGGGACGAAATTCAAGATTGTCACAGGCTATCCCGGCGGCACACCTATCATGCTCGCGCTCGAACGCGGTGAGGTCGAAGGCCGCGGATCAAATCCTTGGAGCGATTGGAAGACCCGAAAGCCGGATTGGGTGCGAGACAAGAAGATCGTGCCGCTCATGCAGATGAGCTTGTTCAAGCATCCGGATTTGCCGGACGTGCCGTTGATGGTCGATCTGGCGCCCAACGACACGGCCCGGTCCGTATTCGAACTCGTCACCATCACTGGTGAACTAGGACGGCCCTTCCTGACCTCTCCTGACGTACCCGCCGAACGTGTAAAGGCGTTACGCGACGCCTTCGACGTGACCATGAAAGATCCGGAATTCCTCGCCGAGGCCGCAAAGATGCAAAAGGAAATCCATCCCATTCACTGGGAGGAGATGGATCAGCTGGTCAAGCGCGTGCTGAGCGCGCCGCAGGACGCGAAAGATGTTCTGAAGGCCGCGCTCAAGCCACGTTAGCCGAGGGCTGACTTCACCCGGGCTGCTGTCAGTGGCGCGCGGCGCAGCCGCACGCCAGTGGCATCAAATAGCGCGGTGGCGATGGCGCCTGCCATCGGACGGCAGACAGCCCTCGCCGGCCCCTCCGGCGCCTGATCGTATGACGCAACGACTGCGGGCATGCGGCGCACCCTTACAACGTGCATGAACTGCGGAAATCCAGTAGAGTTGCGCAAAAGGTGTTAGCCGATGAAAATTCTTGTGGTCGACGATCACGTTTTGATCCGCCAAGCCATGCACGGCATGCTGAAAAAGCTGCGGCGTGACGCGGTCGTGCTTGAAGCGCCGAGTTCAGCGAAGGCGATGCAGATCATCGCCGATCATCCGGATCTCAGTTTGATACTGCTGGACTTGTCGCTTCCCGACAGAGACGGATTTTCGGTTCTAGCCGACCTGCGAGACCGGTTTCCAGCGATAGCCGTGGTTGTGGTATCGGCGGTTCATGATCCTGGCAACGTCCGCAAGGCGCTCGATCTCGGAGCCTTGGGATATATCCCAAAATCCGCACAAGGAGACGTCATCCTCAGCGCGCTGCGGCTGGTGATCTCGGGTGGGATCTATGTTCCGCCGGAAATTCTGACCCGCAGTACATCGCAAACGGCTTTCGAAAAGGACCGGCTCGGAGAAGCACCTGACTCGTCGCATTATATGGGTTTGACCGGCCGCCAGCTGGAAGTGCTTGGTCTGATGATGCAGGGAAAGAGTAACAAAACGATCTGCAGAATCCTCGACCTTGCCGAGCCCACGGTGAAAAATCACGTCACGGCCATTCTGAAGACGTTAAACGTCAGCAATCGGACCGAGGCTGTCGTGGCGGCAACCAATCGTGGCTGGAAGCTGCGCGTGCCCGCAGAGGCGGACAGATAATTCTCAGACAGCGGAAGCGGGCCGCTTGCTCATGATTTGAGTAAGGGTCGCGCGAAGCGTCATGGGCTCCACTGGTTTGTGCAGTAAGGAATAACCATTCGCCCGAGCAGCCCGAGCCGGCTCTGCTTCCATATCGCCGCTCATGAGAAATGCAGGGATCGGCGCATCCAAGGCGAGGCGAAGGCGTGATATCGCGTCGATGCCGTTTTTTCCATCCTGCAGATGATAGTCCGAAATGATGATGTCCGGACGTTTGGCGTGTTCGGCAAGCGATTTTAGCACTGCGCTTTCGTTCTCTCCCGCAACGACATCACAACCCCAACTTCTTATAAGTCCGCTCATCCCCTCGAGCACAAGACGGTCATTGTCTATGACGACGATAAGCTTCTTGTCGGAAAACCCGAGGTGACGCCTTGGTAGGATGGCGGGCGGATCAGTCTCGGGCGCCGCCGCAACCTGGTTGACGCTGACAGAAAAGCACGAGCCCTTGCCGGGGATCGATTTAATATGGACCGGATGATCCAACAGCTTGCTCAAACGATCGACGATCGCCAGGCCGAGTCCAAATCCGAGCGGCTGGCCGGGGTCGGATGACCGGAGCCGGTAAAATTCGCCAAAGATATTCTCGTGCTGATCCGCTGCAATACCGATACCCGTGTCCCAGATCTCAATCCGCAATTGCTGTCCGCTTTTGCGGCAACCAACAAGAAGGCGTCCCGTTGCGGTGTAGCGGATGGCATTGGATACGAGATTAAAAACTATCCTCTCCAGCAGGATACAATCGCTGCGTATCCAAGCCTCGCTTCTCATGACGCGTAGCGAAAGGCCCTTTTCGCGCGCGGCCTCGGCAAAAGTCGTTTCAACCCTCTTCAGCAATAGCACTACCGGAAAGTCAACGAGCTTGGGCGCGAGTACGCCGGCATCCAGTTTGGTGACGTCAAGCAGCGCGTTGAACAATTCGTTCATAACCGAGAGGGATGCCTGGATCCGCGAGATGATCTTCTTTCTTTCATCGGCACGATTGCGGAATTGTAGCTGCGCCACGAATAAACCGAGCGCGTGCAGGGGCTGGCGCAAATCATGGCTGGCGGTAGCCAAAAAGCGCGACTTGGACTGCGTGGCGAGCTCAAGCTGCTTTGTCCGCTCCTCTACTTTGCGTTCAAGATTCGAGTATAAATCCTGGAGCTGACCCGCCAT
Organism: uncultured Alphaproteobacteria bacterium; assembly: GCA_963750965.1. Lineage (GTDB taxonomy): Bacteria > Pseudomonadota > Alphaproteobacteria > Rhizobiales > Xanthobacteraceae > CANKHA01. The sequence goes on from CAVVSK010000011.1 coordinate 359,448, forward strand.
CTTGTTGAATTGAGTGCCGAGCTCTTCCAGCTCATCGCCCGTTGCAATAACGATCCGCTGACTGAGGTCTCCGCTTCCCAGCCGCATCGCGCCGGCGGTTAGGGTCCGGATCGGCACGACCATCTTCCGCGCAAAGTACAGACCGGCCAATACCGCCAAGATGAGACCGGACAGAAGCAGCAATCCGGAACGGTAGAGCCGGTCATAGAGTGGCGCGAAGGCTTCCTCGACCGGCAGTTCTGCAAATACAAACCAACCAAGCTGCTCGATTGGAGAATACGCGGTCAGGACCTGGCGGCCGCTCAGGTCGGCTGCAACGTTCGAGTAACCGGCTGCTCCGCCCGAGCGCTCGGCGCGGGCCGCCTGTACGTGGGCAAGGCGAGACAAATCCATCTTCCGAAGCACGAGGCTGATGTCAGGGTGAGCAATGAGCCGGCCGGCGGAATCGACCAAATAGATTTGCCCTTCCTTCCCAACCTTAATTTGCCAGACCACATCCCAGATGAATTTGAGATTCACTTGCGCGACGATTACGCCGTGGTCCGGTCGCGCCCCGGCGACTGCTATGGTCATATAAGGCTCGGAGTCCCGAAGGAAATAGACCGGGCCGTAATAGGATTTGCGCGCGAGCGCCTGCGTGATGGCGGGATTTTCTGAAAAGTCGGCCATGCTTCCAATAACGTCCATCGCCTGACGAGAGGAACGGTATCTTTCCAGGCCCGCCGCGTCGAATTGCGCAATTTCGTAACCGGCGGTGCTTGTCGGAACAGGCGCGCTACGTCAAACCGCCATTCGTCCTCGGTCTTTGCCGCTACAGGCAATTGCGCTGCCCAGGCCAATTGACCCTCAATCTCGGTTACGAACTGACCAATTTTGTCTGCCGCGGATTTAGCCTGCTCGCCTTGAATACGGAGCAGGAGTCCCTTGAGCTCATGGTAGGAGAACCATGCATGCAGGATGCCGGTGAAAATGACCGAAAGCGCAACGACGGCGATAAGGACAGTGGCGTACTTGTGAAAAAGTCCGCTGCGCGTAATGCGCGAAGCAGCCGTTGCTTTTTCCTGCGCCCGTTGGTCAAGCATCTTGGTAATCACGGATTTTTGTCACGGCGCTCGCATCTATTCTCTGGCTATCGGGCCGGCTGGCTATAATCTGAAGGATGTCGAAAAGACTTTGACTTAGCAATTCATTCACGCATCAAATTGCAATCATCTCGTTGACCGTGTCCGGGTCTACCCCGGACACGGTATGGGCAGATTTGGGCTCAGCAAGAGTCTTATGTTCAACCCGGATACAGTGAAGGGCGGCTCGTTATACCAATCCTACCTCGCAGCCTTTAGAACTGCAGCAGCGTCGCTCGGGCATTGAGGAGATCGTCTCACAGGTCCGCGAGCAAGCGGATGTAGAGAGAACGATGAGCGAGCTCGGCAGCAAGTCACATTCAGGTCTCATTGTGATGCCAGACAATTTCAACACCGTTAACCGCAACCTCATTATTTCCTTGGCAGAGCGCTGGCGAATCCCTGCGATCTATCCTTATCGGTACTTTGTCGAAGCTGGCGGGCTGATATCTTATGGCGTTGAGGTGAAGGACCTTTTCAGACGAGCACCCGAGTATGTCAGCAGGATTTTGCGAGGAGCCAAGCCAGGCGATCTACCGGTACAGGCTCCCACGAAATTCGAGCTGGTCATCAACCTTAAAACCGCCAAGGCGCTGAACCTTCCGGTGCCCAAAATCCTTCTCGCGGGCGCCGAAGCGCTCATCGAGTGACGCTGTTTTCCTGCCCGACTGACACCGCCTTTAGCCGTTAGCGCCGGTCCCGCAAGCGATAGAAGCTATGGGATGCGGCCCATCGGATACCGCCCGTGGCTTGTCGTAGCACCCGCTAAACCCAACCGCCGCGCCAAAAACTTTACTTGATGTCACCGGCTCATGACGCGTCCAAAGCACGCCGATGATGCAGACGAATAACGGCGTCGTTGAGTTCAGAATCGCCGCCAGCCCGCTCTCTACTGTTTGCTGACCGAAGGCAATGAGCGTGTAAGGCACGACACAGGTAATGACACCCTGAACAAAGAGGAGTGCGACCACGCGGCGCTCCTTCGGCGCTCTATACCCGCGTGAGAACGCGATCAGCCAGAGCGCGGTCGCTGCCAGCGACACTCGGGCTGCCACCAGCGTGATCGGGGGAATCGTCTCCAGCGATATCTTGGTCAGCGCATAGGGACTCCCCCACAGGAGTCCGAGCAGAAGCACCAGCCCAAGCTCTAAGGGGGGTATGAGGCCCCGCGCATGAATCCACATCAAGAAGTCTAACGCTGGAGGACGGACGCTCCTACCAATGCGGCACGAAATCTGTTGGCGTCCAGCGGTTTTTGAAGCAGGCAGTAGCCGTTTCCGGTACCTTCATCCTCGCTTGAAATTAGGGGATCCCCGGAGATCAGCAACGCCGGAATCTCATACGCGCTGCGCAATCCTTCAATAACATCGATGCCGGTGTTTCCTTCCGACAGCCGGTAATCGCAGATAATCAGATCAGGGCGCCGGTGAATGCGGGCCAGCTGATCGAGTGCGGCACTGGAGGTTTCGGCGGTAACTACCTCGCATCCCCAGGAGCTCAACAGTCCGGCCGTCGCTTCGAGCACGAGAGGATCATCATCGATCACCACGACGAGTTTTGTACAGCGAGCTGTTTGCGTCTTCATTGTTCTCACCTTGCGAAGTTCTCACCTTGCGAATTGCAACCGGCAATATCCGCACTGGCGTGAGCGAAATAAATCGGCCCGAAGTACCTTTCCGAAGCTCGAAAGTGCCGCTCCGGAAGCGGCAGCCCCTACTTAGGTCCTGATGCTCTCGGCTTGGGAAAGGTACAAGAGTCCGATTGCGTGGGTCGCGAGAGTTTCAGAACTCTCTTTAGGTCGCAACACGCGACTTATGACAGGGAGAAAAATCATGAAAATCCACGCAGGTGACAAAGTTGTTCGCGATACTGCAACGCAGGATGCGGGCAAGGTGCGCCTTGGCGATAGCGCGCCGGTCTTCACGCGGCCGATCCGGGCGGGCGACAAAGTCGTTCGCGATACGGCGACCCAGGACTCCGGCAAAGTTCGTCTCGGCGACAACGGCTCCGGTCTTTACGCGTTGATTTTTGAGTTGCCCGCGGCAGGGTCTATACTCGCCGCGGGCAACTTACCTTTTGTGTGGGTCGATTGATGTCTGCTGTCGATGGAGTGGAAGAACCTCTCGTCGAGTTCTTCCAATTGGTGCCAAATGCCAATGCGCCGCGGCGGGCCGACAAATCTGTTGGCGGCGTCATACCGGCGCGCGCCCTGCGCTATTGCGAGGCCCTGACCACCGCCTCGGCCTTCGGTTGGTATATTTTTCTTCCCATTGCCTTCAAAATTGTGTGGGACGGACACGACATGCTTTGGACGCATGAAGCGTGCGATGAGTGGCTGCCTCTCACGCGCGATGCCGTTCAATATCCGGGCCTTGCGAAAACATTCGATCAATTCGCTCCGGATGATATAAAGGGCTTTTCACCCCCGTTTTTGACGCCTTCGATCCAGCCGGGCGGGCTTCAGATCTGGACAGGTTGTATCGCCCGCACGGCGCCGGGGTGGAATCTTCTGGTGCGCGGCGTGGCCAATCTCTCGCATGGCTTGGCCTATCACATGCTCGAGGGAATGATCGAAACCGATCTCTGGTTCGGCCCGTTGTTTGACAATATCCGCGTTATCAAAACCGATACGCCGATCGAATTCAGGAAGGACGTGCCATTCCTCCAGGTGCAGCCGGTGCACAAAGAGGTTTGTTCGGACAAATTTCTCCAGAATTACGAGGTCAAGGACCTGACGCAGCTCTCTGCCGAGAACTGGGATGCGTTCAGGCAGACCGTGGTCGCGCCCAACATCGCGGAGGATCGCAAACGCGGGCAATACGCGGTTTCCGTGCGTAAGCGCGCAGCAGCTCAATCGGCACATCGCGTAAATTCGGCTGATTAGAATCGGCGCCGGATATCGCCGGCTCGCCCTTTGCGCGCAACGCGGTCACAGTTCCACCGACCAGACAACACTGCGACGCAACGTAGCATCCATGCCATCCGATGCCAGTCGGTACTTTCCGCCCGGAGAACTGGTGCTTCTGGATGATGCCGAATAATTGCAGCCATGGCCTAATGCTCTCGAAAAGGGGTTTGCCATGAAAACCCATCAGCTGGAGTTCAGAGTCGATGGAAAAAGCCGCACAGCTTGACGGATTTCTCGCCAGATATTCGGGGGCACAATAGGTCGGTGCGAAGCAGAGCGAACGGCTGCGGCAACCGGCGTCGACCGCACGCTCACGCCCAATGTTTGGGCAAGGCCTTCATCTTTTCAATATCTCAGCTCAGGATCACCGTTCCCCGCTCACGATCGTCGTTCTGTGGGGGGAAGAACCGACGATCGCATGCATGCTGACCCAGGCCCGCATGCTTGCGCTTTGACCCAAATCGACCCATTTCAGGGCGGTGATTCAGATGTGGTTAATAAATATTAAGTACAACGTGGTGAATTGGTCATCCGTCCCACCTGATCGATATCTGAGCAGCGATTGCCGGCGAATAGCTTTTGCTTTTGCTCTGTCGCATCAGAGCTTTAAAAGCGAACGGGCGTAGAAAGAAATGACCCATGTCAACCAAATGTGAGTTGGTTGTTAATGGCAAACGGATAACCGCCCACATCGGCGATACGATCTTAAATGCCGCTCTTGTCTCGCGCATCGTTATTCCGCACGACTGCAATACGGGACAGTGCGAAACGTGCCGAATAAGGGTTTATGCCGGGGAGGTCGATGATCAGGGGACACGTCGAGGCGAGACCGTCCTGGCGTGTCAAGCAACCGTTGCCGGCGGGGCGGTGATCGAGTTTGACGAAGTCCCGAGCCCCAGCAAACGTGCCGGTACAGTAGCCTCGGTAGCCAAACTGACGCCCGACGTCTTCGCGGTCACTCTGCGGCTGGACAAAGCATTTACCTATCTCCCGGGGCAGTATGTGAAGGTCAGCTTTGCTGGTTATCCGGTGAGGGACTACAGCCCCACGCTTCCTGCCGATGGCATCACGGATTTAAATACGCTCCTATTTCACATCCGCAGGGAACCCGGGGGGGCGGTGTCGAGCGATCTCGGACGGCGGATTTCCGCAGGCACCCGCGTCAGCATTGAAGGGCCGTTTGGAAACTCATTCCACCGCCGCGGAGACGGAAGGATCATCCTTGTATCGAGCGGTACCGGCTTTGCACCGATCTGGGCCGTGGCACGTGCTTCCCGGTTTCGAGAGCCAGACCGCGAGATGATCGTGATCGCCGGGGCCCGCTATGCTCATAATATTTATATGCGGGAAGCTATGGCATGGCTGGCGCGAACCGGCGTTGAACGGCTCATATTGACCTGCAGTGGGGACAGCCACGAACCAGATGTACGGGCGGGACGACCTACGGCGCACTTACCCAGACTTGATGCCTCTGACACCGTCTTTACGGCTGGAGCGCCTGCAATGGTCGCTGCGGTCGAACTTATCGCAGAAGCTGCCGGGGCCACCTGTTACGCCGATGCCTTTTTACCCGCAGAGATTTCCCGGCCGTGGCGGCAGCGACTGGCAACGCTGGTACGCAATCAATTCAGGGACGATCCGGCCTTGCAGCCTGACCAGTAATAAATGATTTATTCTAATGCACAATAAAAGCGACATTCTCTATAAAGTATATTCATTAGGTCGACCTTAAACACGCCGCTGTTACCTCTCGGGAGGCAGCTCGACACGCAGCACCCGGAGAGGACATGAGAAAGCGACGTTGGGTCTTCGCAGTTTTGGCTGCATCCTTCTGGTCTCACAGCGCGCTTTCTTCGGACCTGGAGGTTGTCGGCACCGGCGACGGACTGGAATTGCTCCAATCCATCGCAGCAGCTTACAGCACCGACAGACCGGGAAATAAGGTCATTATTCCGCCGAGCATTGGCTCGGGCGGCGCTGTTACGGCTGTCGGCGCTGAGCGGAACACCCTTGGTCGTATCGCCCGCCCTTTGAGTGAGCAAGAAAGGGCTCAGGGCCTGATCGAGGCTCCCATCATGCGCATTCCATCGGCGATCTATGTTCACCGATCGGCCGGCGTTACCGGCCTGACGGCGGAGCAGCTCACCGGCATCTATTCGGGTGGTATCCAGAACTGGAAAGAAGTGGGAGGCAATGATCTCCGGATCAAAGTCGTCCGCCGGGAGGAAGCGGACAGCACGCTCTCAGTGCTGCGTTCCAGTATGCCGGGGTGGAAGCATCTCAAGGTTACGCCTCGTTCCAAGCTGGCGATGACCACCCAAGAGGCATTTGAAACAGTCAAGGAGGTCGAGGGCGCCATCGGCTATGGTCCCTATTCTCGAACACTCGAAGCCTCCTATTCGGTGCTTACAATCGACGGCAAGCATCCGCTCGACGACGGCTACCCCAGCGCTGTCACGCTAGCCCTTTTGTATAAGCAAGGCGGGCTGACGCCGGAAGCCGAGGCTTTTCTAAAATTCGTCCGCTCGCCAACCGCTCATGGGCTCATAACAAATTGGGGCGGCGTTCCCGTCCGGTAAGTGAAACACTGTGCTGCATTTCACTTCTTTAAGTGAGCGATTTGTAACGTGGACGCTCGTCACGGCGCTGACGACGTTCAGCATGTTGCTGGCTCTTGTACTGCACCAAGTTAACAAGGGTTACGAACAGCAGACCAACCAGGTATCCCGCTGGTCCGAAGAGCGACTCGCGCAGCGACTTACGAGCGATGCATTGCTGGCGCGTGCGCGCGTAAACACCTTGTACGATGACGTGGCTACCCGCTTTGCCTCTCTGGCGCAGCGCTCGGACATCTCGAAAGCAATCCAGTCGCGGAATTCAGTCGCAATAAGTGAATTGCTGGCGCCAGCTTTGCAGTTGGCTGATGTCGACGGTGCCCTGGTTCTCAACGAAAAATTACGTGTTCTTGGCGCCGACCGTTTGGACGCCGATATTCTCCGGGCGGACAAAGCGCTTCGTTTTCACCCTATCCTGCGTGACCTGCAGCGCGTTCTGTACAGCGATCTTGATGATCGCCAAGTCCGCATCACCGGCCGTTTCGATAAATACCTGGCTGAGGCGCTTGGGGCCGATTGGACGGCACCGTTAGCCGGTGTGTTTATCGAACCGATCTTGGATGACTTCGGAGATGTTACGGCGATCATTATCGGGTATCGCCAACTGCGCCGTGACGAACCAAAATTGGCGGAGTTTTGGCGCCTCACCGATAGAGGCGTGTTAATTGTCGACGATGGCAAGGTGATCTCAAATGCTGGCCCGTCTATTCTCGCACCGAAGTTTGATCAGCACAATTCGTCCCATCTTCTCTATCTCGACTCCGGACGTTACGTAGCCCAATGCGTCGAACTTTGGGCGGCAGCTAATCTTTGCGCGGTTGCTCCGTCGGAAGAACTTCAGCATCTCGCCACACAGGTAATTGCAATCGGTGAGGCGCAGACCAGTGCGCTGATATGGTGGCTTGTCGGCGCCGTCGTGATTGCGCTGTTTCTTTTTGGGGTGATGTCATTGGCAGTATCTCGCCACATGACCTTGCCACTGCGAGAAATCACCGCGGTGGTAGGCGATGTCGCACGAGGTAATTGGCGGGCGTTCGTGCCAGGTTTGACGCGGCGAGACGAGGTCGGGGATATTGCGCGCGCCATCGTCCTCCTGGCGCAGTCGGTCGAAGAGCGTGACAAACTCCGAGCCGACGTCTTTGAGCAGAATGCCACGCTTGTTCAAAAAGAAGAGGCCCTCAGGGAGCAAAATCTTTTCTTCGATGCCGCCCTTAACAACATGTCGCAAGGCTTGTGCATGTTTGACGAGACTCACAGGCTAGCGGTGGTAAACAAGCATTTCCTGGAGATCTACGGCATAGACGCAGATAGGCTTCCCCCTAACGCAACGGCACAAGAACTTCTCACAGCGTCCCTGGGCTCAAACTGCCCGACCGATTTTCTCTTGGCAAGGTCGCACGAGCATCTTGTGATTGTTCGGGAGCGCCAGGCGGTCGATTACTCGCTGGAATTAACAGATGGCCGCGTCATTGCCGTTTCGCACCGTCCCATGCGCAACGGCGGATGGGTTGAAACACATGAAGACGTAACCGAGAAAAGGGCCGCCGATGCCAAGATAGCGTTTTTGGCTCGGCACGACGCGCTCACCCAGTTGGCTAATCGGGTCCTTTTCCACGATCGCTTGAACGAGGCAATTAAAAATTGCTCTGATGTGAATGCTCAGTTCGCAATCTTGTGCCTCGACCTCGATGGATTCAAAGTTGTCAACGATACGCTGGGACATTACGCCGGCGACGAATTGCTAAAGCAAATGGCGCAAAAGCTCCTTGGCGTTGCCGGCCAGGGGAATACAGTCGCTCGCCTTGGTGGCGACGAGTTTGCCATTATCGATACGTCTCGCAATCAGCCGGATTCCGCAGAACGCCTAGCCGCGCGGTTGAAGGAGCTTCTGAAAGCTCCTTTCACGATCTTGGGGCAATCGGTCTCTTGCGGAGTAAGCATCGGTGTTGCCGTTGGCAATGCCGGGACCGATCCAGATCATGTTCTGCGCAACGCGGATCTCGCCCTCTACCTCGCCAAGGCCTCCGGCCGCGGCACCTTCCGGCTGTTCGAGCCAAAGATGCATTTCCAAATGCAGTATCGGCAACAACTCGAACGCGATCTTCGGGAGGCAATCGCTAACCGCGAGCTGCAGGTGCACTTCCAACCAATGATCAATCTCGGAAAAAATGAGATAAGCGGGTTTGAAGCATTGGTGCGGTGGAAACATGCGGAACGCGGCGACGTTTCCCCGGCGGAGTTCATTCCACTTGCCGAAGAGGTTGGTCTGATCGAAAAGCTGGGAGAGGCCGTCCTCGTTGAAGCCTGTTCGGAAGCGGCGAAATGGCCGCGGCCTCTCAAGATTGCGGTGAATATCTCCGCGGTGCAATTCCGCACCCGATCGTTGACCGCTTGCGTCATGAAGGCGTTGTCCACGTCGGGGTTACCCGCCGATCAGCTTGAGCTGGAGGTGACTGAATCAGTAATTCTTCACGATGATCCTGAGACCTTGTCCACGTTGCGAGAGCTCAGAGAGCTCGGGATCAAGATTTCCATGGATGATTTCGGAACGGGATATTCGTCGCTCAGCGGCTTGCGCAGCTTCCCGTTTGATAAAATCAAGCTCGACCGGTCTTTTGTTCGCGACGCGCTTGTCCGTCCTGACTGCGCTGCGATTGTGCGCACCGTGGCGGATCTGGGAAAGAGCTTGGGTATGACGACGACTGCAGAAGGCGTGGAGACTGTCGAGCAATTGGAAAACGTGCGCCGACATGGCTTTACCGAAGCTCAGGGTTTCCTTTTCAGTGCTGCTGTTCCTGCGCTGGCGGGCACGCCAGATGATAGAACAACGTGACTTTACCCAAAGAGTGGCGTGATGAGCGCGAGGCTTTGCGCCGCACACACCACTGCAGATTGAGTGTCGCGACATTTGGGCAATCCGCCCGCCGACCGTAGTCGCGGTTACCGCTGCGTCACGATCCGGATGGGTCGCGCATGCCGCGAGTGGCGGATTTGCGTATGGTCGAACACATTGACCCACATATAGAGATCCCGGCCCGGCACCAGGTTGTGGTCAAACTTGCCGTCAGTTTTTAGCATCCGCATGGTTTCAAGATGCCAATGGCCGTCTTTCCATTTGGCAACGCCGCGCAAATCCGCGCGATCACCGTCATAGTCGCCGGCAATGAGAACCGCGGGCAGCACCGTCCCTACCGGGATCGTGGCGTCGAGCTCGGCCGAGTAAGGCACCGTCTCGGTATCAGTCATCATCCACCAGCGCGCGCCTTCCGTATCGCTGGAGTCCGGGTCAAGGTCGAACTTGCCAAGCGCCGCGACCGTGGCTTTCCAATCCTTCGGCAATCGCGGGAGTTTCAAGGGACCTGAAGGGCTGCCGGGAGGCACGTTTACATAATTGTAGCTGTAGAAGACGCGGCCGGGGTCATTCCAGTAGCCCGCCTGATAGCGCGCCTGTCCCGCCGCTTCCGCGGGCGTCGGTTCACGCGGGACATCGAAATATTGATCATCCACAAAGCCGAGATGCCCGCCGCGCGAGGCTTTCCATTGCCACACGTCCATGTGGTTGCCCGGCGCGGTGTAGTGATAGCCCATGCCGTGGATCGGAGCAGGCTTGTCGCTAAGCGGCTTGGTGCCGAGGTAAGTACTCTCACCGCTGCCAAAGGTCGGCGAGCGCGAAAAGCCGACCGCCAGCTTGTCTTCGTAGAAATCACTGACATCCGCCAGATCGACGCGCGTGGCGAGAAAATGCCAGCCATCGTCCTTCTTGATGACCGGCACACGACGCAGTGAACGGCTTGGGTCTTCCCATTTGAACGCGAAGTAGGCGCGTTCGCCGTCATGCACGGCACGCACCTCGACCAGCGACTCGCCGGTGCCGCCGAGGTTCACCCCTTGCTGGGTCCGAACGTAGACTGGCCGGGCTTTTGCCCAAACCTCGTCATCAAGCACGCCGTCCAGCCGCGGAACACCGTCGACCCGTGTTACGACCAAGGTATCGCGCGTGGTCCAATCGACGCCTGCCGCGAGGGTAATGGTCGCAACGCCGACGGCCGCGGCAATGAGCAGCGGATAGGGACGTACAGCTCGCGTGATCACCAGCCGGGCAGGGCGGAACAAACGCAAGAGCTGCCACCAGCCGCCGGCCATATAATGCGCCAGGACATGCAGGAAGATGTAACCGAAGCCGATAAAGGCGCTGATCGAGTGTATCCATACCCACCAGCCGCCATAGCCGAGATAGAGAATGATGCCGGTTACCGTCATCACGGTAATCAGCGCGTAGACAAACCAGTGCAACCCGACATTGACCCCCTGCCAGCGCAACTTGCTCGCTACCGGCATGAGCGCGACGCGCACTTTGGTGAAGGCGTTGCGAGCAGTGAGTCCGGCGCGGTTCAAATAAACAAGATAGGCAGAAGCACAAAAGAATAGGCCAAGACCGGCGAAGAAATGCCAGGTCCACATTTCGCCTTGCGGCATGATCGGCGCGAGCCATTGAGACAAACTTGGGAGCACATAGCCAAATGTGGCCATACGAATGCCTGTGAACAGACTGACAACAAAAGCGATCGCCGTGGCCCAATGCAGGATGATTGTGCCGACATCGCTTCGCGGCGGCGCCTCGCCCCGGCCCCGCGCATAAGAGGCATGCGTTTGACCGCTGGGAAAACTCGGGTTTCGGGGAGCGCGAACTTCGTCCCGCGGCCTCACGTCTGTCATTCCCGCAAATCCTCTTTTCCGGCAATTTTGAAAATGCGCCGCACAACCCGTGGCGCAGTAAGGTCAGGCCGCAGGTCAAATTCTACTGGAAAAGGTAAGAAACTCTTAACCAAAAACCTGCTGGTCGGTTCACTTCGAGAGGAGCACCGCACCTCGTGCCTTGGCAGTAGAAACGCGTCGAAGGGGGACATTGGCGCGTATTTGCTCAAAGTCGGTGCGGGCCTCGAACACCGCTCGCGAATTCCTTGGATCGGCGCGCAGGGGGCTCTTGGTGCCGCAAGAGGGATTCGAACCCCGACCCCGTCATTACGAATCGAAAATTCCAGGCTTTTCAATAATATGCATGAGTGCTGCCAATTTCGCCTGAGTGCGCGCGGACAGGATTAGGTGACAGTGCGGCAGCACTCTGCGGTTAGAAGCCGGCCCTCCAGCAGCGAATTATCGCAAACCCGCGTGAACGCCAGAAACTGCAACCGCGCTGTAACCACGGGATGATCTCAACGGAATGGGAGCGGCCGAGTGGGGCTCAGCGGTCTTGCTGGCAAGAGCTACGCGGTGGCGACTTGGGAGGCCCAGTTCCTTTGCGGCCTCGAAGAATGGCGGGAGGAAGCTAACGCGGCTTTTGCTCGCCGGGCAATCCCTTCCTTTGGTATCGTAGGTTGAACCCATCACTTGCTTTATGACCTTTCTCACCGGGAAAACCTGGCCGGCGCACGACGAGTTGCGGCCACTGCTCTAACAGGCGGAGTGCCACATGATAGAGGTAGTCCAGGCGTTCGATCGGTCTCCGATCGCGAAACTCGATAGCGACGACGCGGCGGCGCTCGACCGCAAGATCGAGACCGCCCGACGGGTCTTCGCAGATAGGGATGCATGGCTGAAGCCGCACCAGCGCATCGAAATCCTCAGGAGACTGGCGATCCTGATGGAGAGCAAGCGCGAGCATCTTGGACGGCAGATCGCGCGCGAAGGTGGCAAACCGTTGAGCGATGCACTGGTCGAAACCGACCGTGCCATCGATGGCGTGCGCAACGCCGCGGACGAGCTGCGCGTCATGGGGGGCCGGGAAATCCCTATGGGGATGACGCCGGGCAGCATTGATCGGCGAGCTTTTACGATCATTGAGCCTATCGGCATCGTTGCCGCCATCTCGGCATTCAATCATCCGTTGAATTTGATCGTCCATCAAGTCGTGCCGGCGGTTGCCACGGGCTGCCCGGTGATCGTAAAGCCGGCAAACCCGACGCCCCTTTCTTGCGTGGAGTTTGTGGGCCTGCTCCATGAAGCCGGGCTGCCGCCTGAGTGGTGTCAGGTTTTCCTGCCGGAAACCAACGAGCTTGCCGAGGCGCTCGCGACCGACCCGCGTATCGCGTTTTTGAGTTTCATCGGCTCAAGTCGGGTTGGCTGGCATCTCCGGTCAAAGCTGCCGCCGGGCACACGCTGTGCGTTGGAGCACGGCGGCGCCGCGCCTGCGATCATCGACCGCAGTGCCGACCTAGACCGGATCGTCGAGCCACTAACGAAGGGTGGTTACTATCATGCCGGCCAAGTCTGCGTGTCGGTCCAGCGGATCTATGTCCATACGGATCTTGAGAGTGCCTTTCTCGACCGCTTCGCTGCGCGTGTGAGGGCATTGAAGGTCGGCGATCCTGTTCTGCCCGAAACCGAGGTCGGCCCGCTCATCCTCCCGCGCGAGGCAGATCGGGTGTTGGCCTGGACCAATGAGGCCGTTTCGGCCGGCGCCAAGCTTATCGGCGGCGGACGGCTCAACAGCACCACATTGGTTCCATCGGTCATCGTTAACCCGCCTCGCGACGCCAAGGTCTCGACCCTCGAAGTGTTCGGTCCAATAACCTGCGTTTACCCCTTCACGCAGCTCAACGATGCGTTGCAGGCGGCGAATTCTTTGCCAGTGGCGTTTCAGGCGAGTATCTTCACAGAAGATCTCCGAACGGCATTCGATGCCGCTGAGCGGCTCGCCGCCTCGGCCGTGATGGTCAACGACCACACGGCTTTCCGCACCGATTGGATGCCTTTCGCGGGCCGCCGCCAATCTGGTTACGGCGTCGGCGGTATTCCCTGGACGATGCAGGAAATGACCGAGAAAAAGATGATCGTGTTTAGGAGGCAACAATGACCGAGCGCGATCACAATGGGATTTCCGCGCGGCCAGAAACTGCAACCGAGCTGTAACCACAGGATGATCTAACGAAAATTGGAGCGGCCGAGTGAGGCTCAGCGGTCCTGCTGGCAAGAGCTACGCGGTGGCGACTTGGGACGCCCACTTCCTTTGCGGCCGCGAAGATTGGCGGGAGGAAGCTAACGCGGCTTTTGCTCGCCGGGGCAATCCCTTCCTTTCGTAGCGTAGGTTGAACCCATCACTTGCTACAGGGCGAGCGCGCTGGGTCCAACAGATTATTGCCACGGTGAAAGTAAGCAGGAAGGTTGAACCTAGTGCGACGTAAGGAGCCAAAATCAGAACCTGCAACATCGAGACTCTCCAGCGGCTGTTTGCGAGCCAACCGCTCCCAGAGTTGTTCGTTCCAATGTTTTTAGTTAATGGGGATTAATCCCGATAAGGTTTACGTTTCGTTAATGAATTTTGTCGGATGCTCTCAACCAGCAGGAGATGTGTTGATGCTGGCTCTGCGAGACGTCCTAGCGGGAGATGACTGTCCTTGCTCGAGCACGCTTCTCGGGGCTTTGTATAGAGCAACGCCGGACCAATATGAGGGAGTGATAGAGAGCATTCCGCTCGATGTTCGCGCGGTACTGGCGCTCTATTGTTATAGACGAGCACATCTGCAAGCGATTGGCCTGGCCATCGCGGCTACGTGCGAGGAAAGCGATCTGCGCGTCCACGGGCAGTCTGCCGGATCAGCGCTATTTCATAGAGCAAGACAAATTCATCAGGATCCACCCCCGTCTGCTTTTCGTGTTCGAAAAACAGTTACTCTTTCGCTCGGCGCACTGAAACACAGGGTTTTCGACGAGGAAGATGAGGTCATCGAGACCTTCGACGATCTACCTGCTTCTCCCGATGTTCAGCAGACTCGATTAGTTCGCATTACCGATCGGGGAGGGGAACTGGATACTACGCCAGCACTGAACCCGAGGAGCCGTCCGGCCTAGTCCTCTCCGCCCGGACGGCTGCCCCTTGACGGAACCGGCCGCCTCCTGCCCGTTTCGGTTAGAATTCCGCAGCAGCGTTGCGGTGAGAGTTTAGAACGTGCCGTCTTCCACCAACTGAGACACTCGCAGTCTTGGATTTCTGCACTGCAACTGACCATTGCCGCCCGTTTCGCGGGTTGCAAATTTTCGTTTTGATGGCCACGAGTTGAAAGCCAAAACGAGTTTAGGGACAGCAATGCGACGACGCGATTTTGTCCCCCTCCTTGGTAGCGCCGCGGCGGCGCGGCCAATGGCGGCATGCCCGCGGAATGCAGCGAAAACTTACCGGCTCGGGGTCCTGTCACTCACCGCCCTATCGATTGCGGCAGTCGGGGCTCTCTCCTTGACTTGCGAGGCCTTCCCGTCGTCTGCCACGCCCGGTCCCACACTGCCTCGCAATGTCATCGTTCCGCTTACCGCGGTCAGTCGGCTCTTCCCCGATATCACCCGGGAAACCAGCACAGGCCGAAACCTAACGGCAACCGGCGATCCCAAAGCCACGCGGATGGTGATCTATGCGATCGACGCTGGTTTGAAGAAGGTGACAATCACGGTCGACCAGTACCGAAGCGCACGTGACGCCTCATCGGCGTACCAGCAGGCTGTTCAGAAGAGCCAGTCGGTTCCCGGATTCAAACTGATCCTGGTAGCGAACTTAGGCCAACAGACTTTCGCCGGCACCGTGACCATCGACGCGGAGACGCACATTGGCCTCGGCGTACTAGACGACAAGCTGATCGTGGGAGCGACGCTGGCCGGCTACGATGCCACACCTGCCAACACAGCCAAGCTCGTTGCCGTGGCCCGCATGCAAGCTGTCGCCGTAAAGAGGGCGGTGGGTCCCAGCGGTAGACGCTAGTACTGCCGAAGTCGCTCGGCCTCACCGTGTCGCCGACGCAGCTCGCCCGAGCCGACGAGGTGATCGAATAGCCCGCTCGATGTCGGCTGTTGGCACTTCTGAGACGTCTAGCAGCGTCTGCCCCACGGGTGGCGGAATTGGTCAGCTTGGCTGTAATCTCTGCCTAAGGTCAGGACCTGCACGCGATCGAGTTCAAGGAGCAAGGCATGAAGCTAGATGCGAGTTATCGGAGTATTTGTTTGCTCCGCCGGTTGATCCTGGCGTCACTTCTGGCTGGACCGCTGCTGTTCGTCCCATTACATGGCGAAGCAGAAGCGCAGCAAAATGTGCAGCCGGACGTCATCGAAGGAACCGTGACAGGCGCGAGCGGCCCTGAAGCCGGCGTATGGGTCATCGCCGAGACAAAGGATCTTCCAACCAAATTTGCGAAGATCGTCGTCACCGATGATCAGGGCGGGTACGTGCTGCCTGAACTGCCGAAGGCAAATTACGACGTGTGGGTACGCGGCTACGGGCTCGCCGACTCCCCGAAGCTAAAGGCTGCGCCGGGCAGCAGGCTCGATCTGAAAGCAGTTGCGGCGCCTAACGACGCAGAGGCTGCGAAATACTATCCGGCACAATATTGGTATTCGATGCTGTCAATCCCCGACAAAAGCCTGTTCCCCGGCACCGGACCTGCTCCGAATGGCAATGGAATGCCGGTTGCGGTGAAGAGTCAGTCGCATTGGCTCGCGGTCCTGAAGACACATTCCTGCAATTCCTGTCACCAGCTGGGCAATCTGGTCACCCGCACGATTTCGCCAAACCTGGGCACGTTCAAGACGTCCGCTGATGCGTGGCTGCACCGCGTGCAGGTGGGGCCTTCAGCGGAAAGCATGGTGCGCGGTATGGGTCAGCTCGATACGCAGCGGGCGCTCGCCAACTTCTCGGAGTGGACCGACCGGATTGCCGCGGGAGATATTCCGAGGGCGAAGCCGCCACGCCCCGAGGGGCGTGAACGCAATGTCGTCGTCACCTTGTGGGACTGGGGCGACGAGAAGACCTACTTGCACGACGAGATTGCCACCGACAAACGCAATCCGACGGTGAATGCTTATGGCAAGATTTACAGCGCGCCGGAGGATTCCACCGACGATCTACCCATTCTCGATCCGAAGACGCATTCCGTCTCCTACATGAAGTCGACGCCGCGCGATCCCAACACGCCGAACACGAGTTTCATTGAGCGCGCGGGATTTCCGAGCCTGCCATCCCCTTATTGGGGCGCGGAACGGATTTGGAAGAGCCAGACCTCGGTGCATAACCCGATGCTCGATGGTGAAGGCCGCGTATGGATGACGTCCCGCATCCGGCCGTCGGGCAATCCGGACTTCTGCAAGGAAGGTTCCGAACACCCGTCAGCAAAACTGTTTCCGATGAAGGAAGCCGGCCGGCACGTGGCGGTCCATGACCCCAAAACCGGCAAGCTGACGCATGTCGATACCTGTTTCACCACCCACCACCTGATCTTCGCGGAGGATGCCGACAATACGTTGTGGTTGTCGGGCGGTGGCGCGAGGCAGCAGGTCGTTGGCTGGATCAATACAAAGAAATTTCTCGAGACCGGCGATGCGGCGGCTTCTCAGAATTGGTCGCCGATGATCCTCGACACCAATGGCAACGGCAAGCGCGACGAAGGTTATGCAGAGCCTGACCAGCCGGTCGACCCGACGAAAGATAAACGTATCATCGCGGGGCTTTATGGCATTGGTTACAACCCTAACGACGGATCGATCTGGGGCTCCGTTCTGTCAATGCCAGGCGGCGTGATCCGCATCATTCCCGGCGACAATCCACCAGCCACCACGCTCGCGGAATATTACGAAGTGCCATTCAACGAGCCCAAGGCGGCAGTCAACGGTTTCGGTCCGCGCGGCGCGGACATCGACCGCAAAGGCGTGGTCTGGATTCCCCTCGCCAGTGGCCACCTTGCAAGCTTCGATCGCAAGAAATGCCAAGGCCCGCTGAACGGACCGAAAGCCACCGGCCGACACTGTCCGGAAGGGTGGACACTGTACCAGTTCCCGGGCCCCCAGTTTGAAGGCTTGAACGACCCTGGCGCAGTTCAGTCGAGCTACCAGACCTGGGTGGATCAGTTCGACACCTTCGGTCTCGGCAAAGATGTGCCCTTCGCAACCGGCAATTTGTCAGACTCGCTCGAAGGCCTTGTGGACGGGAAGTTCATCACGCTTCGCGTGCCATATCCCATGGGCTTCCACGCCAAAGGTCTCGACGGGCGGATAGACGATCCAAATGGGGGGTGGAAGGGAAAGGGGTTGTGGTCGACCTACGCAGGCCGCGCGCCGTATCATATCGAAGGCGGTAAAGGGACCACCAGCAAGGTGGTGAAATTTCAGCTTCGCCCGGATCCTCTCGCAAAATAAGACAGCCTCCGAATTTTATCCGGGCTGCGTGATGAGCGATCGAGGGCGGTGCAAAAATGAGGTCTGGAGGAACGGACTGACTTGGTTCCGACAGCGGCCCCGCCCAAGGGGGCCGCTTGCTACGCGGTTTCTCAGCAGCTGTGACTTCTCACCGTCCAAACACGGCAATAGCCGCCGCGCCACCGCACGCAGACTCGATGCCTATGCCAATAACGGCGGCAATGGGCAGGTTCCGACAGCGATGGCGCCACCGATTGCAAGTTCGTCTGCAACGTACCAGAGCTGATCGGATTGGCCGCTGAGACACCAGGCAAGACAAACAACAGGGCTGCAAATGCCGCCACCTTGGATAATGCGCAAAGCGCTCTCATGACAATCTCTCCTCGGTTTACTCTTCTTTGGTGTCCAGATGCTCACCGGATCACCGCCCCGCCCGCAAAGCAGGGGGCAGGTTCGAAGGATTACAAAGCAAGCCCGAGCGAAACACAAGGACACACGCAGGGTGGACCGCTCGACGAAGCTCAGTTCACCGCTTGGGTGAAGCAAGCCAGCCAATTGCCCGGCGAACGAATGTGAGCGGCCAGTGCGCGGTGCGCGCGGCGTGAGCGGACGCCAAGCTATCAGCCCGCTCGCCCTCGAAGGGCGGGGGTGAAGCCAGCGCCTATGCGGTGCGCAATACCAGCCGGATGCGATGGTACCGAGTTTTCAGGCCGGCGCGAGTTAGTCGTCACATGGCTGTCGCAACCAACCTAGGTTCAGAAGATAGACTCGATTACCAGCTTACGCAGCGCCCTAGCCGTACCATTGCATCTGTGATCGGTGCCCGAAGGGGGAGCCGTGGTGCTGATCGGCTTTGCGAAGCAAGTTCATTCGCAGACCCCCCTATTGGTTCGCTACATCTGGCGCCCGACTCGCAGTAATAGGAGCATTGGCTGATTGACATGCTAGCGTGGGTAACATCTCTCCAGGCGGTGCCTTCGCACGTATTCCGATCAAAAGCCGCAGACCGTGCGCAACATCAATGTTATCGGGTCAGTTTCGAACTCTCGGAAAAAATCGAGTCCGGCCGCCTCGAGCCATTTTTTCTGCGCCGTATATGCAGGCTTTTCGCGCGCCTGTGCACATTCAAATTTCTCCCCCCGAAGGTTCTGCAAATGGTGCACCATTTCGTGAACCAGCACCGATATTTCGGCCGCCGTCGCGCCGGTCCACCCCTCGCGCAAATAGATCGTGCGGCTGTTGTCCTCATAGAGGGCCACGGTATCGCGCATCTTCTCCAGCCACTGTTCGTCGCTGAGGACGCGCGCCTGCAGGCCAGCGCCCAATCCGCGATACCGGACAGCTGCCATTTTCATCGGCGAGATGATTTCAATGCGCGGATGATGGTAATTTTCCGGCAGTGCAAAATCGGCCGACAGCCAAGCCACGATCGATAAGACCAAATCGGGTTTAGGCCCAGGGACGGCTTGTTCCCCCCGTTCCTCGATGGATGGCGGCATCGAGCTTTCGTTGCTCGCGGGTTGGCCCGGACAAGATCCTATTGTCACAAAGCTGAGAAACGCCAAGGCCAGGATGATCTGCTTTTTCATCGTTGCCTCCTCGAAAGCGCTGTTCCGAAGTGAGGCATCCATCCCATTTGCTCGGCAGAATGTCCTTGAGCGTGGCCTGATTTGTCGCTGAATTTTCCCTTATTTTCCCCCGGCCGGTGTCCGGTATAGTGGCGGGGCGCCGGAGAAAATGGTTTGATCTATAAATTCGAAAATTACGCAATTGATGTCGACCGGCAGGAATTGCGCCGGGGCACCGATTTCGTCGCCATCGATCCGCAGGTTTTCGATCTTCTACTCTATCTCGTTCGCAACCGTGAGCGTGTAGTAACCAAGGACGATCTGATCCAGCACGTGTGGCACGGCCGCATTGTTTCCGATTCCACGCTCACGAGCCGAATTACCACCGCGCGCCAGGCCATTGGCGACAGCGGCGAACATCAACGGTTGATCCGCACTGTTGCCCGCAAGGGGATTCGTTTCGTCGGCGATGTTCAAGGAAGTGAGACCTCCAATGCCGTCAGCGCGGATCAGTCGATGACCGTGTCGTCGCCGGCCACAATGCCTTCTGTTGCGCCGCTGGCACCGCGCCTCCCTGACAAGCCCTCGATCGCGGTCCTGCCTTTCACGAATATGTCGGGAGACCCGGAACAGGAATATTTCAGCGACGGCATCACCGAAGACATCATTTCCGCATTGTCCCGGTTTCACTGGCTCTTCGTCATCGCCCGCAATTCGACCTTTGTTTACAAGGGCCATGCGGTGGACGTGAAACAAGTGGGGAGCGATCTCGGGGTCCGTTACATCCTTGAGGGAAGCGTGCGCAAGAGCGGAAAGCGGGTGCGCATTGCCAGCCAGCTGCTCGACGCAATAAGCGGCGACCACATCTGGGCAGAAACCTACGACCGCGAGCTAAGCGACATTTTCGCGCTGCAGGACGAAATAACGACCAGCGTCACGGCGGCAATTGAACCGAAACTCCTGGCGGCCGAGGGGATGCGCACTCGAGACCCGCTCGATCGAGGATCTCAGTGCATGGGACCTTGTGGCACGCGGGCTCTCGCATTTTTGGAAACTGACCGCAGCTGAAAGCCAGACGGCGATCGCCCTCCTGCGACAGGCAGTCGAGCGCCACCCGAAATACGCGCCGGCGCACAGTATGCTGGCCTTCGCACTTCTTGTCGCAGCCTATATGGGATGGATAGCCGGCGCAGCCGACCGGAAATTCGTCGCACAACTTGCATATCGCGCAGTCGAACTCGACGAGGACGACCCTTGGGCTTACATGGCGCTTGGAATGATCGCCTGGACTGACAGACAAACCGATGAGGCAGTTCGTCGCTTCAAAACTGCGATCTCTCTTAACCCAAACTTCGCTGCCGCTTATGGCTATATCGGCTTGGCGCTGGTTTTTGACGGCCGGTCCGACGAGGCGCTTCGCTATTTCGAGCAGGTGATGCGGATGAGCCCACGCGATCCTTCCACGCATTTTTTCGCCGGCATCTCAGTCGCGCATTACATGGCGGGGAGGTATGCCGACGCGGTCAAATGGGGACGGCAAGCGCTGCAGCAGCGGCCGGGCATCCTGAGCGGCCACCGCATCCTCTGCGCCAGCCTCGCGCAGGCTGGACAAATCGAGGAAGCCAAAGCCGTGCTGAAGTCGCTTCGGCAGATGCAGCCGGACCTCTCAATCACGTGGGTCAAGCAATGGGTGCCCTACACGGCTGGGCCGATGGAGCATTTTCTCAAGGGCCTGCGGAAGGCCGGCTTGGAATGATTTCGGGAAAGCAAGTTAGATAAGCTAAAGCGCTGCTCGCCAGGGGCAGGCACGATGTTTGTTGTGCAGTCGGGCGCCCGAGCGGGCTCAAAGCCCTGCGGCTTCGATGCCGACACGGTACGCCGACTTGAACTTGTCATAACGGCCGGCGAGCAGCGCTGACTTGATACTTGGTGCTCTATCGGGATGGCCCGAGTTCGAACGGCGGGGCCGGATCGTATTCCATGCCGAGTTGAATTCTTCGAGCCACTGACTCGCCCGCAATCTCGGCAACGACGCTGAGGCCAAAATCGATGCCCGCGGTGACACCCCCGGCAGTGATCACGTTGCCATCTTTGACCACCCTGGCCTTCTCGTGCGTCGCTCCGACCAAGGGCAACAGATCGGCATACGCCCAATGCGTCGTCGCCCGCCGCCCTTTGAGCAGGCCGGCGACACCCAGAACGAATGCGCCGGTGCAGACCGAGGTAACATACTTCGCGCCAGCCGCTTGATGACGGACGAAGTCGACGGTGTCCTCATCACCGATAGCATCCGCCACGGCTTCGCTTCCCCCGGGTATGCAGATCAAATCGAGGGGCGGACAGTTCGCAAAAGTGTGCGTAGGCACGAGGCCAAGCCGGCAATCGCTGGCTACAGGCGTTTCCGATTTCGCCACAATATGGATCACCGACTCAGGAAGCCCCGCGAGCACCTGCAAAGGCCCCGTGAAATCGAGCTGTGTCACTTTGGGGAAGATCACAAAGCCGACGTTGAAAAGCGGCATGGCTGTTCTCCGTTCGCCTTGAAGCGCGCACAAAATTCGGTCGGTGACGCCAGGATGGTGGCAAAGGTCGGCGGATTCAAGTACTCGGCAAGACCTCGCCTATTTCATCGCAATCGTGCTCGTCGGCGCGCCGTCGGTGCCGTTGCCATTGACTTTGTTAGTCTATAGGACGCGATCTGAGTGCACTTGCAGGTTTGGGGTCACCAAGTGGCGAAGACTCCTACTTCGAAGCGATAGCCTAGTGGCGCTGGGCCTTACGGTGACTCGCCGAGACACGGCGTTGAATTTCCGGGAAATTGGAAAGGGTGGGGTGAATTGGCACGTAGTGGTGTCGCGCGCCGCCGACGGCTTGACTTTACGTCGCGCGAAATGGAGCCTTTCTTCTGTATTGCTTTACCGTTGGGCGAACAGTTGGAGCCGAGGCATGAACTGGCGGTTAGGACGGAGAGTATCTTTTTATTTCAGGGCCTGGAATCTGTGGCCGTCGTTGCTGCTGGCGGCACTGTTGATCGGAGCTTGCCAATCGAGTTTGGCGCAGGATGCGCCGGGCTCGGCACCTGCTACCTCGACTCTTTTCCAGGGCGTGCGGATCTTCGACGGCAAGAACGCCGCGCTCTCGGCGCCCTCCGACGTGCTGATCAGTGGCAATATCATCGAGCGCGTCTCCGCGAGCCCTATCACGATCGACGCAAAAGCCAACGTCCAGGTCATCCCGGGGAATGGGCGCGTGTTGATGCCCGGCCTGATCGACGCGCACTGGCACGCGATGTTGGCGCGGACGACGCCGGCACAGGCGTTCGGTGACGTCGGCTACAACAATCTCGCGGCTGGCGCCGAGGCGACAGACACTCTGATGCGCGGCTTCACCACCGTTCGCGACGTAGGCGGGCCGGTGTTCGGTCTCAAGGCCGCCATCGACGAGGGCATCGTCAAGGGCCCGCGCATCTATCCGTCCGGCGCCATGATCACGGTTACCAGCGGGCACGGGGATTTCCGCCAGCTCACCGACCTGCCGCGGACGATCGGCGGCATGCTCCACCGCATGGAGCAACTTGGCGGCGCCGTGGTCGCGGACAGCCCCGACGAGGTGCGCGTGCGCGTGCGCGAGCAGCTCATGCAGGGCGCCTCCCAGGTCAAGTTAACGGCGGGTGGCGGGGTGTCGTCACCCTTCAGCCCGATCGACGTGACCACCTTCACCGGGCCCGAACTGCGGGCCGCGGTTGAAGCGGCCGAGAATTGGGGCACCTACGTCGTCGCGCACGCTTTTACGCCGGCTGCGATCCGGGGGGCTATTGCGGCTGGCGTGACGTGTATCGAACACGGCATGCTGATGGACGAAGCAACCGCCCAACTGATCGCCGAGAAGGGAGTTTGGTTGAGCTTGCAGCCGCTCCCCGAGGACTTGAGGCTGGGCTTTCCGGTGGGTTCGGTCCAGCGAGCCAAGGCGGAAGAGGTCTGGCCCGGCATAGCCACGTCTTACGAGCTGGCGAAGAAGTACAAGATCAAGACGGCGTGGGGCACCGACGTTCTGTTCTCCCGCGCGCTGGCGCAGCAACAGGGGGCAATTCTGGCCTCGCTTGTCCGTTGGTACACCCCTGCCGAAGCGCTTGTCATGGCGACCGGGACCAACGCCGAACTGCTGGCGCTGTCCGGCAAGCGCAATCCCTATCCAGGCAAGCTTGGTGTGATCGAGGAAGGCGCTCTTGCCGACCTGTTGCTCGTCGACGGTAATCCGTTGGACAAGATCGACCTGATTGCCGATCCCGCCAACAACTTCAAGATCATCATGAAGAACGGCGTCATTTATAAGAACACGCTGACCAAGTGAGGATCAGTTGAGCCTCCTTCGGGGAATGCCGACCCGGGCTGTTGGCTGGCTGGTGGCGGGAATCCGAGTTGTGTTCCTGGTCCTGCTCACCGTTTGGGCCGCGCTGGCCATCCATTATTCCAACCTGCCCTGGGCGTGGCTGCGCTCGGCGCTGGCGATAGCCTTCGCGGCGTTCGCGATCTGGGCAATCTGGCTGTCGCGCCCAAGGCGGACGACCGCATTCACCGTACTGTTTCTCGGCGTGGTCGCGTGGTGGATAGCCATCCCTGCCTCGCACGATCGCGCGTGGCGAGCGGAGGTCGCGGTGATGCCGCGGGCGTTCATCGACGGCGATCGCGTGCGCCTCACCGGTGTCCGCAACTTCGACTACCGCACCCGGGATGATTTCACGGTGCGCCATGAGGAGCGCGAGGTCTTGCTGTCGCGCCTGACCGGCCTCGATTTCTACGTGTCCTATTGGAGCGAAGGGCTGGTCGGACACACGTTTGTGAGCTTCATCTTCGACAATGCGTCGCCGCTGAGCATCTCCATCGAGACGCGACCGGAGAAGGGCGAGGGTTTCAACCCCCTCGCCTCTCTCTTCAAGCAATTCGAGCTGATCTACGTGGTGGGGGACGAGCGCGACATCGTGGGCGTGCGCACCAACCACCGCGGGGAGACGACGTACCTCTATCGCCTGAACACGCCGGCCGAGAACGTGCGCCGACTGCTGATGATTTATATAGAGCGGATCAATGAGCTTGCCGACCGGCCGGAGTTCTATCACCTGCTGAGCAATAGCTGCACGATCAACATCATACGTTATGCGAACGCAGCCGGGCGCGAGGGCCGGTTCGACATCCGCCATCTATTCAACGGCTTGATCGACAGCTATCTCTACCATTCTGGTCGGGTGGACACGACGTTGCCGTTCGACGAACTGCGGCAACGCTCCCTGATCGACGAGGCCGCACAGGCGGCCGAAGGCGCACCTGATTTCTCGGAGCGGATACGAGCATCCCTGCCAACGATCCCGCGGTAATGCTTCCGCATCATCCCAAGAAATGATCCGCCAGGAAATCTCGTTGCCGACCTACCGGTTTAGACAAATGCGACCGCGGCTGCCATAGAAACAGATGCTGCTGGGCCGGCCGCGGCTGCTGCCGCTAATACGGTCCAAAAACCGCGAGCTAACCCATCCGCTCCGGACACGCCGGGGCTCAACATGACACCAACGGTGTGACCGGGCGCAGTGGGTGACGTTCACTATGTCACCGTTACGCAGGCGCCCAGCGGCGACAACAGCGCCCTAATAACCATTTGGTCGGACGACAAGACGCCCGAGCAAATCAGCGCAGAGATTGCCGCGCGTACAGGGACGGCGACCACCAAGCAGCGCGTGTTACTGATCGGGTGGAAGCAAACTCCAGAGGTTCAGGCGGTACTGCCTAAAGGCTCAGTTTCGATTGCGACTGGCGTTCCCCGCACCATCCCCACGGCTTGCTAAAACAAGGGGAAAACAATGCAAGGTTCACCCCTCGGCCACCGTCTGCGGAAGATGGAAACAAAACTAAGCACGTCACCCTGGTTAGCTCGGTTCGGATCATTGCCCGGAATGAAGCCGATAAAGAAAAGCAGATTGCGGGGCTGCTAGCGGCTGGAACGATTGCGCCCGCGCAGGTGCTAATTTGTCGGATGATTGTTCCGTCTGGCGCAGCCACTGGGAACTGAGGCAGACGCGGAGCATGGTCGAACGGATCCAGCAGGAAATGGCTGAACTGAAAGGCCAGAAGGCCGCTGCGCTTAACCAGTGAGGCCGTCGGAAGACCGGATTGTAGCCTTGGCTTTTCCGTGGCTAGATTGGCGTTCGGTGCCCCCGCGCCGCAGGGGCCGCAATCCAGGGGGCTCACCATGCCGCATATCGATTTGACTAATGGCTCGCGTGGCATCCCGTTAATGGCCGGTGCTTTAGTTGGGGGGCTAGTCCTTTCAATTGCTCCCGTGATTGCCGGCTGCAATTCGGGCAGCAACCCAAATAGTGATTTGCTTTCCAGCGCAAACTGCCAGGCAAACGGCTCCGGGCAGAACGCCATCGCCCTTGGCACGAATGCCGCAGCGACAGGAATGCTTACGACCGCCGTTGGAATAGGATCCAAGGCGACAAATTTTGGTGGCGTTGCGTTAGGTCAGTAATGCGGAGGCTGGTCTCCATTCGGCGGCTGTTGGTTATCAGGCCTCCGCAAATCGCCTTGGGTGCAACTTCCGTTGGCTTCCGAGCCGGCTCAGGCAACAGCTTGGTTCACGCAGGATCTGGTTCCACGAGTCTTGGATATAATTCTATCGCGTCAGGTTCTTATGCCATTGCTCTGGGCGGTAGCACTCCTGCATTTCAACACAGTGCCAGGGGCGTCGGTGGGTACAGCATCGCTATTGGTGGTGGTGAAGAAGCCACATTCCCGGGAGCGCTTGCAACCGGCTATCGCTCGATCGCCATCGGCCAGAGGAGCACCACGGGGAATGGAAGCGGCTTTACCGGCTTCGGTTTAGGGGATTTCGGCACTTCGGTTGGCTTTAACACTCACACCGCCTTTGCCGCCACTGCCGTGGGCACGGATGCGCAAGCAAAAGGCGACAGCAGCACGGCGTTCGGTCGCTTCGCCAATTCGAGCGCCCTTTCAGCGCGTGGCATTGGGTCACGGTGCGGTGGCTTCAAAAGCGCGCTCAGTGGCGCTCGGAAGCGGGTCACTCGCCAACGTGGCCAACACCGTTTCGGTGGGCACCAACACGGCGAGGCGCCGCATCGTCAATGTCGCGTCTGCGCTTGCCAACAGCGATGCGGCCACTCTTGGGCAGGTAAAAGCCATAGCGACAGCTGCCGCTGAGACGGCCAACGCCGATCTTCAGCGAGACGTGGCAGAGTTGCGGGCACTGGTGAAACAGCAGCAAGCGCTTCTCGACCGACAGCACCAGGAAATTGCCGAATTGAAAGTTCAGAGGTCGGCTGCCCTTACGGAGTGACGGGAGCGCGCGCCATAACTTACTTTACGGCTTCACCGAACCGGCGCCTAACAGCTTTTCCCAATTCTCTTTGAATGCCGCCCCTGCCGCAGCGAGATCATCGGCAAGACCTTGCACCTCTACGCCTTCCGGTAACGGGCCGCGCAAATTGATGCCGTAGATGCTCCAATACCAACGCAAGCCTGACGGCGTTGCAACGGCATAAGTCCGCCCGACATCGCGACCATTAAACCGGAACTCACGTTGGCGGTCGCTTCATCGCGGCTTTCGTTGGTGCCGCAAGAGGGATTCGAACCCCCGACCCCGTCATTACGAATCTTATTCTATCCAATTCCTTGGCATTCCTCGGCTTTCCCTGAGCGGTAGAAGTCCGCTTGTTACGAGCCTTTCTCCTCCTACGCTGATATCGGGGCTTTCCAGTGCATGCCGTTTCGGTGTTGCCCCGGTGTTACCCGGACGATCTAGCGAGGAAGGCCAATGACCCGCCAGCGGATAACTAAGCGAACGGTGGACGCCCTCGAACCTAACGGGAGCGAGTTCACCTTATGGGATTCGGTAGTAAGCCGGTTTTGGTGTGCGAGTTCGACCAAGGGGCTCCATGTCCTATGTGGTTGTCTACAGGGCGGGCTCAGGACGCGGCGCGCCCGTCCGGCGCTACACGATCGCGGCGGTGGAAAAATCACGCCAGAGCGCGCCAGAGCACGCGCAAAGGTCATCCTAGGGGCGGTGGCGCACGGCCATGATCCGGCGGCCCAGAAGGCCACTGAGCGAGGAGTGCCGACGATTGCCGAACTCGCTGATCGATTCATGATCCAACACGTAACCCCGAAGCGCAAAGCTCAAACGGCCGAATATTACAGGTACATTCTCAGCCGGATCGTAGGGCCCGCCGTCGGCACCGTCAAAGCTGACAAATTGAGTCGATCGCAGGTTGGGAAGGATCCATTTGTCGTTGGCAGAGACGCCTTTTCAAGCCAATCGCATGGTGGCAGTGGTCGGCAGCATGTACGCCTTTGCGGGCCGCGCGGGCATCGTGCCCGAAGGCACCAATCCAGCGCGCGGCATCGACAAGTTCAAGGAAGAGCCGCCGCGAGCGGTTCCTGACCGGTGAGGAACTGGAACGGCTGGGCAGCGCGATCCGCGAAGCTGAAACCACCGGCGTTCCCTGGACAGTGGACGAAACCAAGCCCACAGCCAAGCACGTGCCGAAGGCCAAGCGGTCAACCAAGATCGCGCCGTTGGCGGCGGCGGCGCTGCGGTTGTTGTCTGTTCACCGGCTGCCGCCTGCGGGAAATCCTGCACCTGCGGTGGGAGCACGTCGATATCGAACGCGGCTGTCTGTTCCTGCCGGACAGCAAGAGCGGCCGGAAGACCGTCATCCTTAATGCGCCTGCGCTTGCGGTGCTGAACACGCTGGAGCGGATCGGCCCTTACGTGGTGCCGGGCGACGATCCGGAGCAACCGCGCCACGATTTGAAACGCCCGTGGGATGCCGTCACCAAACGGGCCGGGTTGGCTGGCGTTCGCCTGCACGATCTGCGGCACACCTACGCGAGCTTCGGTGCCGGTGGCGGATTGGGATTGCCGATCATCGGCCGTCTGTTGGGTCACACGCAGACTGCGACA
Source organism: uncultured Alphaproteobacteria bacterium (assembly GCA_963750965.1). Lineage (GTDB taxonomy): Bacteria > Pseudomonadota > Alphaproteobacteria > Rhizobiales > Xanthobacteraceae > CANKHA01. The sequence continues at coordinate 387,802 of CAVVSK010000011.1, forward strand.
ACCGCACGGTACGCGCACCTTGATAATGATCCACTACGGCGCGCGTCGGAAGCGATCGCAGGTCGTATTGCCGCTGCGCTGAACGGCAAAAAAACTCATCAATCACGCCGCTTGTGAAACATCGAATTACAAGCTGATAGCCACCCAGCCAATGCTCGTGAAGCGTCACTGCGAACGCCGGTAGCTCCGCCCGGCGCGTTGTCGTATTACCGTCGGCCGGACGGCACGATTGCACCGGAATAGGTCCGGCGGGGGCGCGATGACTTATTCGCGACTTTGCACGGCCGGATTACTCGCGATGACGACCGACCCACAATTGACCGACTTTGGAATCCATTCGTAGCGGCCTGGTATGAAGACGGTAAAGACGACCCAAAACTGGCTCTTCTCAGGCTAGACCCGGAAAAAGCGGAAATATGGCTAGACGGATCTAGCATCATGCTGGAATAAGCTTTTCGGGGCGGACCCGAAGAAGGACTACAAGGATAAGGTGGCGAAAGTGACGCTGAGTTAACTGCCAAGCGCGGAAACCTGCACCTTTTTAAATTCTCCGGCTGTCATAGGCCCAGTGTAAGACCGCCTGGCGCTGGCGCGGGCGACACATCTGGTCCGCTGGCTCACAATGTTTTTCGATCTGGAGCACATGGCGTTTCATCGCCTTCCAGCGCCCGATTTGGCGGGCATCCTCGTCGGGCAGGCGCCGGCCCATGTAGTAGCGGCAGTACCATTGGAACCAGCCGCGCGGATCGTCCGGATGTATCCAGCCCTTCCTCCGCCATTCCGATAACCGTTGACTGGCGTCTATGCCGAAATAGTTCAATGAGCAATCGCGGCCGCGCGGCGAAAGCTTCGCTCGCGCGAACCAGCTCGCGGGAAATCCTTCCGGCAATCGGTCAGGTATTTGCCGCAGAACACACCGAGTTGGAGCATCTGCTTTGGCGTCAGATCGGTTGGAACTTCGGGTCGAAATCCCGGCCGCTCGCCGACGACAACAAGTACCGATAACCTTGCTGCATCTTGTCGTTGACGATGACGGCGCGGCGCATCCAGCCTCCTGTCAGTTCAGCATAAAGGTGGAATTCACTTGTTCCCTTCGGCAACAGATGTGTAACCGCGAGCTAGATCGTTGCTGAGCCACATCCATCCAAGAATCAAATCTTGCGTCTCCGGATTGCACCGGAATTAATGCCGTTACGCTCTAAACAAATTTTCGATTGCATCAAAGCTCGTGCCGCAAGAGGGATTTCAACCATTACGAACGAAAATTTACGATTTAACCGCGGAGTACGGGAATACTCGTCCCGACGTGATTGAAACGGCCTTGATGGGAGACATGGCCTCGAATTTCCGGAAATTGGAAAGGCAGGGGGTGAACTGGCACGCACCCCGGAAAACTGTAACCACGATGTAATCGGATTGGGCATGGCAGTGGTAGCTTTTATCTCACGATGGCAAGGCCATAAGCCAACGCAAGCCGGCAAGCTTGGCCGACTACGGCATGATGAGGATGATCGCGACGTACTTAATTTGGATTTCGGAGGCTTGGGCCTGCTCCACCTTTGGAAGCATCAATGAAAGTACGCCGTCCTTCATTTAAGATTTACTTCTTCGTCTGGTCGACCTGGTTTGGTAACCGGAAATTTCTCGAGAAATGGCCGAATGTTAGACAGATGCGTCATGTTCTGCGTATCCCGAGAAAGCTTTTCTACTCGTAGCACACGCGAGTTT
>CAVVSK010000012.1:0-336075 GCA_963750965.1 uncultured Alphaproteobacteria bacterium
AGCGGCGTCGGTTCGAGGAGCACCAAGGCTTGCTAATCGCCGAACTCGATCATCGCGTCAAGAATTTGCTGGCACGTGTTGCCGTCGTTATCATGTATACACGCCAAGGCAGTGGTTCGCTTGATGAGTACATTCAAGCACTCGATAGGCGAATTCAATCAATGGCTGACGCCCACTCACTACTCAACCGAAATCGTTGGCACGGCGTTGACCTCCCCGAACTTGTCCGCCATCAGCTTGCGCCCTACGCGACGGACGCAAACACTCGATCTGTGGCCCAAACGTCATGCTCGCAGTCGCCGAAGCGCAGGCGCTGGCGATGGTGTTCCACGAGCTGGTAACGAACGCTGCAAAATACGGCGCGCTGTCGACCCCGCTTGGCCGAGTGGAGGTGAACTGGAACCGGGGACCTAGCGAGAATTCGGCGAGCGTGTCGATCGTCTGGCGTGAGTTTAACGGCCCGGTAATTACAGCTTCGATCGAATGCGGCTACGGCGTCAGTCTCATTCGTGATCTTATCCCGCATGAGCTCGGGGGTTCGGTCGACCTCGAATTCGCGTTCGATGGCGTTTGCTGCAGAATTGAGATTCCTCTTGAGGCAGCAAGCCACCGACGCAAAGGTGAACCCCGCTTCGGCGCATCTAATGTGACATCACCTGACGCACGGCCGCGAGAAGCTGTGCCGCGCTGACGGGTTTCTGCAGGATGACTTCAACCTTGCCCGGTCCCAGCGGAATGACCTCGTAGCCGGTGATCACGATAACGCTGATGCCTTGATCTTGAAGATGGTCGATCAGGTCGTGCGCCAGCTCGCCATCTCTGAGATTAAAGTCAACGAGAGCGACGTCGGGGCGGCTCTCGGAGATCAGGTGCTTGGCCTGGGCTGTGGTAGCAGCGGGGCCGGCTAAGTCTGCCCCCAAGGCCGTAAGCAAGCGCGTCATAGCTTTGGCGACGTGCCAGGAATCCTCCACCACAAGGATACGTAAGCCGCTCAATGATACGGCGTCAGGCGGGTCGTAATGGTTGGGTGAACTCACCGGTGCATTCGCATGGGATCAGTTGTCCTCTTAATTGTCACCATTCACGGAGGGATCGGAAGCCCTCCTATGTGTGGTTCCGCGGACCCTTATCACCTTAATGGGAATTTGTTTCAGCCGCAGAAAATGTGACCCTCATCTGCGGCAACCCCCCGCGACGTGGGGCCGGAGTTCGCATTCGGGATGCCAATCGCTAACAGCTCCGTCGGACTTGGTGCCTTCTCGGGGTCCAAATACGCATTGAGTGCAAGCAGAAGGACTAGCAACGCCGGACCTGTTATCGCGAAGTATGTGAAGATTGGCATAACTTTTCGTACCCTAGGCCTGAAACGGCGCGTCCAACTGGCATGACGGTAGGCGGGCGTGGTCGGATGGGTCTATTGGACCGGGGGACAATAAGATTGAATTGTTTTCTCGTCGGGTTTTCGCGCGGTCGTCTCATCAACGGAAACCGAAGGCCCCCCAGGAGAGATCGCGACGAAAGGGCTCAAAGAATGAACTTCGGGTCGACCATCAAAGCATGGGCGCCGCCGCGCCACCCTTTTCCACTGATGGAGGTAATTTATGGCAACGCGAAATGACTTAGAGCGGGCACATCAAGAGTGTGTTGACAAATACGGTCATGGAGCCACCACCAACGCGCTATTGGCAGCGACCGGCGTGGATTGGACCGACGCAGTACCAGACGACAAAATCGCGGCGGGCATCGCCGCGTTGAAGGCTGTTAGTGCCCCTGTCGCGAAGATGCGCGTTCGCGCTGCTGCGGAGCGCCAGCAACCCGCGAAAAACTCAGCGCGATGGCCAAAGCAATTTATTCTCGCCATGGGCAACGTTGAGCATTCGATCCGGCTGGTCTGCGGGACACAGGCAATCGCGCGCAAGGACGGCATCGAGATCAGGCGCGATAACGAGGCCATCTGCGTCATCCGCTGGCCGCAGATCCACCATTTGCGGGTTCTTGGCGGTAGTCAGGCCCTCACCATTTAAAAGTAAGTCCAGCGACAGGGCCGTGCTGCACGAAATCGAGGCCTATTCTTCGTCTGCCGCTTCCCTCCTCATAGTCAACAGAGATGGCGCGATAGCCGAGGTAAGGGTTCAGTTTGTAGCCGGCAAAATTCCACTCAAAATTATACGCCGCCAATGCTTGCCAGGTAAAATCACTGCCGACCCCAAAGCCGCCAATATCTCCTTGCAGCACAAGGTCATGTCCGGGCGCAAACTTGTGGCGCATCCGCAGGCCCGCGAACGGATCTATCCAATCGATCACCTTTGAAGCGGAAGCGAAGCCTGTGCGGGTTCTGGATAGTCCCAAGGCTGGGATGCTCACGGTCCCCGTCACAGTGAGATCAATTTCCGACTTGAGATACCAGTAACGGCCGCCGCCCACGACGTCCAAAGCCGTAGTGCCCCAGCCGGAATTCCATTGAGAAATTTCGTATGTAACTCCGGGCTCGACAATCGCCATCGTTGCCCAGATCGATGCATTTGCGACCGCCTCGACGTTAATAAAATCTCCTATCTCCCAAAAGCCGGTCCTGGTGTTGGAAGCACCGATCTTGGACCAGAAGACGTTCGCGTAAAGAGCTAGCGGCCCGTAGCGCATTTCCTGATAGCTCATCCATGCGTACAGATGATCGCTGTCGTCGAGCAGTTTGAAGAGATTGGTATCGATGGGCGCGCTCCTGTTCCCAAGGCTCAAGGTGCCCTTGTCGATGACAATCCACGCGTAGGGCGTGAACGTGAACTCCCAGGAGCGGGGAACGGGCACCGGTTCCAACGTCGGCGTTTTCGCAGGGATGTCGGCGGCAACGCCGCCTGTGCATGACAGTAATGTGACAGCCAAAATGCCAGCCTGGCGCTTCAACCCCTTCAGCATCGTCCTGCCTCCCCCCAAAGGTGCAGACCTACCACTCAGCTCTTGGGACGCTTAGCCGTCCCAATTACCGCGATCGATTCTCCACATCCTGAGCGAATCTGCAATCAAATTCCCCATTCCGCGCCGACACGTTGCTCGCAGGATAATTTATTCAATTGGAGCGGACGGTAGCATTGTCCCCAAGGGCAATTTCCGGAGCGCCCCGCATCAACGACACTATGGAATTACGCAGCACTTCGATTTCTTGGACTCCTGTAAACCGCGACACGCCGCGTGTGCATCATGGTCCAATACGTACTGCGGGGAAACCAAAGGTATCACTCCACAGACTGCAGTTTCAGGAGGATGGAATGGCAATCGCCGTCAGACGACGAAGGCATGTGCACATTTTGTGTACGTTAATCGGGCTGGCCGTCATAACGGCGGCAACGGACAATCGGGCTATTGCTCAGGGACAAGACGCCAAGAAAATTCTGAAGGCGATGTCCGATTACGTTTCGAGCCAGAAAGTCCTATCGGCCACGTTCGACTCCGACGTCGAAGTAGTCACGACTAGCCTGCAAAAAATCCAGTTCACCAACTCGGGACAGGTGCAGTTGAGCCGTCCGGACAAGCTTCGCGCCACTCGAACGGGCGGCTACACGGACGTCGAGGTGATCTTCGATGGCAAGACGGTCACCATCAACAACAAGGACGCCAATGCCTTCGCGCAGGCCGAAGCTCCTGGGTCGATCGATCAACTGATCGATCTCCTGCGCGACAAGTATGGAGTCACTGCACCGGGCGCCGATATCCTGTTCTCCAACGCCTTCGACGTCATGACGGAGGACGTCATCGAAAGCGCATATATCGGTAGGGGCGTTATCGACGGTGTCGAGTGTGAGCATCTGGCATTTCGCAACGTAGAAACCGATTGGCAAATCTGGATTGAGGCCGGCGCGCACGCGATCCCGCGCAAATATGTGATCACCAACAAGTCCGTGACTGGCGGACCGCAGTACACGCTACGCATCAAGGAGTGGCGGACGGAGGTTTTGCCCGATGCCTTTGTGTTCAAGCCGCCTGAGGGCGCGAAGAAAGTTGCGTTGAGCGATCTCACGGACATTGATGAGGTTCCCCAAGGAACGGTAACGACGGGAGGAGCGAAATGACCCGTGCATCTACAGTCCTGATCCGCCTCTCGATTGCCACCGCCTTGGGCGGTGCCGCCCTTTTGTGGAGCGGACACCTGCCGCAAAATTCGCAATCGTCGTTTGTGTCATCGGCTGAAGCCCGCATCGGCCGCCCGCTGACGCCGTTGAGCTACGCCGGCGTAGCCCGACGCACCACGCGCCGCGCGGTGGCTGCCGGCGCTTACGGTTACGGTTATGGTTACGGCACGCCCGTAGTGGTCGCGCCTGCGTGTGTACAGAGCGTGGACGTTTATGGACGAATCGTCAGGGTCTGCCGGTAAGATCAGGATCGGCAGAGATGCCCGTGCAGACGCTTTCGTGCCCCGCTTCGGAGGCTGCATCGCCTCCTGATATGATTTTTGTGTGTCGTGGCACGTTCCGCATGGGCTCCGACAATCACTATCTCGCTGATCGTGGCGGCCGCCGCGGCAGGCGCTGTGCTATAGTGAGAATGTTTGCTGAGCCTTTGGGCTGTCCAATGCGTCGCAGCCCTTTCTTTCATGGCGTGAAGAAAAAAAGGGGCGAACAATGAAGCTCAACGTTAATGTTGCAGTCTCCGCGCTGGCCGTCGCCGGAACTATCGCTTTGTCATCGAACGCGGCGGCGCAGGATGTGAACCTAGGCCCTGGGAAGACAACAATTGGGAAGCGCGAGTATTCCCCGTACCTCGTCAAGGGCTTTCCCGACCGGGTCTATTTCGGCGATACGCACCTGCATACCTCCTATTCCACCGACGCCGGCATGTTTGGCACACGCCTCGGTCCGGACGAGGCGTATCGCTTTGCCCGTGGCGAAGAGGTCATCTCCAATACGGGGCTGCGCGCGCGGCTGCAGCGTCCGCTCGACTTCCTGGTCATCGCCGATCATGCCGAGAACCTTGGCCTGGCCAACATGATCGCGGAGTCGAATGTCGACCTGCTCAGGACGAGCTGGGGCAGGACCGTTCACGACCTGGTCAAAAGCGGCAAGGGCGGCGACGCCTACAATGCTTGGGGCCAGGCCATGATTGATCGGATTGATCCGCTCAAAGGAAACGAGGCGCTAACGCGTACCTTCTGGGAACGCCTCACTGCGGCGGCCGAGAAATACAATGATCCCGGGAAGTTCACCGCCTTGATTGGATACGAGTGGACGTCGTCGCCCGACGGTAACAATCTGCACCGCAACGTCATTTTCCGCGATGGCAAGGCAAAGGCCGATCAGATCATTCCGTTCTCGCAATACGACAGCGTCGATCCGGAGGATCTATGGAAGTGGATGGCGAGCTATGAGCAGCGGACCGGCGGAAAGGTCCTCGCCATCCCGCACAATGGCAATCTGTCACTCGGGCTGATGTTCGACGACGTGACGCTCACTACGAAGAAGCCTATCGACCGCGGCTATGCCGCACAGCGCATGCGCTGGGAGCCGATCTACGAAGTCACACAGTCGAAGGGTGACGGCGAGGCCCATCCGGCTCTGTCGCCGAACGACGAGTTTTCCGACTTCGAGACGTGGGACAAAGGCAGCTTCGGAGCCGGCCAGCACACACCCGACATGCTTCCGCGGGAATACGCGCGCGAAGCGCTGAAGCGCGGCCTGAAATATGAAGAGCAGCTTGGCGTCAACCCTTTTAAGTTCGGGATGGTCGGGTCAACCGATTCCCACACCGCCCTTTCAACATCAACAGAAGACAACTTCTTCGGAAAGCTCGCGCCGTTGGAGCCGTCTGCCATGCCCGAGCGGTTCTTCGAGGTGGCCACGGGGCGCTTCAATCCGGACCCCAAGGCGAGGCAGTATGTTTGGCAAGGCAGCGCATCTGGCCTCGCGGCCGTGTGGGCGACAGACAACACGCGCGAGGCGCTGTGGGACGCCATGGCGCGCAAGGAGGTCTACGCCACGACCGGCACGCGGCTGTTAGTCCGCGTCTTCGCCGGATTCGACTTCGTGGCGGACGACGTGCAACGGCACGATTTTGCCCAGCACGGCTACAGCACAGGCGTGCCTATGGGCGGTGACCTTTCGGCCGCCCCGGAAGGAAAAGCGCCGGCATTTGTGATCCGCGCGCTGCGCGATGCCGACGGCGCCAATCTCGACCGCATCCAGGTCGTCAAGGGATGGATGGATGCGAAGGGCGAACTGAAGGAAAAAGTCTATGATGTCGTTTGGTCGGGAGGTCGCAAGCCGGGGCCTGACGGCAAGCTGCCCCCCATCGGCAATACCGTGAATGTCGCACAGGCGACGTACACGAATACGATCGGCGCACCGCTCCTGGCGGGCTATTGGCGCGATCCGGAATTCAACCGGAGTGAGCGCGCCTTCTATTACGTGCGCGTGCTCGAAATCCCGACGCCGCGCTGGACGACGTACGACGCCAAGTTCTTCGGGACGAAACCGCCTCCCGAAGCGCCGAGTTCGATCCAGGACAGGGCCTATACCTCACCGATCTGGTACACGCCGTGAGGCGCCTGCTGAAGGAGCCGTTGCTGCACTTCCTTGTATTGGGGATGGCGCTGTTCGGCCTCTACGGCCTTTTTGGCACGAAGCAATCCGAAGAACGGCAGAAAATCGTCGTTTCTGCCGCGCAGATCGCCAATCTGCAACAGCTCTTTGCCCGGACCTGGCAGCGCCAACCGACGCCGGAGGAGCTAACAGGCCTCATTGAGGACTCTATCCGCGACGAGGTCTACTACCGCGAGGGCAAGGCACTCGGACTCGACGGGGACGACATCGTCATCCGCCGCCGCATCCGGCAAAAGATGGAGTTCTTTGCCGAAGACACTGCGGCAGCCAAACCGACCGATGGCGAACTCAATGCCTATCTCGCTTCGCACCAGGACCAGTTCCGAAACGAAGACACCGTGACATTCCGCCATGTGTTCCTCAGTTCGGCGCGCGGGGAGGCGCTGGAGCAACGATGCCGAGGAAATCGGCGCAAAGCTGGCGAGCAAGGAGGACCGAGAGATCGGCCTCGGCGACGCCTTTCTGCTTGGCGACAGTTTTCGCGCGATGTTCAAGAGCGACGCGGTTCGGACCTTCGGCAAAGATTTTGCCGAGAGGATCTTTGTTGTGCCGATGGGCCGCTGGCAAGGACCCATTCCGTCGGGCTACGGCCTGCACTTCATATTTATCGACGGGCGCGCGCAGGGAACTCTGCCGCCGCTCGATGCAGTCCGCCCAGCCGTTGAGCGGGAATGGGCAAACACGCGCCGCACCGAGAACCTTGAAGAGTTTTATCGTGCGCTGCGACGGCGCTACGATATCGCCATCGAGACGCCGCACGCGCGGAGCGAGGCGCAAGCCCACCAAACTGCGCGAGCGGTGCGGTGAAACGCCTTCTGCTACTGCTCGGCTTCCTTGGGGCGATATCCGCCTGCGCCGCCCAGGCGCATGAGTTACGCCCGGGTTACCTGGAACTGCGCCAGACGGCTCCTGACACCTTTGACCTGCTGTTCAAAGTCCCGGCGCTCGGCGAGGCGTTGCGGCTCGGGATCTATGTCAGTCTGCCGGAGGGAACGCAGGAGGTTGTACCGCCACGGACGGAGTTCGCCGGTGGCGCTCATGTTGAGCGTCGAACGGTCAAGCGCGACGGCGGCTTTACTGGCGAGCGCATCGCAATCGAAGGCCTGTCTGCGACGCTTACCGATGTACTCGTGCGCGTCGAAAAACTCGGAGGGACGACCCAGACCGAACGACTGACCCCGACGAGAACCGAGTTCACGATCAACGCCACGCCGGCGGTAGGCGAAGTCGCTCTCACCTATCTCGCTCTCGGCATCGAGCACATTCTCTTCGGCCTCGACCATCTGCTGTTTGTCCTGGCGCTCGTTATTCTGGTGCGGACATGGCAGCGCGTTGCGGTTACGGTTACAGCGTTCACTATTGCACACAGCATGACGCTCGCTGCCGCGACGCTCGGCTTCGTACATGTGGCCGGGCCGCCCGTCGAGGCGGCGATCGCACTCAGCATCATGTTTGTCGCAGCAGAGATCCTGAACGCGCGCCGCGGCCATCCGAGCCTGACGTCGCAATGGCCATGGCTGGTCGCCTTCGCTTTTGGGCTCCTGCATGGTCTCGGCTTTGCCAGCGCACTGAACGCCGTGGGTTTGCCGCAACATGCGATTCCATGGGCGCTGCTCTTCTTCAACCTTGGCGTCGAAGTGGGACAACTGGCTTTCGTGGCTGGCGTTATGCTGCTCGGATGGGCCGTGCAGCAAGTTTACGAACGACCGCGGCCGGCCTCGGGGCAGCTGGCATTCGGCCGGGCAGAGGTTACTGTCGCCTACCTCATCGGCGCGATCTCCGCTTATTGGGCGATCGAACGGACCGCGGGGTTCTGGTCATGAGGTTGCAAGTCTCCACATATCTCGTCGCGGCCCTGACCCATCGTGCAAAAGCGCCCACAATAAGTTTCCGAAGGGGATTCACAAGTAGGTCAAAATGGCCTATATAAGAGGTGCGGTCGTTGCTTGGTGATAAGGGCCCCTGGGCACTTCCATAAGCGGATAGCCAAGATCGCGGATTACGCCGGCCGCGCACCTTTCCTTTTCTCAGTAGTAGGTTTTCTTCCCGGGCTTAATGAGCTCGTACTCGTAAGTTATTCGATCCTTAATCAGGTCGTATGACCGAACGTCCCAATGGTCCTTGCTCTCCCAGCGCTGGACAGCCCATGCGCAATAGTCGGCGACCTGCAGGCATGGGTCAGCGTGGCATGGCATGAAATCGGCCCTCCATTGTTTGACCCTTTTCGTTTGCCGCATCACATCTTCGATGGCGTCTTGAAACGCCGCCCGTTCTTTCCTCGTGCCGAGGGGAGGCGGTGGTCACCAGGGCCTCGGATTGATTGGTAAGCTGAGCAGCCGCACCGAACTTGAAGTGGTAAAAGAACGCATGTTTGTAAAAGCGTTCTTTGGTAGTCCGCAGCTGCGGTTCGGCCTTGCACTTTTCCATAATCGTGGCTTGTACGGTGAACGGGAACCCAGTGATTATCTTGAAAACCTCGTCTCTGACCGCCTGCTTGTCTGTCGTGGCATGAAAGTACTCACCGAGTTCCGCCCCCTCCCATGCCAGCCGGCGACGTAGATTTAAGAGCTCCGTTCCTACCGAACAGTCGTCCATAACGATCGTGCAAAGCGTGAAATAGCGGCTTACATTAGGCTCGCGGTTGAACGTGAAGCAGCCCGCTTCATCAACAAAGATGAACTTGTTTGGCATGGCAGCCTGATCAGATGCGCAGTTCCACAAGACCGGAATGCGAGGAGACGGCGTCCCGCGCCCTGGGCCGGGTTTTTTTTTGCGGGTCGGAAACTACAGGCCGCTTCGCCTAGCCGGGCTGGCTGCCTCATCAATTTCCGGGCGATTCTTCATCCCCAAAAACGCTAGGGGTTATGTATCGCGTCCGTCAAGACCGCCCTCCTGCCACTCCTCTTTAGTCCGGCCGCTCAACTCTAACGGGGGTTAATCCGGGAGTTGAAAATGTTTGTCGGAAAAAATATCAATTATATCAATAACGATATGGCGGAGAGGGAGGGATTCGAACCCCCGATACGGTTGCCCGTACGCCGCATTTCGAGTGCGGTGCTTTCAACCACTCAGCCACCTCTCCGGAGGACCCCCAGGGCTGATCTATATTTAGGGGCCCGCGTTTTCTAACCAAGCACCCGCGGCCGCACAAGGCCGCCCCGGTTCCGGTTTCGGCGCGCCAGCTGGCCCGAGCGACAAGGAGCCGCGTGGCGCAGGCCGCCCGCTTCGGGCAATTGCCGCTGCACCTATTCCTCGCCGGAGACCGATCGTGCCGCTCATCGCGGGCCCACCCAAGGATGTCGTTTTCGGCTGGGCCCACGACTTCGCCGATGCCGCCATGGCTATCTACCGGTTGCCCGAACCCGACGCTCCCGAGCACGAGCAGGCGGTGGCAAAAATACAGGCCGAAGGCACGCCGCAAACCCTGCCGGAGCTGGTCGATCTCGCAAGCGCCACCGTGCTGCGGCACAAGCTCGGCTGGTACCGGCGCAATCAGTTCTTCGGCGGGCTTCTGGCCTATTGCGTGCTGCTGGGGATGCCAAAGCCCGATGCCAAATACCTCATCGGCCTGATCCAGGCAAAAGTCCGGCAGGGATCGTCCGGTTAGCCCGGAAAACAGCTCAATTCCGGCCGCCGAGGGGCCGATTTAGGGCCGATTTTCTTGACAGTTTGGCCCGGGATGGCCATAACCACCCCGTGCGCGGGCCCCACGGTCCGCGCGCTTTGTTACAGCCCTGAATTGCCATTCGGGCCGTAACCGAAACCCAACAACCGACTGAAAGAAGCCGGTCCGGATGTTTCCGAGCACCGGGGTCGAACACGAGGACAAAAACGATGTTCGCGGTCATTAAAACCGGTGGCAAACAGTATCGCGTTGCCGCCGAAGACAAGATCAGGATTGACGGCATCGACCGCGAGCCGGGCGACATCGTCGAGTTCGGTGAAGTGCTGATGCTCGGGGGCGACAATGTCCAGGTGGGCGCGCCGACCGTTGCCGGCGCCATGGTCGCCGGCGAGGTGCTGCAGCATACGCGCGGCGAGAAGGTGATCGCCTTCAAGAAGCGCCGCCGCAAGAATTCACGCCGCAAGCGCGGCTACCGGCACGACTACACCGTGATCCGGATCACCGAGATCCTGACCGAAGGGCAGAAGCCGTCGAAGGTGGCCAAGCCCCGGCCCGAACCAAAGCCGAAGAAAGCCGAAGCCGGCGTGCCGGCCCAAGCTGAGGATGCGGAAACCAAGCCCGCGCCGAAAGCCAAGGCCAAAACTCCGGCCAAAAAGGCCGCGGCGAAAAAGCCCGCCAAGGCTCCGGCCAAAAAAGCCGCGAAACCCGCCGCCAAGAGCGGCAAGGGCAAGAAGAAGTGAGATGATTTCGTCATAAATCTGGGTTACGACCTGGGCTAAGTTTTGGAGACCAGCGATGGCGCATAAGAAAGCAGGCGGGTCCTCACGCAACGGCCGCGATTCCGCGGGCCGGCGTCTTGGACTGAAACAGTTCGGCGGGGAGATCGTCGTATCCGGCAATATCATCGCGCGCCAGCGCGGCACCAAGTGGCACGCCGGCGCCAATGTCGGCATGGGCAAGGACCACACCCTTTTCGCGCTGACCGATGGACGCGTTGAGTTTCGTACCAAGACCAAGGGCCGCACCTATGTATCGGTAATTCCGACGACGGAGGCTGCGGAGTAGAAGACGGTGGAACATTGAGGTCCGCCGGCATCAGTCGAACCGGCGGGCCGACATAGGCTCTAAAAAGGGGAGACGGGATGCCGGCTCCCCTTTTCGCATGAAGGAGCCGTGTCGTGACGTTGCTGGAAGAAAGAGCGGACGAGACCGTCCGGGAGACGAGCCCCAAGACGTTGCAGACGGCGCGCCTCATCCTGCGTCCGCCGCGGCTGCAAGACGCCAAAGCGATCGCCGCGCTCGCCAACGATATTCGCATTGCGCAGAACACATTGCGCCTCCCCCATCCATACACGGTGGCAGATGCGGAAACATTCATCGCCTCCACGGACAAAGGCGAGGGAGAAGCCGCTTTCATCGTGACGCTGCGGAGCGGAGCGCTGATCGGCGTTGCGGGTATTGCCAAGCTGAACGGGAGCGCACCTGAGCTTGGCTATTGGCTCGGCGTTCCCTTCTGGGGTCATGGCTATGCCACCGAAGCCGCGCGGGCGGTGATTGACTATGCCTTCACCGAGCTCGGCTGCGAGGAACTGCAGTCCGGCGCGCGCATCAGCAATCCAGCCTCGCGGCGTGTGCTGGAGAAATGCGGTTTCCAGTGGTGCGGAGTTGGACTCTATCGCATCCGTTCGATCGCAAGTTCCGCGCCGATCGACCGTTTCCGCCTCGACCGGGGAATTTGGCGCTCGCTCAAGAGCTGGGCAAAACTGAGCGCATGATGCGTCGTGCGCACCAGCGGGCGCGTGTCGGTTGCAAAACACATGCAACAATACGTGATCGGGTTACGGTTGACTTCGCGCGTCCAGGCGACGACGATTTCCCGGCTAGCCTGCGGTTCCGCACGGCAGGAACGGAGGTGAGGATGACGCCACCGGGTCAGCAAGGCCGCGATCATCATCCTGGAATGCGTTCGGGCCAGGATGTAGCGGCATCACCGCGGACGGCACGTCGGGAGCGGCCTCTCGGGCTGCATCAGTAGGGCAAGGCCCACCTTGGCCACTCCCGATGTTGCAAGCTGATTTCTGATCTTCCTGTTTGCCTGAGCAGCCCGTCGCGCGTCGTCTGACGCGCGGTTTTATATGTTCGCTTGCTCCATCTCCTTGACCAGCGGCGCGAGCTTGCGCATCAGCGCTTCGCCAAAGTGCCCCTGCGGATTAGACGAGGTGAAGCGGTCACGCTTTTCCCATTCCGCGATCAGGTCGCGCGCCTTGGCGAAGGCGGTCCGGAGATCCGTTCCCGGCTTGAGGCTGTGATGGAACAAGGCGTCGCCGAAATAGGTCCATTCCCGCCCCTCGGCACACCCGAATGATGTGCTCTTCTTATCGGCAGCGGTCAGCACGATCGTGTTCTCATCGGCCAACGGTTTGACGAAAATTCCCGAATAGCAGGCTGACACGATCACGACGCGATTCTTGATGCCTTCCCGGTTCAGGACGGCCGCCACCTCGCTCGGTCTCAGGCGCACGATTGTTGAGGGCAATTGCAGCCCAAAACTCCGCTTTTCGCCGTGCGAGGTCATGAACAGGAAGAGCACGTCTTCCTCCTTGTCCATAACTTGAGCGATGCCGCGCACCGCAGCGGCGAAATTTTGCTGGCTGGCCAGCGGAACCGTGTCCGCCGTCTCGCGGCTGTTGATTAGGCGCACCGTGCCGCCGTTGAGCGGGAGCGCCTTGCGGGTAACCTTGAGCGCGCCGGCCAGTTCGTTGCGGAACACGTCCTGCGTCCAACCGGCGATGCCGATGGCATAGATGTCGGTCACACCCTTTTTCTGCGGTGCAAGCGCGGAGATTTGCTGCTGCAGCAGTTCCGCCTGGCGGGAGTTGCCGTAGCGCGCCTCCGCCGCGCTGATCTTGGAGGCGTCCGCCTTGCGCTCCGCCCAGGCCGGCGGCACGAAGACGATGCTAAGGGCGACAAGGAGCGCCGGCAGCAATTGCGTTAAGCGCCATTTTCGCAAGCAAAGGCCTCCTGCAGGGCTGGTCTTACGGCAACTCGTTTTTATCTGCTAACGAGCGGGCGATAATGCGGCGGCTATTGGGTTTGCAGAAATTTTCCTTTACGGAAGAGCAATGAAATTCCTCGACGAAGCCAAGATCTACATCCAGTCCGGCGCGGGCGGGAACGGCTGCATCTCGTTCCGGCGCGAGAAGTTCATCGAGTTCGGTGGCCCGAACGGCGGTGACGGCGGCCGCGGGGGCGATGTGATCGCCGAATGCGTCGATGGCCTCAACACGCTGATCGACTACCGCTACCAGCAGCATTTCAATGCGCGGCCGGGCGGCGGCGGCATGGGCAAGGACCGCCATGGCGCCAACGGCAAGGACGTTGTCCTGAAGGTGCCGGTTGGCACGCAAATCTTCGAGGAAGACGGTGAAACGCTGCTGGCCGACCTCACCAAGCTCGGCCAACGCGTGGTGCTGGCCCGAGGCGGCAATGGCGGCTTCGGCAATGCGCATTTCAAGTCTTCGACCAATCAGGCGCCGCGCCACGCCAATCCTGGCCAGCCGGGCGAGGAGCGCACCATCCGCCTGCGGCTGAAACTGATCGCCGATGCCGGATTGATCGGCCTGCCCAACGCCGGCAAATCCACGTTCCTCGCCGCGGTGAGCGCGGCCAAGCCGAAGATCGCGGATTATCCCTTTACCACGCTGCATCCGCAGCTCGGCGTGGTGCGCACCGACAACCGCGAATTCGTCATCGCCGACCTGCCCGGGCTAATCGAAGGCGCGCATGAGGGCACCGGATTGGGCGACAAATTCCTCGGCCATACCGAACGCTGCCGCGTGCTGCTGCATCTGGTCGACGGCACCGGCGAGGACGCCGGCGAGGCCTACAAGACGGTGCGGCATGAATTGCAAGCCTATGGCCACGGGCTTACCGAGAAGCCGGAGATCGTGGCGCTGTCGAAGGCCGACGCGCTGACGCCGGAATTGCTGAAGGAGCAGTTGGCGCGGCTGAAGCGCGCGGCGAAACGGACCCCGCTGGTGCTGTCCTCGGCCAGCGGTCAGGGCGTGCCGGAAGTTTTGCGCGCGCTGCTCTCCGTCATTGACGAAGCGCGAAAGGCAACCGAAGCTCCGATGGCCGCCAGCGAAAGCGCCTGGCATCCCTAGCAACGGACAAGTTTGCGATGAAAACCCGCGCTGCCATTGCCTTCAAATCCGGCGCGCCGCTCAGCATCGAAACGCTCGAGCTTGACGGGCCGAAGGCGGGCGAAGTGCTGGTCGAGATCATGGCGACCGGCATCTGCCATACCGATGCCTATACGTTGTCGGGCGCCGATCCCGAGGGGATATTTCCTTCGGTGTTGGGGCATGAAGGCGCTGGGATCGTGCGGGAGATCGGCGACGGCGTGACCACACTGAAGGCCGGCGACCATGTTATTCCGCTCTACACGCCCGAATGCCGGCAATGCAAAACCTGCCTGTCGCGCCGTTCCAATCTTTGCACCGCGATCCGCGCCACCCAGGGCAAGGGCCTGATGCCCGACGGCACCAGCCGCTTCCGGCTCGACGGCGATCCGATCTTTCACTACATGGGCTGCTCGACCTTCTCCAATTTCACCGTGCTGCCGGAAATTGCGCTGGCGAAAGTGCGCGAAGACGCGCCCTTCAACAAGATCTGCTACATCGGCTGCGGCGTGACGACCGGCATTGGCGCGGTGATCTACACTGCCAGGGTCTGGCCGGGCGCCAATGTCGCGGTGTTCGGGCTGGGCGGGATCGGGCTCAATGTCATCCAGGGCGCGCGCATGGTCGGCGCGGACAAGATCATCGGCATCGATCTCAATCCCGGCAAGCGCGCGATGGCGGAAAAATTCGGCATGACGCATTTCATCAACCCGGACGAGATTGGGCGCGACAAGGTGGTGCAGGCGATCGTCGATCTCACCGGAGGCGGTGCGGATTTCTCCTTCGAATGCATCGGCAATGTGCACACCATGCGCCAGGCGTTGGAATGCTGTCACCGCGGCTGGGGCGAGAGCATCATCATCGGCGTCGCCGCCTCCGGTCAGGAAATTTCGACCCGGCCGTTTCAGCTGGTTACCGGGCGCGTGTGGAAAGGTACCGCCTTCGGCGGCGCGCGCGGCCGCAGCGACGTGCCCAAAATCGTCGACTGGTACATGGAAGGCAAAATCAACATCGACGATCTGATCACCCACAGCATGCCGCTGGACGAGATCAACACCGCTTTCGATCTGATGCACGAAGGCAAGTCGATCCGCAGCGTGGTGGTCTACTAGACTCTTGCCTCATGGTAGGGAGCGCCGCACGCAAGCGCGGCGCGTCTCGCCATGACGGACATCCTTATGGCTGGGACTTCTTCGCCGGACGCCTGCGCGGGCGCGGCTTTGCGGGCGCAAGCTGCGGCACCAGCTTGACCACCGCGTCAGGCGCAAGCCGGACCGCCTGGTCCGCCACGCTGCTGACGCTCTCGCGCAGCTTGCGACCCATCGCGGTCCTTCCGCTGCGCCGGCCGAGCAGCATGCCGATCTCGAAGGCGGCCCCGATCAGCAGTGCCGGATTGGAGGCGAACAGCTGCGAGGGCAGGTCCTTGGCGCGGCTCTGGGACGGGCGTTTCATTGGGCGCTCCGGTTGCAGGGTGTTCGGACTGCACGCGCGCAGGGGCGCGGCATCCCGACAACGTGCTGCGGTCGCGCCAGTTCCAAAAACGTGATTCTGAAAATACTTACGCGACAGCACGCGGCGTGATGCCGCGGTTCCGCGAGCCCAGCAAAACACGGGAAAATGTATTCCCACAAACGCCCGGCTGCACTACCGTAGTTTAGAACCAGGCCCAAGAGCCGGTGTTTCCGCGGGAGTATCCATCAATGACCGAGAAATTTTCCCTCAATGTCAACGGCAAGACCCAGACGGTCGAAGCCGATCCGGACATGCCGCTGCTCTATGCATTGCGGAATGATCTTGGCCTGAATAATCCGCAATTCGGCTGCGGCCTGGCGCAATGCGGCGCCTGTACGGTGCATATGGACGGCAACGCGATCCGCTCCTGCATCACGCCTATTTCCACGGTCGGCGACGCCAAGGTGGTGACGATGTCCGGCCTCGGCACGCCGGAACCGCACCCGCTGCAGACGGCCTATGTCGAGGAGGAAGTCACGCAGTGCGGCTATTGCATCAATGGTTGGGTGATGACCGGCGCGGCCTTCCTGAACAAGAACAAGAAACCGACCGAAGCGCAGATCAAGGAAGCGCTCACCGGCCTGAAATGCCGCTGCGGCACCCATATGAGCATCATGCGCGCAATGAAGCGCGCAGCGTCGATGATGGGTTGAGGGAGGCAAACATGACCAAAATGGATAAGCCGATTGCCTTCTCCCGCCGCGCCGTGATGAAGGGCGGCGGTGCGCTCGTCGTTTCCCTCGGCATGCCGATGGGAATGAACACGCTGCTCGCGATAAATTCCGCGCTGGCGCAGGACATGCGGCCGCCGCTGACTGGCGACCAGCTCTCGACCTATATCGCGGTCAATGCCGACGACACCGTCACCGGCTTCTTCGGCAAGATGGACATGGGTCAGGGGCTCGCCACCGCGATTTCGCAGATGATCGCGGAAGAGCTCGACGTGCCATTCAAGGCCGTCAAGCTGGTGATGGGCGACACCGCTTTGACCATCAACCAGGGCGGCGCCTCCAGCTCGAACGGTGTGCAGGCCGGGGGCAAGCAGCTCGCCGCCGCGGCGGCGGAAGCGCGGCGGGTGCTGATCGAGATGGCGTCGCAGAAGCTCGGCGTTCCGGCCGAGAAGCTCTCGGTGACCGACGGCGTGATTGCCGACACCGACGATCCGGAGAAGAAAGCGACCTATTCCGAGCTGATCGGCGGGCGTTACTTTAATGTCACGCTGGCCTGGAACAAGCAGATCGGCAACGGCCTCTATGCGCCCGGTCAGGCCAAGGTAAAGAAGCCGAGCGAATACAAGATCGTCGGCCAGTCGATCAAACGCAACGATGTCGCGCCGAAGGCATTCGCCCAGGAGGGCTTCGTCACCGACGTCAAGCGCCCGGGCATGCTGCATGCGCGCATGATCCGTCCGCCGGTGGCCGGCGCGGTGCCGGTGAAGGTGGACGAAAGCGCGCTGAAGGACATCCCAGGCGCCAAGGCGGTTTGGGACAAAGGTTTCCTGGCCGTGGTCGCCGACAAGGAATGGGACGCGATCAAGGCGTCGCAAGCCTTGAAGGTGGAGTGGTCGAACGTCACGCCGCCTTTCCCCGACGAGAAGGCGCTGTACGACTACATCCGCAAAGCGCCGGTGCGGCAACGCGAAGTTGACGGCAAGGGCACCGGCAATGTCGACGAGGCCTTCGCCAGCGCGACGCGTGTGATCGAGGCCGAATACGAGTGGCCGTATCAGTCGCACGCCTGCATGGGCCCGGCCTGCGCCGTGGCCGAGATCAAGGACGATCGCGTCACGGTGTGGACCGGCTCGCAGAAGCCGCACTATGTCCAGGATGGCGTTGCCAGCAACCTGGAAATACCGAAGGACAAAGTCCACGCCATCTGGGTTAATGGTCCCGGAAGCTACGGCCGCAGCGATGCCGACGACGCAGCGATGGATGCTGCCGTCATCGCGAAAGCCACAGGCCGTCCGGTGCGTGTGCAATACACACGCGAGCAGGGTACCGGCTGGGATCCGAAAGGTCCGGCCTCGGTGCACAAGGTGCGTGCGGCGATCGACGCTTCCGGCAAAGTCATCGCCTATGACTTCACCAGCAAGGGATTCTCGCGCATTGAGGTGAACTCCAATGGAGGCAAATCTCACGACACCCTGGCTGGCCATTTCAGGGGTGTCGCGCTGCAGCCGGGGGATAATTTCCGCGTTCCGGAAGAATCCTATGCTTACGACAACAAGCGAATGGCATGGGAGACCATTGCGCCTCCGCTCGACCGCGCTTCGCCGCTACGCACCTCGCATCTGCGCGATCCGGTGGGCCCGCAGATCCATTTCGCCTGCGAATCCTTCATGGACGAAATGGCGGCGGCATTGAACGTCGATCCGGTCGAGATGCGGCTGCGGCATGCGAAGAACAACCGCGACATTGCCGTGATCAAGGCGGTGGCGGAGAAATACGGCTGGCAGCCGCGCACCTCGCCGCGGCGCGACCAGACCGGTAACACCGTGACCGGGCGCGGCATCGCCTATGCCCCGCGCAGCGGGACCCGGGTCGCGATCGTAGCCGAGGTGGACGTCGACCGCTCGACCGGAAAGATCTGGGCGCGCAAGTTTACCGTCGCGCATGACTGCGGCTTGATCATCAATCCGTCCAACCTGACCCAGTGCATCGAGGGCAATGTAGTCCAGGGGATCAGCCGCACCTTGTGGGAAGAAACCCACTTCAACAACAAGACGGTGACCAGCGTCGACTGGCTGAGCTATCCGATCCTCGACATCACCGAGATGCCGGAGAAGATCGACGTCGTGCTGATCAACCGACCGGAAACCGCGCCAAGCGGCGCGGGCGAGCCATCCATCCGCGTGGTGGCGGCGGCGATCGCCAATGCGGTCTTCGATGCCACCGGCGTGCGCATCCGCCGCGTGCCGCTAACACCCGATCGGGTGAAGGCGGCGTTGGCATAGCATCCCGGCCCGTTTTCGGGCATTAACTGCCGGCCGGCACATCGATGGTGTGTCGGCCGGTCTCTTTTTCCGGTTCCTGCATGGCTTTTGACGATTCCCTGACCCGCATGACGCAAGGCAGCCGCGTCGAGGACGACGCGTTGATGCGCGGCGCCGGGCGCTTTCTCGACGACGCTCCCCTTCCGGGCGAGCTGCATTGCTGTTTCCTGCGCTCGCCGCATGCGCATGCAAAAATTGTGTCGATAGATACCGAGGCCGCGAGTATCGCGCCTGGCGTCATGGCCATACTGACGGCGCCGGACATGAAAGCAGCCAAGGTCACCAGCGTCGCCCGCCATGTAGCGATTACAAATTTGGTAATGCCGCTGAGGCCCCCCCTGGCCGACGGCCGCGTGCTGCATGTCGGCCAGCCGGTCGCCGCCGTCATCGCGGAAACCGCACGGCAGGCGCGCGACGCGGCCGAGCTGATCGCCGTCGACTACGACGTGTTGCCGTCGGTGGTGGACCTGCGCGCGGCGGGAAAACCGGGTGCGCCCCAGCTTTGGCCGGAAGCGCCCGGCAATGTGGCGCTCGACTGGCCGGGACCGGCCCCCGATCCGGCAGCCAATGCCGCCGAGGTCGAACGCATCTTTGTAAGCGCTGCGCATGTTGCGCGCGTCACCGTCGTCAACCAGCGCGTGATTGTCGCCGCCATCGAAACGCGCGGCGCCACCGCCAGCTACGACGCGGCTGCCGATCTCTACACCCTGCGCGTTTGCTCGCAGGGCGCCGGCGCCCTGCGCGACACCATGGCTTCGATCATGGGAATGCCGAAGGAGCAGCTTCGCGTCATCACCGAGGACGTGGGCGGCGCCTTCGGCATGAAGTCCTCGGCCTATCCGGAATATCCGGTGCTGCTGGTTGCGGCGCGCAAGCTGAGCCGGCCAGTGCACTGGATGTCGGACCGTTCGGAAGCCTTTATCAGCGACAACCAGGCGCGCGACGCGATCACCGAGGGTGAGCTGGCGATGGACGAAAAAGGCCGCTTCCTCGCGCTACGCATCCGGCATCTTGCCAATGTGGGAGGCTTTCTCGCTAGCACGGGCGCGCATCTGGCGACGGCGAATTTCACCAAATGCTTTCCGGCCATGTACCGCATCCCGCATATCGACGTCAGAGTTCGCTGTGTTTTCACCAATACCGTGCCGCTCGGGCCGTATCGCGGCGCCGGGCGGCCGGAAGCCAATTACGTGCTGGAGCGCCTGGTGGACGAAGCCGCGCGCGTCATGGGCAACGACCGGGCAAAGCTGCGCCGGCGCAATCTCATTCCGCGCTCGGCTATGCCCTATAAGACGGCGGTGGGCACAAAATACGACAGCGGCGATTTTACCGCCGTGTTCGACAAGGCACTGGAGCAGAGTGACTATGCCGGCTTCAAAAAACGCAGGCGCGAGAGCGCAAGACGCGGCCGCTTGCGCGGCATCGGCATCTCCTGCTTCCTCGAACACTCCGGCGGCAGCCCGACGGAAGGCGCACTGATCGCCTTTCCGGGGGGCAATGTCGTCTCGCTCGGCCTGCATGTGCAGTCAACCGGTCAGGGCCATGCCTCGGTGTTTCCGCGGCTCGTCGCGCAGAAGCTCGGCATTGCGCCCGAACAGGTGCGCCATCGCCATGGCGACACCAATCTCGAGGTCAAAGGCGCGCCCTCGGTTGCCTCACGATCGGCCATGACAGCCGGCAGCGCCAGTTTGCGCGCGGCGGAGACGGTGCTGGCGAAGGGGCGCGCGGTGGCCGCCAAGGCGCTCGATGTCGCTGAGGACAGGATTTCCTATCGCGAGGGCTATTTCGAGGTGGCGGGCACCAATCACCGCCTCTCGTTATTCGATGCGGCCGCACGGGCGAAGGAAATGGCCGCGCGCGGCGAGATCGCCGAGACGCTCGATACTCATGCTGCCGTGGATATACCCCCGACCTATCCCAACGGCTGCCATATCGCGGAAGTTGAGGTTGATCCCGACACCGGGGCCGTCACGGCGATGGACTATACCGCGGTGGACGACAGCGGGCGCCTGCTCGACCACACGCTCGTGGAGGGTCAGTTGCATGGCGGCATCGCCCAGGGACTTGGGCAAGCGCTGATGGAACTTGGCTATTACGATCCCGACAACGGACAGCTCGTGACCGGCTCGTTTCAGGACTACGCGCTGCCGCGCGCGGAAGACCTGCCGCCGATCCATATCGGCTCGCATGCGGTTCCCGCCACCACCAATCCGCTCGGTGTCAAAGGCGTGGGCGAAGCCGGCACCACCGCTTCCCTCGCCGCGCTGATGAATGCCGTCGCCGATGCCATTCCGGGCAATGCCGGCGCGAGCCTCGACATGCCCGCGACTTGCGAGAAGGTGTGGGTGGCGTGTCAGAGGGCGAGGGCCGCAAGAAGTTAGCGGATGGCCGGTCATTCGCCCGCTTCGCGAACGACCTGCCCTTTTTAAGGAGGGTCATGCCCGCGCTTGTGCCTTGCGTGACGGCGCGAGCTACCCCCGCAACTCCTTCAGCTCGATGCGGCCATCATACAGCTTGCGCAACAATCCAAGCGCCGCCTGCGCCCGCTTTTCATCCCAGCCGCCGTGGCGCGCGTTGAGCATGAATTTCTCTTCGATGTCCTGCCGCGTGAGCGGCTCATGCGCGCCGCCGCGGAAATGCGGCTGCCGTTCTTCCACCACCGTGCCGTCCTTAAGCGTAGCGCGGATATGGCCGGTGAACGCATTCGGATAGGGATTCTTCGGATCGATCACGAAACTTGTTTTGGCGGCCAGCGCCAGCACCGCCTGATCGCGGACCGCTGTTTCGCTGAAGGCGTCGAGCCCGACATTGCCATGCACGAAGCCATAGGCGAGCAGATAGGGCGAGGAAAACTTCGCGGCATAGCCGTTCGGCGGCGCCTGTTTCGCCGCGAGCGGCTCCCACAGCCGGTGCACGGTCCCTTCCGCCACGTCACAAACCAACTCCTTGACGTTCTCCGGCTTGATCCCTTTGGCGGCCAGGCGCCTGGCGCAGTCGATGTAAGGATGCGCCATGGTCCCGCAGGGATAAGGCTTGAAGGCCAACGTCTCTGTCACCCAGCGAGTGCCGAAGTCGCCGATCAGCGCGTCATAGTCGCCCTCGGTGGTATGGGCAAAGCCGTGGAACAGTCCGTGCACGCCCTCGAATACCGTGCGCGGTCCGGAGAAGCCGGCCTTGCCGAGCAAGGCCGCGCGGATGCCGGCCTGTGCCGACCAGCCGGCATGCATGCGCTTGGTCCACGTGCCCTCCGCCAGATATTCGATGATGCCGCTCGCCATGCTGCCGACGACACCGATCGCATCGACCATCTGCTTCTGGTTGAGCCCGAGCGCGGCTCCGACACCCGCCGCCGAAGCCACGGCGCCGAAGATCGCAGTCGGATGAAATCCCGCCTTGTGCAGCGCGCCTTGTGTCACCAGGCCCAGCCGGCACATGGTCTCGACGCCGACGGCGATGCCGCGCAGCGCTGCACGGCCGTCGGGGTTATGGCGCTCGCAGGCCGCCAGCACCGCCGGAACTATGACCGCGCCGGCGTGCACCGGCCCGCCCTCGAAAGTGTCGTCGAAATCCTCCCCGTGGGCGGCGGTGCCGTTGACACATGCCGCGCCGGCGGAACTCATCGTCCGCCTGTGCCCGATGGCGGTGCACGGCCCCTCGTCGTCCCAGCCGGCGATTTGCGCCTGAACATAGTCTTCATTACGGGCGGTGACGCAGAGCCCAACGATATCGACCAGCAGGTCTTCGCATTTTTGCCGGGTCGCCTGCGGCAACTTGGCGGGGTCGACGGTCTGGATGCGCTCAACAAGACGTTCGGCAACGGCAATTTTCGGCAGCGAAACGAAAGCCACGGCAGGCAGACCTCTCAGGTATTGCGCAGGCGGACGGCGGATCCGAACCCCGGGATCCGGTTGACGAATATGACCACGGCGAAGGTGAGCAACAGCATCAAGAGACCGAGAACGGCGATGGCGCCGAGATCGCCGCTCTCCTTCAGATCGAAGATCAGCACCGACACCACCTTCGTTTCGGACGTGAACAGGATGATCGCGGCGGACAATTCGCGGATCACCGAGACGAAGATAAAGCACCAGGTGGCGATCACGCTGGTGCGCAGTAGCGGCGCCGTGATCTGCCGCAAGGCCTGCATCCGGGTGGCGCCGAGGATGCGGCTGGCATCCTCCAATTCCGGATGCACGGCACGTAAGGCCGACTGCAATTGCTGATAAGCCGCCGGCAGCTCGATGGTGAGATAGGCCAGCAGCAGCACCCAGATCGTGCCGTAAAGAACGAAAGGCGGGCGGGTATAGCTCAGGAACAAGCCGACGCCGAGCACGATGCCGGGAATGGCAATGGGAGCGGTGGCGAGAAAAGCCAGTGTGCGATAGCCGCGCACCGCCTTGCGCGTCGTCAGATAGGCGATCACCACGGCCAAGACCGTACCGATGGTTGCCGCCAGCGCGCCGAGAATGAAGGTGTTCTTCAGCACCGGCTTGGTGGCCGAAAGTTCGAAGAACACGAAATTGAAATTGCGCAAAGTGGCATTGGCGAAGGTCAGAGGGGTGGTGGCGATGGGGGCAAATGCGGCGTTGATCAAGGCGCCATAGGGTAGGATCACCGGCAGCAGCAAGACGAAGAAGCAAGCGCCAATCGCCACGAATTTTAGCCGGCCGAGAGGGATGAGCCGAGGCGAGCTTTGTTTTCCCGCCACCACCGAATAGCCGCGGCGGCCGAGGATGAAATGCTCAGCGCGCAGCAACATCACGGTGATGATGAGAAGCGGCAAAGAGGCGGCCGCGGCCAGCTCCGGCTTGGGCGGATACTGGAACAGGCTCCAGATCTTGGTCGTCATCGTATGGAAGCCGGCCGGCAGTGCCAGGATCGCTGGAGAGCCGAATAATGTGGTGGCCTGCAGGAAGGCCACGATAGCGCCCGCCAACAGGGCCGGGAGAGCCAGCGGAATCGTGATCCGCCGGGCCGTGGTCCAGGCGCGCCCGCCGAGGATGGACGAGGCGTCCTCCAGATCGCCCGGCATGCGATCGAGCGAATTGGCGATCAGCACGAAAACGTAAGGGAAGGTGTAGCAGGAGATGACGAAGATCAGCCCCGTCAGCGAATAGATATTGAACAGATACTCGTCCTGCGGCGCACCGGTCAGGAAGCGAAAGAATTTGTTGAGCAGACCGCTGTTGGGCGCCGCCAGCAGCTCCCAGGCGATGGCGCCGAGGAACGGCGGCGTAACGAAGGAAGCCGTCACCAGCGCGCGGATGACGCGGCTGAACGGCAGGTCGGTGCGCGCGACCAGCCAGCCCATGGGCGCCGCCACCGCGCAACAAATGATCGAAGAGGAGACAGCGACCGTGAAAGTGACGATGAGCGGATCGACGAAAGCGGCTTCAGTGAAAAGCCGCTGGAAATTCGCCAGCGTGAAAGCGCCAGTGCGGTCGGTCAGGCTGTAGATCACCAGCCAGGTCATCGGCAGGATGACCAGCACGCACAACAGCGCCGCGAAGGCGTAGAGCACGAGTTGCGACGTGTCGAAGCGCACCGGTGCGCGGCCGGCACGTTCGCTCACTGCAAGGCTGGCGACATCCTCTGAGGCCATGGCCGATCCGGTTTTTGGAGAACAGCCGCCAGCGTGAGAGCTGGCGGCTGCGTCATTGGTTCAAAGTTCGATCAGACGCCGAAGATTTTGGTGTAGCGCGCCTTGATATCCTCGGCCGATTTCTCCACGCCCGCGGCGTCGTCCTTCATCCACTTGATGTCCTTGGACGGGGTGCGCCCGGCCTTCTCCTTCGCCTGCGGATGCACGGAGCGCAGACCGCCGACGTCGATGATCAACTGTTGCGCTTCCGGCGTGAAGCAATAGCTCTGGAACAGCCGCGCCGCGTTCGGGTTCGGAGCATTCTTGAAGATGGCGTTGGGCCCGATCACCAGCGGCGTTCCCTCGGTCGGATAGACGATCTCGACCGGGTTACCCTTCTCTTTCTCCTGGAACATATTGTACTCGTTGCCGTCCGCCATCACGGCGCGTTCGCCGAGCGCGAGCTTCTTGGGTGGATCGGTCGAAGACTGCACCTGCATGATCTTCTGCTTGGCGAGCTTCTCGAGATAATCCCAGCCGATATCGCGGGCGATCTGGAAGGTCGCGGTCATGATGGTGCCACTGTAGCCCGGATGCGCCTTGATCATCTTGCCGGACCACTTCGGGTCGAGCAGATCGGCGAAGCTCTTCGGCGCCTCCTCCTTCTTCACCATGTTGGTGTTGTAGCCGAGCACGCAGCCCCAGAAACGGAAGCTGGCGAACAGGCCGTCCGGATCCTTGTGCTCGGCCGGGAAGTGCTTGGCCACGTCCTCCGGCACATAGGGCGCCAGGATGCCGTCGCGCTTCCAGACGATGAAATGCGCGGCGTCGGACGAGTTGACGACGTCGACTGCATGGATCTTGCTGGAATATTCCTGCCCGATGCGCTGGAACACGCGCTCGGCGCCGCTGCGTTCCACGCGCACCGCGACGCCGGGATATTTCGCTTCGAACGCCTTTCCGACTCGTTCCGCGACCGGTAGGTCGACGGCGGTGTACCAGACGACTTTTCCTTCTTTCTTGGCTGCGTCGATCAGCTTCTGGTCGATCGCGGCTGCCGCCGGGGCTTGCGCCCGGACTGGCGATGCGAAGGTGCTGGCGGCCGCCAGCGCGGTAGTCCCTTTCAGGACGTCCCGTCTCGAAAATCTCCACTTCTTCATAGACGCTTCTCCCTGTTGGCTTGGCGCTTCTGTCGTTCGCTTTTTTGGCGCCCGGGATCTGTTATCCCATCAGCGCACGGCAATTCTCCGGTGGCAATTCGAGCCACACCGCCGAGCCCTGCGGAATGCTTTCCCCGGCGGAAGTGATGATGCGTAGTTGCGTGCCGTCGGCGACCTCAACCATATAATCGCGGCTGTCGCCGAGAAAGACCTGGCGGACAATCTTGGCCGGGACCACGTTCTCCGTCTGCTGCGGCTTGGCCGCACGAAGGAGGATGGCATGCTGGCGGATCGAGACCGCAGTGGTGCCGCCGGCCGCGAGTTTCGCACCCGCGCAGCGCAGCGGGGTGCCGGCGAAGGAGATGCGGGTGTCGTCCAGATTTTTACCGCTCACCACGTTGCTGGAACCGATGAAGCGGGCGACGAATTCTGAGCGCGGCCGTTCGTAGATTTCTTCCGGCGAACCCGCCTGCTCGATTTTTCCCAAGTTCATCACGGCGATGACGTCCGCCGTGGTCATCGCCTCGGCCTGGTCGTGGGTGACGTAGACGGTCGTGTAGCGATATTCGTCATGCAGCCGGCGCACCTCAAAGCGCATCTCCTCGCGCAGATTGGCGTCGAGATTCGATAAGGGCTCATCCAGCAGCAGCGTCTCCGGCTCGACCACCAGCGCGCGCGCAAGCGCGACGCGCTGCTGCTGACCTCCGGACAATTCGCCGGGATAACGGTCGGCCAGGGCGCCGAGCCGCGTGGTCGACAAAATGGACTGGAGTTTGCGATTGATCACGTCGCGTTCGAGCTTCCGCAGCTTCAGCCCATAGGCGATATTTTCCGCAACCGTCATGTGCGGCCAGAGCGCATAGCTTTGGAAGATCATCGACATGTTGCGCTGCTCAGGCGGCAGCGTGCGCGCCGGGGAGGACACGAGGCGGTTGCCGACATAGATCTCGCCGGCGGTCGGCTCGACGAAGCCCGCAATCAGCCGCAGGGTTGTGGTCTTGCCGCAGCCGGAGGGGCCGAGCAGGCAAACCAGGCTGCCGTGCTCGATGTGCAGCGAGATGTCGTCCACCACCGCAGTGGGCCCATAACGCTTCGTCAAGCCACGCAATTCAACCGACGCCACACATCTTCTCCACGTTAGATCGGCCCGATTATCTTACGGTCTCGGCAAGCTTCCGCCTATGCCAATTGTCGCCGGTTCAGGAACCCGTGAACACGGGCTTGCGCTTTTCCATGAAGGCCTGACGGCCCTCGATATAATCCTTGCTGGCGAAGCATTCCGCCACCAGTTCGGAACTGCGCTTGAGATCGCGCTTGGATTCGTCCTTCATCACCTCGCCCACAATGAACTTGATGGAATTGACCGTCAGCGGGGCGTTGGCGGCGATGGTCTCAGCATAATTCTTTACATAAGCCTCGATCTCCTCCTCCGGCACAACTCTATTCGCGAAGCCCATGTCCTTGGCCTCGGCTGCGTCGAACTGCCGCGCCGTGTAGAAAATTTCCTTGGCGAAGGACGGCCCGACCACGTCCACCAGCCGCCTTAGGCCGGGGAAGTCGTAGCCCAGGCCGAGCTTGGCCGCCGGCACCGCGAAGCGCGCATTCGGCGCGCAGATGCGGATGTCGCAGCAGGACGCGATGCCCATGCCGCCGCCGATGCAATAGCCGCGGATCATGGCGATGGTCGGCTTCGGGAAGGTATGCACGGTGGCATAGCCGCGCTCGACCGCCGCGTTGTAGCGCTCGATGCCTTCCTTGGAGGATCGCTCGTCCTCGAATTTGGAGATGTCGGCGCCGGAGACGAAGGCCTTGCCGCCCGCGCCGGTGAGCACCAGCACGCGCACCTCGGGATCCTTGGCGTATTCGTTGAGGTGGCGAACCGTCGCTTCCCACATCTCCAGCGACATGGCGTTGTGCCGCTCGGGATTGTTGAAGGTCACGAAGCCGACGCGGCCTTCCTTGCGCGCGAGCAGTTTCTCGGTCATGGCCGTTGTCCTCGTATCCATTAGATCGCCTTTGCCTTGCGCAGCGTCTCAATCTCCTGCGCGCTATAGCCGAACTCCTTTAGCACCTCATCGTTATGCTCTCCCACGTCGGGCGGCGGCGCCACCATTTTGCTCGGCGTGCGCGACATCGTGAAGGGCTGCGCTACCACCGTGAGCGGCCGACCGTCCTGCGAATCCGTGGGAACCGGCACCGCCAGGCCGAGATGCTTGACCTGCGGATCGTCGAACATTTGATCGATGGAATAGATCGGGCCGGTCGGCACGCCGGCTTTATCGAGGATGTCCTGCCACGCGGCATTGCTTTTCGTCGCGGTGACCTTGTCGATCTCGGCATTGAGCGCATCGCGATTTTTCAGGCGCAGCGCGCCGGTGGAATATTCCTCGCGCGCAATCAGCTCCGCGGCACCCATGGCCTGCGCGAAGCGCTCCCAGATCTTCTGCCCGGTGGTGGCGATGTTGATATGGCCGTCGGAGG
Organism: uncultured Alphaproteobacteria bacterium; assembly: GCA_963750965.1. Classification (GTDB taxonomy): domain Bacteria; phylum Pseudomonadota; class Alphaproteobacteria; order Rhizobiales; family Xanthobacteraceae; genus CANKHA01. Next base: position 28,120 of record CAVVSK010000012.1, read on the forward strand.
TCTTGAACACGCCGGTCGGGATGCTGGTCGGATGATTGTTGCCGGCCTGTGGCGGCACTTCCTTCTTGTTGAGCCAGCGCGAGGCCTGGAAGTCGAGCATGAAGACCTGCGCCTGCAACAGCGAGGTCTGCACCCATTGGCCTTCGCCCGACTGTTCGCGCTCCAACAGCGCGGTGAGGATGCCGATCGCGCAGAACAGGCCCGCGCACAGGTCGGCGACCGGAATTCCCACGCGCACCGGCCCCTGCCCCGGCAAGCCGGTGATCGACATCAGGCCGCCCATGCCCTGCGCGATCTGGTCGAAGCCCGGCCGGTCGCGGTAAGGCCCGTCCTGGCCGAAGCCGGAGATGCTGGCATAGACGATGCCTTTGTTGATCTTCTTCAGCGACTCGTAGTCGATGCCCAAACGCTCCTTCACGTCGGGACGGAAATTCTCCACCACTACGTCGGCCTTCTGCACCATGCGATAGAAGACCTCGCGCGCCGCCTTGTCCTTCAGGTTGAGGGTGATCGAGCGCTTGTTGCGATGCAGGTTCTGAAAATCGGGCCCGCGCCGCGCGCCGCCCATCGGCTCAGCGCCTTCTTCCTCCGGCGCGTCGATCTTGATCACATTGGCGCCCCAGTCCGCGAGTTGCCGCACCGCCGTTGGACCCGCGCGCACGCGGGTGAGATCGAGAACCGTGAAGCGGGAAAGAGCTTGCGAGGCGCGGGGGGCTGACACAGGGAACGTTCTCCGACGAGCGCTACAGGCCGACAAAACCGGCGTGCGACAATCCCCGATCCGGAAAGAGTTGTCTACCCAACCAAAGAGGGGCCATTTGCCGCCGCGGCGGCGCTAGATATCAGAGCCGCGGAACCACTCGGGCGCGAACGACAACGGCTCGCCCGACAGCCCGATGATCTTGTGCTCGAGCAAATAATCGAGAATGACTTTGGCGAGTTGCGCCGGAGTCTGGCCCACGGTCTTGAGGTGAATCTCCGGCTGTTCGGGAGCCTCGTAGGGCGCATCGATGCCGGTGAAATTCTTCAGCTGGCCGGCCTTGGCCTTGGCATAAAGACCCTTCGGATCGCGCCTGATGCAATCCTCCACCGGCGTATCGACAAAGACTTCCAGGAATTCCGATTCGTCGACGAGGCTACGCACCATCTGCCGATCGGCGCGATAAGGCGAGATGAAGGAGCAAAGGACGATCAGCCCGCTCTCCGTCATTAGCTTGGCGACTTCGCCGACGCGCCGGATATTTTCCACACGGTCCACTTCGGTGAAGCCGAGATCACGGTTGAGACCGTGGCGTACGTTGTCGCCGTCCAGCAACATGGTGTGATGGCTGGTGAGGTTGAGCGTTTGCTCGACGATGTTGGCGACGGTCGACTTGCCCGAGCCGGACAGTCCGGTGAACCACAGGATTACCGGCTTTTGGTGCTTCAACCCGGCACGCTCCGCCTTTCCGAGGAGGAGCGGTTGCCAGTGGATGTTGGTGCCGCGGCGCAGGCCGAACTCCACCATGCCGGCGCCGACGGTCTGGTTCTTGAAGCGGTCGATGACGATGAAGGATCCGGTCTTGCGGTTTTCCGAATAGGGATCGAAGGCCACCGGCACGCTGGTGGAGATATTGCAAAAGGCAATGTCGTTCAGGTGCAGCGTGGTGGCGGCAAGATGCTCGCGCGTATTGACGTCGATCTTGTGCTTGATGGTGGTGATGGTGGCCGGCACAGTTTTGGTGCCGATCCGTATAAAGTAGGAGCGACCCGGTAACAGCGGCTCGTCGTTCATCCAGATCACATGCGCGGCGAATTGGTCAGATACTTCCGGCCGTGCCTTGGGCTCGACCAGCACGTCGCCGCGCGCGATGTCGATCTCGTCGGCAAGCGTGATGGTGACCGCATCGCCGGCCTCCGCCGATTCCAGATCGCCGTCATAGGTGACGATCTGATCGACCTTCGACGTACGCCCGGAGGCCGCGACCACGATGGCGTCGCCCTTGTTGATCCGGCCCGAGGCCACCGTCCCGGCATAGCCGCGGAAATCGAGATTCGGCCGGTTGACCCATTGCACCTGGAAGCGGAAGGGTTTGCCGAGCTCGTCGCTCTGCACATCGACGCTTTCAAGATAATCCAGCAGCGCCGGGCCTTTGTACCAGGGCATCTTGGGCGAGCGCTCGACCACATTGTCGCCAAAGCGCGCAGAGAGCGGCACCGGCACCACGCTGGTGAATCCGAGCTGCGAGGCGAAGGATGTGTAGTCGGCGACGATGCGGTCGAAGACTTCCTGGCTGTAGTCGACCAGATCGATCTTGTTCACCGCCACCACCACGTGCCTTACGCCGAGCAGCGAGCAGATGAAGGAATGCCGCTTGGTCTGGACCAGTACGCCCTTGCGCGCATCGATCAGAATGACGGCGAGCTCGGCATTGGAAGCGCCGGTCGCCATGTTGCGCGTGTATTGCTCGTGGCCGGGCGTATCGGCGACGATGAAGGAACGACGCGGCGTGGCGAAGAAGCGGTAGGCAACATCGATGGTGATGCCCTGCTCGCGCTCGGCTTCCAGGCCGTCGACCAGCAGTGCGAAGTCGATCTCCTCTCCGGTTGTGCCGTGGCGCACCGAGTCCTTGGCCAGCGCGGAGAGCTGGTCCTCGAAAATCTGCTTGGAGTCGTGGAGCAGCCGGCCGATCAGCGTCGACTTGCCGTCGTCCACCGATCCGCAGGTGATGAAGCGCAGCAGATCGTTGTCGGCATCTTTCTGCACGTTGCCGGCGACGCGGACATCCATCAGAAATAGCCCTCGCGTTTTTTCTTTTCCATCGAGGCGGCTTCGTCGGTATCGATCAGGCGGCCCTGGCGTTCGGAGACCTGCGCGGTCTTCATCTCAGCCACGATATCGTCAAGCGTCGTGGCATCGGATTCGATCGCGCCGGTCAGCGGATAACATCCGAGCGTGCGGAAACGCACGCGGCGCATCTGCGGCTTCTCGCCGGGCTCCAGCGGCATGCGGTCGTCGTCGACCATCAGCAACGTGCCGGCCCGCTCCACTACCGGGCGCTCCTTGGAGAAGTAAAGCGGCACCACGGGAATCTGCTCGAGCTGGACATATGTCCAGACGTCGAGCTCGGTCCAGTTCGAAAGCGGGAAGACGCGGATCGACTCGCCTTGGCGGATACGGGTGTTGAACAGGTTCCAGAGTTCCGGACGCTGGTTGCGCGGATCCCAGGCATGCGCCTTGGAACGGAAGGAAAAGATGCGCTCCTTGGCGCGGCTCTTTTCCTCGTCGCGGCGGGCGCCGCCGAACGCGGCGTCGAACTGATATTTGTCCAGCGCCTGCTTCAGTCCCTCGGTCTTCATCACATGGGTATGTACGGCTGAGCCGGAGGCGAAGGGACTGATGCCGCGCTCGATGCCGCTCTGGTTGACATAGACGATCAGATTGAGATTGAGCCGCTTGGCGGTCTCGTCGCGGAACTGGATCATCTCGCGGAACTTCCACGTCGTATCGACGTGCATGAGCGGGAACGGCAGCGGCGACGGATAGAATGCCTTGATCGCGAGGTGCAGCATGACGCTGGAATCCTTGCCGATCGAATAGAGCATCACCGGGTTGCGGAACTCCGCCACGACTTCGCGGATGATCTCGACCGACTCCGCTTCGAGGCGCTTGAGATGCGCCGGAAGCTTTTCTTTAGATCCGGCCACGGGATTAGCCTTGGTGGTCATAAAGTTCATGATGATGTTGCTGGCGCAGCTCGGCGGTCACGGCAGGGGCTCACGGCCCCAGGCAACAAAACCGTCGTTGCGATAGCCTACTTTTCCATAGCGGAAGGGAGATCCGTCCCTACCGATTACGCATCCGCCAGCCGCCGTCAACACCGCATGTCCGGCCGCGGTGTCCCATTCCATGGTGGGCGCGAGACGTGGGTAAATGTCACCGTCTCCCTGGGCAATCCAGCAAAATTTTAGTGAGGAGCCGGCGGACTTGAAGGTTCCGACCTGCAGCTTTTTGAGCAACGCCTCGGTTTCCGGATCGAGATGCGAGCGGCTCGCCATCGCGCGCAGGCCGTCGGACGGATAGGCCTCGGTCACGAGCTTTTGCATGGCCTCACGCCGGGGCAAGGCATCGCCCGGCCGGACATCCGCCCGCCGGGCATCGGCGCCCGCGACATACATCTGGTTCAGCGCCGGGGCATAGACGCAGCCGACCACCGGCCTGCCCTGCTCGACCAGCGCAATATTGACGGTGAATTCGTGGCTGCCGGTGATGAACTCGCGCGTGCCATCGAGCGGATCAACAAGGATGAAGCGCTCGGGCGCGGCACCATTGGCGGTGGCTTCGAAGGATTCCTCAGCGACCACGGGGACGTCGGGCATGACTTGTTTCAGGCTCTCCAGGATCACGCGCTCGGCGGCGGCATCGGCCTCCGTAACGGGCGAACTGTCCTTCTTGGCGTCGACCTTCAGGGTCGGCGAATAGATCGTCATGATGACCTTGCCGGCCTCCGAGGCAATGTCGCCGAAGCGCGAAGCAAGTTCATTCCTGGCAGCGTCGTTCATCGTCCAACCGGGCTGATGGGGCGGGTAGGCGGCTTAGCGCGTATTTATGGCAATACCAATGCCATAAAAGGCGGCGGGCTTCACCAAACTATCCGCAATTCCCGGTTTCTTACCGCAAGTCAGCCCACCCGAAACGGTATGGGCCGGGGGTAAAAATCCTGATTTCGCGCCATTTTGGGCAATGGAACAGGGTTCAGGCCGGCCGCTGTGCCCTCGACGAAGGCCGCCACAAAGGAAGAAGCCGGTTCCTGCTGGATCATGCGCGGCGACCCCACCTGTTCGACCTTGCCCTGGTTGAGAATGGCCACGCGATCGGCCAATTCGAAGGCTTCATCCTGGTCGTGGGTGACGAACAGGGTGGTGTGGCCGGTCTGATTGTGGAATTCGCGCAGCCAGCGGCGCAGTTCCTTGCGCACTTTGGCGTCTAGCGCCCCGAATGGCTCGTCCAGCAGCAGGACACGCGGCTTGATGGCGAGAGCGCGCGCCAGCGCTATCCGCTGGCGCTGACCGCCGGACAATTGCGCGGGGTAACGGTTGCCGAATTCGCCAAGCTGCACGAGCTCAAGCAATTCGAGCGAGCGCCGCTTGATCTCGACCGGATCAGGCCGGGTATGGCGCGGCTGGGCGCGCAAGCCAAAGGCCACATTGTCCAGAACCGTCATGTGCCGGAATAGAGCGTAATGCTGGAACACGAATCCGATACGCCGCTCGCGCAGCGACAGCGTCGCGGCATCGAGGTCGTCGAACATCACGCGTCCGGCCTGCGGCTGCTCCAGGCCTGCAACCACTCGCAACAGAGTGGTCTTGCCGGAGCCGGATGGGCCGAGGATCGCCATCAGCTCTCCGCCATGCACCTTCAATGAGGCGCCGCGAAGGGCCGGATACTGCCCGAATTCCTTCTTGATGTTCTCGACCGTCACCGCGACCGACATGTTATTTTCCTATCTCGTCGCGCCGAGCGCGATCGCATCCGCAAACCGCCATTCGAAGAAGCTCTTCAGCGCGAGCGTGACCAGAGCCAGCAGCGCGAGCAGCGACGCCACCGCGAAAGCGGCGACGAAGTTGTATTCGTTGTAGAGAATCTCAACCTGCAACGGCATGGTGTTGGTCAACCCGCGGATTTTTCCTGACACCACCGCGACCGCGCCGAACTCGCCCATCGCGCGCGCGTTACAAAGCAGCACGCCGTAGAGCAGGCCCCATTTGATGTTCGGCAGCGTCACGAATAAGAACGTTCTCCAGCCGGAGGCGCCGAGAGACAACGCACATTCTTCTTCCTGCGTTCCCTGAGCCTGCATCAGTGTCACAAGCTGTTGGGTGACAAAGGGAAAGGTGACGAAAATCGTCGCCAGCACGATGCCGGGCAGCGCGAAGATGATCTCGATGTCATGCGCCTGCAGCCAGGGACCGAGCAGGCCGCCAGCTCCGAACAACAGGACGAACACAAGGCCGGAGATCACCGGCGACACCGAGAAGGGCAGATTGATCAGGGTGATCAAAAACTGCTTGCCGCGGAAATGGAATTTCGCGATGGCCCAGGCCGCCGAGACACCGACGACAATATTGAACACGACCGAGATGAAAGCCACGAGCAGCGTGAGCCTGATCGCGGCGGTCGTGTCGGGATCCGTCAACGCATTCAGGTAAGCGCCAGCCCCACGCCGGAACGCTTCGACGAACACGGCGACAAGAGGAAGGAACAGGATCAGCAGAAGGAACAGCACGGCGACGCCGATCAGCGCATAACGCACCAGCGGCATCTCGTCGTTGACGCGGGCCTGGCGGATCGGCGGGCGCATCACGGCGTCAGACATAGCCGAGCCTCCTGCGGTTCCGCGTTTGCAACGCGCTGATCACCATCAGCAGGAAGAAGGAGAGCGCGAGCATCACCGTCGCGATCACCGCGGCGCCGCCGTAATCGAACTCTTCCAGCCGGATGACGATCAGAAGCGGCGCGATCTCCGACACCAAAGGCAGGTTGCCAGCCACAAAGATCACCGAGCCGTATTCGCCGATGCCGCGGGCGAAAGCGAGCGCGAAGCCGGTGAGCAAGGCGGGGGAAACCAGCGGCAGCACGACCTGAAAGATCGTACGCAGACGGCTCGCGCCGAGAAGCGCCGCAGCCTCCTCGATCTCCTTCTCGCTCTCCGCAAGCACGGGCTGCACCGTGCGCACGACGAACGGCAGACCGACGAAAATCAGCGCCACCACCACCGCCGTGGGCGTATAGCCAACCTTGATTCCGAGCGGCGCGAGCGCACCGCCGACCCAGCCATTCGGCGCATAGATCACCGCGAGCGCGATACCGGCGACCGCCGTCGGCAATGCGATCGGCAGGTCGATCGCCGCATCAAGGATGCCCTTGCCGGGAAAACGGTAGCGCACCAGCACCCAGGCCACGAGCAGTCCGAAGACCGCGTTGACCGCCGCGGCAATAAAGGCGGCGCCGAAGGACAGCCGCAGCGCCGCCAGCGTGCGCGGATGGGTGGCGATGCGCCAGAATTCCGCGGGTCCCACGCCGGCGGCCTTGAACGCGAGCGCAGCCAGCGGAATCAGCACCACCAGCGACAAGGCGGTCACGGTAATGCCGAACGTGATCCCGAAGCCCGGGATCACGCTCTGGTTCTGACGAATGATGCCGCCCGCGACGCTCATCGGCTATTTCTTGCCGTAGAGCTGGTCGAAGGTGCCGTTCTCGCCGAAGTGCTCCGGTTGCGCCTTGGCCCAGCCGCCGAAGTTCTTGTCGATGGTCACCAGCTCGAGCTTCTTGAACAGAGCGAGATCCTTCGGGTCGGCGGCTTCCGGGTTGATCGGACGGTAATGGTGCTTGGCGGCAAGCGCCTGGCCCTTCGGCGTGTACAGGAAGCGCAGATAGGCCTCCGCCAGCGCCTGAGTCTTCTTCGGGCCGGCATTGCCTTCGACCACCGCCACCGGCGGCTCGGCCAGGATGGAGATCGACGGCGTGACGATCTCGAACTTGTCCTTGCCGAACTCGTCGAGCGCAAGGAAGGCCTCGTTTTCCCAGGTCAGCAGCACGTCGCCGAGGCCCCGCTGCGCGAAGGTGGTGGTGGAGCCGCGGGCGCCGGTATCGAGCACCGGCACGTTCTTCAGCGTGGCGGCGATGTAGTCGCGAACCCTGGCGGTGTCGCCCGTGTATTCGCGGTCGGCCCAGGCCCAGGCAGCGAGATAATTCCAGCGGGCGCCGCCGGACGTCTTGGGATTCGGCGTGATCACGCCGACGCCGGGCTTGGCGAGGTCGCCCCAGTCCTTGATGCCTTTCGGATTGCCCGCGCGCACCAGGAACACAATGGTGGAGGTGTAAGGCGCGCTGTTGCCCGGTAGCTTCTTTTGCCAGCCGGCCGGAATCTTGCCCGTGCGCTTGGCGATCTCGTCGATGTCGCCGGACAGCGCGAGCGTCACCACGTCCGCAGCCAGGCCATCGATGACGGCACGCGCCTGCCCGCCCGAACCGCCGTGCGACTGGCGGATGGTGACGGTCTCGCCCTTCTGCGCCTTCCACTCTTCAGCGAAAGCGGCGTTCACTTCCTTGTAGAGCTCGCGCGTCGGATCGTAGGAGACATTGAGCAGCACCGTCTGCCCATGTGCGAAAGTGGTGATCGCAAAGCAGAGCACGAAGGCAGCAAGAGCGAACAGAACATGAGTCAGGTTGCGGGCACCGGTCAGCATGCGATTCTCCCTTCGCTAACTCTGTATACCCTATAGATTTAGTAGACATTACGTCAAGCCGGAATTGCGATGGGCTTTTGGGCCCTGTGTGTGAAATTCATCAACTTGCTGAAGCGAAAGGATTTTATGCCAACGACACGCGGGTGCGTCGTTGCTTCTTGCCTGCCGTGGCCTTCATGGCCTGTGCGATCGTCGTCGTCTCCAGCACGCGCAGTGAGGCGTCATAGGCTTCCGCGAAACCGGCGCGCACCGCGCAAAGCTCTTCGCTCGGACAATCGTCGCATTTGCGGTAGGCGGTGCGCGACAGACACGGCAGCGGCGCGATCGGCCCGTCGATCATGCGCAGAACGCTGCCGAGCGAAATTGATTCGGCGCTTTTCAACAGCGCATAACCGCCTTCGCGTCCTCGTCGGCTGGTGATCAGGCCTCCCGCTTTCAGAGACAGCAAAATCTGTTCAAGGAATTTGCGCGGGATCTGCTCTTTCTCGGCGATGTCGCGGATCTGCATGCCCGCGCTGCCGGCGCGGGCCAGCACGATCAGCGCCTTGAAGGCATAGCGCGCGCGTTGAGAGATCATCGACGACCTATGGCTGGCGGTCCCGGCATGACTCGAACATGCGACCTTCGGTTTAGGAAACCGCTGCTCTATCCGGCTGAGCTACGGGACCGCGGAATGCGCGATCTAGCATAGGACGCGGGTCCTTGCATCCCCGGTGTCCTCTGCACCGAATAACGGCGTATCAGCTTTCGGCGCCCGCCATGTCCTGAACGTAGAGGCGTGCCGAGACACTAACCGCCTCGGCTGACCGTGCAGCAGGCGCTTGCGGCTCGCCAGCGTCCGGTTTCGGCGTGATCGCCGCCTGCGCCGTCGCCACCGCGTTGCCGATGTCCCTAATTCCCAGCGCGGCCAATTGCGCGTCGGTAACCGGGCCTGGGGTAAAAACTTTCCCCAGCGGCAATGGCGTCACTTTGACGTTGCGCAGCAGCCCTTTTTTGAGGCCGTTGAAGTAAGCCATGGCGGCGCGGCTCAGGTCGATAATCCGGCCCGGGCGCAAAGGCCCGACGTCATTGAATTTAAGGATCAACTTCTTCCTGCCGTATTCGACAACGGCATAGGCCGGCAGATATTTCACCCCAAAGCGTATGCCGCCGAATTTGTGGCGGATCTCCAATTGCGCTGCGGCGGTGAATGCGTTCGGATCGAATGGCTCTCCGGAGGCGGTCCGCTGCGGCTCATCATAATATGACGCGATGCCGATGATCGTGTCGGCCGAAGCCACTGCCGAGAAAGCCTGGTCCGGTATGGCGAGTTCGTCGAGGTCGGCGCTTGTCCAACAAACCAGCTGAGGGATAAACGCCTCGGCTGCCGAATCCGACTCCTGCCAATCCCAACCATCGTCCTCCGTCATTGTGGCGACGACGGTGGCGGTCTCTTCGCGAAACAGTGCTTCTTCCACTGCTACCGGCTGCGCGGCGACAATTGGCTCAGCGGCGACTGGATCGTCGGCCGCCCGCGCCGCAGGTACGAGAAGAATTGAGAATGCGAGCGCCGTGAGGCGCAATACGAGCGCAGTTTTCTTTTGCTGCGTCATTGTAGCCCCCCAAATTTTTAGGGACTACATTCGACGTAGCCCCCATTTGGGGACTAGATTCGGATCAATAGATTTGAAACCGACTAAAAGCGCTGGGTCGTTTTGAACATAATGCGAATAAAGAACTTACGCTGGCGTTTATCGCAGTTTCTGTAACCACGATTGACAACCTTTCGTTTGCCATAACTGCGGGAGCTTTTATCGGCGCGACTTGCCGGGATCGCCGATCGGAACCCGCTCTGCACCTGTTATCCGCCTTGATTTTGTTGGTGACCCGCTGGAATGTTTGCTTCTGGATCAGCGTGAGGCAACGCGAGGCTTCGTTGCTTAATTCTTTATTCCGCTGGCGCGTTATGATCACCACCCTCTGTGCGGCGTTTTTCACCCTCGCCGCAAGGGCGGAAGATCGCGCCGCCTGCATTTCCGCCACCCTTGGGACGTTTGAAACAGGCGGCGTTCTCGACGCCCGCACATTCAAGCTGCGGGACGGACGCGAGGTTGTGCTTGCCGGTATTGAGGTGCCTTCGGGCCGCATCTCGACCAAAACCTCGCTTGAGAGGCTGCTCGCGGCGGGGACGGTCGTGCTGAAACAGGCGGAACCAGCCAGCGACCGCTATGGACGCCTCCTCGTTCAGGCTTACGTACCGCGGGATGGCGCGGAACGGTGGATCCAGGGGGATTTGCTGGCGGCGGGCGATGCGCAGGTCGGCAGCCGTCCGGGCGACGCTGCCTGCGCCAAGGCGCTGCGGGCGGCGGAGGCCCCGGCCCGTCGCGGCAGGCTCGGGCTGTGGGGCGATCCCGTTTACGGCATAAAGGCTTCCGATGACCTCGCGGGACTGTTGGAACGCCGCGGCCAGTTCACGGTAGCGGAGGGGAAAGTTTTGTCTGTGCGCGAGAGCGGTGGCACAATATACATGAATTTCGGACGGGTTTGGTCGCGTCATCTCACTGTCGCGATCTTAAGGCGCAATATGGCCGCTTTCGAAGGCGCCGGCATAGACCTGAAAAAGCTCGAAGGCGCACGCATCCGAGTGCGCGGCTGGGTCGAGGAGCGCGGCGGCCCGCGAATAGAAGCCGTGAGACCCGAGCAGATTGAGATCGCGGCTCAGAACTGAGCCTTGTTGGGGGTGGATGCGTCGTGGTGACATCGCAGCGGGGAATCTGGGCGGAAAGGCGTGTCGGGCTGGCCGGCATGCTCCTCGCCGCTGCGCTCGCCGGCTGCTCTAGTACCATCAATCTGTCGCCGCAGCTGTTCCCCGAAGAGGCTCCCAAACAAGTTGAGATGTCGCCCGCCACGCTGCGCGAGCATCAGCGCATCCTCGCGGCCTATGGTGGCGCCTATAACGATCCCAGGCTGGAAGCCTCCATCAGCAAGACCGTCGACAAGCTGGTCGCCGCGTCCGACCGGCCTGATGTCAAATACCGCGTCACTATTCTCAATTCCCCGGCGATCAACGCTTTCGCGCTGCCGAGCGGTCAGCTTTATGTGACACGCGGCCTGATCGCGCTCGCCAACGACAGCGCCGAGCTTGCTTCCGTGCTGTCGCACGAGATAGCTCATGTGATCGCGAGCCATGCGGCGATCCGTGAAGACCAGGCGCGGCGGGTGGCGCTGGTCGAAGGCGTCGTCAATCAGGTTCTGAGCGACCCTGAGACCGGCGCGCTGGCGCTGGCGAAATCCAAGATCGCCCTGGCGAGCTTCTCGCGTTCGCAGGAATTCGAGGCTGACGGGATCGGCGTGGAGGTTTCCGCGCGCGCCGGTTTTGACCCCTACGGCGCCGAGCGCTTCCTCACCTCGATGGGCCGTAATGCCGAGCTGAAGCCGGTGTCGAATTCAGGTACTGATTTACGTCCGCTGGATTTTCTCTCCTCGCATCCAAGCACGCCCGACCGCGTGAAGAACGCGGTGACGCATGCACGGCAGCATAGCGCGCCCGGCACCGGCGCACGCGAACGTGCAGATCATCTTGCCAGCGTTGATGGTTTGGTATTCGGCGAGGACCCTAGCGAGGGCTTCGTGCGCGGCCGGCGCTATCTGCATCCCAAGCTCGGCTTTACTTTCACGGCGCCGGAAGGCTTTGTGTTGGAAAATACTGCGCAGGCGGTACTCGGCGCCAAGGAAGGCGGTAGCCAGGCGATGCGGCTCGATGTCGTGCGCGTGCCGGCGGAACAGACGCTCACGGACTACCTGAAGTCCGGCTGGATCGGCACCATCGACGAGAAGTCAGTCGAGCCGACCACCATCAGCGGCTTTCCCGGCGCCACAGCGACGGCCAAAGGCGACGAGTGGACGTTCAGAATGTACGCGGTCCGTTTCGGCAGCGAAGTTTACCGCTTCATCTACGCTACCAAACAAAAGACCCCCGAGAGCGACCGCGCCTTCCGTGATTCGATCAACAGCTTCCGTCGCATGACTCTCTCGGAAATCGAAGACGCACAACCGTTGCGCATCAAAGTGCTGACGGTGGCCCCGAGCGACACGCCGGAGCGCCTCGCCGCTCGCATGGCGATTACCGACCGCCCCTTGCAGCGTTTCCTTGTGCTCAACGGATTGGCGCCCGGGCAGGCGCTAAAGCCCGGCGATCAGGTCAAGATCGTAGTGGAATAAGCCCGCGGACGACGCAAGCGGAGCCCATTAGCGTTTGACGCTGCTCCATGGCGGCTTAGTTCTTCAGGCGATAGCCGGTCTTGAATATCCACCAAACAACGGTGAGGCAGATGCCGAGGAATAGCAGCGTCATCGCAAGGCTGATCTCGACTCCGACGTCTGCCGTCTCGAAGAAGGCCCAGCGGAAACCGCTGATCAGATAGACCACCGGATTGAACAGGGTGATTGTCTGCCACGTCGGCGGCAGCACGCTAATGGAATAGAAGCTGCCGCCGAGGAAGGTGAGCGGCGTGATAACCAGCAGCGGCACGATCTGCAGCTTCTCGAAACCGTCCGCCCATAGGCCGATGATGAAACCGAGCAGGCTGAAGGTCATGGCTGTGAGCAACAGGAATACGATCATCCAGACCGGATGCTCGATCCGCAGCGGCACGAATAAGCCCGCGGTGGCGAGGATGATCAGGCCAAGGATGACCGACTTGGTGGCAGCAGCACCGACATAGCCCAGCACGATCTCAAAGGCCGAGATCGGCGCCGCCAGGATCTCGTAGATCGTTCCGGTGAAGCGGGGGAAATAGATACCGAAAGATGCGTTCATCACGCTCTGCGTCAACAGCGTCAGCATGATCAGCCCGGGCACGATGAAGGCGCCGTATTGCACGCCCTCAATGTCGGTTATGCGCGAGCCAATCGCGGCGCCGAAAACGACAAAATAAAGCGAGGTGGATAGCACCGGCGATACGATGCTTTGCATCAGCGTGCGCCCGGCTCGGGCCATTTCGAAAATGTAGATAGCGCGGACGGCCTGGAAATTCATTTTTTCTGCCTCACCAAGCCAACGAAGATGTCTTCCAGCGAGCTTTCATTGGTATTGAGATCGTTAAATGCGATACCGGCGCTCCTGAGGTCTTCGAGCAACGTGGTAATGCCCGTGCGCTCGCCTTGAGTGTCGTAGTTATAGATCAGCTCGTTGCCATCCACCGCCAGCGCCAACCGGTGCGCGGCGAGCTGCGGAGGAATGGCATCGAGCTTCCTCAGCAGATGCAGGCGAAGCTGCTTCTCGCCGAGCTTACGCATAAGCTCAGCCTTTTCCTCAACCAGGATGATCTCGCCTTTGTTGATGACGCCGATGCGATCGGCCATCTCCTCGGCTTCGGCTATGTAATGGGTGGTGAGGATGATGGTGACGCCGGAAGCGCGCAACAACCGCACGACCTGCCACATGTCCTTGCGCAACTCGACGTCAACGCCGGCGGTCGGTTCATCCAGGAACAGGATGCGCGGCTCATGCGAAAGCGCCTTGGCGATCAGCACCCGGCGCTTCATGCCGCCGGACAGCGTCATGATCTTGTTGTTCTTCTTGTCCCACAGCGAGAGGTCTTTGAGAATTTTCTCGATCAGGGCCGGATTGGGCTTCTTGCCCCATAAACCGCGGCTGAAAGACACCGTAGCCCACACCGTTTCAAAGGCATCGGTCGTCAATTCCTGCGGCACCAGGCCGATCAGCGCGCGGGCGGCGCGGAAGTCATTGATGATGTCATGGCCATCCACCAGCACCTTGCCGTCGGTCGGAGTGATGATGCCGCAGATCAGACTGATCAGCGTGGTCTTGCCGGCGCCGTTGGGGCCAAGCAGAGCGAATATCTCGCCGCGGCGGATTTCCAGGTCGATGTTCTTAAGCGCCTTGAAACCAGACGCATAGGTTTTGGAGACGCCGGAGACGGTGATGATTGATGACATGCGGGAACCGGACAGGGGAGGATCGGCAATCGGATGTGCAGCAAATTTGTAGCGGCCGGGAACGGATTTGACATCTCGTAGCTATAATCCCTGCTGCCCAGGCGGAAGGGTATGGCTGGACAAAAACTTGCGCCTGCGCGGCGGCTGGCCAGAGCGTTTGAGCAAGGCTGGCGGGACACGATGATGAATAAGCTTTCCCTGCGTTTGCGTCTACCGCTGCTCGTTGCCGGCACGATGTTACCTCTTATCCTATTCGCCGCGGGCCTGGTTTACGTCAACCATGTACGCAACCGCGACGGCGCCTTCGATCGCGTATTGGAGACGGTGAAAGGCATCCAGACCGTGCTCGACACCGAGATGCGGGGAATCACGCTTGCACTTGAAGTGCTGGCCAATTCGCGCGCCCTACAGAATGACGACCTTGAAGGCTTTCGCAATAATGCCAATGCCTTTCTTCGGCGCTATCCCACGTCCTCCATTTCGCTCGCAGAAAAAGACGGCACACAAGTCCTCAACACAGCCGTGCCACAAGGCCAGCCGGCGCCGCGGCAGGCCAACGAAGGGGCCATCGACGCTGTGTTTCGGACGGGCCAGCCTGCCTATTCGAACCTTTTCATCGGCAGCGTCTTGGAAACACGCATCGTGACCGTGAGCGTGCCGGTCATCCGCAGGGGTAACGTTGTATACGAGATCGCTTTCAACCCACCGCTTGAATTGTTTCAGCACATCATCCAACGCCAGCGCCCGACCGAGGATTGGACGATGTCGATCTTCGACCGGACGGGCACGAATTTGGCGCGCGTGCCGAATCCGCAGCAGACAATAGGATTGCAGGCTTCGCCCACGCTGCTGCCTGCCCTTCTTTCGCAGAACGAAGGCAAGCTACCTACCTATTCGCTGGAAGGGGTGGAGCTTCTCACCGCCTTTACCCGCTCGCCCCTCACCGGCTGGACGGTAGCAGCGGGCATTCCCGTCGCCACACTCACGGCTCCGCTGTGGCGGGAACTCGCATTCACCGCCGCGGTCGGATTTATCATGCTAGGGATCGGCCTCGCTTTCGCGATCGGGATGGCGGCGCGCATTGCGCGTGGCGAGATGCTACACGAGCTGCTGATCAACGAATTGAATCATCGGGTGAAGAATACGCTCGCGACGGTGCAGTCGATTGCGTCGCAAACTTTCCGCTCCTCGGTAAAGACCGGCGATGCCCGCCGCAAATTCGAGGCGAGGTTGAGCTCGCTCGGTCGCGCTCACAACATTCTCAGTGAAGAGAAATGGGAAAGCGCGCAATTACGCGAAATTGTTGACAGCGTGCTCGAGCCCTACGCAACGAGGGAGCTCGAACGCCTGCGCGTGTCCGGGCCGCCGGTGCGGCTGGCGCCCAGCCCCGCATTGATGTTTTCGATGGTGCTGCACGAACTGGCGACTAACGCGGCGAAATACGGCGCGTTGGCCAACGGCTCCGGCCGGATTGCGATCATGTGGGAGTTGCTCGCAGGCAGCCGCCTGCGGTTAAGCTGGAAGGAAAGCGGTGGACCACCGGCGCAGCCCGCAGAGCGCAAGGGCTTCGGCACCCTGCTGATTGAGCAAGCCTTCGCCGCGCAAGTGGGCGGCAGCGCATTGCTGGAATACACCGCCGACGGCGTGATCTGCACGCTGGAATGCCAGCATTTGTGACCGGCGGGGACCGTTGTGGGCCGCTGTAAACCTGGATTGCATCATTGGGCGGTGATGCCCGCCTCTTTCACCACCTTCTGCCATCTGGCGAGGTCTGAGGCTATGAACTCGCCGAATTGCTCCGGCGTACCACCCGCCACGGTCAATCCCTGCTTGGCTAAAGCTTCCACGGTCTTGGGCTGCTGCAGGATGTCGTTCACTACCGCGTTGTAACGCAGGATGACCTCGCGCGGCGTTCCGGTCGGCGTCAGCAATCCATACCAGAGATTGACTTCGAAACCGGCAATGCCTTGCGCGTCGAGTGTCGGCAGGTCGGGCGCGACCTTGGCGCGTTCGAGGCTGGCGACGCCGAGCAGCCGTACCTGATTGTTTTGTACAAGCGGCAGCGCCAGATGCACCGCCATGAAGCCTGCTTTGACGTGTCCGCCAAGCAAATCGGTGACTGCGCCTGCTGAACCCCGATAGGGGATGTGGCGCACATCGACCTTGGTGGAGAGCTTGAACAATTCCATCGCAAGATGATGCGGCGTGCCGACACCCGGCGAGCCGTAATCGATCTCATTCGGCCGCGCTTTTGCGTAGTCGATGAATTCCTTGGTCGACGTCACCGGCAGCGATGGATGCACCGCCAGCGCCAGCACGCCGTAACCAGGCGCGACGATCGGCGCAAAGCTTTTGATGGGGTCGTAGGGCACGTCCTTCAGCAGGCTGGTATTGGCCGTGAACGGATTCGAGGTCATCAGCAGCGTATGGCCGTCAGGGGCGGCGCGGGCGACGACCTGCGTGCCAATATTGCCGCTGGCGCCGGGTTTATTGTCGACGACGACCGGTTGGTTCCAGCGTCGCTGGATTTCTTCGCCGATGGTGCGCGCCAGGATGTCGGGACCGGTGCCGGGTGTGAACGGCACCACGATGGTGATGGTGCGGCCCGCAGTCTGCCCGAAGGCGCCGAACGGAATCGCGAGCGCGGCTGAAAACACCAGCGCGACGCCAAGCGCCGATCGGCTGATCTTGCGAATTGTCATGGCGCCCTCTTGGTTTTGCCAGGCATTCCCGGGCAAATGCTAATGTCCCGGCCCTTGGGGCGCAAAAGCAAAAAGCCCGGCATCACTGCCGGGCTTTGCAACTTCAGTGGAAGAATATCGGCTTAGGCGGCCTCTTCCTCGACCGAGGCTTCATCTTCCGCCGCTTTGGGACCCCGACGCGGGCCCTTGGCCAGAGCGGCTTCGATTTCCTTCACCGCTTCGGTCTCGGTCACGCGCTGCACCGCCGCGATTTCGCGCGACAGGCGGTCGAGCGCCGCCTCATAGAGCTGCCGCTCGCTGTAGGACTGCTCGGGCTGCGATTCCGAACGAAACAGGTCGCGGACCACCTCGGCGATGGCGACGATGTCGCCGGAGTTGATCTTTGCCTCGTATTCCTGAGCGCGGCGGGACCACATGGTACGTTTGATGCGGGCGCGGCCCTTCAGGGTTTCCAACGCGCGCTTGACCATCGGGCCTTCGGCGAGCTTGCGCATGCCGACGCTGACGATCTTGGCGGTCGGAACCCGTAAAGTCATCTTGTCTTTGATAAAGTTGATGACGAACAGTTCGAGCTTGGCCCCCGCGACTTCCTGTTCCTCAATGGAAACGATCTGGCCGACCCCGTGTGCCGGATAGACAATGAATTCGCTGGTCTTGAAGCCTTGGCGTTGTGTAGTCTTCTTGCTGGTCATCCCAGGGATTGCTCCTTCACCGGCGGGCTTGCGCACGACGGATTTGGCCACGGGAGCCGCACGGCGGGCGGTGCCGCGTGCAGCTTGCGGTGTCCGCCGGCTCGTACCGGCTGACTTCTTCTTGGCCTGACGGACGGGGGCGGAGGATTTTTTTCTCCTGCTAGCCCCGACGGAGGGTTTTTTCACTCGTTGACGCGATTTTCCTGCCACTGCTTTTGCGTGGGTTCCACGCCCTCAACTTAAGACGCCTCGGGACGCAGGCGAAAAAATAGGCCTCCAATAGGAGGCTCGGCTGCGGGTTTCTTTATATTGCACCCATATAGCACATTTTCTCCGAAAATCAAAGCGTTATGGAGTTAGGTAGCTGCAATTCGCGTTATTCATCACCCGCAGATGGCAGCTTTAGTTAAAATCGCAGACATCGCCCTTGGTTCCGCCAGACTTAGGTCACGCTTCAGCCCAAGGTCTTTAGCCCTCAAGCGGTATCCGGAAGATTCAATCACCAGCGCCTGGGTTTGGAGAAAAATATTTTTCCTTCTCGGGCTTGCCGTCCCACTCCTTCGCATCCGCCGGCGGCTCTTTCTTGGTGGTAATGTTAGGCCAGATTTTCGCAAATTCGGCGTTTACGCCCGCCCATTTGTCATGACCCGGCTCAGTATCGGGCTTGATCGCATCGACCGGGCATTCGGGTTCGCAGACGCCGCAATCGATGCATTCGTCGGGGTGGATGACGAGCATATTCTCGCCTTCGTAGAAACAGTCCACCGGACAAACCTCCACGCAGTCCATGTATTTGCATTTGATGCAGTTTTCATTGACCACGTAAGTCATCGGAAACCCAGTTAGCATGCGGCGGCGGTAAGCCGTGGCCTAACCCAGCGATCGATAGGGCGCAAGAGAAGGCTGCGCTCTCAGTCGTCTTCATCCAGCAGCCGGTCGATCGCGCGCCGATCGCGTTTGGTTGGGCGGCCAGACCCGGCCTCGCGAGCCGCGACTTGGGGTGATTCGTCGCGTGGCGGCGGTGGCGGGGTAAGATCGTCATAAAGCACCCGCCCGTCCTCAGCGCCCCCTCGCCGCTCCGCGAAGTTCACCACTTTCATGATCCGCACCTGCCGATCGAGGGCGATTGTGATCACGTCCTGGACCCGCACCAGCCGGCTAGGCGCGGTGACGCGCTCCCGGTTGAGCCGCACCAGTCCAGAAGTGACAAGTTCGGCGGCAGCGCTGCGTGTGCGCACCACCCGCGCATGCCACAACCACTTATCGATGCGCTGGCGATCCAATCATCAAGCGGCTCAGCGCCGCTCCTTGGTGTCGGCTTCGAGTTGCGCCTTCAATGCCGCGAGCTTGGCGAAGGGCGAATTCGGATCCGCGATCTTCTCACGGCGCTCCTGCGGCCGTGGCTTGGCGATTGCGCCGCGATCCCGCTGGCTTTCGCGCCGCGGCGGCCGACCCTGCCCGGACCGCTCCTTGTCCTTGTGTTCATGCCGATGACGCTGTGGGCGCGGCTTGCGATGCGGCGTCTCCGCACCCTGCGCCGCAGCAGCTTCCGCCGGGGCAGGCACCGCGCCTGCTGCTGCACCCTCGGCGGTGGCTTGCTCAGGACGCCGTTGTCGCCGCGGCTTGCCATGACGGGGGCGTTCCGATGGACGGCCGGGGCGCCATACCTCGATGAAGGCCTGCTCTTCCGTAGCGATGGCAGGCGCTGTGGCTGTCGCGGCCGAGTCCGCACGCGGAACCTCTTCCGGCGCGGCTATAGCCGGTTCGGTCGGGGGCGCCTCAGCGGCCGGCAACATATCGGGCTCGGGGCTTGGCGCTGCTTCCGGCGCCGGAGCGGCTTCACCCACCTGACCGGACTGCGTCTCTGCTACCTGACCGGACTGCGTCTCTGCGCTCTCCCCAGTTTCCGGCGGGGACGCAGCGGGCTCCGTCGACGCAGCAGCGGTTTCCACGGGCTTCGGCCGCCGCTCTGCGCGATAGCCGAGCGAGCGCAGCACAGAAGCAAAGTCTTCACCCGAGGCGCCGGTAAGCGAGGTCATGGCCGGCGTCACCGTAAAGCCGCCGCCTTCTACCGCGCCGGGCGGCTTCGGAAGTGGCGAGCCTTCGCGCCAGCTCAGCGCGGGCCGGACGAGGTCCGCCAGCCGTTCCAGAATGTCGACGCGCACCGCGCGCTCGCCGCAGACGCGATAGCCGACGGTGCGATAAAGCGGTCGGGCGATCTCCTTGTCGGTCGGGATCGAGGTGCGCCCGCCGGAAGCCAGTGCACGCAGTTCGTCGAGGCCCTTGGCATCCGGCGCGGCGTGCTTCAGAGCCCATAATTGCGCGGCAAGAATGCGCGGCGCCGGCTTCAGCAGATTGGGTAGATAAATGTGGTAGGCGCCGAAACGCATCCCGTATTTGCGCAGGTTCGCGCGCGCGGGCTGATCGAGTCCCTTCACGTCATCTGCGACCTTCTGCCGCTCCAGTACGCCGAGCGCCTCGACGAGCTGGAAGGCGACACCGCGCGCCATACCGGTGATGTCCTCCGCCGCCGATAAGGCGAACAGCGGCGCGAGTACTTTTTCGATATGGCTCTTCAGCCATAGATCGAGGCGTGCCTGTACCATGTCGCGCGAAGCGCCAGTGAGCTGCTCGTCGGCGATCACGCGCACGCGCGGGCGCAGCACCTCCTCGGCCGCGACGAGCTTGCCGACTGCATCGCCTTGCCAACGGATAGCGCCGTCGGCCGCGAGCACGAATTGCTCGTCAGGCGCCTGCGAAAGCCGCGTGGCGCGGGCATCAATCTCACCGGCTAGCGCCTTTTGAGCGGTGGCCTGCAGCGCCTTGGCTTCCGAACTTCCGGCGGAAGGCGCAGCGGCGAAGACGAAACCATCAAGCCGGCCGATGACGTGGCCTTCAACCACGACCTCGCCTGTCTTTCCGATTTCAGTCTCCAGCATCGTGCTCTCCTTCAGGCGTCGCATCAACACGCTGGTGCGGCGGTCGACGAAGCGTTCCGCCAGACGTTCGTGCAGCGCGTCGGAGAGCTTATCTTCTACCGCGCGTGTGACACCCTGCCAATGCTCCGGATCGGCAAGCCAGTCGGGACGATTTGCGACAAAAGTCCACGTCCTGACATGCGCGATGCGGTTGGAAAGAGCATCGATGCCGCCGTCGGTGTGGTCGGCCTGTGCCACCTGGCGAGCGAACCAATCGGTCGAGACGTTTCCCTCCCGCATCAAGAAACCATAGAGCGTGACGGCAAGTTCCGCGTGAGTCGCCGGCGCAATCTTGCGATAGTCGGGGACTTGGCAAACGTCCCACAAGCGTTCGACGGCGTTTCGCGTTTTCGCCACCGCACGTACGCTTTCGTCGCGTGCGGCATGTTCCAGCACGAGGATGTCCTCTCCGATCGGCGCGCGGGTGAGCCCGGGCTCCTTCGGCGTCACCGCCAGAGAGACTTGCAGCGCGCTGAGGGAGCCGAAATCCAGATCCGTATTGCGCCATTGCAGCAGCCGAACGGGCTCGAAACTGTGACTCTCTAGCGCCTGCACCAGTTCCTGCTCAAACGGTGGGCAGCGCCCGGTCGTGCCAAAGGTGCCGTCGCGCGTGGCACGGCCGGCACGGCCGGCGATCTGCGCGAGCTCAGCCGGGTTGAGTCGGCGATATTGATAGCCATCGAATTTCCGGTCCGAAGCAAACGCGACATGATCGACGTCGAGATTGAGCCCCATGCCGATGGCATCCGTGGCGATGAGATAATCCACGTCGCCGGATTGATAGAGCGCGACCTGGGCGTTGCGCGTGCGCGGCGAGAGTGCGCCCAGCACCACTGCGGCACCACCGCGTTGGCGGCGGATCAGCTCGGCGATGGCGTAAACTTCCTCGGCCGAAAATGCCACGATGGCGGAACGACGTGGCAGCCGCGTGATCTTCTTCTCGCCCGCGAAAGTGAGCTGCGACATGCGCGGCCGGCTCAGGATATGCGCGCCGGGCAGCAGCTTCTCGATCATCGGCCGCATGGTCGCCGCGCCCAGCACCAGCGTCTCCTCACGCGCGCGTCGATTGAGCATGCGATCGGTGAATACATGGCCGCGCTCGAGATCCGCGCCGAGCTGCACCTCATCGACCGCCAGGAATGCGACGTCGAGATCGCGCGGCATAGCCTCGACGGTGGAGACCCAGTAGCGCGGATTTTGCGGCTTGATTTTCTCTTCGCCGGTGATGAGCGCAACGGACTCGGCGCCGACCCGGTCGACGACCTTATTGTAAACCTCGCGCGCCAGTAGCCGAAGCGGCAACCCGATGACACCGGATGAATGCGCGATCATCCGCTCGATCGCAAGATGCGTCTTGCCGGTGTTGGTCGGACCGAGAACAGCGGTGACGCCGGCACCCCGCGCGCGCGGATCGCGGGCGACGGGGGAAGAAAAAGAGATTGTCATTGATCGTCCGGACTGATGGGAGGGAGTTTCGGTCCCCCTTGGGCTTTTTCAAGCGAATGATCCAGTTCGCGTGAAGAAACGCCCTTTTCTAAAGGGTAAGAGCGTGGCGCAGATAAGGTCGTACGCAATCTGCGCAAGCTTTATCGTTTTCCGCAAAGCCCGAGGCCACCTTTTTGCTGAACGCGCCTGCGCCGCGTTTCTGTATCACAATGCGACGCCCGAAAGCGCGGGCCTTAAGCTGTAGAACGAGTCTCGAACAAATCGCGGCCGAATCGGTACTCAGATGTGAGTCAGATTCCGTTCACCGCGAGATCTGGGGTTGGGGGCTCAGCTCCCCACAACATCAGGGGTAAGACCCGTTTTGCATGTGTCACGATCAAGCCCAAACCGTTAATGGCGGCGATGCCTGCCTGAGCCTGAGAGTCAAGAGGGGAAGTCACAGCGCCTTGGCACTGGTGGGGGTCGCGCGCGGCGCCGGCGTCACGACGAATTGCGTCGCCTCCAGGACAGCATCGCCGACCGGCGTCGGCACCAAGATGCGGAAGGGCACCACGACGCGCGTGCCAGTTACCGGCGCGAGCCACACCTCGGAATCGTGCATCGAGCTCAGGTATTGGATCACCGGGCGGGTGGGGATATGACCGGCCAGCGGCGTGAAAGCGACCGAGCAAACCACCACCGGACCTTGGTAGCCTTTCTCCGCCTTCACCTTTTCCATGCGCTTGAAGGTAAGACGTAGGTCGTAGCGCATCCGCCCATCGAAAATCGCAGTCGAGCGCTGGCAGGTTTCCGGCGTTATTGGATCGGCGCCGCCGGCCGCTCGTATTAGCGAGGCCGTCATCGGATCGGTAACACCGCGGCGATGAGCTTCGGTGATCGGAACACGTTCCGGATCCGGCGGCGAGGCCGGCTTGACCGTGTAATCCTTCACGGCGCCGTTCTCGATCTCTATCTCGACCTCGTCCTTTTTCTTATTGACGGTCATGGTCGCGGCATAGCTCCGGGGCACCGGCTGGCCATTGGCGACGTTGCCGCGTGACGCCGTGGTGCCGGTGCCGCCCGCGAAGATCTTCAGCAAGCCGGTAGCCATCCCGCTGGCTGCCGCGGTGTATTGGTCATCCCGGAAATCGATCATCCAGGCTCCGCGACCGATGGTGACGCCGCCTAGCGAAGCGGTATAGCGCGCGTCGAGCTTGGCTTGCGCACGGGCGGGGGCCGGGTCCGCGCAGGCCAACAGGGTCAGCCCGGCGGCGGTGACTTGCATCAGGCGGGGTAAATCGAGCCGTATTGGCAGCACGAATGCAGTCCTTTTTGCCGAGTGCAAGGCTTGGTGGCGCGCTCCGGCGCGTAGCATAATACGGCAGCCTTGAACGAGCCGGAACGGCTGCAAATGCCGGGCTTAACAACAGATTGCTGGGTAGTGGTCTCGGCGGGGAATACGTCGTTTCTATGAAGTGCCGGCTGGAGCCCAAGGCTTGGCTTGACGCCTTTAGCTCCCGTCCCTTATACGTTCGCCTGCTCTCGCAAAAAGATAAGCACTGCCCAGGCGCATCCAGCGCGCGGCAACGGATTTCGAGGTTTTAGCCATGTCGCAGCGATGCGAATTGACCGGCAAGGGCCCTCAGGTTGGGCACAAGGTCAGCCACTCCAATCATAAGACCAAGCGGCGGTTCCTGCCGAACCTCTGCAATGTCACCCTGGCATCGGAAGTTCTCGGCCGGCGTGTGCGCCTGCGGATTTCCGCCAACGCCGTGAAAACGGTGGACCATCGTGGCGGGCTCGATGCCTTCCTGCTCAAGGCAAAGGCCGACCAACTCTCGCCGCGCGCGCTCGAGTTGAAGCGCCAGGTGCAGAAGAAACACGCAGCCGCTAGCGAACAAACCGCGGACTAAGCTTCACAGCTGTTCGGTGTTTTCCATGGCTGGGCTTTTGCCCAGCCATTTTTATTCGTCCGTCAGTGTGAACTGCATCAGTAGCGTGCGTTGCAAAGGCGAAAAATTGTTGTCGGAGACGAGGGTAAGCACGGTCTCGCCCGACGCTGTGCGGTGCACGCCGAGGCCCTCGAAGTTATCAATCTGCTGCCCCAAGTCCGCATAGAAAATCACGCGCGCCTCGGCCAGCGCGCCAGGGCGCAGATCGGCAGCCGCAATCCGGCGGATGCGCACGGCGCTGCGCAACCAGGAAAAGCGGCGTTCCAGCAGCAAGAGATCGCCGCCGGCCAGCAACGCGCAGTCGGTCACATCGAAATCATCGGCTCGCTTTATGGAGAAAGCGCCGGGGCTCGGACCGCCGAGCAGGAAAGCTCTAAGGTTCCCCGACGCGTCGAGGGCCGCCTCGGTTATCACGATCAGGGTGCCGGCGAGCGGCGATCCCTTCGGCGCGAATGCGAGACCCTCAATGCCTTTATTCGATGGCATGCCTGTGAACGCAGGCGGAACCGGGATCGGCACCCCCCGCGCCTGGAAGCCATTCTTGGCGAAATCGTATTTCACGATGCGATGCACGCGCTCAATGCCGACATAGATCGCGCCAGCATCCTCCGCGATCGCTTCGGTATCGAACCACCCGCGCGCGACGAGACGCTTGCCGTCCGCACCGAGCATCGGCGCCATCTCCGGCTCGGCGATGCCGCTTGGTGCCGAGCCGGAATAGACCATGCGGCCCCGAAGCCAGCGCCCGGTATCGGTCACCGCTATGAACCGGCCGCCATCCGGTTGCATCAGCAGCGCGGAGAGGCCGCCGAATTCCTTCGACGGTGAGGACAGTTGCAATCCGCCGCGAAACTCCAGCTTGCCGAAGCGGCGAAGGTCATGGTCGTTATGATCAAAATAGCTGATCGGCGTGGCATTGATTTCCACGCTGCCCTGCGCCCGCGCGGGTGAGGCCAGAAGCAGGATCGCAGCTGCGATCAGGAACAGTCTGGCAAAATCAAAAGCTGCCTGGGAGAAACGCCGCACGATGCCCCTCCCCGATTTAGGCGTTCGTCAGTGCTTGATCGGATCAAGGAAGGTGGCCGATTTCCGCGACCAGACGTCCGGCTTGCGCACGGGCGGCCGCCAGGGCGCCTCGGCAGCATGTTCGTCAAACAATTCCGCCAGTTTTTCGGTCATCGCGCCGCCCAGCTCCTCGGCATCCACAATGGTGACGGCGCGGCGGTAGTAGCGCGTCACGTCGTGACCAATGCCGATGGCGATGAGTTCGACCGGCGAGCGTGTCTCGATCTCATTGATTACCCAGCGCAGATGGCGCTCGAGATAATTGCCCGGATTGACGGATAAGGTGGAATCGTCGACCGGCGCACCATCGGAAATCATCATCAAAATCTTGCGCTGCTCGGAGCGGCCCAACAGCCGTTTATGCGCCCAATCCAACGCCTCGCCGTCGATATTCTCCTTCAACAGGCCTTCGCGCATCATCAATCCAAGATTCTTGCGTGCTCGCCGCCAAGGCGCGTCGGCGGATTTATAGATGATGTGGCGTAGGTCGTTCAGGCGGCCGGGATTGGCAGGCTTGTTGGCGGCGAGCCAGTTCTCGCGCGACTGTCCACCCTTCCAGGCCCGCGTCGTGAAGCCGAGGATTTCCACCTTCACCCCGCAGCGCTCCAGGGTACGCGCCAGAATATCGGCGCAGGTTGCGGCCACGGTGATCGGACGGCCGCGCATGGAGCCGGAATTGTCCAGCAGCAATGTCACAACGGTGTCGCGGAAATTGGTCTCCTTCTCGTGCTTGAACGAGAGCGGATGCATCGGATCGATGATGATGCGCGAGAGCCGTGAGGCATCGAGCACGCCCTCCTCCAGATCGAATTCCCAGGCGCGGTTCTGCTGCGCCATCAGGCGCCGTTGCAGCCGGTTGGCCAGGCGGGCGACGACGCCCTGCAGGCTGGACAATTGCTTGTCGAGATAGGCGCGAAGGCGATCGAGCTCGTCGGCGTCGCAAAGCTGTTCCGCCGGCACCATCTCGTCGAAGCGGGTCGTGAACGGCCGGTAATCGGGCCCCCGCGGCTCGTTTTGACCCGCGCGTTGACGCCAAGGCTGCGCCGCTTCCTCACCATCCTCGCCCTCGGTGTCGTCCATCAGATCGGAGGTGGATGCTTCCGCTCCGTCGGCGGCGTCATCGGGCTGATCTTCGCTGGAGGATTCCGCCTCTTCCGCGCGCATGCGCTCAGCTTCTTCGGATTCCTTGTTCTCGCCGTCCTGGCCCTCTTCTTCCTTTTTGCTGCGCTGTTGCTCGTTGTCTTCTTCCTCGTCACCTTCGCTCTCGCTGCGATCCTCGCCCATATCGAGATTATCGAGCAGATCGTGGATGGCATCTCCGAAGCGGCGCTGGTCCTCCACCAGGCGCTCCAGGCGATCGAGGTTTTTTCCGGCGCGCTCCTCGATCAGCGGCCGCCACAGATCCACCAGGTGCTTGGCCGCCAGCGGCGGGGCAAGACCGGTCAGCCGTTCGCGCACCAGCATGGCGAGCGCGTCCTCGAGCGGCGCATCGGCGCGGTCGGTGACCTCGCTCGCCTTGCCGCGGTGAAAACGGTCGTCGAGCATGGCGGAAAGATTTTGCGCCACGCCTTCCATGCGCCGGGCGCCGATCGCTTCGACGCGCGCCTGCTCCACCGCCTCAAACACTGCGCGCGCCTGCTGCCCGCCCGGCTGGATGCGGCGGTGCACCGCGGGATCATGACAGGCGAGCCGCAACGCCATGGCATCGGCATGCCCGCGCACGATGGCTGCTTCGTGCTGCGTGAGCTTGCGGGCCGGTTCCGGCAGCCGCGCCTTTAAGCCCGCGAGGCCAGGCCGCTCCGCCGCGAATGTAACGTCGACGCCCGGCTTTTTGGCAATCGCCCGCAGGCAACCGGCCACCGCGCGTTTGAACGGCTCGGCCGGCGATCCTTTAGACAACGGCTTTGCCTTCTGCTGAGAGGCCATGCTTCACGGCTTCCTATTGAACGACTAGGACAGCGCGACGTTGACCGACGATTCCGGCAGCTCTTGCCCAAAACAGCGCTGATAGAACTCCGCCACGATCGGGCGCTCGAGTTCATCGCATTTGTTCAGGAAGGTCAGGCGGAAGCCGAAGCCGATGTCCTTGAAGATGTCGGAATTCTCCGCCCAGGTGATCACTGTGCGCGGGCTCATCACGGTAGAGATATCGCCGTTCATGAAGGCGTTGCGGGTGAGATCGGCGACGCGGACCATCTTGCTGACGATGTCGCGACCTTCCTCGGTGCGGTAGTGCTTGGCCTTCGCCAGCACAATCTCGACCTCGTTGTCATGCGGCAGATAATTGAGCGTGGTCACGATCGACCAGCGGTCCATCTGCGCTTGATTGAGCTGCTGCGTGCCGTG
The DNA here is from genome assembly GCA_963750965.1 of uncultured Alphaproteobacteria bacterium. Taxonomy (GTDB): domain Bacteria; phylum Pseudomonadota; class Alphaproteobacteria; order Rhizobiales; family Xanthobacteraceae; genus CANKHA01. The sequence goes on from CAVVSK010000012.1 coordinate 55,449, forward strand.
ATAAAGGCCGCTGGTGTCTCCGAGCCCGATCGTGTTGGCGGTGGCGAACAGGCGGAAGGCCGGATGCGGCTTGATCACGCGGCTTTGGTCGAGCAGCGTGAGCCGGCCGGACGATTCCAGCACGCGCTGGATCACAAACATGACGTCAGGCCGCCCAGCATCGTATTCGTCGAAACAGAGCGCCACGTTGTTCTGGTAGGCCCAGGGGAGAATGCCGTCACGGAATTCCGTGACCTGCTGGCCATCCTTGATGACGATGGCGTCCTTGCCGATCAGATCGATACGGCTGATGTGGCTGTCGAGATTAACCCGCACCATCGGCCAGTTCAGCCGCGCGGCGACCTGCTCGATATGGGTCGATTTGCCGGTGCCGTGATAGCCGGTGACGATCACGCGGCGGTTGCGCGCAAAGCCGGCGAGAATGGCGAGCGTGGTCGCCCTGTCGAAGACATAATCCGAGTCGATCTCCGGCACGTGCTCGTCGGCCTGGGAGTAAGCCGGAACCTCCATGTCGCTGTCGATTCCGAATTGCTGGCGGACCGACACCTTCATGTCCGGCAGGCCGGCTACTTCTTGCACTGCGGCACTCATTGCTCCTCCGTGGTTTCGAAACCGCTCGAAACCCGCTGCGATTCGGCCATACGGTCTAGATTCGGACCGGAATTTAGCAGAAAAGGCCGGACGGGGGGAAACCGGCCCGATAAGCCAATTCTAGCAATCAAATAGGCATTTCCGGCAGGCTTGAAAAGGCGGGGCAGGGTTGTTGTGCCGGCGGAGCCTTTGGCCGGTCAGGCGAAGCCGACTGACTTCAAATATTTGTAAGCCTGGATGATGTCCCGCAGCCGGTCCTCGGTGGAGCGGTCGCCGCCATTCGTATCGGGGTGATGTTGTTTCACCAGCGCCTTGAAGGCGGTGCGCACATCCGCCTTGGTGGCATCGTTCTCCAGACCGAGATCATGCAGTGCCTTGCGCTCGGCATTGCGGATCATGCGGCCCTCCGGCTGTTGCGCCTCAGAGCCGGCGCGCCAGCGGCCGCCTGTCTCCTTGAACACGTTGAAGGGATCATCGGCGCCGTCGAAGCCGGAGTAGCGCGGGCGCCGCTTGACCGTCTCGCTGACCGGACCGTTCATGCCAATTTTCCAGGTGGGGCGATGACCGGTGATGGAATCCTTTTGATATTGCGCGACCGCGTCGTCGCTCATGCCCGCGAAGAAATTGTACGCCTGGTTATATTCGCGCACGTGCGCAAGGCAGAAGCGCCAATATTCCTTTTCACGCAGCCGACCTTTCGGCGCGCGATGCGTTGCCGCTTGCTCGCAGCCCTTCCAGTCACAACCCGGACGGTCGGTGCGCGTTTGCTGTTCCGGGCCGGGTTTGACCCGGATGCGATCGAAATGGGGAGAGTCGAATTTCATAACCGTCGATTATGCGGACTCGCCGCTGCCTGCTTCAAGACTTGACAATTGGCCAAATGGCGCTTCCTACCCGCAGTCATGCCAATAAAGGATGTAATCACGCGAAAGTTGACCGAGGCTTTCGCGCCGAAAAATTTAAGCGTGGTGGACGAATCCGACCAGCACCAGGGTCATGCCGGCCATCGGCCGGGCGGGGAAACGCACTACCGCGTTTATATTGTGTCGGAGGCCTTCCGGGGGAAGAGCCGGGTTGACCGGCACCGGATGATTAATTCGGCGCTGTCGGCGGAGCTTGCCGGCGGCGTGCATGCGCTCGCCATCCATGCCAAGGCCCCGGGCGAAGAGGGCGTCTAGCTACCGCGCCGAAAGCTGCTCCGCCAGGAAGGCCCGGATCTCGGCCTGATCGACGTCGGGCTCGATGAAGGCCGCGCCAATGCCCCGCGCGAGGATGAGCGCAAGTTTGCCGCGCTTTACCTTTTTGTCCTGCGCCATCAATTCCAGCAGACGGTCAGGGCCGGGCAATTCGCCGGCAATATCCGCTATGCGGGTTGGCAGTCCGACGCCGGCCAGATGGCGCGCCACCCGGTCGGCCTCCGATGCCGGCAAGAGGCCGCGCCGCGCCGAGAAGGCGAAGGCGAGTGCCATGCCGACAGCCACACCCTCGCCGTGCAACAGGCGGTCGGAGAATCCAGCCGCGGCTTCAAGCGCATGGCCGAATGTGTGGCCGAGATTGAGCAGCGCGCGCTCACCGCTTTCGCGCTCATCCCGCACCACGGTGCCGGCTTTGGCGCGACAACTTACGGCGATGGCATGTTCGCGCGCCGCCCCGCCCGCAAACACATCGCGTGAGTTAGCCTCCAGCCAGGAGAAGAAAGCGGCGTCACCGATCAGCCCGTATTTGACCACCTCGGCATAGCCGGCGCGAAAGTCGCGCGGCCGCAATGTGTCAAGCAGCGCAGTATCGGCGAGCACAAGAATCGGCTGCTGGAAAGCGCCGATCAGATTTTTGCCGTGCTGCGAATTGATGCCGGTCTTGCCGCCCACCGAGGAGTCCACTTGGGCCAGCAACGTGGTCGGAACCTGGAGGACGTCCAGGCCGCGCCGCACCACCGCCGCCGCAAAACCTGCCAGATCGCCGACCACGCCGCCGCCGAGCGCCACTACCACGTCGCCGCGCTCAATACGCTCGGTGATCATGCTCTCGCAGACGCGTTCGAAAACGCGGAAGCTTTTTGACTTCTCGCCTTCGGGCACGATGATGCGCACGGAACTTATACCGGCTTCGCTCAGCGCGGCTTCCGCCACGTCGAGATAAAGCTGGGCCACCGCGGAATCCGTGACAATGGCGGCGCGCACATTCGGCCGCAACGCCGCGAGCTGTTTGCCGAGCGAAGAAAGAAGCCCCCGCCCGATGACAATGTCATAGGCACGCTCGCCGAGCGGCACGTTCACAGTCACCGGCTCTGCGGGGCGAAGCGGCGCGGTCATGACATGCGGGTTCCTGCTGAAATTGCGCTGATCTCTTCAAGCCGCTGCGCCACTGCGGAAATGATTTCCGCAATTATGATTTCGTGCGGCACATCGCGCGAATGCACAATAACATCCGCCTCGGCGTAAACAGGATCGCGCTCCTGCATCAGACGCCGCAGCGTCTCCCCCGGATCTTGGGTCTTGAGCATGGGCCGGTCGCTGCGGCGCTTGATACGTTTCATCAGCACATCGAATTCCGCCTTCAGCCAGACCGAGATGGCCTTGGCGCGGATCGCCTCACGCGACTGCGGATGCATGAAGGCTCCACCCCCTGTCGCCAGCACCTGCGGTCCACCTTCAAGCAGCCGGGCGATCACCCGCGCCTCGCCCGCGCGGAAATAAGGCTCGCCGTGCTTGGCAAAAATGTCGCTGATGCTCATGTCCGCAGCGTGCTCGATTTCGGCATCGGCATCGACGAAGGGCAAGTTGAGTCGCTGCGCCAATTTGCGGCCGATGGAGGATTTGCCCGCACCCATCATACCGACGAGCACCAGCGAACGCGGCCCAAGGGCACCCAGCAACTGGGCGTCCGAATTGCTAACCGCAACGTTTTTATCGGTTGTCATGGATGCGGATCAAAATCTCGAAAACCCCAGCCTGATTCCATAAAGCATTAATTCTAAAAGCGGAACCGGAGGCCTTGTCACGGCCTTCGTAACATGTTGGTTGTCCCCATGGTCCGGGTGCGGACCCGCGAGCTCACCATGCCTAGCCTCTTCCGGTTCCTGCTTTTCCTCGGGATTCTGAGCGGCATAGCCTATGGTGCCGTGTTTTCACTGGCACGCTTTGTCGAACCGAAACCGCGGGAAATCACCATCACCATCCCGAACGACAAATTCTACAAAAACCGCTAGCGTCCCGAACCTGAAGTTCGCAACCAATATGCTGCGCCCATTTATGCGAACTTCGGATTCCGCAGCATGAGGGTGACCTTCTGAACCCGCCACACGAGTGCCCTCCCGCGGAGAGCGCGCGACCAGCAAAAGTGGGTACCGGTTTTGCGTCCGGGCGCGCGCTAATTATAAATATGCGCATGATCTAATCCGAAAACCGGTTCCCACTTTTCGGGATCATGCGCATGGGCCGCCAGACCAAAACATCCGACCAGACCCTGATCGAGCTTTTCTTGGACATGCTCGCGGCCGAACGTGGCGCGGGAGCCAACACGCTAGCTGCCTACCGGCGCGACCTTCAGGACCTTTCGGCGGCGCTTGCGGCCAAGGGCGGCGCCATCGCCCGGGCGGGAACCGACGAGCTGCGGGATTATCTCGGCGCGCTGGCGACCCGCGGCTTCAAGGCCTCTTCAGTGGCACGGCGGCTGTCGGCCATTCGCCAGCTCTACCGTTTCCTCTATGCGGAAAATCGTCGACGCGACGATCCCGCTGCCGTGCTGGAAGGACCCAAGCGCGCGCTGACGCTGCCGAAAATCCTATCCATCGCCGACGTCGATTGTCTGCTGAAGCAGGCGCATGCCGATGCCGTCGATCCAGAGCGCCAAGCGCCGGAGCGGCTGCGCGCGGCGCGACTCGCCTGCTTACTCGAAGTGCTTTACGCTACCGGTTTGCGCGTTTCCGAACTGGTAGCGCTGCCAGTGTCAGCGGCGCGCCAGGATGCCCGCATGCTGGTGGTGCGCGGCAAGGGTGAAAAAGAACGGCTCGTCCCGCTCAACGACTCTGCCAAGCGCGCAATGGCCGATTACCTGGCTCTGCTGGCGAAACGGCCGCAACGGGCGGAGACCAAATGGCTGTTCCCCTCCTTCGGCGAGAGCGGACACCTTACCCGCCAACATTTTGCACGGGACCTCAAGGTCCTCGCCGCCAAGGTTGGGCTGAAAGCCACACAAGTGAGCCCACATGTGCTGCGTCATGCCTTCGCCAGCCACCTCCTGCACAATGGCGCAGATCTGCGCGTGGTGCAGACGCTGCTTGGCCACGCTGACATTTCGACGACGCAGATCTACACCCATGTGCTGGAGGAACGGCTGAAAAGCCTGGTCCGCGACCTGCATCCGTTGACCGATAAGTAACGAGCTCCTTTGCTTGACTTGAACGCCCCTGCGGGCGAGTTTCCGCCGCTTGCGGCTTAGCGCGCGAGCAGCACCCCTCGATCCGGCGCGATTTTTGGCTTCATGCGAAGTTATCTCGATTTTGAAAAAGCAGTGGCCGAGCTCGACGCCAAAGTCGACGAGCTGCGCGCGGTGCAGCCGGAAGGCGAGTCCAGCGCGGTGGCAGAGGAGATCAGCCGCATTGAGGCCAAGGCGATACAAACGCTGAAAGACCTCTATGCCAACCTGACGCCCTGGCAGAAGGCGCAGGTTGCGCGGCATCCGCAGCGGCCGCATGCGATTGATTACGTCAACACGTTGCTTACGGATTTCCAGTCTTTCGCGGGCGACCGCAAATTCGGCGACGATGCCGCCATCCTCGGCGGCTTCGGCCGTTTCCGCGGCGAACCGGTCTGCATCCTGGGCAACGAGAAAGGCTCCACGACGGAGACGCGGCTGAAACACAATTTCGGAATGGCGCGGCCGGAAGGCTATCGCAAAGCGGTGCGGCTGATGGAAATGGCCAACCGTTTCGAAATCCCGGTGATTTCATTGGTCGACACCGCCGGCGCTTATCCCGGCATTGATGCTGAGGAGCGCGGTCAGGCGGAAGCGATCGCGCGTTCCACCGAAGCTTGTCTAAGCCTTGGCGTCCCCAATGTGGCGGTAGTGATCGGCGAAGGCGGATCGGGCGGCGCGATCGCCATCGCATCCGCCAATCGCGTGCTAATGCTGGAACACGCCATCTACAGCGTGATTTCGCCGGAAGGCGCGGCCTCGATTTTGTGGCGCGATACCTCCAAGGCGCAGGAAGCGGCGACTAACATGAAGATCACCGCCCAGGATCTGGAACGGTTTGGCGTCATCGACCTGATTGTGAATGAACCGGTAGGCGGGGCGCATCGCGATCCGGGGGCTGTGATGGCCGCAACCGGCGACGCCATCGCCGCCGCGCTTGGGGAGTTACGCGTGCTTAACCAGGAAACGCTACGCCGCCAGCGCCGGGAGAAGTTCCTTTCGATCGGCCGCAGCCTGGGCTGAGCGGGCCGCCACAGTCTCGGCGTAAACTCGTGGTGGATGGCGGCTTGGGTCCGGTCGGGCGGTTCCACTATTTTCGGGCGGGGGCGAAAATTTTCCTGAATTTCGGCACTTCATGCTCAAGTTTACCCTTTGTTCACCATAAGGGTGTTGAACCATGCGGGGGAAATCGTTGCGACCGAACGGCCTTGAGGATATGGATTGGTCAATGGCGGTTTGGGGACCGTCATCCGTCGGGGAGTACGGCGTTTGAATCGTAGCCCTCTGGCCCGCATATTGCTGGCTTCGGCCGCGCTGGCCGCTGCCCTCGCGCTTGCCGGCTGTGAAACGGACGGCACCAGCCCCGCGACTTCCGCGAAAGCGACGAAGTCCATCTCGCAAAAGACGCTGAGCGAGATGGCGCAAAAGAACATGACCAAGCAATCGCCGATCCTCGTCCGCCTGTTCAAGCAGGAATCGGAGCTCGAGGTTTGGAAAGAAGACAATAGCGGCCGCATGGCGCTGCTGAAGACTTTCCCGATCTGCCGCTGGTCGGGCGATCTCGGCCCGAAAATCAGGGAAGGTGACCGCCAGGCTCCCGAGGGCTTCTACACGATCACGCCCGGCCTGATGAATCCGGCTTCGCAGTATCACCTCGCCGTCAACATCGGCTTCCCCAATGCCTTTGACAAAGCCCATGACCGCACCGGCGCCTTCCTGATGATCCATGGCGACTGCTCATCACGTGGCTGCTACGCAATGACGGACGAGCAGGTTTCGGAGATCTACGCGCTGGCGCGCGAATCTTTCATCGGCGGTCAGCGCGCTTTCCAGATCCAGGCGTTCCCGTTCCGCATGACCCCAACGAACATGGCGAAGCATCGCAACAACCCGCATATGCCGTTCTGGAAGATGCTGAAGGAAGGCTATGACCATTTTGAAGTCACGCGGGTCGAGCCGAAAGTCGACGTCTGCGAAAAACGCTATGTGTTCAATGCCGATCAGGCCGATGGTTCCGACGCGCCGCTGAATTTCAGCCCGCGTGCGCAGTGCCCGGTCTACGAGGTGCCGCGCGAGATCGCGGCCAAGGTTGCTGAAAAGCAGAAGAAGGACGAGACCGCGGTTGCGGAATTGATCAACCGCGGCACGCCGGCAGCGCCGATCAAAATGGCGACCGATGGCGGCATGCACCAGGTCTTCGCGGAAGCGCTGCAAGGCCGCGTGGTGAAGGGCGCGGACGGCGAGGAGCGCCTGGTCCCGGTCGTTGCACCCGGCACGATCCCACCGACCGTCAATCCGCCGTCAAACGTCTTGATCGCCGCCGCTCCGGCCGCACAGCCGGCTGCCGCAGCGAAACCTGCGGTGACGCAGCCTGCCTCCCCGCCGCGCTCCAACAGCATTGTCGCGCGTGCGCCTGCGCAACCTGCGGCCCAGGCGCAGAACACTGCCGCCAAGCCGACGCAGACCGCATCTGCATCGTATTCAGGTGACGAACTGAAGAATTTCCTCAGCAAGCTGTTCACGACGCAGGACAGCCAGGCAAACACCGCTGCCCCTGCGTCCCCGGTGCAGGCCGCAAGGCCGAGCGGTCTACGCGGCCCTACGACGACGGCACAGTCGGCATCCTCCCCCGCCAAGCCGAAACCCACGCCCGGCGCACTGGCCGAGGCCAAGCCCAGACCGCTGCCGGAGCCGGAAGAGGCTCCCGGGCACAAAGTGGCCAATGCGGTCGCGATGCCGCCGCAGTCCCCGGTGTCGGCGTTTAACGGCCCACCCGCCGCCGCCAGATCCGGCCTGCTCTCCGGCGCAGCGCCGGTGATTCCCGCCGGCAGCTTCGGCGACAACTGGCTCAGCGGGCGATAAATCTACGGCCGGGATTTCCCGGCCGTTTTTATTTTTGGTCTGCGCTCGCCCTTACGCGTATCGCCCGTGGCAGTGCTTGTATTTCTTGCCCGATCCGCAAGGGCAGTTCTCGTTGCGGCCGACCTTGCCCCAGCTTGCGGGATTTTGCGGATCGCGCGCCGCGCCGCCGCCATTTCCGGCCATCGCTGGCACCAGCCGCGCTTGTGCGCCGATTTCGTCCTCGCCGGTCTGCGGATCGATCTTATGCGCTTCCATATAGGGAAGCGGCGGCTCCTCCTGCTGCTGCTGAACGATTTCCACCCGCATAAGCTGGGCGGTAACGCCTTCGCGCAGATTGGCGATCATCGTCTCGAATAGGTTGAAGGCCTCCGCCTTGTATTCGTTGAGCGGATCGCGCTGGCCGTAGCCGCGCAGGCCGATCACCTGGCGCAGATGCTCCAGCATCAGGAGATGTTCGCGCCAGAGATGGTCGAGCGTCTGCAGCAGGATCGACTTTTCCACGTAGCGAATGACGTCCGGGCCCCATTGCGCGACCTTGCCGGCCATGAACTCGTCAGCGCGGCGTTCGACGCGTGAGAGGAGTTCCTCGTCAGCGATGCCTTCTTCCTTCGCCCATTGGTCCACCGGCAGATCAAGGCCGAGGACGCGCATGAGCTCTTCCTTCAGGCCAGCGGTGTCCCACTGCTCGGGATAGGCATTTTCCGGCACGTGCTTGGTGACCAGATCCTCGATCACCGCGCGGCGCATATCGGCGATGGTCTCCGCCACCGTCTCGTCCTTCATCAGATCGATGCGCTGGTCGAAGATGACCTTGCGCTGGTCGTTCATCACGTTGTCGAACTTCAGCAGGTTCTTGCGGATGTCGAAGTTGCGCGCCTCGACCTTCTGCTGCGCCTTTTCCAGCGCCTTGTTGATCCAGGGATGGATAATCGCTTCGTTTTCCTTCAGCCCGAGCTTTTGCAGCATGCCGTCGAGCTTGTCGGAGCCGAAGATGCGCATCAGGTCGTCTTCCAGCGACAGGAAGAATTTTGAATGGCCCGGATCGCCTTGGCGACCCGAGCGGCCGCGCAGCTGGTTGTCGATGCGCCGGCTCTCATGGCGTTCGGTGCCGAGCACGTAAAGGCCGCCGGCAGCCAGCGCCTTCTCCTTCAGGCGCGCAACCTGTCGCCGGATCTCCTCCGCGCGCGGGCTCTTCTCGCGCTCACGGGCGTCCTCGATCTCGGTGATTTCCTGGCGGATGCGCATGTCGGCGTTGCCGCCGAGCTGGATGTCGGTGCCCCGGCCGGCCATGTTGGTGGCGATGGTGATCGCCCCCGGCACGCCGGCCTGCGAGATGATGTAGGCTTCCTGTTCGTGATAGCGCGCGTTCAGGATGGCGAAGACCTTGGTCTTGGTTGCGCCCTCGTCGCCGGAATAGAGCGCGGCAAAGGCGTTGGGATCGGAGAAGTCGTGCTGCTCCCAGCCGGCCTTGCGCAGCATCTCGGCGAGCTGTTCGGATTTCTCGATTGAGGTGGTGCCGACCAGCACCGGCTGGCCGCGCTTCTTGCAGTCCTCGATCAGCGTGAGAATGGAGCGGTATTTTTCCACTTGCGTGCGATAGACCTCGTCGTCGTCGTCCAGCCGCACCATCGGCATGTTGGTTGGCACTTCCAGCACTTCGAGGCCGTAAATGTCCATGAACTCGTCGGCTTCGGTGAGCGCGGTGCCGGTCATGCCGGCTAGCTTCTCGTACATACGGAAGTAGTTCTGGAAGGTGATCGAGGCGAGCGTCTGGTTCTCCGGCTGGATCGGCTGGTGCTCTTTCGCTTCCAGCGCCTGGTGCAGGCCTTCGGAATAGCGCCGGCCCGGCATCATGCGGCCGGTGAACTCGTCGATGATGATGACCTCGGCGTTGCGCACGATGTAGTCTTTGTCGCGCTGGAACAACTTGTGCGCGCGCAATGCCTGATTGATGTGGTGCACGGTAGAGACGTTCTCGACGTCGTAGAGATGATCGCCTTTGAGCAGGCCGGTGTCGCGCAGCATCCGTTCCATCTTCTCCATGCCGACTTCGGTCAGGTTGGTGGTGCGCTGCTTTTCGTCGATCTCATAATCCTCCTTCACCAGCTTGAGGATGTAGGCGTCGATGGTGTTGTAGAATTCAGAGCGGTCTTCCAGCGGGCCGGAAATGATCAGCGGCGTGCGCGCCTCGTCGATCAGGATGGAGTCCACTTCGTCGACGATGGCGTAGATGTGCCCGCGCTGGACCATGTCCTCCAGCCGGTACTTCATATTGTCGCGCAGATAGTCGAAGCCGAGCTCGTTGTTGGTGCCGTAAGTGACGTCGCAATCGTAGGCTTGCTTGCGCTGCTCGTCGTCGAGCCCGTGCACGATGACTCCGGTGGTCAGCCCAAGGAAGCCGTAAATCTGGCCCATCCATTCGGCGTCGCGCTTGGCGAGATAGTCGTTGACCGTGACCACATGCACGCCGCGGCCGCTCACCGCGTTGAGATAGACCGGCAGCGTCGCCACCAGCGTCTTGCCTTCGCCGGTCTTCATCTCAGAGATTTTGCCTTCGTGCAGGATCATCCCGCCGATCAGCTGCACGTCGAAATGGCGCTGGCCGAGGGTGCGCTTGGCCGCCTCGCGGACGGTGGCGAAGGCAGGTACCAGGATATCGTCGAGGGATTTGCCTTCGGCGACCTGCGCCTTGAAGACGTCGGTGCGCGCCCGCAGTTCGTCGTCCGACAGCTTCGCAAGCTCCGGCTCCATCGCATTGATGGCATCGACCCGGGGCTGGTAGCTCCGGATGCGCCGTTCGTTCGAAGAGCCGAACATCTTGCGGGCGAGACCAGCGATCATCGAAATCCTTTCAGGCGCCGCTGCCGAGGCTTGGGACGCCCTTCGGCGTCACGATCCAACCATTGATACCGCTTTGGCTACAAAGCCGCAGCTTGGCGGCCACACCAGGGCATTCTGGAATTGCAGCACTTTTCTGGCTTTTGGCACGCGGACAACAAAAAATGTCCCCGCGGGACGCCGAGGGGTGATGGGCGAGAGATAGGAGGGGGTCCTATCCTTGTCAATTGCCAGGATTTCGCTGCCAAACGCGTATCCGGGATTGGATTGTCGCAGTTTCGGCTTACTTTCCGGCCATTGCCAAGCATGGCTGATTGCGCGACTGTCGCAGCGCCTCAGCGCCCCCACCTTGTTTAAGGACCGCGTTATGACTTCCAGCTCGCTTCCAATTCGCACAACCCGTTTTCGTCTGCCTTATCGCCGGACCGGCCTGATCGCAGCACTCGCCCTGCAGGTTCTGGTGAGCGGCTGTTGGCCCGCATCGGACGATAACGCGTCCAAGGACAACAAGATGGCGCCGACGGCCAGCACAAAGATGGCGCCGACGGCCAGCACACCCACGGCCGCCAGCCCGGCGGTGTCCGCCAGCACGCCGGCCCCTGCCGCGGCCACCGCCGCTGTTCAGGGCGAAGGGCCCGTGGTGGCCAAGGTCAATGGGATCGAGATCCGCGAGGGCGACATCAAACTGGCTGAGGAAGATATCGGCGAGCAGATCACGCAGGTACCGCCGGAATCAAAACGCGACTATCTCGTTACTTATGTCGGGGACATGATTCTGCTGACGCAGGCTGCCGAAGCCAAGAAGATCGGCGACAGCAACGAGTTCAAGCAACAGCTCGAATTCACCCGCAAGAAACTCCTGATGGCAAAGCTGCTCGATTCCGAAGCAAAGGCCGCTTCGACCGAAAGCGCCATGCGCAAGGTCTATGACGACGCCACCAAACAGATGAAGCCGGAAGAGGAAGTGCACGCCCGGCACATCCTGGTGGAAACCGAGGAAGAGGCGAAGGCTATCCAGGAGGAGCTGCAAAAGGGCGCCGACTTTGCCGAAACGGCCAAATCAAAGTCCAAGGATCCCGGCGCTGCGGCGGAAGGTGGCGATCTCGGCTTTTTCAGCAAGGACCAGATGGTGCCAGAATTTGCAGAAGCCGCGTTCAAACTGGAAAAAGGCCAGCTTTCGGACCCGGTGAAGTCACCCTTCGGCTGGCACGTCATCCGTGTCGAGGACAAGCGCACCCGGCCGCTGCCTGATTTCGAGCAGGTGAAACCGCAGCTCCAGAACTTCGTAACGCGCAAGGCGCAGTCGGAATATCTCGCCAAGCTGCGCGAGAGCGCGAAGATCGAGCGGCTGGACAAACCGGCGACAGCGCCCGCTGCCCCGCCTTCGCCGACCGCGCCCGCGGAAGAGAAAAAGTAATACACGTCGTCATGGCCGGGCTTGTCACCCAAGTCGGGTTTACCCGACTTGGGCACATATATTTTGCGCAACTTCGGCAAGCCGAGTTGCGGATGCCATCCCGCTTAGGTACGGACATCCTGCCCGTTTAATCGAGATCACCGGGACACGCGCCTTCGGCGCCGCCCGGTGATGACGCATGGTGGATACCGTGGCCTCCCCTACCAAAATCTCCCCGCTCGCCCCGGCACTCGTGACCGATGCACCGGCCGTCCCCGGCGTGAAGCTTGCGACCGCCGCCGCCGGTATCCGCTACGCCAACCGCACCGATGTTCTCCTGGTCGTGCTCGACCGAAAGACCACGGCGGCAGGCGTCTTCACCCAGTCGAAATGCCCCTCGGCGCCGGTTGAATGGTCCCAGGCGAAGGCCAAGAGCGGCAAAGCGCGCGCGCTGGTAGTCAATTCGGGCAATGCCAATGCTTTCACCGGCCGCGACGGCCGCGACGCGGCGAAGTTCACCGCGGATCTCGCAGCAAGAGCTGTTCGCTGCAAAACGGGCGAAATCTTTCTCGCTTCCACAGGCGTAATCGGCGAGCCGCTGCCGGCGGCGCAATTCACCGGCGTGATGGATCAACTGGCATCCGGCGCCGCGCCCGGCCGCTGGCTCGATGCCGCCCGAGCCATCATGACCACAGATACTTTCCCCAAAATTGCGACGGCGAAAACGAATATCGGCAAGGCCGAGATCACGATCACCGGCATCGCCAAAGGCGCGGGCATGATCGCTCCCGACATGGCGACGATGTTGTCATTTATTTTCACCGACGCCGCGATCAGTGCCCCGGTGCTGCGCAAGCTGCTGAAGGATGGTGTGGCGGACAGTTTCAATGCCGTCACCATCGATGGCGACACTTCCACGTCCGATACGCTGATGGCATTCGCCACCGGCGCGGCCGATGCGCCGCGCATTACCAACATCACCGATCCCCGGCTGCGCGGTTTCCGCGAAGCCTTTAACATGGTGCTGTGCGATCTGGCCGAGCAGGTCGCGCGCGATGGCGAAGGCGCATCCAAGCTGGTTGAAGTCAAGGTGGAGGGCGCCGTGTCGAAAAAATCCGCCCGCAAGGTTGCGATGTCGATAGCCAATTCACCGCTGGTGAAAACCGCGATCGCCGGCGAGGACGCTAACTGGGGGCGCGTGGTGATGGCGGTGGGCAAGGCCGGCGAGCCAGCTGACCGGGACAAGCTCTCGATCTGGTTCGGCGGCATCCGCGTAGCGCACAAGGGCCAGCGCGATCCCGCTTATGACGAAGCCAAGGTGTCGGAAGTGATGAAGCAGCCGAACATCGCACTGAAGGTCAACCTGGGACTTGGCCGCGGCAGCGATCGCGTGCTGACCTGCGATCTCACCAAGGAATACATCGAGATCAACGCGCATTACCGGTCGTAGGAGCATCACCCTGCTGAACGTGACCTCCACAATGACCCCGCCGGAAACGGGCTTGTTTGTCCGGTGATCCAGATGATGCCGGAGGTTATCTTGAACATCATCACCTGATTGCTTGGTAACCAAAGAGTAAATACCAACAACAGCCGGGCCTGGATATCCGGCCGACTTGATCGCCGCCGATAGAAGCTCATTAACCCTGTATCGCTATACTTGAACCGAGGCTCTCTTGAGCGTGAAGATCGTCCTTGTCGCGGCTTGCGCTCTTGTTGATGCTGACGGCCGCGTGCTGCTTGCGGAGCGGCCGGCCGGCAAGCCGATGGCAGGACTTTGGGAGTTTCCCGGCGGCAAGGTCGACGATGGCGAACGGCCCGAGGACACGCTCATTCGAGAATTGAAGGAGGAACTGGGGATTATCGTTAAGGAGGAATGCCTGGCTCCGCTTACTTTCGCCAGCCACAGTTATGCAGATTTCCATCTCGTTATGCCCCTATATGTGTGCCGACGCTGGGAAGGCAGTGTGGTCCCGTTGGAAAGGCAAAGGCTCGCCTGGGTGCGGCCAAACCGGCTGAGGGAATATCCGATGCCGCCCGCCGACGAGCCGCTGGTGTCGCATTTGATGGCGCTTTTGTAAGGCGAGGCCATAGGCCAAAGACAGTGGAAACGAACATGCAGCGCTTCACAGTAATTTCCTTTATCGCCGGCCAGGCAACCCGCTTCGCGCACGACGAAAACGGCGCCACCGCCATTGAATATGCCATGATCGCTGCAGGCGTCGGCGCCGCTGTCGCGTCCGCGGTGATGGCTCTCGGCACGGCGGTCAAAACCCTGTACGAAACTGTCGGGGCCGGATTCGACTAGCTGTGCCGGCCTAACGGCCCGTCTTCTCCCCCGCCGGAATTTCCCTTGTGCCAAGCGCCTCGGCCAGCCGCATCTTCGCGGAGCCAGGTTGCAACGGCTTTTGCTGGGTCGGATCCGGCGCCCAGCCGGACAGCCAGACGATCTCGAAGGTGGCGCGCAGGCGCCCGTCGGGATCGGCGAAACGCCGCGTGTAGATCTCCGCCATCCGCATCAGCGTCGCACGCCGCAACGGTACGCGGCGGCGCTCGATCAGTGCATTGGTCGCGCCCATGCGCCGCAGCTCGTGCATGAGCGAGAAGACCGAGGCGTAACGTACGGTCAGCCGCTCAGTATCCGCCACCGGCAGGGCAAAGCCGGCACGCTGCAGCAAAGCGCCGAGGTCACGCAGATCAGGAAAGGGAGCGACGCGCGGCGATACCCCACCTTCCATTTCTGTCTCCGCCTGGGCAAAGGCCTGCCGCAACTCTGTCAGCGTCTCTCCGCCCAGAAGCGCGGCAAGAAATAGCCCGTCGGGTTTCAGGGCATGGCGCACCTGGATCAGCGTGCCGGGCAGATCATTGACGAGATGCAGCGCCAGCGCCGAAACGACGAGATCGAGCGAACCCTCCCGAAACGGCAGCGCCTCCTCGTCGGCGGCAACAAGCGGCGCACCTTCCGCAGCCTTCCCCCGTGGACCCAAGGAGAAGTCGGCCAGCGCATCGACCGCGATCAAAACTCTCACCTTGCCGCTTGTGGCCAACGCTTGGCGCAGGTGTTCGCCAGGTGTGCCGAGGTCGGCGGCCAAATCGAAGCGGCGCAAGACGCTGGAAAGCCGCTCGGCCAGATCATCCGCTACGCGCGCAAGCAGAAAGTCCGCAGGGACAAGCGCGGCCGCGCGGCGCCGGCGGGCGCGCAACAAATAGCGATCGAAGATCACAGGCCCTGACATCGGTTGTTTGCTGCCTTCACGCTTCCGCAGGAGCCGTTGAGTGCGTCCGGACGAACCGCTAGCGTATCGCCATGCGCCCATTCGCAACAGTAGAAGGCCCCGTCGGTTCCCGCTTCGCCGCTCTGGCACGCGGCCTGCGCGGCAGCTTGCGCACGGCACTCGATGTGGCGCTGCCACCGCTTTGCCCCGCCTGCCGCGAGCCGGTGGAAGATTTGGCCTTGTGCGCGAGCTGCTGGTCGAAGCTGTCCTTCATCGCGCGACCCTATTGCGAACGCTTGGGCATTCCCTTCGCCTATGATCCCGGACCGGGCCTGCTCTCGATGCAGGCAATCGCCGATCCGCCTGCCTATAACCGCGCCCGCGCCGCCGTGCGCTACGACGATATCGCCCGGGCGCTGGTGCATGCCTTCAAATATGGGGACCGGCTCGATCTCGCACCCACGCTCGGCCGCTGGACGGCGAGCGCGGGGCGCGAGCTGCTTTCCGAAGCTGATGCACTCATTCCCGTGCCGCTGCATTGGCGCCGGTTATGGGCGCGGCGCTTCAACCAGTCAGCGTCGCTGGCGCAGGCGATATCGGCCGCAAGTAGCGTGCCCGTGCTGCACGCCGCGCTCACGCGGGTAAAAGCCACCGCGCATCAGGTCGGACTTAGCCAAACCGAGCGCGCCGGAAACGTGCAGGGCGCCTTCCGCGTTCCGCCCCAGGGCAAGGCCGAGATCGCCGGACGCCGGCTGGTGCTGGTGGATGATGTGCTGACCTCGGGAGCAACGGTCGATGCCTGCACGCGGGCGCTGCTGCGTGGAGGCGCTGCGAACGTCGATGTGCTGGTTTTCGCTCGGGTTGTGGCGGCTGCCAAAAGCGCCATATAACTGGGAATATTAAGCGATGGACAAATGCCGCCAGTCGAAATCTACACGACCCGATTCTGCCCCTATTGCGTTTCTGCCAAGGCGTTGTTGACCCGCAAGGGCATCTCCTTCAGGGAGATAGACGTGTCCGGCAACTGGGAGCTCCGCCAGAAGATGGTGGAGCGCGCGCATGGTCGTATGACCGTACCGCAAATCTTCATCGGCTCGGTGCATGTAGGCGGCTCGGACGACCTGCATGCGCTGGAACGGGCGAAGAGGCTCGACGCCTTGCTGGTGAGCGAAGGAGAGATCGCATGACTGCGGCGACTTTCACAGCGGCGCTGGTGCAGATGCGCTCCGGCCTCAATCCGCAAACCAATCTTGACGCGGCGG
The DNA here is from genome assembly GCA_963750965.1 of uncultured Alphaproteobacteria bacterium. Lineage (GTDB taxonomy): Bacteria > Pseudomonadota > Alphaproteobacteria > Rhizobiales > Xanthobacteraceae > CANKHA01. Next base: position 72,029 of record CAVVSK010000012.1, read on the forward strand.
TCAAGCTGATCGGCGAAGCCAAGAACAGCGGCGCGGATTATGTGCAAACGCCGGAAATGACGAATATCATGGTGCTGCAGCACGAGCAGCTCTTCGCCGCAATCGTGCCGGAAGAAAACGATTTTTGCCTTGCCACGTTTCGTGAGCTTGCGCGCGCACTATCGGTTCATCTGCATATCGGGTCGCTCGCCATCCGCGCCTCCGCCGACAAGGCGGTCAATCGCTCCTTCCTGATCGATCCGAAGGGTGAGATCGCCGCGCGCTACGACAAGATTCACATGTTCGACGTTGATCTCGCTGACGGCGAGAGCTATCGGGAATCGCGCAATTATCGGGCGGGCGATTTCGGCGTGGTGGCGGATTTGCCCTGGGGGCGGCTTGGCTTGACAATCTGCTACGACCTGCGTTTTCCCGCGCTCTATCGCGGGCTGGCGGAAGCCGGCGCGTCCTTCCTGGCGGCGCCTGCCGCCTTCACGCGGCAGACCGGTGAAGCGCATTGGCACGTGTTACAACGTGCCCGCGCGATCGAGAATGGCTGTTTCGTTTTCGCCGCCGCGCAAGGCGGCCGGCATGAAAACGGTCGCGAGACTTTTGGCCATTCACTGATCGTTGACCCTTGGGGGCGCATTCTGGCGGAAGGCGGAACCGAGCCCGGAATCGTGCTGGCCACGATCGATCCGGCGACGATCTCCGCGGCCCGCGGGCGGATTCCTTCGCTCCAGCATGGGCGGCGTTTCGAGATCATCGAGCCGATGGCCGAGCCGGTTCACCTTCGCGCGGTGAAAGGCCCAACATGATCAAATACGCGCTGGTTTGCGAGCAAAGGCACGAATTCGAGAGCTGGTTCGCCAATTCCACCGCCTATGACAAGCAGGCAAAGCGCGGACTGGTGAGTTGTCCCGCCTGCGGCTCGACCAAGGTGGAAAAGGCGATCATGGCGCCGCGCCTTTCCGGCACGCGCAAGGGCAGGCAAGCGCGCCGCGGAGGCGCCGACCGCTACTTCGGTCGCGATGCTCTCGCCGCAGGAGCAGGAGCTACGCGCGAAGCTGAAGGAGTTGCGCGAGCACATCACGAAGAATGCCGACTATGTGGGGCAAAAATTCCCCGAAGAAGCGCGCAAGATGCATTACGGCGATATCGAGCATCGCTCGATCTACGGCGAGGCGTCGCTGGAAACCGCCAAGGAACTGAGCGACGAAGGCATCGAGCTGCATCCCTTGCCGGTGCTGCCGGACGAGCAGAACTGACAATGCTCGCCGCCACCCGGCCAATCAAGACGCGCCAATCAGCAAAGCAACACCGATAACGATCAGCACGATGCCCAGCGCCTCACGCGGCGTGGTGCGTTGCCGGAAGCCGAAGACCGAGATCGCCTGCGCGAACAGCACCTCGACCAGTGCCAGCGTGCGCACGCTCGCCGCGGTGGCGAGCGCGAAGGCCAGAAACCAGAACAGCGAGGCGAAGGCGCCGAGAAATCCCGCGAGCAGCGACGGCCGCCATTCGCGCATGATGGCCGCCATCGCTCCCGGTGTCCGCAGCCAAAGATAGACCGATAATAGCAGCGCCTGCAGCGCCAGCCCCATCACGACGCTGAAGGACGCGGCCATGATGTAGCTGGTGTCGCTCAAAGTCAGGATCGCGCCGCGAAACCCGATGGCGGAAAGCCCGAACATCGCGCCGGCGGCAAGCCCGAGCAGTGCCGGTTTCAGTTCTTCGCGCAGCGAGCCCTCGCGATGCGACATGATCAAAACACCGGCCGTCGCGATCAGGATCGCCACCGCCATCGGGAGCGTTACCTTGTCTCCCAGAAGGATGAGCCCGAACAGCGCGACCTGCACCGGCTCGGTCTTGATATAGGCGTAGACCACCACGAAAGAGCGGTCATTCATCGCGGTCAGCATCAGGGCGGTGGCGGCGGTCTGCGCCAGGCCGCCGAGCAGGATCCAGCCCCAGTAAATGCCATCCGGCTGCGGCAGCGGCGCGCCGGTCGCGGACAGCGCCGCGAGCAGAAAGAGCAGACCGAAGGGAACGCCGAAGAGAAAACGCACCTGGGTCGCGCCGGCGGTGCCGAGCGCCGCAGTGAGATGGCGCTGGGTCGCATTGCGCAGGGTTTGCGCTGCGGCGGCGATCAACGTGAAGACGATCCAGAGCCATGAGGAGTCGGGCATGATCGTTCAATCGTCACCACCGGCCGCTGCAAAGCGGCGAGACGCGGTGATCCCTACTAATTTCGTGTCGGTTAACTGGATTGCTGGGTCAAGCCCGGCAATGACGAAGGGAATTACGCCGGCCGTTCCGCCGTGATGATGTAGTTTACGTCCATGTCGGACGAGAGCTGCCATTTATCGGCGAGCAGATTGTAGATCACGCCGCTCTCGCCCACGCGGCGCAGCCCGCCGGCTTGCAACGCTGATTCAAGTTCTTCCGGGGTGACGAATTTGTCCCACTGATGCGTACCGCGCGGCAGCCAGCGCAGTACATATTCCGCCCCGACAATGGCGAGCGCGAAGGCCTTCAGCGTGCGGTTGAGCGTGGCGGTGATCATCAGCCCGCCCGGCTTTACCATTTCGGCACAGCGGCGGATGAATAGGTTCACGTCGGTGACGTGCTCGACGACTTCCATGGCCAGCACGATGTCAAAGCGCTCGCCCGCGTCGGCCAGCGCCTCGGCGGTCGTAAAGCGGTAGTCTACGGCCACGCCTGTCTCGGTAGCATGCAGCTTCGCCACCTCGATATTTTTGGCCGTAGGATCGGCGCCCACCACCTCCGCTCCGATACGTGCCAGCGGCTCGGATAATACCCCGCCACCGCAGCCGATATCGAGGATGCGCAGGCCGTTGAGGCAGTCGATCCGTTTGGGGTCACGCTGGAAATGCATGGCCGCCTGGTCGCGGACATAGCCCAGCCGCACCGGGTTGAATTTGTGCAAGGGGGCCATTGGACCCCGCGGATTCCACCAATCGGCGGCCAGCCGGGAAAAACGCTCGACTTCGGCGGCATCGACCGTTGATTTGGCTGCGCCCAACGAGCTTTCAGCCACGATAATTCCCTTCAGTTGCGAGGACCCTGCGGCACCGGTATGTATAGCCGCCTTTACGGCCGGAAACCGAAGAAAAAATCACCCGCATGAGTCGTCTTGTCATGAAATTCGGCGGTACTTCCGTCGCCGACGTTGACCGCATCCGCAACGTCGCGCGCCACGTGAAGCGGGAGACGGATGCCGGGCATGAGGTCGCGGTGGTGGTTTCCGCTATGGCTGGTACCACCAACAGGCTGGTGGAGTGGTGCCGGGAGACGGCGGCGCTGCATGACGCACGGGAATACGACGTGGTGGTCGCTTCCGGCGAGCAGGTGACCTCGGGTCTGCTGGCCATCGCCTTGCAGGAGATGGGCGTCAGCGCCCGTTCGTGGCAGGGTTGGCAATTGCCGATCCTGACCAGCGACGCGCATGGCTCCGCCCGTATCCTCGACGTCAACGGCGCCGAGATCGTCAAGCGCTTCAAGGACCGAAAGGAAGTGGCAGTGATCTCCGGCTTCCAGGGCGTCCATACGGAGACCGGCCGCATCACCACGCTCGGCCGCGGCGGCTCCGATACTTCCGCGGTTGCGATCGCGGCGGCGATCCAGGCCGATCGCTGCGACATCTATACCGACGTGGACGGCGTCTATACGACCGACCCCCGTGTCGTTCCGCGCGCGCACCGGCTTGCCAAGGTCGCATTTGAGGAAATGCTGGAACTGGCCTCGCTCGGCGCCAAGGTTTTGCAGGTCCGCGCGGTGGAACTCGGCGCCATGCGCCAGGTGCGGATTTTCGTCCGCTCCAGCTTCGACAAGCCGGAGGATATCGATCCGCGCGCAGAGCCGCCGGGAACGCTTATCTGTTTTGAGGAGGAGATCGTGGAGCAGCACATCGTCACCGGCATCGCCTTCTCCAAGGACGAGGCGCAGATCTCGATCCGCCGCGTGCAGGACAAGCCCGGCGTGGCCGCCGCTATTTTCGGCCGGCTGGCGCAGGCCAATATCAACGTCGACATGATCGTGCAGAACGTCTCTGAGAACGGCGAGACCACCGACCTGACCTTCACGGTGCCGGAAGCGGACTATATCCGGGCCAGCGACGTTCTGGCCAAGGCGAAGGGCGAGATCGGCTATGAGCGGCTCGACGGCGCCACCGACGTGGCCAAGATTTCTGTGATCGGATTCGGCATGCGCAGCCATGCGGGCGTGGCGGCGGAGGCCTTCAAGGCGCTGGCCGAGCGCAACATCAACATCCGCGCCATCACCACCTCGGAGATCAAGTTCTCGCTCCTGATCGACGCCGCCTACACGGAATTGGCCGTCCGCACCCTCCACGCCCTCTATGGATTGGACAAGGGAAGCGCCTAAAATCGAGCTGCAGCCCGCTTTTCAGCGGTGTTGGCGGCCTTTGGCTTGCAGTTTGCATCCCCGATTGGCTATGACCTAAGCGCATGATCCCGAAAAGTGGGAACCGGTTTTCGGGTAAGATCATGCGCCAGTTTGAGAGTTAGCGCGCGATCGGACGCAAAACCAGTACCCACTTTGCTGATCGCGCTAGGAGATTCCGTGGATCGCCGGAGCCGCGGGCTTTTCCTTTCAGTTTGGGCCGCGGCTAAAGCAGCTGCGGGGAAATCGGGTTAGAGGACCTCACGCCATGCGAGGCGCGCTCGGTGGTCCGCGCGTGTTGTTGCGCCGGCTTCGCGAGGTGATGGCGGAGCCGGTCAGCGCGCAGGAACGCCTGGATAAGATTGTGGTGCTGATCGCCGCCAACATGGTGGCGGAGGTGTGTTCCGTCTACGTGCTGCGCGTGGACAACACCCTCGAACTCTATGCCACCGAAGGTCTGAACCGGCAGGCCGTCCACAAGACCGTCATGGACGTCAATGAAGGCCTGGTCGGCCTGGTGGCGCGCGAGGCCACCTCCATCAACCTGTCGGAGGCGCACGAGCATCCGGCCTTCTCCTATCGGCCGGAGACCGGCGAAGAGATCTACCATTCCTACCTCGGCGTGCCGATCCTGCGTGCCGGCAACACCCTCGGCGTACTGGTGGTGCAGAACCGCGCGCGGCGCACCTATTCGGAGGAGGAAGAGGAGGCGCTGCAAACCACGGCCATGGTGCTGGCCGAGATGATTGCTTCGGGCGAACTCTCCGCACTCGCCAAGCCCGGCGCCGAACCGGCCGCACATCACGCGCTGAGACTTGCCGGCAGCGCACTGGCGGAGGGCTTGGCGCTCGGCCATGTCGTGCTCCACGAGCCGCGCGTGGTGGTAACAAATTTCATCGCCGATGACGTGCAGAAAGAACAACAGCGCCTGGACGATGCCATCGCCGCCGTGCGGTCCGATCTCGATCTGATGCTCGAGCGCGGCGATGTGGTTGACGGCGGCGAGCATCGCGACGTGCTCGAGGCCTATCGCATGTTTGCCTATGACCAGGGCTGGATGCACCGCATGCATGAGGCGGTGGAGACCGGACTCACCGCCGAAGCCGCCGTAGAGCGCGTCCAGTCAGACACCCGCGCGCGCATGCTGCGGCAGACGGATCCTTATCTGCGCGACCGCCTGCATGATCTCGACGATCTTGCCAACCGACTGATGCGGCAATTGATGGGTCGCGATCACGCGCCCGCACGCGAACAGCTGCCGGAGAACGCCGTAATCGTCGCCCGCGCCATGGGCCCGGCGGCGTTGCTCGACTATGACCGCAAGCGCCTGCGCGGTCTGGTGCTGGAGGAAGGCGGGCCGACCTCGCATGTCTCCATTGTGGCGCGCGCGCTCGGCATCCCGGCGGTGGGGGAGATCGCCAATGCCACCGGCCTGGTTGATTCCGGCGACGCTATTATCGTCGACGGTACCAGCGGCGAAGTGCATGTGCGTCCCTCCGCGGAAGTCGAGAACGCTTTTGCCGAACGCGTACGCTTGCGCGCGCGCAAGCAGGCGCAATACCGCGCGTTGCGCGCGCAGCCCTGCGTCACCAAGGACGGCCAGCCGGTCACCTTGCTGCTGAACGCCGGCCTGGTGATTGACCTGCCGCATATCGAGGAGACCGGCGCGGCCGGAATCGGCCTGTTCCGCACCGAATTGCAATTCATGGTCTCGCCGAATTTTCCGCGCACCAGCGAACAGCTCACGCTCTACCGCGCGGTGCTTGATGCAGCCGGGGAGCGCCCGGTGACTTTCCGCACCCTGGACATCGGCGGCGACAAGGTGCTGCCCTATATGCGCTCCTTCGAGGAGGAAAACCCGGCACTTGGCTGGCGCGCGATCCGGCTGGGGCTCGACCGGCCGGGACTCCTGCGCATACAGATCCGCGCGCTGCTGAAGGCCGGCGGCGGGCGCGCGTTGAAGGTGATGTTTCCGATGGTCGCAACGGTGGGCGAATTCGATGAGGCCAAGCGGCTGGTCGAATACGAGCTGACGCATTTGCGCAAGCACGGACATGCGTTGCCCGAGCTGGTGGAAGTCGGGACCATGCTGGAAGTCCCTTCGCTTCTTTTCCAGCTCGACGAATTGCTGGAACGTGCGGATTTCCTCTCGGTCGGCTCCAACGACCTCTTGCAATTCCTCTATGCGGCAGATCGCGGCAATGCGCGCGTATCGCACCGCTTCGATCCGTTGTCGGCTCCGGTGTTGCGGGCATTGCGCGCCATCGCGCAGGCCGGACGCAAGCATAACAAGCCGGTGACGCTGTGCGGCGAACTGGCGTCGCAACCGATCGGAGCCATGGCGCTGGTCGGCCTCGGCTACCGCTCCCTCTCGGTGACGCCCTCGGCACTCGGTCCGGTGAAAGCCCTGTTGCTTGAGCTCGACGGCCGCAAGGTCACGAAATTGCTCGATCCGCTAATCGACAGCCCGGCCGGCAGCGTGCCGATCCGCGAGCGGCTGCAGGCTTTCGCCGAATCGGAAGGCTTGCAGTTGTAGCGACGCACCGTATGTCGCTCGCGCAGGCCCCTATTCCTTATTGAGATAAAAGCATGCTCCCTGAACAGAAACTCGACGCCTTATTGACGCGCTATGCGGAAGTGCAGGCCGCACTCGCGAGCCAGCACAATTCCGATACCTTTGTGAAGCTGTCGCGCGAATTTTCCGAGCTCGGGCCTGTCGTCGAATCCATCAATGCCTATCGCGCCGCCAGCCGGGAACTTGCTGAAATTGATGCGCTTGTGGACGATCCCGCGACCGACCCCGAGATGCGGGCCTTGGCGGAAAGCGAGAAAGGCGCATTGCAGGAACGTCGCGACCAGCTTGCGCAACAAGTGCGCCTTGCGCTCGTCCCGAAAGATGCCATGGATGAGCGGAACGTCATTCTGGAAATCCGCGCCGGCACCGGCGGCGATGAGGCTTCGCTGTTCGCCGGCGATCTGTTCCGCATGTATGAGCGCTACGCCGCCAAGCATGGCTGGAAGGTGGAGGTGGTTTCGGCAAGCGACGGCACCGCCGGCGGTTACAAGGAAATCATCGCGGAAATCAGCGGGCGTGGCCCCTTCGCCAAACTGAAGTTCGAATCAGGCGTGCACCGCGTGCAACGCGTGCCCAACACCGAGACGCAAGGGCGCATCCATACCTCAGCTGCCACCGTTGCAGTGTTGCCGGAAGCAGAGGAAGTCGACGTCAAGATCAACGATGCCGACCTGAAGATCGACACCATGCGGTCAAGCGGCGCCGGCGGCCAACACGTTAACAAGACCGAATCCGCGATTCGGGTGACGCATGTTCCGAGCGGCGTCGTCATTTACGTGCAGGCCGAGCGGTCGCAGCACAAGAACAAGGCAACGGCGATGGCGATGTTGCGGGCCAAGCTTTACGACCTGGAACGCACCAAGCTCGATTCGGCGCGCGCTGCCGAACGCAAGGGCCAGATCGGCTCGGGTGACCGTTCCGAGCGGATCCGCACCTACAATTTTCCGCAAGGCCGGGTCAGCGATCACCGCATCAATCTCACGCTCTACAAATTGCCGCAGATCATGGAAGGCGAGGCGCTGGATGAAATCATTCAGGCGCTGACCACCGAGCATCAGGCAGAATTGCTGGCGGCGCAGGACAAGGCATCGTGACAATGCTTCCCGGGCTTGTGCCGGGCATGTCGATCGCCGCGGCGCGGCGCGTGGTGGCGCAGGCATTCAGCGATGGCCGCCTGGATTCTTCCGCTCTCGACGCGCGCCTGCTGGTGGGCCATGCGCTTGGCCTTGATCACAGCGCGCTCGCCTCCAACGGTGAACGCCAGCTGAGCCCGCCCGAAGTTTCCGCCATCAGCGACCTCGCCACCCGCCGGCTTGGCGCGTGAGCCGGTGGCGCGCATCGTAGGCCGCAAGGAATTCTGGGGGCTGGAATTTAAGGTCACGCCCGCAACCTTGGTGCCCCGGCCGGAAACTGAAACTCTGGTGGAGGCGGCGCTCGCGGCAATGCCTGACCGCTCGCTTCCGCTTCGCATCGCGGATTTCGGCACCGGCACTGGCGCGCTGTTGCTGGCGTTGTTGTCTGAGTTCCCAAATGCCGTGGGTATTGGCACCGACATGAGTGTCTCCGCGCTTGCAGTCGCACGCGACAATGCCAGTCGTCTTGGTGCCCGATCGCGCGCGTATTTTGCCGCTTGCGATTATGGCTCGGCGTTGCGCGGGCCGTTCGATCTTATTGTTTCCAATCCGCCCTATATCGCGAGCGGCGATATGGCGGGGCTGGAGCCGGAAGTACGCAACTACGATCCGCGACTGGCGCTCGACGGCGGCATATCCGGCTTTGATGCTTACCGTACTGTGGTGGCGCATGCCGGCCGGCTGCTCGCCCCAGAGGGTATTCTGGTGGTTGAGCTGGGTGCCGGGCAGGCGTCCCTTGTGGCGGACCTGATGGGTAAGGGCGGAATCGTGGCGGATGCGCCGAAGCCGGATTTAGGTGGCCATTCTCGGGCTCTTCTGGGCCGTTCGGCCATGCGGGGGTGGCAGTCCGAAAGTGAAAAATAGCACTTGGATTATTCCCTCAGAGCGACTAGCTTCTTTCCACGACATCGACCCGAGACGGTCGCAACGCGTTAATGCCCGAAGCGAGGCTTCTGAGGCGAGCGGTGCGAAAGGCGAACGAAGATAGCCGGTAAATACGGCAACGCATTCGGGTCAGACGCTTCATCGGTTAGGCGCGCATCGGCATGACGTCGATCAATGACGCGCGGATGAGGGGTTGCCATTGCCGCTGAAGATCGCGGCGCAGGGGTTGTTGCGGCTATCGCAAAGACGGATTGCACAGGTGTAGGAAGTTTTCGGTCGACGCTCCTTGAGCAAGGCCGGTGGGGAAGTGTGTGCTTTCGAGTCTCCAAGGGGCTCAAAGTTGGTCTTCAGGGCGAGAGCGTCCGAAATCGGAGTGGCGAAAAAGGCAGATCATGAGAAACGGTCAGAACAAACGCATGCGTGGACGCAATAACAATAATCGCGGCAAGAGCTCGAACCCGCTCACGCGGGTTTACGAATTGAACGGGCCGGACGTGAAAATCCGCGGGACGGCCTCGCATGTTGCGGAGAAATATATCCAGCTGGCGCGTGATTCCCAGGCTTCCGGGGACCCCGTGGCGGCCGAGAATTATTACCAGCACGCTGAGCATTATTTCCGCATGATCGCCGCGGCGCAGGAACAGTTCCGCCAAAGCCAGCAGCAGCCATTCCAGCGCCCGGAAGGCGAGCCGCGTGAGGAAAGCTTCGACGGCGATGACGATGATTTTCAGACTCAGGGCGAGCCGGGCTATGGCAATCGCGAGCAGACTTCCTACCCGCCGCGCGACAATCAATTCCAGCCGCGCGAGCAACAGCATTATAATCGCGAGCAGCAGCCAAATTATAATCGCGAACAACAGCAGCCCTATCCGCCGCGCGAGCAGCCGCGGCCGCAGCAGCAGGGCGGCGGCGACGGCCAAGGCGATGTCGGCGGCTTGCCGCCTTTCATCACCGGTGGTGCCCCGCAGGCGCAGGCCGGCAGCAACGGTCACGAGGGCCAGGCCGACCGTTATCCGCTGCACCGCCGGCGCCGGCGCCATCGCGGCCCACGCAGCGACTTAACGGGCCCGCAGGGGGGCAACGAGGGCAACCAGCCAACGCCGCGCCCCACCAACGAATGATTGTTCGCTCAAGCTAGCGCCGCGCGATCAAATCGCACCCGCGGCTCCGCCCGGCGCGGGCGCGAGCGCAGGTTCCAGCGCCGGCACCAGCCGGCGCTTTTCTTTGCCTGCGGGAAGCGCCCGATAGACCTGCTTGGTCGCCTCCACGATATGCACGCCGGCAAAGGGCGCAGAGATTGTCGAACCGACGCGTTCCCATGCGGGCGCCGAGCGCAAAAACCATTTGCGTCCGATCGGCGGCACGTAGAGCGCTTCGTCCCAGCCGACTGGAGTGAACCAGGTTTCACGCAGCAGATGGATGATCTGCGACCGCGAATACGGCCGGCCGTGGCCGAAAGGCGTGGTGTCCATGCGCGCCCAAACCCCGCGCCGGTTCGGCACTACCGCCAATAATTTGCCGCCCGCCGACAACACGCGCCAGACCTCGCGCAGCAGCTGCGTCGGGTCCCGCGACATCTCAAGCGAATGCACCAGCAACACGAGATCGACGGCACCATCGGGCAGCGGCATCTCGCTTTCGTCCACGAGCGCCGTCAGCGCGGGCCGTGCCGAGGGCCATTTCACCACGCCCTGAGCGCCGGGCATGAAGGCGAGACAGCGTTCCGCCTCCTCGCGAAACAGCCCGAGATAGGGTGTCGGATAGCCGACGCCAAGCACACGCAAGGCGCGCGCATCGGTCCAGCGCCCGCGAATGCTACGGCCGATAAAGCGGCGGGCAACCACGCCAAGTTGATGAGCATAGAAGCTTCGAAGGTCGACGACGTCTATAGACATGGCGCTATATTATCATGGAACCAGTGAAAGGATTGAACCGCCATGGCAGCCCAAGTCCCTGCCCAAGTCCGTCTATTTCTTTGCCTGCAAGATAACTACGGCGTCCTTGTGCATGATCCATCGAGCGGAGCGACCGCCGCGATCGACGCCCCCGAAGCGGCCCCGGTGGAAGCGGCGCTGAAGGGCAACGGCTGGAAACTCACCGATATTCTTGTCACCCATCATCATAGCGATCACACCGGCGGGATCGCCGCGCTCAAGCAACAATATGGTTGCCGGGTGGTTGCTCCGCGCGGCGAAGCCGCGAAAATCCCGCAGGTGGATGAGACGGTCGGCGAAGGCGAAACGGTCAAGGTGGGAAATCTCACGGCGCGTGTGCTGGAGACGCCCGGACATACGCTGGGACATATCGCCTATTGGTTTGATGCCGACAAGCTCGCATTCGTCGGCGATACGCTTTTCTCGATCGGCTGCGGCCGGGTGATCGAAGGCAATCCGGAGATGATGTGGCGCTCGCTCGCCAAGCTGCGCGACCTGCCGGGCGAGACGCGGATTTTCTGCGGGCACGAATACACAAAGGCCAATATCCGATTCGCGCTGACGATCGAGCCGGAGAATAAGGCGCTGCTTGCGCGCGCAGCGCGAGGTGGACAAGCTGGTGGCCGGGAAAAGGCCGACGCTCCCCACGACCCTGGCGGAGGAACGCGAGGCCAATGTGTTCCTGCGCGCCGATGTGCCTGAGGTGGCGGCTGCAGTGGGAATGAGCGGCAAGCCGCCGGCGGAGGTGTTTGCCGAAGTGCGGGCGCGGAAGAACAAGTTCTAGCGGCTTTGCGCGGGTCGTTAGCCTCCCGTCCCCGGCGAAACGACGGCAATGAAGGAGGTGATGAGGAATTCGACGCTCAGACTGCGTTCCCCATCACACCATGTACTGCCCGCCATTGGCGGTCAGCGTGGAACCGGTAATAAAGCCGGACTGTTCGGCGGCGAGAAAGACTACGCAGCGCGCGATCTCATCCGGCGTGCCGAGCCGCCCCGTTGGGATTTGCGGGATGATGCGCTTCTCCAACACCTCCTGCGGCATGGCCTGCACCATCTCGGTGCCGATATAGCCGGGGCAGATCGCGTTCACCGTGATGCCGACGCGCGCATTCTCCTGCGCCAGGGCCTTGGTGAAGCCCAACTCCCCCGCCTTGGCTGCGGAATAATTCGACTGCCCCATCTGGCCTTTCTGGCCGTTGATCGAGGAGATGCAGATGATGCGGCCGAACTTGCGCTCGCGCATACCCTCGATCACCGGACGGCACATGTTGAACAGGGAGTTCAAATTGGTGTCGATCACCGAGCGCCACTGCTCGACGTCCATCTTGTGGAACATGCCGTCGCGGGTGATGCCGGCGTTGTTGACCAGTACCTCCACGGGGCCGAGGTCAGCTTCGATTTTCTTCAGGCCGGCCGCGCAAGCCTCGTGAGAGGAGACGTCCCATTTGTACACCGGGATGCCGGTTTCGGCCTTGAATTTGTTGGCGGCCTCGTCGTTGCCGGCGTAAATCGCCGCCACTTTGTAGCCCGCCTCCTTCAACGCCTTCGCTATCGCCGCCCCAATCCCGCGCGTGCCGCCGGTAACCACCGCAACGCGTGCCATGACCTATTGCCTCCGCACTTGGTCTCCCTCTCCCCGAAAGTGGGGAGAGGAAAGACGCATCACCTTTCCACGCACATCGCGATGCCCATGCCACCGCCGATGCAGAGCGTGGCGAGACCCTTCTTCGCGTTCCGCTTCTGCATCTCGAAGAGCAACGTTGTGAGCACGCGCGAGCCCGAGGCGCCAACCGGATGGCCCAGCGCGATGGCGCCGCCGTTGACATTGACCTTCTCGGTATCCCAGCCGAGATCCTTGTTCACGGCGCAAGCCTGCGCGGCAAAGGCCTCATTCGCTTCGATCAAATCCAGGTCTTCGATCTTCCAGCCGGCCTTTTTAAGCGCGGCGCGCGAGGCGGGGATCGGCCCGGTGCCCATGATGGAAGGATCGACGCCGGCATGCGCCCAGGAGACGATGCGGGCGAGCGGCTTGCGGCCTTCCTTCTCCGCCTGGCTGGCTTTCATCAGCACCACCACGGCAGCTCCATCATTGATGCCGGAGGCATTGCCGGCGGTCACGGTGCCTTCCTTGTCAAAGGCCGGCCGCAGCTTCGTCATGCCGTCGAGCGTCGAGCCGTGGCGCGGATATTCGTCGCTATCGACCACCACGTCGCCCTTGCGGGTCTTCACCGTGACCGGAACGATCTCGTCCTTGAAGCGACCGGCCTTCTGCGCGGTCTCCGCCTTGTTCTGCGACTTGACCGCAAACTCATCCTGCTGCTGGCGCGTGATCTGCCACTGCTTGGCGACGTTCTCCGCGGTCGTTCCCATGTGATAGCCGTTGAAGGCATCCCACAGCCCGTCCTTGATCATGGTATCGACCATGTCGAAGTTGCCCATCTTCACCCCGTTGCGCAGATAGGCGCAATGCGGGGCCATGCTCATCAACTCTTGGCCGCCCGCGACCACGATCTCGGAATCGCCGTTGAGGATGGCCTGATAACCCAGCGCTACCGCGCGCAGGCCGGAGCCGCAAAGCTGATTTACCCCCCAGGCCGGACTCTGCACCGGGATGCCGGCCGCCACCGATGCCTGCCGCGCGGGATTCTGCCCTTGGCCCGCGGTGAGTATCTGGCCCATGATCACCTCAGACACCTGGTCTGGCTCGATCCCGGCGCGCTCGAGCGCCGCCCTGATGGCAACTTTGCCGAGTTCGTGCGCCGGCAAGCTGGAAAGGGCTCCATTAAACGCACCTACTGCCGTGCGGGCGGCACTGACGATGACGATGTCGTCTTTCATCTGAAACTCCTGTTATCGGGATAGGCCATGCAAAAGCAGTGCCCTTCCCGGGTCCTGTAGCACCTTGGCAGACTGATCCAACCCTATCGTGACAAAACGGTGGCCCGGTCCGAAGGAAAGAGGTTATCCTGCCTGTCTAGCTAGGCCGGAACCGACGTATGGCAAAGTCCGAAGTACCGATCACCATCAAGAAATACGCCAACCGCCGACTCTACAACACCGGCACCAGTACCTATGTCACGCTCGAGGACCTCGCCGTGATGGTCAAAAAAGGCGAGGATTTTGTGGTCTATGACGCCAAAACCGGCGAGGACATCACCCGTTCCGTGCTGGCGCAAATTATCTTTGAGCAGGAGAACAAGGAAGGGCAGAGTCTGCTGCCAATCGCATTCCTGCGGCAGCTGATCCGCTTCTACGGCGACAGCATGCAGACGCTGGTACCGCGCTTTCTCGAAATCTCCATGAGCTCGCTCACCCGCGAGCAAGAGAAGATGCGCGAGCAGGTGGCGCAGGCCTTCGGCGCCAGCGGCTTTGGCACGCTGGAAGACCAGGTGCGGCGGAACATGGAGATGTTCCAGCGGGCCTTCACAATGTTCGCGCCTTTCGCCCGCACAGAAAACTCCGAGGGCGGGGACAAGCCCCCGTCGCGTGGCGGCAGCGACATCGATGATCTCAAGCGTCAGCTGGACGAGATGCAAAAGCGGCTCGATCGCCTCGGCGACAAGGGCAAAGAATAGGTCAAGATCAGGACACGACCGGCCGCCGCTAACGCCCGCCTAAGCTCGACGCGACGCGGCGCCGGCATATGCGCCCGCAGCAGCACGGCGATAGACCTATTTCAGGAAAGTTGAAGCGGCGTCAGGAGATGATGCGGTCCGCGCTCTCAATGCCAATATCCCGCTGCGCCGTGCGGACGCTGACGCTGAAGCCGCCGAGTACATCGACAAAGGCCGTGACCATCAGCAGAAAAAAGGTGGATGTCGCCGCCCGCTCCACCAGCAGAAACTCAACGATCATGGCGATGAACAGCAGCATCGACAGCATGTGATCGACGATGCCGCGACTCCCAATCCGCGTCGATTTTATGATTTCCACAAAAAGCAGCAGGATCGAAAATGCGATCAGCAGGTCGCTAGGCGAGACACCCCATTCACCGCCTGATCTCATATGCACGGAGGTGAGAGGCTGCGTCCAGCCGGTCACGCCGAAGATGAAGGCGAAGATGTTGTAGAGCACGAAGGGGATCAGCAGGAGGGGAAAGCCAATGAGAAACATGGACGTCTTTTCCTCGCGCTGACGGTAGCCGTGCAAAAGCCGGATCAGGCCTCGGCCTTCTTTGGCTTCAAAATCTGCCGGCCCTTATATTTGCCGGTCTTCAGGTCGATGTGGTGCGGCCGGCGCAGCTCGCCGGAATCCTTGTCCTCGACGTAGGCCGGCTTCTTCAGCGCATCGGCGGAACGGCGCATCCCGCGGCGGGAGGGCGAGGTTTTTCTTTTTGGAACAGCCACTGCTCAATCTCCTCAAACGGACGCCGGCGCAGAGCGCGGAAAGGTCCTTCTGGTGGGTCAGATGTGGGGGCTTATAGAGGAAGGCAGGTGCGAAAACTAGTGCCCCGGCCTCCGGAGTTTGTGATCCATCACGGCATTTCCTGACACGAACATCGGCGGCACTAGGGCGTTTTCCGGGGCCGGATGCAGTCGGCCGCCCAGGCCGAGCGCCCAGCGCGCGCCCGGTAAATGCCAGCCAGGCGCTGCACATCGCGGCGCGGCTGGCGGGCGCTGCGGACCTTCGGATTGGGCAGGATCGCCGCCAGCAGGGCGGCTTCGCCGGGACTAAGCTGTCGCGCCGACTTGCCGAATGCAAAGCGGGAGCCCGCCTCGGCTCCGAATTGCCCGTCGGGTCCCCATTCGGCGATATTGAGATAGATCTCCATGATCCGGCGCTTGGGCAGCACTAGATCCGCCCACATTGCCAGCGGGAATTCCAGGATTTTTCGCGCAACGCTTCGACCCGGCCAGAGGAACAGGTTCTTGACCGCTTGTTGCGTGATGGTCGAGCCCCCGCGCAGCTGGTCGAGGTCCTCCGCCTCCTCGACGATGCCGCGCAGTTCCTGAAAATCGACGCCGTGGTGACTGCAATAGCGCCCATCCTCGGCCAGGATTACGGTGAGCGGCAGGGTGGGCCCGATCTGCGCCAGCGGCACGAACGTCCGATCCACCCGCTGCCCGCTCACCCAGCGCCAAACCATGAGCGTGGAGACTGGATTAACGAAGCGGTAGAGCGGCACAAGCGCATAGGGCAGCAGGATGAATACGCCTGCGACGAGAATCGCCGCGCGCAGCAGGCGCGAGCTTGCTAGCGATTTTCCCAGTCCCATGTTTCAAAACTATCCGATTTTGCGCTAACAGATGCAGCCGGCGGCGCCATGATGCCAAAAGCAGCCTCTTTGGAAATACGGTCGATGCCCGCTTCCGCCCCAGCGAAACCCAGCCACAAGCGTGCCTTCCAGGCTCGTCTTGCCAGCGTTGCGCATGAGATTGAAGACCTGCTGCAGAAGCTTTTGGGCGGCGAAGTGGAAAACGGCGAAATCGCACGGCCTCCACGGCTGCTGGAAGCGATGCGCTACGGGGTCCTTTCAGGAGGCAAACGCATCCGGCCATTCTTTGTGATCGAGACGGCGCGGCTGTTTGACGTGAAACCGGAACACGCTGCGATGACGGCGGCAGCGCTGGAATGCGTGCACGCCTATTCGCTGATCCACGACGATTTGCCGGCGATGGACAATGATGCGCTTCGGCGCGGAAGACCGACAGCGCATAAGGCCTTCGACGAGGCCACCGCAATTCTCGCGGGCGATGCGCTGCTCACCTTTGCCTTCGATCTACTGGCCCGCGAACAAACTCATCCGGACGCCGGCGTGCGGGTGGCCCTGGTGGCGGAACTGGCGCGCGCCGCCGGTGTCGGCGGCATGGCGGGCGGACAATTGCTCGATCTCGCCGCCGAAGGCCGGTTTGAAAAAGTGCAGCCGGGCGCGATCACGGAAAACGCGGTGATGACGCTGGAAGCGATGAAGACCGGCGCGTTGATCCGCGCCGCGTGCGGCATGGGCGCCATCCTTGGCAAGGCACCGCAGGCGGCGCGCGGGGCGCTGGATGCCTACGGCTTCGCGCTCGGCCAGGCTTTCCAGATCGCCGACGACCTGCTCGATCTCGAAGGCGATCCAGAAACTATGGGCAAGGAAACTAACAAAGACGCGGCCGCCGGCAAGGCCACCTTCATTGCCATCCTCGGCGTCGACGGCGCGCGCGCCCGGCTGGCGGCGCGGGTGGCCGAAGCAGAGGCCGCACTCAGCAAATTTGGTGAAGAGGCCGCGATGTTGCGGGCAGCGGCGCGTTTTGTCGCCGAACGGCGCGCATAAAGCGAGAATCCTCATGGCCGCAAGCAAGCAGCCAATGCAACGCCGCCTGCCGAAGATTTTCCGCATCCTGCACGCGCGCCCGAAGTTGATTTTTTCCGTTGTATTGGGCGCGGCGTTGGCGCTGTTGCTGCCGCAGGAATGGCGCGGCATCACCCGCGCGCTCCTCGGCTGGGATACCGGTCTCGCGCTCTATCTCGGGATCGTCTATTGGACTGTCGCTCGCTCGGAGGCGAACCACATCCGCGGGCATGCGGCGAAGGAGGACGAAGGGCGCGTGGCGATCCTCGCGCTCACCGTCACCGCCACGCTCGTCAGCCTCGCCGCCATCGTGGTTCTGTTGGGAGGCGGCGAAGGCAAGAGCGATCCGGCGCAACTCGCCCTCGCCATCGGCACCATCTTCCTGTCATGGGGCTTCGTGCATTCGATCTTCGGGCTGCATTACGCGCACGAATTCTATTCCGAGAGCCCGCAGGGCGGGCTGAAATTCCCCGGCGGCGACAAGCCGGACTACTGGGACTTTGTCTATTTCTCTTTCGTCGTCGGCATGACCTTCCAGGTCTCCGACGTGCAGGTGACCTCGCGCCGTATCCGCCGCACGGTGACGGCGCATGCCATTGTGGCTTTCCTGTTCAACGTGACCTTGCTGGCGATCATGGTCAACATCGCGGCCAGCGCGATCTCGAACTAAACAAGGCTTACAGCCCACTGAACCAGTTGTAGCCCTGGTCTTCCCAATAGCCGCCGAGATCGTCGTTGGTGACGGCCATTTCCATTACGTATTTCGGATTCTTGAAGCCGAGCTTGGTCGGCATGCGGATCTTCATCGGGAAGCCGTAGGCGCGCGGCAAAATCTCATTGTCGAACTTGAACGTCATCTGCGTTTGCGGGTGCAGCGCGGTCGGCATGTCGATGGTGGTGGAATAGCCTTCGGCGCAGCGGAACCAGACGTATTTCGCGCGGGTGTCGGCGCCGACCCGCTTGAGGAATTCGCTCAGGCGCACGCCGGTCCAGCTGCCAATCGCGCTCCAGCCTTCGACACAGATATGGCGCGTGACCTGCTTTTCCTGCGGCAACGCATACAGCTCCTCCAGCGTCCAGGATTTCTTGTTCTCGACGAGACCGCCGACGATCAATTTGTAAGAAGCGCCGTCGACTTCGGGCGCTTCGTCGAGGCTGTAATAGGCATTGAACGGGAAAGGCCGGGTGATCATGCTGTCCGGATAAGTCGGCGCCAGCCTGTTGGGATTGAACAGCAGCGCCTGCGCGCCGTCATTAAATCGTGAAATCTTGCGCAGCACGCGCTCGGCGCTGTCGCCGTCGAGAATGTCGCAGCCGGTGAGGAAAGTAAGCGCGCCGAGGCTGCCGGCGCCGCGCAGGAACAGCCGCCGGGTCGGATCGGGCAACAGCTTGGCAGCGTCCTTGATGAGGAGTTGCTTGTCGACACCAGGGATTAGTTTGTGGATGCGGGCCATTGGATTCTCCTAATGCCCCCGGATCATGGCGCGCAGGCTTTTCGGAACCAGTAGCGCCATCGCCACATGGATAAGCAGGAAGCCGACAATCGCGACCATAGCAAGGAAATGCACGTAGCGCGCTGCGTCATAGCCGCCGAACAAAGCGGTCAATTCCTGCAGCTGGATCGGTTTCCAGATTGCCAGTCCTGACATCACAACAATCACGCCGGCCAGGATGACACCGAGATAAAGCAGCCGCTGCGCCGCGTTGTAGACCGAGAGGTCGTCATGCGCGAGCTGGCCGCTGAGCGCGGCCTTCACGGCGGCAACGACTTCGGACGGGCGGATCGGCAAAAGCTTACGGCGAAAGCGTCCACTGACGATGCCGAGCGTGACATATACGATGCCGTTTATCACCAGCACCCACATCGCCGCGAAATGCCACAAGAGCGCGCCGGCCAGCCAGCCGCCAATAGTGATGCTGCGCGGGAAGGTGAAGGGAAACAGCGGGGAGGCGTTGTAGATTTGCCAGCCCGACCCGATCATCACGATGACGGCGACAGCGTTGATCCAGTGCGTGATCCGCACCCAGCGCGGATGGATCACGCTTTCGCGCGATGCCGAATGGGTGCTGCTGATGTCTACCGATGCCATCGACCTGTCCTTAGAGCGGCGATTTTACCAGATATACGAACGGGCGTCGCAATAGATGCTTAGGCGAAATGCCGGGCCGCCCGGCGCATGATCCGGCGAAGTGGACGGTTCGCCGATAAGATCATGCGCCAGGTTTATAAGTCTGCGCGGGCCCGACATGCGGTCATCTCGCTACTTCGCCATGCCGTCCTTCTTCATGGCGTCGGTCTTTTCCTCTTTCTTCATCATCCCGTCGGTCTTCTCGTCCTTCTTCATACCGTCGGTTTTGCCCATCGTGTCCGGCTTCGACATCGTATCTGGCTTCGACATGCTGGAGCCTTGCGGCGGAGCCATGGTCTGGGCAACGGCCGCCGGCGCGAGCGCGATGCACATGGCCATGGTGAGCGGGAGCATGAGGGATTTAGTCATAGCGATTCCTCCAAAGGGACAATGGGTGTTGCAGTCTCCCATCGAACCGCATTCGCGCCGGAGCGGAGCCGGGTTACGCGGCTTTGGAAAAATTCGGAAAGGCCCACAGGCGGGCGCCATAGACCCGGCTCACCACAACCACCAACGCCACGGCGAACGCATGCACCAACAGGTCGACGACTGCGGCGTCGAAGGGATGGAACAGGTTGAGCAAGGTGGCCGAGGCCGCCGCCACCGCCAGCCCAGCGATGGCCACCGTCAGGCCGGGAAGCAGCGAAAAGGCCTCGCGCAGCATGGCGAACATCAGCAGCGAAAATGGCACCGACAGCGCAACGATGATCGCAAGGCATTCCATGGTTTCGCCAAGCGGCGGGACATAGGTGCCCGGCAGCACGATATTCCGCAGACAGCCGAGCCCGCTGGCGGTGATCCATAACAACAGGGCTGGCATCGGTAGCCAGGCCCAGGCACGCGAGCTATCCGGCAAGCTGAGCTGGAAGGCGGCGATGGCAGCCAGCAGCGCAGTGAGCGCGGAACCAAGCATCGCCATCCACATATCGGGCGACGCCATGAAGCGTTGCACGAAAGCAGGCAGGTCGGCGATCAGACTCAGCAACAGACCGGCAACGATGACGAAGCCGAGCCATATCACGGCGCGTCTGACGGGCGACGGCAGCGGCTGCACCGGGCCCAAATCGGACGCCAGGTCCTCGATCAGCCGGTCATGCGCAGCGTTTTGTGGTGTCGCGTTGCTCATGCCTTATCCTTCGCGCTCCACGCTTCCACGCAGGGCTTTCAGGGCGCGATGCAGGTTTACCTTCAGGGAACCCTTGCTCCGTTGAGTCAAGGCGGAAGCTTCGGCCAGTGATTGTTCATTCAGTACCAAAGATTGCACCGCCTCGCGCTGCCGCGGCGGTAGTGACGCAAGCGCGCGACTGACACGGCCGGTGTTATCCGCGTGCTGCAGCGCCCCGGTAGGATCAGCCGTCTCGTCGGGATAATTCTCGAAGGCGATCGGCGCATGCAATTCACGCGCGCCGCGGCGGCCGCTTTGACGCAAGAGATCGATCGCGCGCCGCTCGGCGATCACCCGCAACCAGGCGGTGAAGGAACGCTTCGGGTCGTAGGTCTGGCGCGCGCGATGGATGGTGAGCAGCACCTCCTGCACGACGTCGTCGACCTGATCGGCGCTGACGCCCTGCCGCCTGGCGATGGCCCTAATCAACGGCACGCAATCCCGCAGCAGCGTCTGATAGGCCGTTTTGTCACCGGTCTGAGCAGCCGCCATCAAGGCGGATCGGCGCGCATCGTCGGCTGTCGGCTTCTGCTCAACGGTGGCCATGCGGCGCCTGGAACGTGTCCTTGCGTGGGAGGCCAGCATACTCTCTACGGCGCCGCCCGAGTAGGGGATGAAAGCGGTCGCATTAATAGCGGCGAGCATGTTCTTGCGGTGCATTTGCCACCCGGAAGCCGGAATTCGCTCCTTTCAAATTATTCGTGACCGAGCAGCCCGCGGTTACGTCGCCGGCCCGCGAGCCGATCATCGAAATTTGCTGAAGTCCGGTGTGAAAGGACCGGCTGGCGCTAACCGCCTGCAGGCATACAGAATACAAGCCTCATCGCCTTTACAGCCATGCGGAAATGGCATTGCGCGCGGCCACCGGCCTGCTTATGGATGGGGACGCAAACGAGGTTCTAATCGATGACCGGGAGCCCGATCCCCCGCCCGAGGCCGCTGTCGCCGCATCTTCAAATCTACCGCCCGACGCTGACGATGACGATGTCCATTGTGCATCGCATCACCGGGATGGGCCTTTATCTCGGCGCGCTGCTGATTGCCTGGTGGCTGATCGCCGCTTCCTCGGGGCCGAACGCCTATGCCGTCGTCGAAGGCTTCTTCGGCTCGATCATCGGCCGCCTGGTGCTGTTCGGCTATACCTGGGCATTGATCCACCACATGCTTGGCGGCATACGCCATCTGATCTGGGACACCGGCCACGGCTTCGGCGCGCAGGAGCGCGAATGGCTGACGCGCGCGACCATCATCGGCTCTATCTTCCTGACCATCCTGCTCTGGGCGGTCGGTCTTCTGGTGGTGGGGCCGCGATGAAGCCCGATGCATTCCACATCCGCACGGCGATGGGCCGCGTCCGCGGGCTGGGCTCGGCACGTTCGGGCACCAAGCATTTCTGGCAGGAGCGAGTCACCTCGGTCGCCGCCATTCCGCTGACCATCGCCTTCTTTGTGATCGTGGCGAGCGTGCTCGGGCGCAATCACGCCGCGGTGGTTCAGATCCTCGGCTCGCCGCTGGTCGCGATCCTGCTGCTGCTTTTCATCGTCAACACCATCTATCACATGTGGCTCGGCATGCAGATGATCATCGAAGATTACGTGCATGACGACCTAGCCAAACTGTCGTGCCTGATGGCCAATACTTTCTTCTGCACGGCGGTGGCGCTCGCGTCGGTCTACGCCATTCTCAAATTGTCATTCGGAGTGTGAAGCATGGCGGGTAACGGATCGTCGACGGGCAGCCCGGCGGTGAATGGCCGCGCTTATCCGATCGAGGACCATAGCTTTGACGTGCTGGTGGTAGGCGCCGGCGGCGCCGGCTTGCGCGCGGTCGTGGGCTGCGCCGAGGCCGGCCTGCGCACCGCCTGCATCACCAAGGTTTTTCCGACCCGCTCGCATACCGTCGCGGCGCAGGGCGGTATCGCCGCAGCGCTCGGCAATATGGGCGAGGACGACTGGCGCTGGCACATGTATGACACCGTTAAGGGGTCGGATTGGCTGGGCGATCAGGACGCGATCGAATATATGTGCCGCCATGCGCCGGCCGCGGTTTATGAGCTGGAGCACTGGGGCCTGCCCTTCTCGCGGCGGCAGGACGACGGCCGCATCTATCAGCGCCCTTTCGGCGGCATGACCACGCATTTCGGCAAAGGCACGGCGCAACGCACCTGCGCCGCCGCCGACCGGACCGGCCATGCCATGCTGCACACGATGTATGGCCAGTCGCTGCGCCATTCCGCGCAGTTCTATATCGAATATTTCGCCATCGACCTGATCATGGATGATGCCGGGCGCTGCCGCGGCGTGGTGGCGCTGAACATGGAAGACGGCTCGATCCACCGCTTCCGCGCCAACATGACCATCCTGGCGACCGGCGGCTACGGCCGTGCCTATTTCTCCTGCACCTCGGCGCATATCTGCACCGGCGACGGCAATGCCATGGTGCTGCGCGCCGGCCTGCCGCTGCAGGATATGGAATTCGTGCAGTTCCATCCCACCGGCATCTATGGCGCCGGCTGCCTGATTACCGAGGGCTCGCGCGGCGAAGGCGCCTATCTGACCAATTCCGAAGGCGAGCGCTTCATGGAGCGCTATGCGCCGTCAGCCAAGGACCTGGCCTCGCGCGACGTGGTCTCGCGCGCGATGACGATCGAGATCCGCGAGGGCCGTGGCGTCGGCAAGAACAAGGATCACATTTTCCTGCATCTTGACCATCTCGACCCGGAGCTCCTGCACGAGCGGCTGCCGGGCATTTCCGAATCCGCGCGCATCTTCGCCGGCGTCGACGTTACCAAGGAGCCGATCCCGGTGATTCCGACCGTGCATTACAACATGGGCGGCATCGCCACGAATTATCACGGCGAGGTTCTGACCAAGAAGAACGGCGATGCCGACGCCGTGGTGGCCGGCCTGATGGCGCTGGGCGAAGCGGCCTGCGTGTCGGTGCATGGCGCGAACCGGCTCGGCTCCAATTCGCTGATCGATCTGGTGGTGTTCGGCCGCGCAGCCGCGTTGCGCTGCGCCGAGCTGATGCAGCCGGAGGAAAGCCAGCCGGAGCTGCCAAAGGATTCCGCCGATCTCGCCCTTGGACGGTTGGATAAATTTCGCAACGCCTCGGGCAGCACGCCGACCGCGCAGCTGCGGATGCGCATGCAAAGGGTCATGCAGAATAATTGCGCAGTCTTCCGCACCGGGCCGGTGCTGGAGGAGGGCCACAAGCTCATTCACGACGTGCATGCGGCGATGCCGGACGTGCGCGTCACCGACCGCTCGCTGATCTGGAACTCCGACCTGATCGAAACGCTGGAACTCGACAACCTCATGGGCCAGGCGGTGGTCACCATGGATGCCGCGCTCAACCGCACCGAAAGCCGTGGCGCGCATGCGCGCGAGGATCATCCCAAGCGCGATGATAACAACTGGATGAAGCACACGCTGACCTGGCTGGACGCCGACGGCAAAGTCACCCTTGATTACCGGCCGGTCCATACTTACACGCTCACTAACGACGTCTCTTACATCCCTCCCAAGGAAAGGGTGTATTGACCGCTTCATTGGCCGCTTTGCATAGAACGCTGTCACCTGAGTATTTGCGTCAGCCCACGTAAAAGGGTCCCATGGTCCAGTTCACGCTTCCGAAAAACTCCAAGGTCACCGAAGGCAAAACCTGGCCGCGGCCGGCTGATGCGAAGAACGTCACGCAATACCGGATTTATCGCTGGGACCCGGAAGGCGAGGGCAATCCGCGCCTTGATACCTACACGGTCGATCGCGACCATTGCGGCCCGATGGTTCTCGACGCGCTGATCTGGATCAAGAACACCATCGATCCGACGCTAACTTTCCGCCGCTCCTGTCGTGAAGGCATCTGCGGCTCCTGCTCGATGAATATCGACGGCGCCAACACGCTTGCCTGCACCAAGGCGATGGACGACATCAAGGGCGACATCAAGGTCTATCCGCTGCCGCACATGCCGGTGGTGAAGGACCTGGTGCCCGATCTGTCCAATTTCTATGCCCAGCACGCGGCCACCCAGCCGTGGCTGCAGACCGTAACGCCGACGCCGGAGAAGGAATGGCGGCAAAGTCACGAGGACCGCGCCAAACTCGACGGCCTCTACGAGTGCATCCTGTGCGCCTGCTGCTCTACCGCCTGCCCGAGCTATTGGTGGAACAGCGACCGCTTTATGGGGCCCGCGGCTTTGTTGCAGGCGCAGCGCTGGATCAAGGACAGCCGCGATGAGCGCACGGGAGAGCGGCTCGACGACCTGGAAGATCCCTTCCGGCTCTACCGCTGCCACACGATCATGAACTGCACCAAAGTCTGTCCGAAGGACCTCAACCCCGCCAAGGCCATCGCCGAGATCAAGAAAGCGATGGTCGAGCGGCAGGGGTAGTGACAACAGACCCTGTCGAGGAGGCGTCATGCTTGGATTTGGCGACAACCGCTCATCGCATGGCTATCTCTCTTACACCGACCGCTTCGCGGTGGCCTGGCAGGATCAGCTGGTGCTCGTGGCGCGCGTTATCGCCGGCTGGATCTTTCTGCAAAGCGGATTCGGCAAGGTCATGGACCCCGTCACCTTTGCCGCCAGGCTGGTCCCGCGCGGGGTGCCGGAATGGCTCGGCCTGATCGCGCCCTTCGTGGAATTCATCGGCGGGATCATGCTGGTGCTCGGGATCGGCGCGCGCTACGGCGCCCTGCTGCTGATCGCCTTCACCATCGCCGCGACCTGGATCTCGCACCGGTACTGGATTTTCCCGGAAGAGCAGCAGCGCCAGCAGTCCACCCAGTTCTGGAAGAACGTCAGCATGATCGGCGGGCTTTTGGCGCTGTTCGTGACCGGCCCCGGCCGCTTCAGCGTCGACCGCTGGCTGAGCCGGCGCTGACGCCACCGCCGATCAGGAACCGCGCGCCCGCCGCGCGGTTAGCTTCGCATGGCGGAGCAGGAAGCACTCTCGCGCGTCTGGGACATCATCGAACAGGCCGGGGTCGGCATGCTGACCACGCGCTTTGGCGGCGGCCTGCGCGCGCGACCGCTCGAGCCGCGGCCCGACCGCGACGAAGGCATCGTCTGGTTCGTGACCGATGTGCGCGGTCACAAGGACGACGAGATCGCAACCGCGCATGACGTCGGCTTCGTCATCATCGATCACAAGGACAAGGCCTGGCTCTCGATCACCGGCTTAGCTTCCGTGCTGGACGATCACGCGCGCGCCAGGGCGATCTGGAAGAAGACCGACAATGTGTGGTGGCCGGACGGGCCGGGCGATCCGAATGTGCGCGTGCTGCGGCTGGTGCCGGAGCGCGCCGAGCTGTGGGACGGCCCATCTAATTCCGCCGTCGCCGCCTTCGAATTCGCCAAGGCACGCGTGACCGGCGAGAAGCCGAATCTCGGCGAGAACCGCAAGGTGACGGTGGAGATGAAATAATCCCGGGGACGTTCCCCAACACTGACCGTGATCCCACAGAAGACGGCAAGCTGCCTGTGATCTAGACTGCCGCGATGATCGACCATGTCGGTTTTGCCGTTTCCGACTATGCGCGTGCGAAGGCCTTCTACGCGCGGGTGCTCGCGCCGCTCGGTTATGTGCTGGTGATGGAAGTGCCCGCGGAAAAGAACCCAAGCGGCTTTCCCGCCGCCGGCTTCGGCGCCGGTGGCAAGCCGGATTTCTGGATCGGCGGCGAAGGCAAGCTGGAAAAGCCGCTGCATGTCGCGATCGTGGCGAAGGACCGCGCCGCGGTGGATGCCTTTTACAAGGCGGCGCTGGCAGCCGGCGGCAAGGATAACGGCGCCCCCGGCCTGCGACCGCATTACCATCCAAATTATTACGCGGCCTTCGTGCTCGACCTCGACGGCCACAACATCGAGGCGGTCTGCCACGCACCGGGGTGAGAGCGTGATGGTGGCTGAGTCGGAATAGGCGGATTGCCAAAGCGCGCGTCGAAGCCCTTGGCAACGCGACCAAAGTGCTGCTTACAGCGCCCCCGGCCGCGTTTATGATGCGCGCTGGAGACCGCCATGTCGAAGCAGCGTCCGCAGGTAATCATCGTCGGCGCCGGCTTCGGCGGGCTGGAAGCGGCCAAGGCGCTGCGACGCGCGCCGGTCGATATCACCGTGCTCGACCGGCAGAACCACCATTGTTTCCAGCCGCTGCTGTATCAGGTCGCGACCGCCGCGCTGTCGCCCGCCGAGGTGGCCTGGCCGATCCGCCACATCCTGCGCCGGCAGCGCAACGTCACGGTGCTGATGGCCGAGGTCACCGGCGTCGATACCGCCGGCCAGCCGCGTGCTGATCGGCGTCCGGCGCGCTTACCTTACGATTATCTGATCGTCGCTACCGGGGCGACCCATTCCTATTTCGGACATGACGAATGGGCGCCGGTCGCGCCGGGGCTGAAGCGCATCGAGGACGCGCTGCATATCCGCGCGCGAATTGCTGATCGCATTCGAGCAGGCGGAAGTGGCGAAGCGATGCCGCGGAACGGCGGCGGCTGCTGACTTTCGTGATCGTCGGCGGCGGCGCCGACCGGCGTCGAGATGGCGGGCGCCATCGCGGAGATCGCGCGCCATACGCTGGTGAAGGATTTCCGCCGCATCGATCCCTCGACCGCGCGCATCATTCTGATCGAGGCCGGGCCGCGCATTCTGCCGGCGATGCCGGAAGACCTTTCCGATTATGCCAAACAAGCGCTCACGCGCATGGGCGTCGAGGTGATGACGCCAGACGCTCGTGACCAAATGCGATGCCGGCGGCGTGGATCTGGAAGAGGGCCGCATCGACGCCCGCACCATCGTCTGGGCCGCCGGCGTGGTGGCCTCGCCCGCCGCAACCTGGCTCAACGCGGCGCATGATCGCGCCGGCCGCGTGACGGTCGAAAAGGATCTGTCGTTGCCCGGCCATCCGGAAATTTTCGTGGTCGGCGACACCGCGGCCGTGCTGGACGGAGAAGGCCATCCGGTGCCGGGCATCGCGCCGGCGGCCAAGCAGATGGGCCGTTATGCCGGCAAGCTCATCGCCGCGCGCATCGCCGGGAACATCAACGCAGCCGTTCCGCTACCGTCATATGGGCGATCTCGCCACCATCGGCCGCCGGGCCGCGATCCTGAACTGGCACGGCTTCAAGCTGAAGGGCTTCATCGGCTGGCTGTTCTGGGGCGTGGCGCACATCTATTTCCTGATCGGCCTGAAGAACCGATTCATCGTCGCCTTCACCTGGTTCTGGGATTTCATCACCTTCAGCCGCGGCGCGCGGCTGATCACGGAGTTTTCGAAGGCCGCAGTTACGCCCCCCGCGCCAGCCGCAGAGCGCCCGCCCGGCGCTTGAGCGCCGCGAGCCATAGGTGGCGCTTTTCGCTCAGCTGGGCAATGGCCATCAGCGCGGCGGGCGTGACGATCAGGGTCAGCAGCGTCGCAAAGCCGAGACCAAAGACAATCGCGGTCGAAAGGTTGATCCACCACTGGGTCGATGGCGCACCCATCGTCACTTCACGCGACAGGAACTCGATGTTCACGCCAAAGGCAATCGGTAGCACCCCGAGAATGGCGGTGATCGCGGTCAGCACCACCGGCCGTGCGCGCTCGCGGCAGGTTTCCAGGATCGCCTCATAGGCGGCCTGGCCTTCGCGCCGCAGCCGGTCATAGGTATCGATCAGCACGATGTTGTTGTTCACGATCACGCCCGCGTTGGCGATGACGCCGATGCCGGTCATCACCACGCCGAAGGCCTGACCCATGACCATCAAGCCGAGCAGCACGCCGATGGTGGAAAGCACCACCGCCGACAGCACCAGGAAGACCGACGTGAGCTTGTTGAATTGCGCCAGCAGGATCGCAAAGATCAAAAAGATCGCCGTGCCGAAGGCTTTCAGCAGGAAGGCCCCGGCCTTCTCGCGTTCTTCATCCTCGCCTTTAAGTTTCCAGGTCACGCCGGGACCGAGATCCATTCGGGTGAGCTCGGCGGCGACATCCTGCTGAACCTTCGCGCTCTGCACGCCTTCCGGCACGTTCGCCGAGACATTGATCACGCGGTTGCCCGCGACGCGATTGATGTAGCCGACGCGCGGCACCGGCATGCGCTCGACGAAATTCCCCAACGGCACATTGCCCGACGGCATCTGCACGCGCAGCGCGTCGATCTCATCAAGATTGCGCCGGTCCTGGGGGAAGCGGACGATGATATCGACCGATTTGTCGCTGTCCGCCGGCCGATATTCCGTAACTTTCACGCCGTTGGTGACAAGCTGCACGGCGGTGCCGACGGTGTTGACGCCGGCGCCGTATTTCGCCGCCTCGGCCTTGTCTACCGCCAGCTTCCAGTCGATGCCGGGCAGCTGCTGACCGTCATCGAGGTCGCGGATATCCGCGCGCTTGGCCAGCATCTCGGCGACCTTGCGCGCCGCGGCAGGCAAGCCGGCGGGATCGAGCGCTGAAAGCTGCACGCGCACCGGCTTGCCAGTCGGCGGGCCGGCATTGGGCGACGTAACTTCCACCAGGATCCCCGGCAGATCGGCCGTGGCATCGCGGATGCTATCCATGATGACATGCGCCTTGTCGCGCGTTTTCCAGTCGGCAAATTCGAACTGGATGACGCCGATGGTGTCTTCGCTGATGTCGTCCATGCCGCGCGGCTGCTCGCCGGACCGGGTGTATACCGTCTGCAATCCCTTCGTCTTCAGCACGCGCTCTTCCACCGCGCGCAACTGACGGTCCTTCTCTTCCAGCGAGAGATTGCCGCGGCCATGCACGATGACCTGGCCGAAGTCCGGCTCCACGTCAGGGAAGAATTCCACGCCCTTGCCGAGCTTGCCGTAAGCCACCGGCACGGCGATCAGCAGAAAAGCCACCAGGGCGAGGGTCGTGCCGGGGTGCCGGAGCGCATATTTCACCGTCCGCATGTAAAAGCCGGTGTCCCGCATGCGTTCGTCCTGCGGGATCAGATTGGCCTTGCCCAGCAACGAGCCGAGCGTTGGGGTGAAGAACAGCGCCACCGCGAGCGAGGCCGACAAGGTCGCAATCAGGGTGATCGGCAGATATTTCATGAACTCGCCGACGATGCCCGGCCAGAACAGCAGCGGCGAAAAGGCGGCGACACGGGTGGCGGTTGCCGCAATCACCGGCCCGGACATGCGCTTGGCGGCGAGCGCGTAAGCCTGCTGCGGCGGCATGCCTTCCGACATCCGGCGTTCCGCGAATTCGGAAACAATGATGGCGTCGTCCACCAGCATGCCGACGGCGAGAATGAGCGAGAACAGCACGACGATGTTGACCGTCAGCCCCGCCACTTGCAGCCCGAGCACGCCGGCAAGGAATGATGCCGGAATGGCGATGCCGATAAAGAGCGAGGCGCGCGAGCCGAGTGCAAAGAGGATGATGACCACCACCAAAAGAACGCCGGTCGCGACCGAGTTCTGCAGGTCGCTGAGCATCTGCCTGATGACTTTTGATTTGTCCTGGGTGAAGGACACCTGCACCGCGCTCGGCCAAGTTTCCTTCAGCTTTTCGACTACGTGTTTCACGCCGTCGACCGTCTCGATCAGATTGGCCCCGGTGCGTTTGGAAATCTCGATCGTCATGGCGGGACGGCCATTCACCCGCGTGACGGTCGTCGCGTCCTTGAACGTCGGCCGTACTTGCGAGATGTCGCCGAGCGTCACCGTTGCGCCCGGCGTGGAAACGACGGGGATTTGCAGCACGTCCTGCGGCTTTTCAATCAGCGCCGGGACCTTGACGGCAAAGCGCCCCGTCTCGCCTTCCAGGGCCCCTGCGGCCACCAAGCTGTTGGAGGCCTGAGCCACGGCGGTGAGCTGATCGAGCGACACGCCATAGCTTTTCATCAGCATGGGCTCGGCGATGATTTCCACCACCTCGTCGCGAGCTCCGCGCAGTTCCGCCGCGAGCACGCCCGGTACCTGCTCGAGCGCGTCCTTAGCCGACCGCGCGATGCGAAGAAGGCTTCGCTCCGGCATATCGCCCGCAAGGGCGACCACCAGCACCGGGTAAAGTGAAAGATTCACCTCTTGGACGATCGGCTCGTCGACATCTCTCGGCAGGTCGCTTTTGGCATCGTCGACCTTGGCGCGCACGTCCGCGAGCGCGGACTTCGAATCAAAGCCGGCCTCGAATTCCAGCAGCACATAGCCGCCGCCCTCGAAAGCGGTGGAGCGCATTTCCTTGACATTGCCGACCGTTTTCAGCTGGGTCTCGACCGGCCGCAGCAACAGCCGCTCGGCATCTTCCGGGCTGATGCCGCGCTGCGCGAGCTGCACATAGATGATCGGAATCCTGACGTCCGGCTCCGCCTCCTTCGGGATCGTCACATAGGCGACGAAGCCGGCGAGCAGCAGGAAGGCCAGCAAAGCGATAGTGAGGCGCGCGTGACTGATCGCGTAATCGATGAGTTTCGACATCTCAGCTCACTGTGCTTGGGAGATTTTGCTGCCGGCCGGCGCGCCCGCGGGCACCGGCAAGACCTTCTGGCCTTCGCGCACGAAATCCTGGCCCTGCACGATGACGCGCGTGCCGGAGGCGATACCGCTGACCAGCATGTCGGCCTGATCGTCCTCGATCACCGAGACGGGAACGAATTGCACAGCGTCGCCGCCATCCACGGCACGAACGCCCAAGCTCCCGCTCGAGGAGAAGGTGAGCGCGGAACGCGGCACGCGGGTCGCCGGCTGCGGCTGCATGCGCAGCGCAACTTCCGCCGTGATGCCGTCCGGAATGGCGCCGTCGCCATTTGGTATCTCGACTTCAACCCGATAGGTGCGCGTCGCGGCCGCCGCGGATTTTGAGACAAAGCGCACGCGCCCGGACACCTTCTCGCCGGTGACCAAACGGATCTCGGCGACTGCGCCAACCTTGATGCCGCCAAGGTTGCGCTCGGCGGCTTCGACCACCGCCAGCATCGGATCGAGCGCGATGATCTGCGCGATCTCTTTGCCGGCCATGGAAAAGGCCGAGGCGCCGATTTCGGCGGGAACGTCGGTAACGACCCCGGCCCAGGGCGCGCGCACGATGCTGCGGTCGCGCTCGGCGTCCGCGGCGGAGAGCGCGGCTTCCGCCGCCCTCGCCTGCGATTCGAGATTGCCGAGTTCGAGCTTTGGCAAAGTGCCGGTTTCGACCAATTTGCGGCGCGCTTCCAATTCCGCCTTGCGTTGCGCGACCAGCGCGCGCGCCTGCGCCACCTGCGCCTCGCGCGCCTCGTCGGAAAGCACCGCGATGATATCATCTTTCTGCACGAATTGTCCGCGCCGCACCCGCAACTCGGTCAGCACGCCGGCGGTGCGCGCCACCGCCATCACTTTGCGGTCGGCTTCGGTGCGGCCGGAGAGAGTGAGCTTGCGGCTGTGCTCCTCGGTCTTCGCATCCATCACCGCGACACGGAATAGCTTCGGCGCTTGCTCATGCGCGCGGACGGCAGCCTGGCTGTCCGGCTTTTCATGCGGAAGCAGATAGCCGGACCCGATCCAAAGTCCTGCAGCGAGAACCAGCCCGAGCGCGGCGGTACGGCTCATATTCATTTTCATGACTGAGCCTCCTTGTTCTCTTCTCGTCGTCGCGCCCAGCAGCATGTGGCGCGTGAGATCCATGAAGATCGGAAGCACCGCTTCGGCGTCGAAGGCCGGGTCGACCGCGCGGCGCCACCAGACGCCGTCGGCGATCACCATCAGCATGGTCACCACTCCTTCAAAATCCACGTCGGAGCGGATGTCGCCGCGCTCGGCAGCGGCACGCAGCATGGCGATCAACCGGGTTCGCACGTCGGCGTCGAAGTCCTGCATGATGCGGGCGATCGCCGGGATTACGCCGGCTCTCTGACATGATTTCCGCGCAGAGGCCGACCTCATCGGCGGTGCGTTCGACGAAGTGGTGGCGCGCCAGTGCGGCGAAGCTCGCAAAGAAATCCTCGGTGAATTGCCCGGCGGCAAGCTGCGCGCCAACTTCTGCGCGGTCGCGTTCGGCGATGCCCGCGATGATCGCTTCCTTGGAGGGAAAGTAGCGGTAGAGATTGCCCGGGCTCATCCCCGCTTCGGCGCAGATGTCCTGCATCGAGGCCTGATGGAAGCCGGAGCGCGCGACGCAGCGCCGCGCGGCCTCCAGAATTTCGGCCCGGCGATCTTCCTTAAAGGCGGTACTGACGCGCGGCATGGTTCCCTCGAAGCAATCCGACAAGCCCGGTCGCAAAGATCGTAAAGCCTCTGGGCTTGTGCATCGCAGCAATAGCGAATGAACGTTCGCTCTACCTGGAACCGGCGTAAAAGTCAACCGGAGCGGGATGCTACTTTTGGCAGGTGGGGCAGAAAAAAGTGGAGCGCGCCGTTCTGCACGATGCGCTTCACTTTGCCCCTGCAACCGCGGGTGACGCAGGGCTTTCCCTCGCGGTCATAGACCCGGAAATTGTGCTGGAAGGCGCCGAGCTCGCCGTCGGTGCGCTTGTGGTCGCGCAATGAGGAGCCGCCGGCCTCGATCGCGTCCTTCAGCACCGCCTTGATCGCATCGACCAGCTGTTCCGCCCGTTCGTTCGGCGCGCCTGCTTTGCTGGCGATGGTGGAGGCCATGCGCTTGGGCGACAAGCGCGCCCGGTGCAGCGCCTCGCAGACATAGATGTTACCAAGGCCGGCCACGACTTTCTGATCGCTGAGCGCGGCCTTCAGAGAGGTCTTCTTGCCCTTGCAGGCGCGCGCCAGCATCGCCGCATCGAATTCATTGCCGAGCGGTTCCGGCCCCATCGCCTTCATCAGCGGATGCTGATCGAGTTCTTCCCGCGGCGTGAGCTTCATGAAACCGAAGCGTCGCGGATCGTTGAAAGTAACGATGGCGCCGTTCGACATGTGAAACACCACATGATCGTGCGCGACGTGCTTGGCGCGCTCGCGGTGATAGCGCGCGGTGTCCTTCGTCTTGCCGCCCTGAAAAACATGGAACGATCCGGACATGCCGAGATGCATCATCAGCACGTCGCCGGACGACAGATCGAGCAGCAGATATTTGCCGCGCCGGCCGAGCCCGCGCACCGTCTTGCCTTCGAGATGGCCGACGAAACCCTGCGGCAACGGCCAGCGCAGATCCTGCCGCCGTGCTTCCACCTTGGAAAGGCGGGCGCCGTCCATCACCGGCTCAAGGCCGCGCCGCACCGTCTCGACTTCGGGTAATTCGGGCATGATTTACCGCTTTCCGCAGCAGACATAGCGTCCTGTGACCGGCCGCGCTATGGTCCTCGCGGAAAAGGACAAAACGCCCATGCGCACGGGTGACGATCATACCCATTTCGGCTTCAAACCCGTGCCGCTGGCCGACAAGCAAGGGCTGGTGGACGGCGTCTTTGCCTCGGTAGCGCGGCGCTATGACCTGATGAACGACCTGATGTCCGCCGGGCTGCACCGCGCCTGGAAGGATGCGCTGGTCACCACGATCAATCCGCCGAGGGGCAACCGGCCTTTCGCCTTGCTGGATGTGGCGGGCGGCACTGGCGATATCGCCTTTCGTGTGGTGGATGCCGGCGGCGCGGAGACCCGCGCGACGGTGATGGACATCAACGCCGAGATGCTCAAGGCCGGGCGCGAGCGCGCCGCCGCTTCGCGCTGCAGCGACAGGGTGATTTTCGTCGAGGGCAATGCCGAGGCGCTTCCGTTTCCCGACCGCAGTTTCGATGCGGTCAGCATTGCCTTCGGCATCCGCAATGTGCCGCGCATTCAAGAGGCGCTGAACGAAGCGCACCGGGTATTGAAGATCGGCGGGCGCTTCGCCTGCCTGGAATTTTCCAGCGTGGACGTGCCCGGGCTCGACAGGCTCTACGAGCTTTATTCGTTCAACGTCATCCCGGCGCTCGGGCGCGCGGTGACCGGCGACGCCGAGGCTTATCGCTACCTCGTCGAATCCATCCGCCGCTTTCCGACACCAAAGACTTTTGCCGCAGATGATCGAAACTGCCGGCTTCCGCCGCGTCTCCTTCCAAATCATGACCGGCGGCATTGTGGCGCTGCATTCCGGCTGGCGGTTGTGATCTCTTCCATTGCTCATCTCGCTCGCCTCACCCGCGCGGGTTTTGTCTTTGCGCGCGAAGGCGTATTCGCGCTGATCGATCCGGCCATGCTGCCGGTGCCGGGGCGTGTCGGCCTGCGCATCGCGCGGCTGATCGAACGACCGAAGACTGCAAGCGGCGAAGGCCGCCTCGCCGCGGCGCTGACCGAGCTCGGGCCGACCTATGTAAAACTCGGACAATTTCTCGCGACCCGGCCTGACGTCGTCGGCGCCAAGCTCGCGCGCGAATTGGAAAGCCTGCAGGATCGCATGGCGCCGTTTTCGCAGGCCGAAGCGGAGGCAGCCATCGCCGCCGCTTTCGACAAGCCGCTGCATGCCGTCTTCAGCAGTTTCGGCGGGCCGGTGGCAGCCGCCTCCATCGCGCAGGTGCACCGCGCCGAAGTGATGACGCAGAACGGGCCGCGCGCGGTGGCGGTGAAAGTGTTGCGCCCCGGCATCGAGCGGCGTTTCCGGGTCGATCTCGACGCTTTCTATTTCGCCGCGCGCAAGGGCGAAGCCATGTCGGCCGAAGGCCGGCGGCTGCGGCTGATCGAAGTGGTAGACACGCTGGCGCGTTCGGTGCGGCTGGAGATGGATTTGCGGCTGGAAGCCGCGGCGCTGTCGGAGCTGGCCGAGAACACCAAAGACGATCCGGATTTTCGCGTGCCGGCCGTGGACTGGGACCGCACCGCGCGCGAAGTGCTGACGCTGGAATGGATCGACGCCACGCCGCTCAATGACCGCGCGAGGCTGCTGGCAAAAGGCTTCGATTTGCCGCTGCTCGGACGCTCGGTGATCCAGACCTTCCTTCGCCATGCGCTGCGCGACGGCTTCTTCCATGCCGATATGCATCCGGGAAATCTCTTTGTCGACGACGCCGGGGAACTGGTGGCGGTGGACTTCGGCATCATGGGCCGGCTCGGCCCGAAGGAGCGGCGGTTCCTGGCGGAAATCCTCTACGGCTTCATCACGCGGGATTATTACCGCACGGCGGAAGTGCATTTCGAAGCCGGCTATGTGCCGCGGCATCATTCGGTGGAGGATTTCGCGCAGGCAATCCGCGCCATCGGCGAGCCGATCCACAACCGCACCGCCGAAGACATTTCCATGGCCAAGCTGCTGACGCTCCTTTTCGAGGTCACCGGTCTGTTCGACATGCGCACGCGGCCGGAGCTGCTGCTCCTGCAGAAGACCATGGTGGTGGTGGAAGGCGTCGGCCGCTCGCTCGATCCCAAGCTCGACATGTGGAAGACCGCCGAGCCGGTGGTGCGCGAATGGATCGAACGGCATCTCGGCCCCGCCGGCCGGATCGAAGGCGCCGCGGAAGGCGCCTCCGAGATCGGCCGCTTCATCGGCAATGTGCCAGGTCTGCTTACGCGGGCGGGCTATGTGCTCGATCAGCTCGACGACGCCACGCGCGACGGGCTGCGGCTTGCGCCGGAAACCGTCGCCGCCATCGGCGAGGCGGAGGCCCGCCGCAATCGCTGGATGACCGTCGGCATCTGGGTGATCGCACTTCTGCTGGCCTGGGTCGTGCTGAGCTAGGCGCAGCCAACGGCAGAATTTAGGATGGACGAGGCGATTGATCGAGTACGCTTCGGGCCGATGACGGACGCGCAGAACCTACCATGAAGAAAGCGACAGCAACCACGAAGAAGAAGAGCGGCGCGAAGGAAGGAAAAGAAGACTCTCCGTCGCAGCTGATCGATGCGAGAATCCGGGAGCTGGGCGATTGGCGCGGCGAGACGCTCGCTCGGATTCGAACTCTCATCAAGCAGGCCGACCCCGAAGTGATCGAGGAGTGGAAGTGGAGAGGCGTTCCGGTGTGGGAGCACGCCGGCATCATCTGCACCGGCGAGACCTACAAGAATGTGGTGAAGATGACCTTCGCCAAGGGCGCCTCGCTGGAGGACCCTTCGGGCCTCTTCAATTCCAGCCTCGAGGGCAATACCCGGCGCGCCATCGATCTCCATGAGGGCGACAAGATCGATGAGAAGGCGTTGAAGGCGCTCATTCGCGCCGCCGTGGCACGGAACACGTCGGTGCGGACCTGGGCACCGGGGGCAAAGTGATTGCATTGATTGCAATGCTATCGCTACACTGCCCCCATGGCCAGCCTGACCGTCCGCCAGCTTGACGAGGCCCTGAAGCAGCAGCTCCGCCTGCGCGCCGCCCGCAACGGCCGTTCGGTCGAGGATGAGGTCCGGACCATTCTCCGCAGCGCCGTACGCGGAGGGGGCTAGCGCCCCGATTGCCGGCCCCCTCCCCGCCGCGCAGTCGGCCAATGGCCCAGCGCTCAGCCAGCGGCCGAAGCCACGAGCCGCCGGGTCCTGCTCATCATCGGCGGCGGCATCGCCGCCTATAAATCGCTCGACCTGATCCGCCGCCTGCGCGAGCGCGGCATGGCGGTGCGCGTGGTGATGACCGCGGCCGCGCAGAAATTCATCACCCCATTGTCGGCGGGGGCGATCTCCGGCGACCAGGTTTTCACCGATCTGTTCGATCCCGCGAGCGAATTCGATGTGGGACATATTCGTTTATCCCGCGAAGCGGATCTGATTGTGGTTGCTCCTGCCACCGCTGACCTCATAGCGAAGCTGGCGGGCGGGCATGCCGACGATCTCGCGACTGCCGTGCTCCTCGCCACCGACAAGAAAATCCTGCTGGCGCCGGCGATGAATCCGCGCATGTGGAGCAGTCCGGCGACGGCGCGCAATATCGGGCAGCTCGGTGCCGACGGCGTTGTCCTGGTCGGTCCGAATGAAGGGGAGATGGCCGAGCGGGGCGAGCACGGCATCGGGCGCATGGCGGAGCCGCTCGAGATCGTCGCCGCCATCGAAGGCCTGCTGGCGAAACCGAAGGCAGCGCGCCCGCTGGCCGGCAAGCGCGTGATCGTCACCTCGGGTCCGACCCATGAGCCGATCGATCCGGTGCGCTATATCGGTAACCGCTCATCCGGCAAGCAGGGCCATGCGATCGCTGCTGCCGCCGCCGCCGCTGGCGCCGCGGTCGTGCTGGTAAGCGGGCCGGTGGCGCTGACCGATCCCGCCGGCGTGCGCGTCGTCAGAGTGGAAACGGCGCAGCAGATGCTGGCTGCGGTGGAACAGGCGCTGCCGGCCGACATCGCGATCTTCGCGGCGGCCGTCGCCGACTGGCGGGCAGCCGAAATGCAGAGCCAAAAGATCAAGAAATCCGGCAAGGCGCCGCCGCTGGCGCTGACGGAAAATCCTGACATTCTTGCCACGGTGGCCAAGCTGGGCAGCAAGCGGCCGGCGCTGGTGATCGGCTTTGCGGCGGAAACCGATCAGGTCGTTGCCCATGCGCGGGTAAAGCTCGCGGCTAAAGGCTGTGACTGGATCGTGGCCAATGATGTTTCGCCCGAGACCGGCGTATTTGGCGGTGACCGCAATACGGTGCATCTCGTCACCGCCTCCGGTGTAGAATCCTGGCCTCCGCAAAGTAAGGATCAGGTGGCGAAGAACCTGATCGCCCGCATCGCTAGTGTCCTGAATCCGAAGTTCGCCTGATTTTGCGGCATTCTCGGGAGCGAACTTCGGATTCGAAAGGACACTAGCAACTCTATGTTTCTAGTGTGGTGTGGTTCAGAAGTTCGCTTCCTGGACTCGCAGCACGAATAGAGCGAACTTCTGAACGACCACACTAGGGCGCTGGAACAATCCAAATGAATACGGTCGAGGTGAAGGTGATCCGGTTGCCGCACGGCGCCGATCTGCCGCTGCCGGAATATCACAGCGCGCAGGCCGCCGGCCTCGATCTGCTCGCCGCCGTCCCTGCGGATATGATGATCCAGCCCGGGCAGCGCGCATTGGTGCCGACCGGAATCGCGATTGCGCTGCCTCCGGGCAGCGAGGCGCAGGTGCGCCCGCGTTCCGGGATGGCGGCACGGCACGGCATCACCGTGCTCAATACGCCGGGCACCGTGGACGCCGACTACCGCGGCGAGATCCAGGTCATTTTGATCAATCTCGGCGAAGCGCCTTATGTGGTGCAGCGCGGGGCGCGCATCGCGCAACTGGTGATCGCTCCGGTGCTGCGCGCGAAGTTGTCGGAAAGCCAGGACCTTGCCGACACCCAGCGCGGGGGCGGCGGTTTCGGCTCGACCGGGACGGCCTGAGAGTGGAATCGACCGCGGCGCATTAACGCGATAAGACGCAAATGACATCGTCGGGGAGGATAGAATGGCGCAACGCCCGGGCCGCGGCCGGATCTACGACTCGATTACTGGCACCATCGGCGACACGCCACTGGTGCGGCTCAATCACCTGCCGCAGATGCACGGTGTCAAGGCCACCATTCTCGCCAAGCTGGAATTCTTCAACC
Source organism: uncultured Alphaproteobacteria bacterium (assembly GCA_963750965.1). Lineage (GTDB taxonomy): Bacteria > Pseudomonadota > Alphaproteobacteria > Rhizobiales > Xanthobacteraceae > CANKHA01. Next base: position 110,890 of record CAVVSK010000012.1, read on the forward strand.
CGATCGGCAGCGTGAAGGACCGCATCGGCGTCGCCATGATCGACGCGATGGAGGCCAAGGGCGCGATCGGCCCCGACACCGTCATCATCGAGCCGACCTCGGGCAATACCGGAATCGCCCTCGCCTTCGTCGCCGCCGCGCGCGGCTACAAGCTTATCCTCGTGATGCCGGATTCCATGTCGCTGGAGCGACGCAAGATGCTGCTCTTGCTCGGCGCGCAACTGGAGCTCACGCCGGCGGCAAAAGGCATGCGCGGCGCCATCGCGCGGGCCGAGGAAATGCTGCGCGCCAACAACAATGCGGTAATGCCCCAGCAATTCAGCAACCCGGCCAATCCGGAAATCCATCGCCGCACCACCGCCGAAGAAATCTGGAACGACACACAGGGCGCGGTCGACGTCTTTGTTTCCGGCGTCGGCACCGGCGGGACCATCACCGGCGTCGGTCAGGTGCTCAAACCGCGCAAGAAATCTTTGCAGATCGTGGCGGTGGAGCCTGAAGACAGCGCCGTGCTCTCCGGCAAGCCACCCGCGCCGCACAAGATCCAGGGCATCGGCGCGGGCTTCATTCCCGAGATCCTCGACCGCTCGGTCATCGACGAGGTGGTCGCCGTCAGCAATCAGGACGCTTTCGACACCGCCCGCGCGCTCGCCAAGCATGACGGCATCCCCGGCGGCATTTCTTCCGGCGCCGCGGTGGCGGCCGCGCTGCAGATCGGGCAACGGCCGGAAATGGCGGGAAAGAACATCGTGGTGGTCATTCCGTCCTTCGCCGAACGGTATCTTTCGACGGCTTTATTCGAAGACTTGTAAACCGCGTTCGCCGTTCACGGTCTGGACTCTTTCGGCGCGATTCCCCTTGGGGTTAAAGTCAAGCGATTCGCGGCCTGGCGGGGGCTGCGCGCCCGGCGCTGGATCACCGCTGCGCCGGGACGAAGGTGGGGCTACGCGACATGCCGGATGCGATCCGGGCGACGGGCGGGAGCTTACAAGCTCATCCGCGGCGAGGCGGATTCCTCGCAGTCGTCGTCGCTACGGTTCTTTTTCCTGCCGTCCCCGCCCGCGCCGCCCTTTTCGATTTTTCGCCAACCGATTCGACCATCGCTGACTTCACCGGCCACAACCAGCCCGATGTCGCGGGCCTGGCGCTGACGCTCGGCATCTTGCTGTTCGCCGTGGTGACCGCGGTGATGCTGGTGCGCACGCGCAGCCGCGCCGCCCAGTCCGAAATTGCCGCCCGCGAGGAGATCATTGCGCTGAAAGCGGAAGTTGACCGCGCGCATGCGTTGCTGCTGGCCGAGCCGCAGGTGATCGTTGCCTGGGCCGCGGGCGGCGACAAGCCGGAGATCTTCGGCGACACCGCCATGGTCACGCCGGTTTCAGCGCCGCATCGCGTGCTGGCCTTCGGCACATGGCTGGAGCCCGCTCAGGCGCGCACCATGGAGCGGCTGGTCGAAGCGCTGCGTAACGACGGCGCAAGCTTCTCCACCGCGCTCACCACCCTGTCCGGACGGCCGATGGAAGTCGAAGGCCGAGCCATCGGCGGCCGCGCCGTGTTGCGGCTGCGCGATGTCGGGGGCGTCCGGCGCGATTTAACCGAGCTTTCGATCCAGCATGCCAAACTCTTGGGTGAAGTGGATTCACTGCGCACGCTGGTGGAGGCGTTGCCCTCGCCGATCTGGGCGCGCGACGAGAAGGGCCTGCTCACGTTCGTCAATCACGCCTATGCCCGGGCGGTGGAGGCCAAAAATCCGGCCGATGCCGTGGTACGCGGACTGGAATTGCTTGACCGCCCCGCGCGGGAAGAACTGGAACGCGCCTGCGCCGCCGACGAAAGCTATACCGGCCGCGTGCATGCTGTAGTCGCCGGGAGCCGACGCGCTTTCGATATTCGCAGCGTGCCGACCGAGCGCGGCAGCGCCGGCATCGGTATCGACGCGACCGAGGTCGCGACGCTGCGTGCGGAGCTTACCCGCGTGGCCGAGGCACACCGCCGTACGCTCGATCAGCTTGCTACCGGGGTTGTGATTTTCGACGGCAGGCAGCGGCTGACTTTCTACAATACCGCGTATCGCGTGCTGTGGGATCTCGAGTCGAGTTTTCTTGATCAGGGACCCACCGACTCCGCCGTACTCGACAAATTGCGTACCGCACGCAAGCTGCCGGAGGAACAGGACTTCCGGCAATGGAAAAATCAGCTGCACGAAGCCTATCGCGCTACCGAGCCCTCGGAGACGGTGTGGTATCTGCCGGACCGTCGGACTTTGCGGGTCGTCACTACCCAGAACCCCGAAGGCGGCGTGACTTATCTGTTCGACGATGTGACCGAGCGGCTCGACCTCGAACGCCGCTTCGACGCGCTGATCCGGGTGCAGGGTGAAACCCTCGACAATCTCACCGAGGGCGTGGTGGTCTTCGGCAGCGACGGCCGCCTGCGTCTGCACAACCCCGCCTTCGCGCGGATGTGGCGGCTCGCGCCGGAAACTCTCGCCGAGCGGCCGCATATCGAAACGGTGATCGGGTTGTGCCGGTCGCTGCATGACGATGAGGCGGCCTGGTATGCCTTGCGCTCGGCCGTCACCGCAATTGACGACCGCGAGCAACTCACCACCCGGCTTGATCGTCGCGATGGCAGCGTGATCGATTGCTCAACCGTCCCGCTGCCTGACGGGGCGACGCTGGTCGCCTTCCACGACGTCACCGATACCATCAACGTGGAGCGGGCATTGCGCGAGAAAAACGAGGCGCTGGAGACCGCCGATGAGATCAAGATCGACTTTGTCCATCACGTTTCTTACGAACTGCGTTCGCCGTTGACCAACATCATCGGCTTCGCGCATTTTCTCGGCGACCCGGCGACAGGTCCGCTCACCGACAAGCAGCGCGAATATCTCGGTTATCTCACCACCTCCACCAACGCGCTGCTGGCGATCATCAACAACATCCTCGACCTGGCCACCATCGATGCCGGCGCCATGACGCTGAGTCTCGGCCGGGTTGATATCCGCAACACCATGCTGGCCGCCGTCGAGGGCATTCAGGACCGGCTGGTGAATGACGAACTGGTGCTCGATATGCGGGTGCCGCCCGACGCCGGCAGTTTTGTAGCGGACGAAAAGCGCGTGCGGCAGGTGCTGTTCAACCTGCTCGCCAATGCCGTGACCTTCTCCCCGCCCGGCGGCACCATCACCCTGACGGCGGAACGGCGTCCCGATGCCGTTATATTTGCGGTGACCGACCGCGGCCCTGGCATTCCGCCTGAAGTCCAGGATCGCGTATTCGACTGGTTTGAGACCCATTCGCTTGGATCGCACCACCGCGGCACCGGACTTGGACTTTCGCTGGTGCGCTCCTTCGTCGAGCTGCACGGCGGCAGCGTGACGCTCGATTCCGATATCGGCCGCGGTACGACGGTGACCTGTGTTTTCCCGCTCGAACAGGGTGCGGAGCGGACGGCGGCGTAACCAACGCACAGCAGAAATTTCTCTCTTGATAGTTGTTGAAGGTGTTGACCCCTCCGCATTCCTCGCCCTTTTAAGGGGGACGACTTGGGCTCCCTCCCTTCCCCCGACGGCGGATAGTTCGGCTTCGGCACTGAAATAATTCGGGTCCAGCCGGCTGCACAGGGAAAGTCGGGGTCATAGTGCGACAGGTTTAGAACAGAGCAGATCGATGCCTCCCACCACAACCGGCGGTTCGGATTTTTCGCTGCAAGTGCCGGATGAAGCGGCGATGCATCGCTTGATGCGCGACGTCGCGCTCACGCTGCGGCCGGGCGACCTGATCACGCTCTCGGGTGACCTCGGTGCGGGCAAGACGACTTTCGCACGCGCGCTCATCCGGTACCTCGCGGGCGATGAGACTATCGAGGTCCCAAGCCCCACCTTCACGCTGATCCAAACCTATGAACTCGACGACTTCCCTATCGTCCATGCAGACCTGTATCGTTTGGGAGGTTCATCCGAGCTGGTGGAACTTGGCTTCGATGACCTGCCGGAAGACGCCCTGGTGCTGCTGGAATGGCCGGATCGCGCCACCGATCTTCTGCCGGCCGACCGGCTCGACATTTCCTTCACCATATCGCCGCATCATGGCGACACATTTCGCAATGTACGGATCACCGGTTACGGAACATTCGCAGCCCGCGCCGAACGCCTGGCGGCGATCCGCAATTTTCTAGACGAGAACGGATTTGCCGAAGCCGAGCGGCTGCATCTACAGGGCGATGCATCCACCCGTTTCTATGAACGCCTGATCCTGAATGGCCAGAGCCACATTCTGATGAATGCGCCGCGCCAGGCTGACGGCCCGCCGGTGCGCGAGGGCAAGCCCTATAGCGCCATCGCGCATTTGGCCGAAGACGTCAGCGCTTTCATCGCCATGTCGAAGGGATTGCGCGGTGCCGGCCTGTCCGCGCCCTCGATTTATTTCGCCGACAATGAAAAGGGCCTGCTGATCATCGAGGACCTCGGTGAGGAAAAGCTGGTGGAAGGCGAACCCCCGGCGCCGATCCCGGAGCGTTATGAGGCCGCGGTGGATGTTCTGGTGGCGCTGCACGGCAAGGCGCTTCCGGCCGTGCTGCCAATCTCCCCGCGGGTGGAATATCGCATTCCGCCCTATGATCCCCAAGCCTTCCTGATCGAGATCGAGTTGTTGCTCGACTGGTATCTGCCGCGCATGGCCGCGACGATTTCGCCCGAGGACCGTGCCGCCTTCCTCGCGCTCTGGGATGAGGCCCTGCAGCCCGCACTCGCATCGCAGGCCACCTGGGTGTTGCGGGATTTTCATTCGCCCAATCTGCTCTGGCTGCCCGATCGCGAGGGGATTGCGCGGGTCGGCCTCCTTGATTTCCAGGATGCCGTGCTCGGTCCCCCTGCTTATGACCTCGCCTCGCTGCTGCAGGATGCCCGCGTGGATGTTTCGGAAGGCCTGGAGATCACGCTGCTTGGCCGCTACGCGCGCATGCGCCGGGAGGCAGACCCAAACTTTGACACCCCCGCTTTTGTGAAAAGCTACACCACCGTCGCCGCCCAGCGGGCCACAAAGATTCTGGGTATCTTCGCCCGGCTGGATATGCGCGACGGCAAGCCGCAATATTTGCGTCACATGCCCCGCATATTTGGCTACCTACAGCGTTCGTTGGCGCATCCCTCGCTTGCTCCGCTGCGCGGATGGTATGCGTCGCATGTGCCAACAGTGAAATCGATATGAAGATCACCGTTCCGAAGATCGCGATGCCGAAGCACGCGATCGTGCTGGCCGCGGGCCTGGGCAGCCGCATGCGCGCCTACAATGACGAGTTGCCGAAGCCACTGGTGAAAGTAGCCGGCAAGACACTGATCGATTACGCGCTCGACCGGCTCGCCGATGCCGGCGTCGAACAGGCGGTCGTAAACGTGCATTACATGGCCGACGCGCTGGAAGCACATCTCGCCAAGCGCACGCGTCCGAAGATCGTGATCTCCGATGAGCGGGACAAATTGCTCGGCACCGGCGGCGGCGTGGTGAAGGCGCTTGGGCATCTGGGCGACGCGCCCTTTTTTTACATGAATTCCGACACGATGTGGATCGACGGCGTAAAGCCGAACCTGCAACGGCTCACGCAGGCTTTTGATCCCGCTGATATGGACGCGCTGCTGCTGCTCGCGCCCACCACCACCAGCATCGGCTATGATGCGCGGGGTGATTTCGCCATGAGTGCCGACGGCCGCCTGCGCCAACGGTCCGAGCGTGAAGTGGTGCCCTTTGCCTATGCCAGCGCGTCGCTGCTCGCGCCGACGCTGTTCAAGGATGCACCCAAGGGCCCGTTTCCCCTGACGGTGCTGTTCAATCGCGCCGCCGAACAGGGCCGCCTGCATGGGCTGCGCATCGACGGCATCTGGATGCATGTCGGGACGCCCGAAGCGGTGATCGAGGCCGAGACCGCAATGATGGACAGCGCGGCTTGAGCATTATGTGTCGGGCCGAGCCGCCGTGTATGGTTGCGGTATGCCGAATCCCCCGCGCGTCTTTACCATTCCGGCCGCCACGCCCTTCCTGCCGACTGTTATCAAAGCCTTGATCGATGGCCGGCTGGTGAATGGTTTTGCGCCTGGCGCCGACCCGCTCGCGCTTGCAACTGCAACGCTCTATCTGCCGACCCGCCGTGCGACGCGGCTGGCACGTGATGTTTTCCTCGACGTGCTCGGCACCGAGGCGGCGATCCTGCCGCGCATCGTGGCCATTGGGGATGTCGATGAGGACGAGATCGCCTTCGACGAAGCAGGCCGCGGCGATTTCGGCGCCACGCTGGACGTAGCGGAGGCGCTAGGCGGGCTGGAGCGGCGGCTGCTGCTCGCCACGCTGGTTACGACCTGGGCCACCACCATCGCGCCAAGCAAAAAGGGCGAAGCGCCGCTGATCGCCAATAATCCGGCAGCGGCGCTGGCGCTGGCCGACGATCTCGCCCGGCTGATGGACGATCTGGCAACGCGGCAGGTGCCGTTCGAACAGCTCGATGCCCTGGTGCCGAAAGAGGTGGACGACTATTGGCAGATCACGCTGCGTTTCCTGAAAATCGCACGCGAAGCGTGGCCGGCAATCCTCGCGGAAAAAGGCAAGATCGAGCCGGCGGCGCGGCGTGTTCACCTAATCAAGGCGGAAGCCGAGCGGCTGGCGCGCAGCAAGGGCCCGGTGGTGGCCGCAGGCTCCACCGGCTCGATTCCCGCCACAGCAGAATTGCTCGCCACCATCGCCGGCCTGCCGCAGGGTGCGGTGGTATTGCCCGGGCTCGACACCGATCTCGACCCGGCCTCTTGGGAAAAAATCAGCGGCGACGTCGAACAGAATCTTCCGCCCGCTGCCGGCCATGCGCAATTTGCCATGCACAGCTTGCTCAAGCGCATCGGCATCCTGCGCGATGCGGTGACGGTGCTGGCGGAACCTGCAGCGCATGGGCGCGAACGCGTTGTCTCGGAAGCATTGCGTCCAGCCGCGACAACGCAGCTCTGGCAGCAAAAGTTGATGGCGCCGGATTTCGCACAGCGGGCCGACTTGGCGCTGTCTTCGATTAGCGTGATCGAAGCGGCCAATGCGGAAGAGGAAGCGCTCGCCGCAGCGGTAGCGCTGCGCGAGGCGGTGGAAATGCCGGGCGTGACAGCGGCGCTGGCCACGCCCGACCGCGCGCTGGCGCGGCGCGTGCTGGCCGCTCTGGCGCGCTGGAATGTGACCGTGAATGACTCCGGCGGCGATGCACTACCGGACACGCCCGCCGGCGTTTTCGCGCGGCTTACCGCCGACGCCGCGCTCGGCGGCCTTGCGCCGGTGACGCTGCTGGCTTTGCTCAAGCACCCGCTGTTGCGGCTGGGCGCGGGAGAAAACGCGCATACCGACGCTGTTACCGCGCTGGAACTGGCGGTGCTGCGCGGGCCGCGACCGAAGCCCGGCACCGAAGGATTGGTGCATGCGCTGAAGAATTTTCGCGCCCAGCGCGGCACGCTTTACCGCAGCGATCCGCGCAAGCAGCTGTCGGATGCGGAACTCGACTTGGCAGATGAATTGGCGCGCAGGCTCGCCGCTGCGCTGGCGCCGCTGGAGAAATTGCCGCGCGCAACGGTGTCTTTCCCCGAAATCGCCATTTGCCACCGCAAAGCCGTTGAAGAACTCAGCACCGGAAAAGATGGCAAAGCCGCTGCCTTTGCGGGCGCCGACGGCAACGCGCTCGCCTTGGCCTTCGATGAGATCGCCGAACACGCTGCGGCGGCATCCTTCAGCATGACGCCCGCCGACTATCCAGATTTCTTCCAGGCGGCGATTTCCGACCGCGTTGTGCGGCGGCCCGACCGGCCCGGTACGCGCGTGCATATCTACGGCCTCCTAGAAGCGAGGTTGCAGAATGTCGATCGCCTGGTGCTGGGTGGTCTGGTCGAAGGCGTCTGGCCGCCGGAAACTCGCAGCGATCCCTGGCTTAACCGGCCGATGCGCCACGAGCTTGGCCTCGATCTGCCCGAACGGCGCATCGGCCTGTCCGCCCACGACTTCGCGCAATCGCTCGGCGCCAAGGAAGTGATCCTCACTCGGGCCGCCAAGCTTTCCGGCGCGCCGACGGTCGCGTCGCGCTTCATGCAGCGTCTGCAGGCGGTGGCAGGCGAAGAGCGCTGGAAAGCGGCGCTGTCACGCGGCAACAAATATCTGCATTGGGCGCGCGCTCTGGATCAGCCGGAGATGACGCCGAAATCTGCTCCGCGCCCGCTACCGAAGCCGGTGGTGGAGTTGCGCCCAAAATCCCTGTCGGTTACGGAAATCGAGCTTTTGCTGCGCGATCCTTACTCGATTTATGCGCGCCATGTTCTACGCTTGCAGCCGCTCGATGCGGTTGATACCCCGCCCGGCGCGCGCGACCGCGGCACGGTGATCCACGAGGCGATCGGCGCCTTCACCGAGCACTACAAAAACGCCCTGCCCGCCGATCCTCTGGAAGAGCTGCTGCGGCTAGGCAGAGAAGGTTTTGCCAAGCTGGAGGATTTTCCTGATGCACGCGCCTTCTGGTGGCCGCGATTCCAGCGCGTGGCGCGCTGGTTCGTCGATTTTGAGCGAGAGCGTCGCGCCAACCTCACCAAGCTCGACGCCGAGGTGGGAGCTGAGCTTGAGATTCCGATCGGCAATGAGGTTTTCAAATTACGCACGCGCGCTGATCGGATCGAGCATCTCGACGATGGACGCTACGCCATCCTCGACTACAAGACGGGGCAAGTGCCAACCGCGCCGCAGGTCAAGACCGGTCTATCGCCGCAGCTGACGCTGGAAGGCGCGATCCTGCGCGCCGGATGCTTTGAGGGCATTCCGCAAGGCGCCTCCATCGCCGAATACACCTATGTGGCATTGCGCGGCGGCGAGCCGCCCGGCGAACCGCGGCCGATTATCTGGAAGGACACGACGCCGGATGCCGAGGCCGACAAGGCTTTGGCGCGCCTGAAAGCCGTGTTGCTCAGATTTGCGGATGCCGATACCGGCTATGCATCGCGCGAGCGCCCAATGTTCATGGGCCGCGGCGGCGGCGATTACGACCATCTCGCACGCGTGCGGGAATGGTCGCTCTCGGGCGGCGTCGCGGACGAGGAGGGAGACGTCGAATGACCGAACGCGTCGTCCCCGAGGCCCTCATTACCAAACAGCACGACGCGTCGAATCCCGGCGTGTCCGCCTGGGTCTCCGCCAATGCAGGCGCCGGCAAGACACATGTGCTGGCGCAGCGCGTCGTTCGCCTGCTGTTGGAGGGCACCAGGCCGGAAAAAATCCTCTGCCTCACCTTCACCAAGGCTGCAGCGGCCAATATGGCCAACCGCATCTTCGAGACGCTTGGCGGCTGGACCTCGCTCGATGATGAAAAACTCGATGCAGAAATCCGCCAGACCGGCACGAAGGCCATCGGCGCAAACCTTCGGCAAAAAGCGCGGCAGCTTTTCGCGTTGGCGCTGGAGACGCCGGGCGGTCTGAAGGTGCAGACCATTCACGCCTTCTGCACGAAACTGCTGCAACAGTTTCCGTTCGAGGCCAATGTGCCGGCGCATTTCAGCGTGCTGGAAGAAACGCAGCAGCAGCAGTTATTGGAGCAGATCCGTCGGGAAGTGTTGCTGAAAGCAGCGAATGCCGCGGATAGCGACACCGGGCGGGCACTGACCGCGATTATTCCGATTTGCAGTGATTTTGTATTCCAGAACGCGCTGAACGAAGCCATCCGCAAGCGCGGCGCCATCTCGCAATGGCTGGATGCGGCCGGCGGCATCGAGCCCGCCATGGCGCAGCTTTCGCTCGCGCTTGGCATCGAGCCGGACGACACGCTGGAGGCGGTGGAAACCGCCATCGTCGATGGTCCTCATCTGCCGTCAAATTACTGGGCATCCGCCGCGGAGATTTGTGCCGCAAGTTCTTCTGCAGATCAGAGACAGGCGCGGCGACTGCTCGCTGCAGCAGCGGCCAACGGCAATACGCGGGTGCTGACCTATCTGGAAATCTTCTTCACGGACAAAAACGAGCTGCGCAGCTCCATTGTTACCGGTCCATTGGCAAAAAAAAATCCGGAGCTGGCGCAGCGCTTCGCCGACGAGCATCAACGGGTAGGAGGCCTGTGCGAACAACGCCGGGCGGTCCTGGCCCGCGACCGCACCCGCGCGCTGCTTACCTTGGCAATGGACGTAGTCGATCGCTATCAGGCGGAGAAGAATCGCCGCGGCTTGCTCGATTACGACGACCTCATCGCCCGCACCCGCGAACTGCTCGCCGGCACCGAAGCTGCCTGGGTGCACTACAAGCTGGATCTCGGCATTGATCACATCCTGATCGATGAAGCGCAGGACACCAGCCCCGCGCAGTGGGACATCATCAAGCGCTTTGTTTCCGAATTCACCGCCGGCGCCGGCGCCCGCAGTGGTGTCGAACGAACGGTTTTTGCCGTGGGCGACGAGAAGCAATCGATCTTTTCATTCCAGGGCGCAGTGCCCGTCGCCTTTGATGAGATGCGCCGCTTCTTTGAAAAAGCGCATAAAGACGCCGGAAAGACATTTCTTCCTGTCCCGCTGCAACACTCCTTCCGCTCCGTGCCTGCGGTCCTGCAGGCAGTCGATACGGTTTTCAACCAGCCCCTTGCCTTTAAGGGCCTGACTTTCGTCGAGACGGCCACCGTGCATGAGGCCGTGCGCGCGGCGTCGCCTGGCCTGGTCGAGCTATGGGATCTCATCGAGCCGGAGGAGAAGGACGAGGTCGATCCCTGGGATGCGCCATTCGACCTTGTCACGGCGACCAGCCCGCGGGTGAAACTGGCGCGGCAGATCGCTGGCGTCGTGAAGACATGGCGCGCGCGCGGAGATCTTGTGGGCGATTTCCCCAACCGTCACCCGGTCCGCGCAGGCGACATCCTGATCCTGGTGCGGCAGCGCGGGCCGTTATTCGAAGCCATCATCCGTGCGCTGAAGAATGCCGGCGTTCCGGTGGCGGGCGCGGATCGCCTCGTGCTCAGCGAACATATCGCGATCATGGATCTGCTGACGCTGGCCGATGTCGTGCTGCATCCGCGCGACGATCTCGCCTTGGCGACGATTCTGAAAAGCCCCTTGTTTGGCCTCTGTGAGGATGACCTGCTGGCGCTGGCCGCGCCGCGCAAGGCCACGCTGCGCGCCGCCTTGCGCCGGCAGCGAGCGGATCTGGCGGACAAGCTCGACGACATCGGACGGTCGGCGCGTCACTGCACGCCTTTTTCGTTTTACGCCGAGCTCCTTGGGGCCAAGGGCGGGCGCAAAGCATTCCTGTCGCGGCTGGGGCTCGAGGCCAATGACGCTCTCGACGAATTCCTCACACTCGCGCTGGACTACGAGTCACGCGAGACGCCATCGCTGCAAGGCTTTGTCGCCTGGCTGCGCACCGCTTCCGCTGCGGTGAAGCGCGATATGGAAATGGCGCGTGACGAAGTGCGGGTGATGACGGCACATGGCGCCAAAGGCCTGGAGGCTCCGATCGTGATCCTCGCCGACACCACGACCTTGCCGGCCGGGCCGCCGCATTTACAGCCGCGGCTCCTCGATTTGCGTGCACAGAATGCTGCACCCGATACCCCCAACTGCATCGTCTGGGTGCCGCGCAAGGTAGACGACGTCGGCGCAACAGGCCTCGCGCGGGCAAAGTTTATCCGCGAAGCCGAGGATGAGCACCGGCGCCTGCTCTATGTGGCCATGACGCGGGCGGCAGACCGGCTCGTGATCTGCGGCGCGGTCGGGGAAAAGGTCATGCCTCCAGGCTGCTGGTACGACCTTGTGCGGCAAGGGCTGGAAGGCGCCGGCGTTCTTACGGAAGAACCGGCAGACTTTGGTACGGAAACCGTAAAACGTTTCCGCAAATTCCAGCATGTGAGCGAAGCCGGAACAGCAACGTCGTTACCCGCTGCCGACGAGGCGCTGCCGTCCTGGCTGCGGCACATCGCGCCGGCGGACGCCGAAGCGCTGAAGCCGATCACGCCATCGATGTTTTACGACCAGCAGACACCGCTTGCGTTCACCGCCACGGGCGAAGGAAGAGAAAAGGCACTCGCACGCGGCAATCTCGTGCATCGCCTGATGCAGTCGCTTCCTGAGCTGCTGCCCGAATGGCGCGAGAACGCGGCGAAACGCTATCTTGCGCGCAACGCCAAGGAATTTTCCAGCGCCGAACGCGAGGCTCTGCTCACGAAGGTGCTGGCCATGCTAGACGACAAGCGCTTTGCCGAATTGTTCCTGCCGGGCAGCCGTGCTGAGGTCCCGGTTGTCGGGCGCTTAGCCGGACGTCCGCTGTCGGGTCAGGTGGACCGCCTCGTGGTGACGCCGCGCGCGGTGCTGATCGGCGATTACAAGACCAACAGTCCGGCTCCGCGGCGGCTCGAGGACGTCCCGGAGGCCTATGTCACGCAGCTTGCGCTCTATCGCGCGGTGCTGCGGAAACTCTACCCGGACCGGACCGTCCGAGCGGCTCTGATCTGGACGGAAACACCGGAAATCATGGAGATTCCGGGCCCCAGGCTGGATGCGGCGACCACCGTCCATGACATACCTTGACGCTCCGCCCCCGCGTTCATACGTTTCATTTCTCTCATTTGGCGGCGTCAAATTCGCCCGCAATTCGAAGGAAATCCCCATGGCCGTTGGTAAGGTATCTGATTCAACTTTTGAGAACGACGTATTGAAGGCAGGCGGCCCGGTCGTCGTGGATTTCTGGGCAGAATGGTGCGGCCCGTGCCGGCAGATCGGGCCGGCGTTGGAGGAGATTTCCACCGCGCTCAACGGCAAGGTAACGATCGTGAAGCTGAACGTCGATGAGAATCCGGCAACGGCGGCGAAATACGGAATCATGTCGATTCCCACACTGATGCTGTTCAAGAATGGCGAACTAGCTTCGCGCCAGGTCGGGGCGGCGCCAAAGGCCAAGCTGGAGCAGTGGATCACTGCCGCGGTGTAACTCCGCGCCTGCAACAAAAATACTTTGACGGCCGGCGAAATGCCGGCCGTTTGCGTTAGGCAATCATGCTCCCGCTGCGTCAACCCTTCATGCCCATGGAAGCCAAATCGGTGGACGAGATTCCCACCGGTGACGAATGGCAATACGAGCCGAAATGGGACGGGTTCCGCTGCCTCGTCTTCCGGGACGGCGACAAGATCGCGTTGCAATCGAAATCCGGTCAGCCGCTGACGCGCTATTTCCCGGATCTCGTTGAAGCCGTCGGCGGGATCAAGGCCAAGCGCTTTGTGCTCGACGGCGAGATCGTCGTGCCGAGCAATGGCGGTCTTTCCTTCGACGATTTGCTCCAGCGCATCCACCCTGCCGCCAGCCGTGTGACCAAGTTGTCGAAGGAAACTCCGGCGTTGCTGATCGTCTTCGACCTGCTGGTGGATGCGGACGGCAAACTCCTCGCCGGGCAGCCGTTGGCCGAACGTCGCCCGCTGCTTGAGCTATTCGCAAAGAAATATCTCAAGGGGCAGGATCGCATCCGGCTGTCGCCTGCCACTGTACGCTTGGCTGACGCCAAGAAATGGCTCACCAGCGTGGGCGCCACCCTTGACGGCATCATCGCTAAGCGGCGCGATGTCGAATACCGTTCGAACGAGCGCAGCGGCATGCGCAAGATAAAAAACTACCGCAGCGCCGATTGCGTGGTGGGCGGCTTCCGGTATCTCGAAGCCAAGAAGCTCGTCGGCTCCCTGCTGCTGGGTCTTTACGACGCTAAGGGCCAGCTCCATCACGTCGGCTTTACCTCGACCATCAAAAATACCGAGCGCGCCGCCCTGACGAAAAAGCTGGAAAAGCTGATCGGTCCGCCAGGCTTTACGGGCAACGCGCCCGGCGGGCCGAGCCGCTGGTCGACCAAGCGATCCGCCGAGTGGCAGCCGCTCAAGTCAAAACTGGTGGTGGAGGTCTGCTACGACCATTTCACCGGCGACCGCTTCCGGCACGGCACGCGCCTGATGCGCTGGCGGCCCGACAAGGCGCCGAAACAATGCACGCTCGACCAGGTGAAGCAAAAGAAGGCGAACCTGATGAAGCTGCTGAAGTGACTCCTTTATCCCTCCCGCTTGCGGAGAGGGATAAAAATCACTCCGGCAGCGTGCCGTTCTGTTTCAGCACCTCGCCCGCCAGATAAAGCGAGCCGGTGATCAGGATGCGCGGCGGGGGATCAAGCTCCAGCATTTCCGTGGCGTCGAGTGCCGCCTTGATGCTGGCTCGCGTCATAGCGGGAATGCCGACGCTGCGCGAGGCATAAGCGACCTCGTCGGGCGAGAGCGCGTTTTTCTGATGCTCGATCGGGACGGCGATGATGCGCCGCGTCAGCCCGGCAAAATTACGCAGAAATCCCGCGCAGTCCTTGCTCGACAACATGCCGACAATCAGCACCAGCGGGCGCGGCACCCGCTCCTCGAGGTCCGCGAGCGCGGCCGCGATGGCGCGGCCGCCGTCGGGATTGTGCCCGCCGTCGAGCCAAAGTTCGCTGCCCTGCGGCACGCGCAATGCGAGGGACCCGGTGGTCAGCCGCTGCATGCGCGCCGGCCATTCGGCATTGATCACGCCCGCTTCGAAAGCCGATACCCGCGGCGTAAGCGAGGGGATTGCGCGCAAGGTGGCGACCGCCAGCCCGGCATTGTCGAATTGGTGGCGGCCATACAGCTTCGGCGGGGGCAAATCCAGCAGCCTCTCCTCGTCCTGAAAGACGAGACGGCCGCGTTCTTCGCCCGCCGTCCACTCCTCGCCGGCGATGTACAGCGGCGCATCGAGGCGAGCGGCACGGCGCTCGATCACCGAGAGTACGTCACGCTGCTGCGCGGCCGCGATGACAGGTACCCGCTCCTTGATGATTCCAGCCTTTTCCGTTGCCACCTGATCAAGGCTCCCGCCGAGATAGTCCGCGTGGTCGAGCGCGATCGGCGTAATAACCGTGGCCAGGGGCCTTTCAACCACGTTGGTCGCGTCGAGCCTGCCGCCAAGGCCAACCTCCAACAGCACCACATCGGCGGGATGGCGGGAAAACAGCAACAGGCCCGCCGCGGTGGTGATCTCGAACAATGTCAGCGGCGCCCCGGCATTGACGCGCGCGCATTCCGTCTAGCGCCGCCTCCAACTCTTCGTCCGAAACCAGCCGTCCGGCAAGACGAAAACGCTCGTTGAAGCGCACGAGATGCGGCGAGGTATAGACATGGACGCGCTTGCCGTCGGCCTCCAGCATCGCCCGCATGAAGGCGATCACTGAACCTTTGCCGTTGGTGCCGGCGACATGGATCACCGGCGGCAGCTTGCGCTCGGGATGGCCGAGCTGCGCCAGGACGCGCGTCATTCGGTCAAGCGTGAGATCGATCAGCTTCGGATGCAGCGATTGCAGCCGCGCGATGATGTCGTCGATGGGAGTCAAAGCTGGGCGGTCGCAGGCGGCGCAACTGCGGGCGCCGCCTGCGGCGCTGCATTTGCGGCCTGTTCTGCCGGCGCCGGCATTGTACTCGCAGTTTGCCGAGCGGGGGCTTTGGTCAGCAGGCGGCACAGCCCGGCGATCGTGGAACGCAACTGATGGCGATGCATCACCATGTCGACCATGCCGTGGTCGCGCAAATACTCCGCGCGCTGGAAGCCTTCCGGCAGTTTCTCGCGGATGGTCTGCTCGATCACGCGCGGCCCGGCGAAGCCGATAAGCGCGCCGGGCTCCGCTATATGCACATCGCCCAGCATCGCGTAAGACGCGGTGACGCCGCCGGTGGTCGGGTTGGTGAGCACGACGATGTAGGGCTTCTTCGCCTCGCGCAGCATCTGCACCGCCACCGTGGTGCGCGGCAACTGCATCAACGACATGATCCCTTCCTGCATGCGGGCGCCGCCGGAGGCGGCAAACAGGATGAAGGGCGTGCCCTTCTCGACCGCCTTTTCAAATCCCTTGATCACGGCTTCGCCCGCCGCCATGCCGAGCGAGCCGCCCATGAAATCGAAATCCTGCACCGCGATCACGACCGCCTGGCCCTCCAGCTTGCCGTAGCCGAGCTTCACCGCGTCATGCAGACCGGTCTTGGTGCGGGCATCCTTCAGCCGGTCGATGTAGCGGCGCTCGTCGCGGAATTTCAGCGGATCAATGGCCACCTCGGGCACCGCGACGTCAAACCAGGTCTCGCCGTCGAACATCGATTTCATGCGCGCCGCCGGGCTCATGCGCATGTGGTAATTGGATTCCGGAATAACGAACTGGTTTGCCTCCACATCCTTGTAGAAGACGAGCTGACCGGTGTCGGGGCATTTGATCCAAAGGTTCTCCGGCGTCTCGCGCTTGAGGATGTTGCGGATCTTTGGCCGCACGACGTTAGAGATCCAGTTCATGCTAAGGCTCCGAAGAAGTCGTCCCTAATGTATGCCCGCGAGGCCCATCTTCCCACCCGGTTGAATTTTTTGCCTGAGCACTTAGCCAAAGCTCCGCCGGTCCCTGTTTAGCAACGCGCACTCCGCCGGAACGCTGGCGAGGCGTTCCGCCCCGTGATGCTCGGGGGACGCCTCCCGGGGCTCTACCTACCGCGCCGCCTCAATAAAAGCAGAGGAGGTGAATAGGAATATAGTCAACAAATAGGAGAGCTGCCAAGCGGTTTCCCAAATCAATCGCCTGCGGGTAGCCGCACATCCAAGCGGGTGACGCCGCTTCGTTCGACTGTCACATTCCGTGTCGCCAATTTTCTTCCTTGATGGATAAAAGTGAGTTCGAAGCGGCCGGGCGGCAAAGGCCAAGAGTAATTACCGGCGCCATCAGTGAAGATCCCGATATCCGGAATCGCGGGGGCGGGTCGCTCCAGTGAGCGTGCTTGTACGAATACTTGCGTTGCAGGCTTGCCATTGGCGAACGCAATATTTCCTTGCACGCCCTGAGCTGCCTGACCTCCGGATATCGAGAGCATAGCGGCACCTAGCATGGCGCTAAAAAGAGCCATCCAATTGCGTTTGCGTTGAATCGGTCGAGACATGTTTGGCCAAAAAAGAGGGCCCGTGCCTTGGCGGCCGGGCCCTCTGATTACGCGCCAATTGTGGCGGGTCTACTGGCGATATGTCGCTAAGTCAGCAGCCACCGCGCCAGAAGCAGAAATTGTTATGAACCGCTTCCCTGATCCGGGTGCCATGATTGTTGGTGCTGTGAGGAACGGCGCCGTGCAAGCCGTAAGCATGAATGGCCATCCCGCACGCACCGCGGCAGAACGCAGCGGTTGAACCACGGTTTTGCCAAACCGGGCCACCGCTGTTACCGCCAACCGTATCATTCTGATAGAAGATTTGGTTGGTCTGGGTCACCCTGACGGAATCAGTGCTCTGCCACTGGGTCAAAGGCTTGTCGCCGGGATAGCCGCTCACCCGTGTAAACAGCCCGGTCAGCGACGCGGCTTGCCACCACCAGCCGAACCAGCCGGTGGTATTGCCGATGTTGCAGTTGAGCTTGATCGCGCCATAGTCGAACAGTTCGCTTCCGCTGGTTATCCAGCCGCTACACGGAATGCAAACTGGCCGCCGTGCAGGAGCCGAATGGCGCAGATAGCGCCGTTCCGGCCCGGAAAAATTCTGTAAGTGGAGCGAGGATAGAACGTGCCGGAGCCGGCCGCAGCGACGCAATGGCCGGCGGTTATCACGGTGTTCGGGCTTATCAGCCAACCGGTGCACCGCGATGTTCCAGGACCGGGCGGGTCGAATGTAATCAAAACAACAGCGCGGGCTGGAAAGCTCGTCGTCGGATTAATCCGAAAGCGATTGTCGGCTCCAATGATGGATTCCGCGCCCGCGGGCGCACTCATTGGTTTTGCATTTAATATCCGTTCAAACTCTGCTGTCGATTCTGCCGGTCCCGCTCTGGGAGTGCCCAAACCGACAAAACCCGAGACGCCTTGCGAAGACGCAGAGTAATTTGGCGCGACGGCTTCCGTACCGTCGTCGGACACCGCTGTGTTTCCCGAGGCAGCGATGGCCGGCGTGGCGGCCGCCACCAGAAGGCCTCCGACCAGCCCGGCAAATAGCCGATCAATGCCTGATTTCTTACGCTGAAGTTTCATGACAACCACCCCCTGTGGAGGACGCGCCTTGCATCCTCTTGCTGCCTGCAAAGACTGCGCGATGTACGCAACAAAGCCTGCATTCCCAGCCGCGCAGGCATTAATTGAGGTTAGCAATCGCTAAAGGCGCGCGGAAGGCCTGACGGCCACGTGCTGCCGAAATTTCTTGTGGAGCGAGTTACCCGTTGGTTAAGACAGTCCCGTGCTTCCGCCAAGCCATTGCACCCGCAGCCGAAACGAGGAATTATTCTGCCGCCACACGCTTGGCGGCGCGCACCCCGGCGGCGAGTTCCGCGACCAGATCGGTGACGGCCTTGACGGTGCCGGCGGTCGCCTTGTTGTTGGCATCAAGCGTCGCGCGCAGCGCGTCCACCAGTGCGGAGCCGACCACAACGCCGTCGGCGTGCTGCGCAATCGCGCTCGCTTGCGCGGCCGTCTTCACGCCGAAGCCGACCGCGACCGGCAGCTTGCAATGGCGCTTGATGCGCGCGACGGCGGCGCCGACGCGCGCGGCATCCGGCGCGGCGGCACCGGTGATGCCGGTGATAGAGACGTAGTAGACGAAGCCTGACGTATTCGCGAGCACGGCCGGCAGCCGCTTATCGTCGGTCGTAGGCGTGGCGAGGCGAATGAAGTTAACGCCTGCCTTCAGCGCCGGCAGGCAGAGCTCGATGTCTTCCTCCGGCGGCAGATCGACCACGATCAGCCCATCGACGCCCGCCGATGTCGCATCGGCAAGAAAACGGTCCACACCATAAACATAGATCGGGTTGTAATAACCCATCAGCACGATCGGCGTATCATCGTCGGTGTTGCGGAAATCGCGCACCATCGCGAGCGTCTTTTTCAGGGTCTGGCCGGATTTCAGCGCACGCAAGCCGGACGCCTGTATCGCGGGCCCGTCCGCCATCGGATCAGTAAAAGGCACGCCGATCTCGAGCACGTCGGCGCCCGCCTTCGGCAGCGCCTTCAACACCGTCAGCGACGTCTCAGCGTCGGGATCGCCCGCCATGGTGAAGGTCACCAATGCCGCGCGGCCTTGTTTTGCCACCGCGGCAAAGCGGCGTTCGATGCGGGTAGTCATCGCTTGCCTTCGAGATAGAGCGCGACCGAGTCGAGATCCTTGTCGCCGCGGCCGGAGACATTCACCACCATCAGGTGATCCTTCGGCTTGGTCGGGGCGATCTCGATCGTCTTGGCGAGCGCATGCGCTGGCTCGAGGGCCGGAATGATCCCTTCCAGCCGACTGCACAATTGCAGCGCCGCTACCGCCTCATCGTCGGTCGCGGATAAGAATTTCACCCGGCCAAGATCGTTCAGCCAGGCGTGTTCCGGGCCGATGCCGGGATAATCCAGGCCGGCGGAGATCGAATGCGCGTCCTTGATCTGGCCGTCGTCGTCCATCAGCAGATAAGTGCGGTTGCCGTGCAGCACGCCGGGCCGGCCGCCCGCAATCGATGCCGCATGCAGGCCGGTGAGACCATGACCGGCGGCTTCCACACCGTAGATTTCGATCGAGCGGTCGTCGAGGAAAGGATGAAACAGCCCCATGGCATTCGAGCCGCCGCCGATACAGGCGATCAGCGAATCCGGCAGGCGCCCCTCGGCTTCCTGCATCTGCGCGCGCGTTTCGCGTCCGATCACGCATTGGAAGTCGCGCACCATCATTGGATAGGGATGCGGCCCTGCCACGGTACCGATGCAGTAAAAGGTGTCCGCAACATTGGTTACCCAATCGCGCAACGCTTCGTTCATCGCATCCTTCAGCGTCCTGGTGCCCGACTGAACGGGACGCACCTCCGCACCAAGCATTTTCATGCGGAAGACGTTGGCTTTCTGGCGCTCCAGGTCTACCGCGCCCATGTAGACGATGCAGTCCAGCCCGAAGCGCGCGCAGAGCGT
Source organism: uncultured Alphaproteobacteria bacterium (assembly GCA_963750965.1). Lineage (GTDB taxonomy): Bacteria > Pseudomonadota > Alphaproteobacteria > Rhizobiales > Xanthobacteraceae > CANKHA01. Next base: position 130,838 of record CAVVSK010000012.1, read on the forward strand.
GGCAGTGGCAACGCCATGCATGCCGGCCCCGGTCTCGGCGATGACGCGCTTCTTGCCCATGCGGCGCGCAACCATGATCTGACCGAGCACGTTGTTCACCTTGTGCGCGCCGGTGTGATTGAGCTCCTCACGCTTGAAGTAAATCTTCGCGCCGCCCAGATGCTCGGTTAGGCGTTCGGCAAAATACAGCGGCGAGGGCCGGCCCACGTAATGCGTCAGGTAGCCGTCCATCTCCTTCTGGAAAGCCGGATCGGCTTTTGCCTTGGCATAAGCCTGCTCAAGCTCAAGCACCAAAGGCATCAGTGTTTCGGCGACGAAGCGGCCGCCATAAATTCCGAAATGGCCACGCTCGTCGGGCCCGGTGCGGAAGGAATTGGGTATCGCAGGGGCGCTCATGCGCGGCTCGCAACGCGATTGAGCGCGGCATCGGCCTGGCGCGCGGCGCGCACGAAGGCCCGGATTTTGTCCGGGTCTTTCTCGCCGGGAATGCGCTCGACGCCGGACGAAACATCCACACCGGGGGCCCGCGTGATCGAAAGCGCGTCAGCAACATTGCCGACGTCGAGCCCGCCGGAGAGCATGAAGGGAATCCCGGGATCGACACCTTCCAGCAGCCTCCAATCGAAGGGTTTGCCGAGGCCGCCGGGACGGGTGGCGTCGCGCGGTGCGCGCGCGTCGAAAATGATCTTGTCCGCCACATTTGCGTAGAGTCGGATGGATGACAGAGAGGCGCGGTCCTCAATCGGCAGGGCTTTCATCACCGGCAGCCCAAAGCGCGTGCGCACGGCGACGACACGCTCCGGCGTCTCGCTGCCGTGCAATTGCAGCATGTCCGGTCGCACCGCCTCGACGATCTCGCCCAGCATCTTGTCGGTTGCATCGACAGTGAGCGCAACCTTCTCCGCGCGACCCTTCACCCGCTCGCCCAGTGCGCGAGCGGCCCCATAGGCGAGGTTGCGCGGCGACGGAGCAAAGAAGACAAAGCCGACCTGATCGGCCCCTGCATCCAGCGCCACGTCGACCGCCTCGTGGCTTCTCAAGCCGCAGATTTTCACCAAAAGGGGCATATTTTCCGCATTCGTCCTGAACAGGGCGGGTTCTAACCCGGTTGAGGCGTTTTGTCTTGTCCCGCCAAGGCGCTGGGCTGCTGGACCTATTCCACGGGCGAGCGCAGCGGCGACGAGGTGCCCTGTAACGGCGGAGACAACCGGGCCGGCGGATCAGCGGAAAGATCGTGCCGCAGCCGGTCGAGTTCCAGCCGCAACTCCTGATTTTCTTTCTCTGCACGCCGCGCCGCCCACCGCCAGCGCGCCTGCCGTAGCCAGGCGGCCACACCACCCAAAATCACGCCGAAGATCACCAGGATAAAAATCAACACGAACAGCGGCAGCGACGCTGCATAGGCCGGATTCGCCGCGTCGAAGGGATCGAAGGACACCGACACGGTCTGCCGGTTGGCGACCGCGAAGGCGATAATAATAGCGGCAAGGGGGATGAGAATGACCGCCGTGACGATCTTGCGGATCATCGAAGGAGCTCCTGTCGGCCGCCGCTGTGGCGCGGCCGTGGCCCACATAACGCGCGAAAAGCGGCTTTAGCTAGCGCTCTCGCGATTGAGCCGCTCGCGCATTTCCTTGCCGGTCTTGAAGAAAGGCACGCACTTCTTTTCGACCGATACATGTGCCCCGGTGCGCGGATTGCGGCCAGTACGCGCCGGCCGGTTCTTTACGGAAAAGGCGCCGAAGCCGCGCAATTCAACGCGGTCTCCGCGGGCCATCGCGGCGATAATCTCGCCCAGGATCGCATTGATGATATTTTCCACGTCGCGCTGATAGAGGTGCGGATTCTGCGACGCGATGCGCTGCACAAGTTCGGATTTGATCATGTGAAATATCGCCCCACCAGATTCGAGGATTGACCTTCCGCAAACAATGCAGCCGTCAACAAGACCGCCGCACCTCAATTGATCGAAGGGTGCCAAAGCGCCAGGAGACCGTCAAGGTTGAGGCGTTCGATCGCGCGTACCGTACCCCAAGCCTCAATGTGCTTCGCCCATCCCTTTAGACCTACCGCTTCGAGCATTACCGCCGCCGCTACGTGCAGGAATGGCAGGTCGCTCAGGCGCGGCTCGAGCTCGTAATTGCGCACGCGGATCTTCGGATCAATGCCCTTTTCCTTTGCCAGCCAGGCCAGCGCCTGTTTTTCATCGCCTAGTTCGTCGACCAGCTTGAGATCGATGGCCTGACGGCCGGTGAAGACCCGGCCATCCGTTACGCGCGCGAGTTCGATACCTTCCATCTTGCGATTGTCACGCACCAGGCCGCGAAACCAGTCATGGGAATCCATCACGATGGCTTCCACCGCTGCGCGGGCATCCGGGCTGGTCGGCTCGAATATGCTAGGGGCAGCCTTCAGCGGCGACGACTTGATTTCCTCGACCTTCACGCCAAGGGTTTTCATCAGCTCCGATAAATTCGGATACTGAAACAGCACGCCAATGGATCCGACCAGCGCCGAACTCTGCGCCACGATGTGATCGGAGGCGAGAGCGGCGATATAGCCCCCCGAGGCAGCCAAGCCTTCGACCACCACCACCATCGGCTTCTGCTCTTTCAGGCGCTTGAGCGCGTCGTGTAGCTGCTCGGAGCCCCCGGTGGTGCCGCCCGGGCTATTGATATGCACGATGACCGCGCGTGCCGAGGAGCGGCCGAGCTGCTCCAGCGCTTCCACGCGATCGCGGTCGCTGCGGATCAGCCCCTCGATCTTGATCCTGGCGACATAGGGGCCGGGGCCGGAGGCAAGCCCATTCGGCGAGCGGAGCGCGAGCGCCGTGCCGATCACGGCAATGGCGGCCAGAGCGACGGCGAAGACACGCCAGAAGGTAAGCTTGCGCCGCATCCGGCGGCGGTCGACGATGTAATCGGCGTCGAGCGACATAGCGCAGTGCTCCCTGAGAGATTTCGCGGCAGGACAGTACGCCCGCGCGCGGGGCGGTCAATGGCGCGACCGGCCATAAATTTTCAATAGTTTGTAATAAAGCAAGCGGCGCGGCCGTGGCGGCGCCGCTCGAAGGAATTATTCCTGGTCGTCCTTTTCGGGAGTCTCCGCCCGCTGCTTGAGCGCCGCGCCGAGAATGTCGCCGAGCGAGGCTCCGGAATCCGAGGAGCCGTATTGAGCGATGGCTTCCTTCTCCTCCGCCACTTCCAGTGCCTTGATTGACACCGCCACCTTGCGGGTCTTGCGGTCGAACTGGGTCACGCGGCCGTCGAACTTCTGGCCGACCGAGAAACGCTCGGTGCGCTGCTCGGCACGGTCGCGCGACAGCTCGGTGCGTTTGACGAAGGCGGTGAGGTCGGTGCCGACAATATTCACTTCCAAGCCGGAATCCTTGACCTCAGCCACTTCGCAGGTCACTACCGAGCCCTTCTTCAGCTCGGAGGCGCTGGGGGCTTCCATCGGGTCCCCGCCCTGCAGCTGCTTGATGCCCAGCGAGATGCGCTCCTTCTCGACATCGACGTCGAGCACCTGCGCCTGGACTTTGTCGCCCTTCTTGTACTCCTCGATCACCTGCTCGCCTGGACGCTTCCAGTCGAGGTCGGAAAGATGGACCATACCGTCGACTTCGCCATCGAGGCCGAGGAAGAGGCCAAACTCAGTCTTGTTCTTAACCTCGCCTTCGACGACCGTTCCCGCCGGATATTTCTCGACGAAGACCTCCCACGGATTGCGCATGGTCTGCTTCAGGCCGAGTGAGATGCGGCGCTTGACCGGATCGACCTCGAGCACCTGAACCTCGACCTCCTGGGAGGTGGAGACGATCTTGCCGGGGTGCACGTTCTTCTTGGTCCAGGACATCTCGGACACGTGGATCAGGCCCTCAATGCCCGGCTCCAGCTCCACGAAGGCGCCGTAGTCGGTGATATTGGTGACACGGCCCTTCATGCGCATGCCAACCGGATACTTCCCCTCAATGCCCTGCCACGGATCCTCGAGCAGCTGCTTCATGCCAAGCGAGATGCGGTGGGTTTCGTGGTTGATCTTGATGATCTTGACCTTCACTTGCTGGCCGATGTTGAGCACTTCGGTCGGGTGATTGACGCGGCGCCAGGCGATGTCGGTGACGTGCAAGAGGCCGTCGATGCCGCCCAAGTCGACGAAGGCGCCGTAGTCGGTGATGTTCTTCACCACGCCATCGATGACCTGACCCTCTTCGAGATTCTGCACCAGCTCCTGGCGCTGCTCGGCGCGGCTCTCCTCCAGCACAGTGCGGCGGGAGACGACGATATTGCCGCGGCGGCGATCCATTTTTAGGATCTGAAAAGGCTGCTGCTGGTTCATCAGCGGGCCGACGTCGCGGATCGGACGGATGTCGACCTGCGAGCGCGGCAGGAAGGCCACCGCGCCGTCGAGGTCTACGGTGAAACCGCCCTTGACCTGATTGAAGATGACGCCAGTGACCTTTTCGTTGTTCTTGAACGCGGTTTCAAGCTTGCCCCAGCTTTCTTCCCGCCGGGCCTTGTCGCGCGAGAGCACTGCTTCACCGAGCGCATTTTCCACGCGCTCCAGGTAAACTTCAACGGTGTCGCCGATTTTGAGATCGGCCTGCCGGCCCGGTCCCGCGAACTCCCGCAAGGCCACCCGGCCTTCGGTCTTCAGCCCGACGTCGATGACGGCGAGGTCCTTCTCGATGCCGACTACAATCCCTTTGATGACGGCCCCTTCCTGCAGATTTCCTGACTGAAAGGATTCGTCGAGCATCGCAGCAAAGTCTTCGCGCGTCGGCGCGGCGGTATTCGTGGCGACCATGTAATCTCCTGACGGGCGACCGGCGGCTGGTGTTGCATGCCGTCCCCTTGACCGCTCGGGCCGAGGGCCCCGTAGACCCTCGACTGCCGCCGGACTTCCGGCGGGCCGGCCCGATCACCGAACGGTCGGGACGAATTTTCCGGCCAGCCATACATCCTTGCGGCTGCGGAGCAGGAGGGAGCTGAAAGCTCCGAAACAAAAGCCTGTGCGGCCTTCACCCCGGCTCGGGCAGCCTGAATGGATCAAAGGCGGTCCGGATGCCCGGGGTATAGCCAAAGGAGCGGTCCCGGGCAAGGGTAAGCCGCAGTCTCGTTGCCGGTCCCCAAGGGCGGATGCCCTTAACGAAACCGGCCGCGCATGATCCGGCGAAGTGGAAACCGGTTCGTCGACAAGATCATGCGCTATCTTAATAAGTTAGCGCGCGATCGGACGCAAAACCGGTGCCCACTTTTGTTGATCACGCGCTTGGCCTTATATGCCCCCACTTTTCCAACAGGGAGTCGACGGGTGCGCACGATCATCGGGACGTTGGCCGGCGTCGCCGTTCTTGCGACCTTAGCAATGCTGGCCGGGCTAAAGCTCGATCTGCGGATCGCCCAGCTATTCTACGATCCGGCACAGCAGCGTTTCCTTGGGGCAATCAATCCCTACGTCGCGGCCGTGCGTGACAACGGTCTGATCGCCTTTGTGACCTGCATAAGTGCTGTGGTCGCCGCGCTGGTGACCCGCATGCTGCGCCTACCGCAACGGGTCATTCCCGGCCGCGTGGTGCTCTTCCTGGTCGGCACGCTGGCGCTGGGTCCGGGCCTTCTGGTGAACGTCGGCCTGAAGGATCACTGGCACCGGCCGCGGCCGGTGCATGTCACCGAATTCGGCGGCGACAAGACCTATGTCGACTGGTGGAATCCCCGCGGAGGCTGCGAGCGCAACTGCTCCTTCGTATCCGGTGAAGCGCCTCGGCGGCCTGGATGTTCGCCCCGGCCATGCTGGCGCCGCCACAATGGCGCATCGCCGCCTTTGCTGGCGCGTCGATCTTCACCTTCGTGATCTCGCTTTCGCGCATGGCGGCCGGCGGACATTTCTTCACCGACGTGCTGTTCGCGGCGCTGTTGATGACGATATTGATATGGGTCATGCACCGCGTGGTCTTCCGCTGGCGGCGAAGCCCGGCGGTGATTGCATGACCGCTCCTGCGCTTCCTTCGCGCTCGGCATGGTCGGCACCCGGCTTTCCTTTGTTGCTGGCGATTCTCCTCGCGCTTACCGCGCTACGCGTGATTGGCCTACGCACGTCGGTGGTCGATCTGTTCTTTGATGAGGCGCAATATTGGGCCTGGTCGCGCGATCTCGCCTTTGGCTATTTTTCCAAGCCTCCATTGCTCGCCTGGATCATCGCGCTGTCGGACCGCGTCTGCGGCAGCGGCGAAGCCTGCGTCCGCCTCGCCTCGCCGCTGTTTTATCTGGGCACCAGCCTCGTTTCGTATGCCATCGCCCGCGAGCTCTACGACCGGGAAACCGCCTTCTGGTCGGCGCTGGCGGTTGCGCTGCTCACCGGCGTTTCCTTTTCCGCCCGCATCATCTCCACCGATGTGCCGCTGCTCTTCTTCTGGGCGCTCGCGCTGTTCGCCTGGCTGAAGCTGCTTGCGGCGCCGGATTGGCGCTGGACGGTGCTGCTGGGCGTCTCGCTCGGGTTGGGTCTGCTCGCCAAATACGCAATGATCTATTTCGCGCTGGGCCTCGCCGCCGCGGCTTGGCTCGATCGCGATGCCCGCCAGCTGCTTAGCCGGCCGCAGACCTGGGCGGCCTTCGCCATCGCACTTGTGATCCTCGCTCCGAACATCATCTGGAACGTCGCGCACGGCTTCGCCACGATGCGGCACACCGGCGACAACATCACCGGCAGCGGCCTCCTGTTCCGCCCGCTGGATGCGTTCAACTTCTTCGCCTCGCAGTTCGGCGTTGCCGGACCGTTGATTTTCGCGGCTTTCCTCGTGATCGCTGGTGCACGCGCTGCGCGGACACCTCATCCGCCAGGACAAGCTGCTACTCGCCTTCGCCATCCCGCCGCTGGCGCTTGTCCTCGCGCTGTCCTTCTTCCGCGGCGCGAATGCGAATTGGGCGGCGCCGGCGATCCTCCCGATGGCGATCCTCGTCACCGCATGGTGGCTGCGTAACGGCTATCGCGCCTGGCTCATCGCCTCGCTCGCCGTCGGCGTTGCCGTGCAGGGCGCGTTGCTCGCCGGCGACGCTTCCGCCGACCGCATCAGCATCGCCGCGCTCGGCCGCAACAGCGACATCTACCAGCGCACGCTCGGCTGGCGCGCGCTCGGCAACGAAGCCGCGCGGCTCGCCCATGCCAACGGCACGCCCACCGTGGCAGCAGAGGACCGCGCCGCCATCGCCGCGCTGACCTACTACCTGCGCGATGAGCCCATCGCGGTCGTCTCCTGGGCGCGTGGAACAAGCGCCGGCAGCCAGTTCGATCTGACCCAGCCGCTCACCCGCTCAGCCAAGGAGCCCGTGCTGATGATCACCGGCTGCCCGTCGGAGGCTAGGCTCGCGCGCTTCTATCCGAACGTGAAGCGGCTGCCGAACCTCACCATCTGGCCCGGACCGAAGACCGAACGGCGCTATGCTGTGTTCGTGCTCTCCGGCATGCCCCAGCGTCAGGCGAAAGTCGATCCGGACCCGATGGCACCGCTGGGTCCCTGTGACTAGCGCTTCGTGCCCTCGACCAACGCCAGCGCCGCGCGGAAGGCCGCTTCGATGTCCATGTCAGTGGTGTCGAGCACATGCGCATCGGCTGCCGGCTTCAGCGGCGCAATTTTGCGCGTCATGTCGCGTTCGTCGCGCCGCAGAATGTCGGCCAACACGGCTGCTTCGTCCACTGCTTGTCCTTGGGCTTCGAACTCCTTGGCACGGCGGCGGGCGCGGACTTCCGGCGCGGCCGTGACGAAGATCTTCACCGGTGCATCGGGGCAAATCACCGTGCCGATGTCGCGGCCGTCGATGACCGCGCCCGGGGGGGTGGCGGCGAACTGGCGCTGAAACACGACCAGCACCGCACGTACTTCCGGGATAGCCGAGACAATGGAAGCGACCTCGCCCACCGCGTGACTCTTCAGGGCGGCCTCATCGAAATGCGCGGGGTCAAGCGATTTTGCCGCGGCCGTCGCCTTGGCAACATCGTCGTAGGGCTCCCCCGCGTCCATCAGGGCCTTGGCCACCCCGCGATAGAGCAAGCCGGTATCGAGATGGCGCAGCCCTAAATGCGCCGCGAGTTTCTTAGCGAGCGTGCCCTTGCCCGACGCAGCCGGCCCATCGATGGCGATGATCATGCGAAATCCGCACCCAGCTGCCGCATCATCGGAACGAAGCTGGGGAAACTGGTGGCGATGAAAGCCGTGTCGTCGGCGCCGACCGGCTGCTCACTCGCGAGCCCGATGATCAGCGCCGACATCGCCATGCGATGATCCATATGGGTGGCGACCAAGCCACCACCGCGCACGCGCCCTTTGCCCTCCACGATCAGGTCGTCGCCGTCGATTTCGACTTCGACGCCGTTGACGCGCAACATCTCGGCGGTGGCGGAAAGCCGATCGGATTCCTTCACCCGCAATTCTTTCAGACCGCGCATCCGCGTCGTGCCCTGGGCAAAAGCCGCGGCCACGGCGAGGATCGGATATTCGTCGATCATGGTAGGCGCGCGTTCCGCCGGCACATCGACGCCGCGTAATATGCCAGCGCGCACACGCAAATCGGTGACTTCCTCGCCGCCTTCGTGGCGCGTCGCCAAAATTTCGATGCTCGCGCCCATCTCGCGCAAGGTCGTGAGCAGGCCCGCGCGCAGCGGGTTGGTCATCACGCCTTCGACAATGACGTCCGACCCTGGCACCACCAATGCCGCCACCAGCGGGAAGGCCGCCGAGGACGGATCCGCGGGCACCGCCACCGGCGCAGGCTCGAGCTCCGGCTGGCCCGCTAAGCTGATCCGGCGGCCATGGGTGCCATGCTTCTCTACCCGCACATGCGCGCCAAAATGCTTGAGCATGCGCTCGGTGTGATCGCGCGTTGCTTCTTCCTCTATCACCACGGTCTCACCCGGCGCGGAGAGTCCTGCGAGCAGCACCGCCGACTTGAGCTGCGCTGAGGGGACCGGCGATTCATAAACAATCGGGATCGGATCGCGCGCACCTTGCAGCGTAACCGGCAGGCCGCCGTTCTCGGCGGCAGAGATGATCTTCGCCCCCATGCGCGCGAGCGGATCGAGCACGCGCCGCATCGGCCTATTGCGCAGGCTGGCGTCGCCGTCGAAGGTCGCGGTGATTGGAGAGCCGGCGACGGCTCCGAGAACGAGGCGGCAGCCGGTTCCGGAGTTGCCGAGATCGAGCTTATCGGCCGGCTCGGCGAAGCCGGCGACGCCGACGCCGTGCACGCTCCAGGCTCCCTCGCCCAGGCGCTCGACGGTAGCGCCCAGCATGCGCATGGCCTTGCCGGTATTGAGCACGTCCTCGCCTTCCAAAAGCCCGGTGATGCGGGTTTCACCCACTGTGAGCGCCCCGAAAATCAGGGCCCGGTGCGAAATGGATTTGTCGCCCGGCACGCGGACTCGGCCCGAAAGCGGCCGGCCGGGATGCGCGGTGAGCGGAGATGGGGTGGCGGCGTTCACTTCAATGCGATCCGATGAAGGTCCCGCCGTCCTAGCATGCGTCCTCACGGGCAGTCATCTACCGGCCCCCGGAGCCCTGCACAAAGCCGAGCGCCGCTATTGACAGGACCCCTGCAACTCGCCAAGTGAAGCACCGATTTTCCAGACCTCGAGGACTCCTAGCTTTGGCTAAACCCGATCTCGGCACCAAGCGCCTCTGCGGCAATTGCGGGGCGAAATTCTACGATCTCAGCAAAACGCCGATCGTGTGCCCGAAATGCGAAACCGTCTTCGTGGTCGCACCGGTATCTTCGCGCGCACGGCCGGAAGCTGCGCGCGCTGCGGCTGCTGCCGTGGTAGAGCCCGAAGTGGTCGCTCCGGAAACCGCGGAGGCGGAATTCGTTTCTTTGGAAGAAGCTGACGCCGAGACCGCCAGCGCAAAGACCGGAGTGGAAGGCGAGGACGTCGAAATCGATCCAGCTCTCGACGCTGACGCCTTCATCGAGGAGCAGGAAGAAGGCGACGCCGATGTGACTGATATTATCGGCGACGTCGACAAGGAAGAAGAGACTTAGGCGGCTGAATACCCTTTGGGGCCATAGCTCAGCTGGGAGAGCGCTTGCATGGCATGCAAGAGGTCGGCGGTTCGATCCCGCCTGGCTCCACCAACCCTGCTATTCTCCCGGCAATCCCGCCAAACGAAATGCCCTTTGGCCGGTCTTGTGATCCCTCTGGCTAACTTCTTGAAGCCTTAACCGGCGATGCCCATATTAGGCAGACGCTGGCGGATGAGCCGCCGGAGTTAAGGGTGCCGTAAGGGCCCGCTGTCAAAGTCGCTTGCGAGGGCTTTGTGAATGTCCAGGGTTCCTTCACTTTCCAGTCCGTTCCTGCTCGGGTTCGACGAGATCGAGCGCGTCCTTGATCGCGTGGCCAAAGCCTCCGACGGCTATCCGCCTTACAATATCGAGCGCCTCGCCCGCGATACGCAGAAGCCGGAGCGTCTTCGCATCACCTTGGCGGTGGCGGGCTTCACCCGCGATCAGCTCGAAGTGTCAATTGAGGAAAATCAACTCGTCATCCGCGGCCGGCAGCAGGATGACAAAAGCCGGCAATATCTTCATCGCGGCATCGCGGCGCGCCAGTTTCAGCGCACCTTCGTGCTTGCGGAGGGAATGGAAGTCTTGGGGGCGGACATGAAGAACGGCCTGCTGGAAATCGACCTAGCGCGGCCTGAACCCGAACGGCTGGTGAAAAAGGTTTCCATCACCAACCATGACTGAACGGAAACCATCGGACTCGACCGAGTAGACAGTAGAAAGGAGTCGAGGGCCATGAACCACAGAACGAACGAAGGCAACACAGCTCCACCCGTTTCTCCGGAAGCGCTCGCGCTCATCGGCGGCGGCCGCATCGCCTATGTCAAGGCGATCCGCTCCGAGGACGTCGCCAAGATGTTTCCGCAGGCGCCGCAGATCGCGCCAGGCCTGCAGCTGTTCTCGCTGCATGCGGCCGACGGTACGCCGATCATGCTGACCGACAGCCGCGAGGCGGCGGTAGCCAATGCCTGGAGCCAGGAGCTCGAAGCGGTGAGCGTGCACTGACGCGCGCTCCCGCTGCTGATACACGCAATGCCCGGCCTCGCCGGGCATTGTGGTTTTTGGAGAGTTAAGCCGCGCTCGCGGAAGGCAGCGCCAGGACAGCATAAAGCGCGTCGGCATCCTGCGACGCGCGAAGCTTTTGCCCAATGTCAGGATCGCGCAACAGGCGGGCGATCCGCGCCAGCGCTTTCAGATGATCGGCGCCCGCGGTTTCCGGCGCAAGCAAGAGGAAGATCAGGTCCACCGGCTGGCCGTCCAGCGCCTCAAAATCAATCGGGCGTTCCAGCCGCGCGAACATCCCAAACAGCTTTCCGAGCTTTGGCAGCTTGCCATGCGGAATCGCGATGCCATTGCCCACGCCGGTCGAACCCAGCTTCTCCCGCTGCAGAAGAATCTCAGCGATCGTGCGTTCGTTATGCCCAGTCAACTGCCCCGCCTGGGCGGCCAATTCCTGGATCGCCTGCTTCTTGCTGGTAACTTTCAATACCGGAATGACCGCATTCGGGGCGATGAGATCGGTCAGCGACATGGGCCCGTTCCGGTACCTGTGGCGATAAAGGATTGAGGGAGTTGTTGAAGGGGGCGGACCATACGGATCGGTTCCGAAAGCGTCAATGGGCGGAGGTTACTCCGCCGGGGAATGTCTCACCACACGCAATCCGTCACAGGGCGGACACAGTCTGTTTGGCGCGCCGCCGCTGCACAGAGGACGGAATTCTCAACGCGTCGCGGTACTTGGCAACTGTCCGCCGCGCGATATCGATGCCCGCCTCCCGCAGCCTTTCCACAATGGTGTCATCCGAGAGCACGTCGCGCACGTCCTCGGCCTCAATCAACTGCCTGATGCGGTGGCGCACCGCCTCCGCGGAATGCGCTTCGCCGCCGTCCGAAGATGAGATCGAAGATGTGAAGAAGTATTTCAGCTCGAAGATGCCGCGGCTGGTGGCCATGTATTTGTTGGCCGTGACGCGCGACACCGTCGATTCGTGCATGGAGATCGCGTCCGCCACCGTCTTCAGATTCAACGGGCGCAGATGCTGTACGCCCAAGGCGAAGAAGCTATCCTGCTGGCGCACGATCTCGCTCGATACTTTCAAGATCGTGCGGGCGCGCTGGTCAAGCGCGCGAACCAGCCAGGTCGCCGTCTGCAAGCATTCTGACAGATAACTTTTTTCACTGTCCGAGCGCGCTGTTTTCGATATCTTGGCATAATAGCTCTGATTGACCAGGACCTTCGGCAGCGTTTCTGAATTCAGTTCCACCAGCCAGCCGCCATCGGGACCGGGTCGGACAAACACATCCGGGACGATTGGCTGCACCATGGTCGAGCCGAAGGCGAGGCCGGGCTTCGGATTGAGCCGGCGGATTTCGCCAATCATGTCGGCCAGATCCTCGTCGTCAACGCCGCAGATTTTCTTCAATGCGGCGAGTTGACGATTGGCGAGCATTGGCAGATTCTCCACCAACGCCTGCATCGCGGGATCAAAACGGTCGCGCTCCCAGAGCTGGAGCCTGAGACATTCGTTGAGATTGCGCGCGCAGACGCCGGCTGGATCGAAGCCCTGCACGATGGCGAGAACGGCTTCCACCTCGGCCATCGGTGCGCCGAGTTTCTGCGCCACGGTTTGCAAATCGCCGGCGAGATAGCCCGCCTCGTCAACCATGTCGACTAGAAATTGCCCGATCATGCGGCGGGCCGGATCGGTGATAGCCATCGAGAGTTGCTCGGCGAGATGGTCTGCCAGTGTGGTCTCGGTGGAGACAAAAGCTTCCAGATTGTAGTCCCCATGTTCAGCGCCGCCGGAACCGGTGCCCGCCCATTCGGACGGCGCCGGCAGTGTCTCGTTCCCCGCCCGCGGCATCGTCTGGTCGGAATCCTCCGGAAAAACATTATCGAGGCCGGTGCCAAGCTGTCGCCTCGAGCGCCGTGCGGCTGGTTTCGAGGTCTTCCCCCATCCAGTCGCCGGTCTGGGCATCGCCCTCGGGCGCGGCTTCGGGTTGCGGCGAGTCCGGCTCCCCTGGCACATCACTCTCGCTGTCGCGTTCCAGCAGGGGGTTACGCTCCAATTCGCCCTCAACATAGCTGGTAAGGTCAAGATTCGAGAGCTGCAGCAGCTTGATGGCCTGCATCAGCTGCGGCGTCATCACCAGGGCCTGGCTCTGGCGAAGCTGGAGGCGTTGGGTCACGGCCATAAAAGCGCTCGAACTGGTCCAATTCTTGCTTGGTTGTATACCAGCTCGGCAGGGACGCAGCGACCCCTTTTGGCGTTTATCCCTAAAGCTCGAAATCCTCCCCCAGATAGAGCCTGCGGACGTCAGGGTTATTTACGATGTCGTCGGCGCGGCCCTCCATCAGCACCTGGCCGGAATAAATGATGTAGGCCCGGTCGGTCAGGCCCAGGGTTTCACGCACATTGTGGTCGGTGATCAGCACCCCAATGCCGCGGTTGGTCAGATGCCGCACCAGGGCCTGGATGTCGCCCACTGCGATGGGATCGATCCCGGCGAAGGGCTCGTCCAGCAGCATGTAGCTGGGCCGTGAGGCCAGCGCGCGGGCGATCTCGCAGCGCCGGCGCTCCCCGCCGGAGAGCGCAATAGACGGTGTCTTGCGCAGGGGCGTGATGTTGAATTCGTCGAGCAGGGCTTCCAGCTCGGCCTCACGCCGACGGCGGCTGGGCTCCACCACCTCCAGCACCGCGCGGATATTGTCTTCCACATTCAGCCCGCGAAAAATCGAGGCCTCCTGCGGCAGATAGCCGATGCCGAGCCGCGCGCGCTGATACATGGGAAAGCCGGTGACGTCGTGGCCATCGAGTTCGATGCGGCCGCGGTCTGCCTTGATCAGACCGGTGATCATGTAAAAAACCGTGGTTTTGCCCGCCCCGTTGGGGCCTAGCAGGCCGACCGCCTCGCCGCGCCTCACATAGAGGCTCGCGCCTTTGACGACCTTGCGTCCGGCGAAGCTTTTCTCCACCCCATGCGCGGCAAGATAGCCCTGGTTCTGGGCCATGACCGGCGGGGCGTCTTGCTCTGCCGCGGGAGCCGGTGCTGGCCGCCGGCGCGGAGCCGTGACGGCCGCGGCTTCGCGCGGGCAGCGTCATCGGCTGCGCCGCAAAGGCGCCACCGTCCATCGCCCAGCGGCTGCTCGCCGCCGGATGCCGCCCCGCGTTGCGGGGCTTGCCTCGGAAGAAGGAGATGATCGAGCGCACCGTACCTCAAGTTAATGTTGCGCAGCAAAGGCTGCTCGCGCGGTGATAGACACTCCCCCGCGCGCAATCAACCAACAGAAATCGTGCTAATTGGTCCCTGGCAGTTTCATCGCCGGCGAGCCATCTTCCTTGCCGCGCTGGAAAATACCCTGCACCCGGCCGCCTTCCATGCGTGACACCCCGGTCGCCCGGTCGACGACCAGCCGCTCGCCACGCAGGACGTTCTGCCCCTGACTGATGACCACATTGCCCGTCAGCGTAATCGTATTCGTCCGCATGTCGAACACGCCTTTTTCGCCCGTGGCGGTCTGGTCCTTTTGGGTAACCAGCACGCTGCCGCTGGCTTCCAGCCGCTTGATCTGAGAGCTGCCGCCGGGTCCCGGCTGCGCCGCTTTGATGGCGCCTGCCTTGGGATTGTCCTCCTCGTAATACACAACGAGCGTTTTCGACCGCAGATCGGTGTCGCCCTGAATCACATGCACGTTGCCGCTAAAGGTCGCGACCTTGTCCTTGTCCCGTACCTCGAGCGAAGCGGCTTCGATCTGCACCGGCTGATCGCGATTCTGCGAAAAGCCTTGCAGCGCATTGGCAGGGCCTTGACTAGCTTGCGCAGAACGTTGCGCAGGTGGCCGCGGTGTTTGCGCATGCGCTGCGCAGACACACGTGGCCGCGGCAATCGCAGCGCAAGCGAAGAACATCGCGCCAGAGGATGCGTGCCTCATGGCGTCGCTGCCGGGCGGTTGGATGCGTTATCCAGCTTCATATTGACCACGACGCCGTTGTCGAAGCGGATGACGTCGCCTGAATTCAAAAGCTCGAAACGGTTACCCCTAACGGTGCCGTTGAGCATTTTCAATTGCACCGGCTTCTCGGACAGCACGTTGCCGTTCTTGGTGTCGATCACCGCTTCTTCAAGGTAGCCCTCGTAGCCATTTGACGAGGTCACCACGATGTCGCGATTGAGCGTGAGCTGTTCCTTCTTGGTATCGAACAATCCGTTTTGCGCAACCAAACGCAGGGTGGTCTTTTCCTGCATCTCCAGCGTCGCGCTGATCTCCTGCAATTCGATCACGCCGGGGCGGGTCAGGTCCTGCGCCGCGGCGCCCGCCGCAACGTCATAGCGGCGCGAGTCGCGCGTGAAGCCGGAGAGTTTGGGATTTTCCATCTTGATCTTGGTTCCGGAAACGACGACGTCGCCGATGCTGATCGGAAGCCTTGTGAGCATGCGCAGCGGATTGAACCAGCTCACCAACGCGAGCACGATACAGCCGAGAACGGTCGCGACCGGCAGGCCGATGCGCAACAGCCGCACGCGGCGGCTATGGCGCGCGGCGGCGCGGAAGCGCCGCGCATGATCGCTGCGGTGGCTCGCCTGAAAGGCGCGGGTTTCCCTTCGCTCAGTCCCGTAGGCGGCGCTCATGCGTCGTCAACCAATAGGTGTATCTCCCGGCCCGTCTATTCGGAACGCGTCTTCTGTTCGAGACCGGGACGATTACCGGCGGAATATGGCCCCCCTGCGACGGTATCAGAATCCGCTCAGGAATGGGCGAAGATGTCCTCGGCCCCCCAGCCGGCGAGGTCGAGCCGCACCCGGTCAGGCAGGAAGCGGAAGCAGGCCGCGGCCAGTTCCGTTCGGCCTTCCCGCGCCAGCATGACGTCGAGCTTGTCCTTCAGCGCATGCAGATGCAGCACGTCGGAAGCGGCATAGGCAATCTGCGCATCGGTGAGCTGTTCGGTGCCCCAGTCGGAGGTTTGCTGCTGTTTTGACAGGTCGGTGCCGGTGAGCTCGCGCACCAGATCTTTCAGCCCATGCTTGTCGGTATAGGTGCGCGCCAGCCGGGAGGCGATTTTGGTGCAATAAATCGGCATCGGCATGACGTCGAAGGCCTTGAATAGGCTGCCGAGATCGAAGCGGGCGAAGTGAAAGATTTTCAGGACTGCCGGATCGGCCAAAAGCCGTTTCATGTTCGGCGCGTCTTTCTGGCCGGCGGTGATCTGCACCACATCGGCTGAGCCGTCGCCCGGCGAGAGCTGCACCACGCAGAGCCGGTCGCGATTGGGATCAAGCCCCATGGTCTCGGTGTCGATCGCCACCGACCCCGAATAGCTGTTCAGGTTCGGCAGGTCGCCGCGATGCAGGCGCACGGTCATTCTGATTTATCCAACGATTTCAATGCGGTAAGCCGATCAAAATCCAAATATTTTGTATCATTACCGCAAAGTCGTTGTCGAGCCGCTAACCGCCAGCCTTAACGGCCCACTTCAACGGTTCCATAACGCTCGGGTCGCGATCCGGGCGCCTTCGACCAGGCTCCGGAATTTCTCCCACACGATGGTGGGGTGCACCTCGGGGACGGCCCGCGGCGTCGAGGCAAAACCGCAGTCGGCGCTGGCGATGACATTCTCGCGTCCGACCAGCGATGCGAAGCGCTGGATGCGCTCGGCGACAAGCTCGGGATGCTCGACGACCACAGAACTTTGTGTGATCACGCCCGGCAAGATCGCCTTGCCGGCGGGAAGCTTCACATTTTCCCACACCCGCCACTCATGCTCATGGCGTGGGTTCGCCGCCTCGAAGGAATAAAAATTGGCGCGGATCGTCAGCACCAGATCGACGACGTGCCTGAATTCGAGGTCGTTCGTGCGCGGCCCCATATTGATGCCGTAGCAGGTGTGGTGACGGATGCGTTCCGGCGGAATGTTCCGCAAGGCATGATTGAGCGCCTCGATCCGCGAAACAATCCAGCGGCGAGCATCTTCGATGCTCATCTCCGGATGCAGCATGTAATGCATCACGAGACGCGGATCGTCGATCTGCAACATGAACCCGGCCGCCACGATCGCCTCGTATTCCTCGCGCATCGCCTCGGCGATGGCGTGAAGGCACTCCTCGTCGGTCTTGTAATATCGATTGACCTGCCAAGCTTCGATGCTTGCCGGCGACGCAGCCGGCATGAAGACGTCGGCGACCTTTACGTTTTTCAGCGCGGCTTTCAGGTTCTCGATGTCATCGCGCAGCTGCTTGTGCCCGGTGTATTTGATCGCAGTCGTCGTCGCGACCCGCGGGAGCGCGGCACCGGAATGCCCGCAGCTATAGAATTCAGGAAATGCCTGGTTCTCACGCGTTTTCAAAAAGCCGTCCGGCATATCGTCGCGGGGTGAGAATCCGCCGACCCGGTCCAGCACGTAGGCGACAAATCCCGGCTTTGACTGCTCGCCGTCGTCCACGATGTCGATGCCGGCCTCGGCCTGCCGGCGCACAACCGCATCCACCGCTTCCCGCACCGCCGTATCGAAAGCCTGTGATGCGGTCTTACCGTCGGCCATCATCGCCGACAGCGCATCCGGCCGCGGCAAACTTCCGACATGCGTCGTGAGGATTCGATTGGCGCGTTCGTCCAAAGCCATGCTGCTGTCTTCCTAGTCAGTTTCAATCAGCAGCGTGATGATTTGGCGGGCGACCCTTTCCGGCACCTCCAGCGGCGTCAGGTGCCGGGCGTTTTCGATCACCTCGAGGCGCGATCCGGTAATGCCCGCCTCCAGCACGCGCGCCATCGCCACCGGCGTCGCATAATCCTCCGATCCGACCAGGATCGCGCACGGCATCCGGAAATTTTTCAGTGCATGGCGCTTGTCGGCGGCGCCCAGCATCCGGCAGGTCTCGGCGTAACAGCGCACGTCATTGGCCAAAAACACCTCGATGGCGCGGTCGACGATGTCGGGATTTTTCTCGCGAAAACTGTCACTGAACCACCGCGTTTTTTGAAACCCGACGAGAGATTTCAGGCCCTCATCAAGGGCCTTTTGCGCGCGCTCCGCCCATTGGGCAGGAGCCTCCGGCCCATACCAGCAGGTCGTATCGAAAAGCCCGAGACCCTGCACCCGATCCGGATAGGCCGCGGCGAAGGCAATGGCGACGGTGCCGCCCATCGAGGCGCCGCAGACCGTGGCCGAGCGCCAGCCGACATGGTCGAGCAGATCAGCGAGATCGTCGGCAAACCGTTCGACAGTGTAGGGGCCATCAGGCTTATCCGACTGGCCGTGCCCGCGGCAGTCGTAGACCAGCACGTCGGCATGGTCCTTCAGCAGCGGCGTAACGCGATCCCAAAAGCTTGCGTCCATGGCAAGTGAATGGATCAGGACGACACGGCCTTTGCCGTTCCCTTTGACCAGCCGATAAGCGATCCGGGTTCCGTCCCGAACCGGAACGCGCTCGCTGCCATTTGCGGTCTCAGCCATTTTTTACGCGACTTGGCTTTGGGATCGGAGCGGACGACGGACGAACTGCATTTTTCATTTTTGCTTCGTCGTGCCCTTGGCCGCACCCTTCTCGATATTCCGGACCGGTGTTTCGGGTTTCATGCCGCCCTGGCGCCGCGCAAAAGTGTTCTCGCCATTGGCTCGCCAATCCCCTTTGGCCGCCGCCTCAGCGAAACGGCCCCAGAGATCGCTCCAGTCCCCGAGCGAATAGCCATGCCATGGCGGCTGCGGCGATAGCGGCGGCAATCCCAGCTCGTCCCAAATCTGTTTGGCACGCAGCATGTAAGGCTCGGCCGGAAGCGCGAGCGGTGGCATGGGGTGCTTCAGCGTCGCATCGATCAGCAATGTGCCATCCGGATTGCGCGCGCCTGATTTTGGTCCATGTCCCTCCGACCGGTAGGGGATCACGAGCACGTCGTCGACCATGTTGGCGCGATACGCCATGGACCAGAACACGGCGTCTGCATTGCGCGCGTCGATATCGTCCGAAACAGCAATAACGATCTTGCCGCATTGAGCCTGCAAGGTGGCAGCTCCTTGCAGGCCTCGCCACACCTCGCTCTGCGGCGCCGTCCTGTCGAATTGCAGAAAAATCACCGGCCGGACATTGGTGAGGGCTTCATGCATTACGACCTTCTTGATGCCCTTCACATTGAGTACGGACTTCAGGTGATCGAGAAAAAGCGGCTCATAGGCCACGCGCTTCAGAACGCTCGATTCGCTCGGGGTCACCTGGCTGATGATGGAAACGAGAACGGGTTTGCTTTTGCGCGTGATCGCCGTCACCCGCATCGACATGTTGAAATCTTCCAGCGCGACATGACCATGGCTCTCGCCGAAAGGCCCTTCCGGCTCGAGCAGCTCGGTGTCGATCAGACCCTCGATGATAATTTCGGCATCGGCGGGCACCTCAAGATTGACGGTCTTGCAGCGGGTGATGCGCACCGCCTCGCCAATGAGACCGCCCGCGACGCCGAGCTCGTCCTGATCGATCGGCAGTTTCTGCGGACCGGTGAAGAGCACCGCCGGGGCGCATCCTACGACAATGGCGCAGGGCATCGGCTCACCGCGTTCCTGATATTTGAGCCAATGCAGATAGCCGCCGGCGCCGCTTAGGCGGCTGGCCATGCGGACGCCGAGACGGTCTTGGGCCTTGAGCCCGGCGCGGTAAGTCCCAAGATTGCGGATTCCTGTGTCGGGATCACGGGTAACGCATAAAGTCGCCGTCAGGTAAGGCGCCGCATCGAAGCCGGGAGTCGATATCGGCACCGGAAGCGCCGCCAGTCCGCCGCCCGGCGCGCGGAGCGCCTCGCCGGTTATCACAACCTCCTGACACGGCGCATTCTCGACCAGCACCGGCTCGATCGGGTTTGCCATGCCGCGCACCCAAACATCGCCGATATCCTCCACCTTCACGCCAAGACCGGCCGCATAAATTTCGGCGGAGGCAGCCAGCACGCCTGCTGCGACGGGAATATCGTAACGTTCGCCCTTGGCGCCGGTGACATTGGTAAACAGGAAGCCGCGCCGATCCTCCTCGCGCAGGCCTCCCTGAAACTGCCAGCGGGCGAGCGGATGCAGTTCGCTATCTTTGTCGATCGGTCGAGTGATGCGCGTCAGCAGGCCACTGGCCTCCAGCCGGCTCAGATGATCCTGCATGTCGATCGGTGCCGTACGGCGCATCATCTTTGTCATGCCGTGCCCTGATTAAATTGCAGCAAGCGATGCGCTCGGTCGCCCAGCAGCCAAGCTTGCTTGTTGTCCGCCATCTTGTCAGACAATAATACGAGAGGGAATGGTGCGGGCTGCCATCGATCAGAGGGCCGGGAAAATCTAGTGCACGAGTAGGTTCTTATGATCGACACTGCCCATATTGGCCGACCCGCTGGCCAGCCGGAAGATAATTCAGCCGCGCTGTCGCCGGAGCTGAAGTTGATCCGGGAGAAATTCTTTCGTCATATCGGCAAGCCGGTCGAACGCAAGGAAGATGGCCGCCTGCTCACCGGCAAGGGCCGGTTCTCCGACGACTTCCACCTGCCTGGCCAGGCCTATGCGGCGCTTGTCCGGTCACCCCATGCGAGCGCCGAAATACGCTCAATCGATGTGGCGGAGGCGCTTGGCAGCCCCGGCGTGCTCGCCGTTCTGACGGGAGAAGACCGCGTTGCCGACGCCCTCGCGCCAATTCCTCATAATCCGGTCCCTTCCACAAAGTTCGACATGAAACTGTCGGGTCCTGGCGGCGCCAAACCATTCATCTCGCCCCATCATTTGCTTCCCGTAGGGCGGGTAAGATTTGTCGGTGAAGGCGTTGCGCTGGTGGTTGCGCGTACGGCAAAGGAGGCGCTCGACGCCGCCGAGAAAGTCGTCGTCGACTACGCCGAGCTGCCGCACATCACCGAATCTCTGGGCGCCATCGCGCCCGGCGCTCCGGTCGTCTGGGATGAATGTCCCGACAATACCTTCATCGACACGCGCTTTGGAGATTGGGAAGCCACCGATGCGGCCTTTGCCGCCGCCGATCACGTCGTGCGCGCGCAGTTTCATCTGCAGCGCGTGACCGCCGTTCCGATGGAGCCGCGCGCCGCGCTCGGCCATTACGAAGCGAAGACCGGACGCTATACGCTTTATGCCGGAAGCGGCGGGGCGGTGCGCCAAAAGCACGAGATGGCAACCGTCCTCGGAATCGAGCCATCCCGTTTGCGCGTTCTGTCGTTCGACGTGGGCGGCAATTTCGGCGCACGCAACCGGGTCTATGTCGAGTTCGGCCTCGTGCTCTGGGCATCGCGCAAGGTTGGATTGCCGGTGAAATTCACCGCGACAAGATCCGAGGCTTTCCTCACCGACTATCAGGGGCGTGACCTCGTCACCCATGTCGAATTGGCGCTGCGGCGTGACGGAAAATTCCTCGGCATGCGCGCGGATAACATCAGCAATGTCGGCGCCTACTGCGTGTCGCTGTCGCCGCTCAGCAAGGGATCAGGCCTGATCACGGGCTCCTACGATATCCCAGCCGCGGCGCTGCGGGCGCGCGCCATATTCACCAACACCATGTGCACGCAGGCTTATCGAAGCTCCGGGCGCCCGGAAGTCACCTATGCCATCGAGCGTCTGGTAGAGATCGCCGCGCGCGAAATGGGTTTCGATCCGCTCGAGCTTCGCCGCAAGAATCTGATTTCGCCGTCGGCGATGCCTTACACGAATGCGGTCGGTCAGGTTTACGACAGCGGCGAGTATCGCAAGAATATGGACCGGACACTCGAAATCGCCGACTGGGACGGTTTCGAAGAACGCCGAAAGGATGCCGCCGCACGCGGCAAATTGCTCGGCCGCGGTTTCGCGAATTACGTCGAATCCTCGATCGGGAACCCGAAGGAGCGTGCCGAAATCGAGGTGAAGGCCGAGGGCGTTGTGGAGGTCGTGATCGGCACGCAGCCAAGCGGTCAGGGTCATGAGACAAGCTTCGCCCAGGTCGTTGCCGACCTCATCGAAGTCCCGGTCGAAAAAGTTGCTATCATTCTGGGCGACACCGATGTCGTAAGTGTCGGCGGCGGCTCGCATTCCGGCCGTTCCATGCGGCATGCCGGCACGGTGATGGCCATGGCCTCCGCCGATCTCATCGCTGAAGGGCGCCGGAGAACCGCTGATCTGTTTGGCGCGGATAAAGATGACGTGGTGTTCGAGAATGCCCGCTTCATTGTCCCAGGGACCAACCATGCGATCACGCTGTTCGAGCTTGCGAAACAGACCAGCCAAGGCTCCGGCCCGCTCCGCGTCGTGCGGGACAATGAGATGCATACGCCGGTATTTCCGAATGGCGCTGCCGTCTGTGAAGTGGAGGTGGACCCGGAAACCGGACTGGTGGAGATCACCAGGTACGCCACGGTGGACGACGTCGGCCGCTGCATCAATCCGATGATCGTGCATGGCCAGACTCATGGTGGGATCGCGCAGGGAGTCGGACAGGCGATGTGGGAGCATTGCTATGTGGACGCGGCAACCGGACAGCCGCTCGCCGGCTCGTTCCAGGACTATGCGATGCCGCGCTCCGACAATTTGCCGTCCTTCATTGCCGAGATTGCCGAGGTGATCTCTCCGACCAATCCGCTCGGCATCAAGGCGGGAGGCGAAGGAGGAACGACCCCTGCCCTTGCTACCGTGGTCAACGCGATCCTCGATGCGCTGAAGGAATACGGCGTTACTGAAATTCAGATGCCCACGACGCCGGAAACAGTCTGGCGCGCCATTCAGCAAGGCCGCGCCGTGCTAGCCGGATCAACACATAAAGGGAGCGCGTAATGGCAAAGGATACACCGGCAGCTATTCGGGTGATCGCGTTCCCGGGCGCGCCGAACCTGCCGACTTTCGCGGCTGTCACGCAGGGCTACTTTTCCGAGGAAGGTTTGTCGGTCGAGATCGCGACCACGCCGAGCTCGGTCTTTCAGGCACAAAAGATCGCCGCCGGCGAATTCGAGATCGCCTTCACCGCCTTCGACAACGTCGTGGCCTATAGCGAGGGCCAGGGCGCGCCCGACGGCGGCAGTCCGGACTACTGCGTCATCATGGGTGCGACCCAACTCGAACTCAGCTTCGTGGTTGCGCCGGAGATCAAAACTTATCAGGACCTGAAGGGGCGCAGCATCGCGCTCGACGCGATGTCTACGGGTTTTGCGTTTGTGCTTTACGACATGCTCGAGCGCGGCGGGCTGAACAAAGGCGACTATTCCTTCGCGGCTGTCGGCGCCACGCCGCAGCGCTGGCAGTCGGTCAAAGAGGGCACGCACGCAGGCACGCTCACGATCGAGCCGTTTACCAGCATCGCGCGGCGTGCCGGCTTCAACGTGCTCAGCGCCAGCACGCAACTGTATGAAAGCTATCAGGGCGGCATTGTCGCTGCCCGCCGGGAATGGCTGAAAGAAAATTCCGAGCCCGCCAGTGCCTTCATTCGCGGTTATCTCAAAGGCCTCGGCTGGACGCTCGACCCCGCCAACCGCGAAGCCGCTGAGGCCTTGCTGCTATCGAAGATGCCGGAAATCCAGCCGGCGGCGGTTAAGCCGGTCATGACTTCACTGCTGTCGCCGCGCTCCGGGCTCACCCCGAATGCCGATGTCCTGCCCGACGGGATGCGGCGCGTGCTCGCGCTCCGATCCCGTTACGGCGCCGGCGGCCGAAATCTGACGGACTTTGATAAATATCTCGAGCTTTCGCTCTTCAGGGACGTGGTGCAAAGGCAGTGAGATCAGGAAAGCACCTGATGCGACACCTGGAAGCCTTGTCACACAATCCTAAGCTCATAGGATGGCGGAACGCCTTTGGCACCACGAGGCCAGACAATGGTCCGGGAACTGCTCGATTATTTCTTGGGAGGATCAGGATGAAGTTAATCTGTCGCGCGCTGTTCGCCGGCGCCTGTATCGCCTTGGCAGGCGCGCTTCCCGCAGCGGCGCAAAGCCACGCCGAGTTCTATAAATCCAAAAATCTGAGGATCATGCTCGGCCATCCACCCGGCGGGTCCTATGATCTCTACGCCCGCCTGGCCGCAGAATTCCTTCCGAAATACCTGCCCGGCAACCCTACCGTCATTATCGAGCACAAGCCGGGCGGCGGCGGCGTGGTTGCCGCCGCATATTTTTATCAGCAGGCCCCCCGCGACGGCTCCATGATTTCGCTGTTCCCCGAAACCCTGGCGCATACGCAAATGCTCGAGCCGGAGGTCGGCAAGTGGAAGGTGCAGGAGATGACCTATATCGGCTCCTTCGCACCAGTGAACACCGCCTATGTGGTGCGAAAAGGCGCGCCCGCCAAAACGCCGGAGGAGATGCGCACCAAGGCCAACACCGTCGGCTGCTCGGGCGTGACCTCGCAGAGCTACCAGCTGCCCGCGATGCTGAAGAATCTGGCGGGCCTGAAGTTCAATCTTGTCTGCGGCTATCCCGGCGGCACCGATACGCTTCTCGCCTTGATTCGGGGTGAAGTGGATATGGTTTCCTCGGCCTGGAATTCCTTGCGTTCGGGCCATAAAGGCGAACTCGAGCGCGGCGAAATGATCCCCGTCATCCAGAGCGGGCTACGACGCACGCCGGAGCTGAAGGACGTGCCGCTGATGCAGGAGCTTGTCACCGACGCGAAGACCAAGCAGATCCTGGAATTCGCCTCCGCGGGCTCGGCGATCGGCCGCGCGCTGCTGGCGCCGCCGCAAGTGCCCGCCGACAGAATCGCCGTTCTGCGCGAAGCCTTCGACAAGATGGTCAACGACAAGGACTTCCAGGCCGCGGCGGAAAAGCGCCGCGCGGAGATCGATCCCGTCCCCGGCGCCGAGGTGCAGAAATACGCGTTGCAAATCCTCAACACGCCGCCCGAGATGGTTCAGGCGGCCACCGCCGCCATGAAGTGATGCAACGCCGGCAGGCGCGAAGATACGCATCAAACTCTGCGCGCCTCCTGTTGCTCACACTCGGAGGTCTAAAGTCCGAGGCCTGATGCACAACTCGGTTTGCGATCAACGCGCCGCAGGTACCGGGAAGCTTTTGATCTCTGCGGCCACCTTCGGATAGCGCGCAGCTAATACCTCGGCGTTGCCAAGCTCGACATCAGCGGGTTCCACGCCCGGCCATTCGGTCGAACCGCCGAGGAACCAGCGCCGCTCGCCGATCACATGCGCAGTATGGAAGGTATTACCCGGAATAAAGAGCTGCAGCTTCTGGCCCTTGCGCAAATCAGGTCCGACGACATGCAGCTCGCTCGTACCGTCGGCCAGGAGCATCAACACCTCGATCGGATCACCCATATAATAATGGTAGAGCTGATCATTGCGGATGCGATGCAGCTTCACCGGCTCTTCCGGCGTCAGCATGAAATAGAGCGCCGAACCAGTCGGCCGTCCCTCCGTAAATGGCGCGGGCAGCCCGCCTGGCGCGATCCGCTGCTTGCTGACGAAGGTCACGCGCACATAACCGCAGGTCGCGTTTGGCGTGAGATCAAGCAGCCTGCGGACATCCTCGAAGGTCATTTCGGCGGCCTTGCTGGCGTCACCGCGCGCCGGCTGCGCCGCGGCGTCGGTCGCGAACATGGCTACTCCGGCCATGGCCGCGCTTTGCACGAATGTGCGGCGTCCTGGTTGGGGAATGCTGTCGCGTTCGCCTGAAGCGGGCATCACGCCCCCGCACGATCATGTCACCATGGAAAGTGTCGCAACTCCTGCCACCGGCGTCAAGCAAGGAGCTAAAGGCGTCGCCGGCCATTTCGGAGCTGGTTTATTGAATGTCAGGATGGTGCTTAGGAAGATCACTCTTCTTCAATTTTGCTGCCGCCGGGCCGACATGACAGGTCGAACAATCGCGGCTCGCAGGTGATGGCCGAATCTGCCGAACTGTCGAAGAATTCGCCGTCCTGGGAGGGGCGGTGCATTGCGCAGGCTTCTTGAAGACCGTGCGCGGAAAACTCTGCCCAGGCATCCACTCGCGATAGTCGAGCACTGCGAAGAGGCCGGACCCCTCATCGCCGGGTAGCGATGTCACCATGAAAACTTCGGGCCGGCCATCGAGCGTGTACCAGGCCCAGGCGAGCCGGGGGCTGGCCAGTGGGCAACTCAGGATGCGCGTCGTGCCGTGCGGCGAGAGTTCCGTCTCGCCGTTGAGCGTCGCTGCGCAGGTGCAGGGGGCGCGGTCTTGCCAGTCGGGCCGCACCGTGCCGGGCAGTGTCGCCATGCAGATCGGTCGCGCATTGCGGGGATACAGGATGTCGTAGCCATTCTTGCCGAGCAGCAGCGCATCTCGCGCGCTCACGGGCGACTGAGCCCCCAGGAAAGCACGCGTGCGCTGGGCTGGAATGCTCCAGTCGTAATACACCTCGGTCGGTGCCGGATTCTGAATTACGTCGAGCGGAGTCAGAAAGCCCACAATGCCCAGCCGATCAGGCCACCGCGTGAAGGGCGTGGCGGGGCATACCGAAAGCTCCGGCACCAAGTTCGCGATCTCGTTGTCGGCGCGGTCGCGGGCTTGCTCCATGTTGCCAATCATGCCGCGCAACACATCCGCACCCGCTCCTTCCGCCGGCAAAGGATTGGCCTGGCAGGACTGGACGATGGACGCGAGTTCGCTGTGCTCCAGTTTCTCGAACCGCTTCTGATAGCTCATTGCGTAATGGCTGAGCGGCGCAAGCCGGTCGTTCGGCGAGGAGAACACAAAACGAAAAGGCGTCCTGTCGGTGGTCCTGGTCCAGATCCAATAGCCGGAAGGGACGGGCTCGAGCGGCGTTTTCCACCAATCCACCGCCGTGCCGCCAATCGGGGCGGAGCCAACACACTGCGATTGCGGCGTCAGCCAATCGCGCGGGAATGCCCGCCAGCCTGTGTCGCCCAATCGGCGACACGTCAGTCCGCCTTCGTTGCTCTCAAGCAAATAGGTCTCAGTGCCGGCAATCAGCAGGTCCAACGCGCCACGGCGCACGCCAAATAACCGTACCCGCATCGCCGGAAGGCTTGCGTCATGGATGAGGTCCCCAACCATAAGCTGACCGCTTGTGAACGGAGCCATCAGATAAGTGGCACGCCATTTATCCGGGAGTTCCGGGCGTTCGGCTTTGCTGCAGGGATTCATAGCGAGCCTCGGCAAGAGCGGCGTCTGCTCTTGCGGACTCGCGGCAGTAGCCGAACAACTCAGCGCGCATGCGATCGCAAGGCGAGCCCATGCGCTCATCGCCGATCTCCGATCTTTTCGTCAATTTCGTCCGGCATTCAGCACATGCGAGTCCGGCGAATGACCACTTTGCCGTCGGGCAGGTGCCGACGCAGTTGGACAATCCGACAGGCGGGGACGGAAGCGTAAGCTTCGGAGCGGGCGCCAAAGCATAAGCGGAGCCCGGACCTCCCCACCCGCTGGAGTAGGCATATCCAGGATCAGCCAATCGGGAAGAGAAGGCATATCCCGGGCCGCCCCACCGGGGAGAGGCTGCATAGGAATTGACACCCACCGCAACGCCTCCGCTATCCGCGAAAAAATACTGTGCCTGTGCCGGGGCCGCTGCGCCGAACAGCGTTAGGGCCGTAAGGATGCAAGCGAATTTTTTCATCAGTCGCTCTCCTTTCCCTCCCGCTAATCTTCAACGTGAGCTTGTGCCATCCCGTTCCCGGCTCGGAGGCGGTAATCAAAAAAAACAGATGGGCAGCGCGGTAGCGAAACCACTATTGAGAGGCAAGATCGATTAATCTGCGCGTTATTTTTAAGGCTACCAGACCGGCGCAGCAAAACTTTCCCAATTGAATGCTTTGTTTCGAAGTATAGTACAGCGCAGAGGATTGCTCGAGTGACCGGCATAGCCGCGGTAGTTCGAACGATTGCGACTATACCGCCGCTCTGAAGACGAACCGACGGAACCGGACCAACCGCTGATATTCGTGCGACATTGTTTTTAAAGCCGCCGCAACATTAGGCAGGAGAAGCATGAAGAACCCCAAAACAGCTTTGTTAGGACTGCTGCTTGCCCTGCTTACGGATATGCCGGTCAATGCGCAGGTTACACTCGATGTTTCCAAGATAACTTGCGAGCAGTTTTGGCTCCGCAAAGTCGCCGATCCCGATAAAGTTGCGCTCTGGGTAAGCGGCTATATCAACGGCAAGCGCGGCAATACAGTCATCGATACCCAGCAGCTTGAAGGCAATGTAAGAAAATTGACGGAATACTGCAGGGAAAACTATCAGATGACGGTCATGCAGGCGGTCGAAACTCTGATGATTGAGAAAAAAATCCCGTAACGGCGCAGTAAAACCTGAACATGGCCGGTCCCATGCGTGGACGCTAAATCAAACAGGAGAGGGAAGATGAAGATTTCTACCCTAATATTGGCTTTGTCCATACTCGTTGTTGCACAGTTAGGCTTCAACCTTCCAGCAAAGGCATTCGATCTTGACGGCGCTTGGACTACTCAGGCTGACGTTTGCAAAAAGATTTTTGCTAAAACGGGAAATACAACGTCGTTCACCCCGGATGCCGATTCGTATGGCAATGGTTTTATTGTTGAAGGAAACTCAATCCGGGGACAGACGGCGAAATGCACCATAAAGGCGAGGAAAGAGGCTGGCGCGATGACGCATCTGATCGCGATCTGTTCAACCGAGATTATGATCGATCAAATGCAACTCAGCTTCAAAGTCGACGATGACAATAAAATCACCCGGGTTTTTCCTGGAATGGAAGGCTTCGAGACGTCGTATGTTCGCTGCTCCTTTGGCGAGGATCTCAAGGGGAAGTAGAGCCAGCGCCTTGAATGAAATTTGCGGTCAAGGAACCGCGAGGAATTTTCGATAAGCGGAGTTTTGAGTCACTGCTTCACTCCCTGCTGCGATCAGTTCATCGACCGTCGCTTCCGGGAGTTTTAATGTTGTGGGAATGGCGTTAAGTCTTTCCATGAGCGCGGGACCGAACTGGTCAAAACCAATTCGCCCAATAAAGAATTGAACGTCGCTACAATTCCACGGCCCAGGTCCCCGCAGCTTGGTCACAGCAGCAGCCGTTAGACCGCAACGCCAGCGTACCAATGCGCCACGCCAATTGGCCATGGTGGCCTCAAAGGCGCTGTAACTTAGTCGTTTTGCGGCATCCAATGATAAATCGGTAATGGCAGCTATAAGCGCAGCGCCACTTGGCCCTTCCAGTTTCTGCGCCCAATCTCTTTTTGCTTGCCCGCCGGCATCGACGATCAAGAACATCATGCGCCTGAGCCTAACCGCTTCGCGCGGCGTCAACGGCCCATGGGGTGTTTCGGCGGATTCCCGCGCGATTGTGAAGCCACTCAAGCCATAATTGTCGACCAACCCGCCATCCAGTAACTTGATGTACTTCATCGAGCCATCGCGCTGACGCAGCGCCCCTTCTGCAAAAGCACGAAGGAGCGGCGATGCATTCGGGTTATTCTGCGCTTTCAGCAGCCAGGGCGGTGCTGTGGGCTTACACTGATCGGGATAGGTCTCAAGAATAATAGGCTCGAAAGCGATCGGCACCGCGGCGGAAGCGGCCACGGCGGCGGACACGGGGTAAGCCCCAAGATCGCTACAGATGAGACTAAACAGCACCTTGGAGAAGACAAACGGCGTGCGATTGTAAATGTCGGTCGCGTTGATCCAGACAACGGGTCGGCTATCCGCCGTGAGAGCAGAGAATTTTGCCCCATCGAAAAGATTGGCGTCGAGCCAGTTGCGCAATCGCAGGTCTTCATTGACCCCGCCGCCAATTCCGCGTGCCAGGTTGACCAAGCTGACCTGCGTGTTCAGCGCCGCTTCCGCGTCTTTGATCAAGAATCGCTCGCGAAAGTCCGCGAGGGCTGCGCGCTTTCTCAGCCCAAAATATGCAGCGGTAACAGAGCCGCCAGACACACCACTGACAAAATCGACCCGGTCGATCAGCGAAACAGTGCGTCCTTTGTCGGTCGTATTTAAATCGCTGAGTCCTTTTAGAACGCCAAAGGAAAAGGCTGCCGCGCGCGTGCCGCCGCCGGAAAAGGCCAGCCCGATGACCATGTCGTCGCCGAAGGCCGCTCCTTCCGATACCTGATCCTTGAGACCCGCATTTGGATCGGCCGTCGCCACATTGGCTGGCAGATTGTCCATATGGGCACAGGAAGGCAGTGCCAGAACGACGAGAACGGAGATGATCGCGCGATACATGGGCACCGGCCAGGCGGGCTAAAACCGCAGAGTGAGCCCGACAAACGGCCCGTGCTGAAGCATGTCGTGCGTAGCGCCTAGAGAAAGCACGACAGCCAACAGTAGCTTACAGCACGACTGCATGTAGTCCCCCCAACGGCAAAGGCCGGTCGATCACATCAAGTGCAAGCATATCCCTGTTTCAGGAGCCTGGAGCAAAAATCACGCGAAGTCCCATTAGATGGGTTGAAGCGACGATCAACGCACCGGAGTGAGCGTCATTTTCGCGATCCCGAGCGCGAGATTGACCCCGACCTGTCCCTCCACCGATAGCGGCTGCAGCGAGATGGACTTGCGCGTGCCGCCAACGAGCACATTGGCGCCTACGCCCGCCCCGAGGGATACGTCGCCGCTCGCCCCGACAAAGTCGCCGGCGAGCGCGCCGGAGGGAATGTTGGCGGTACTGGCCCAAACCGCCCATGCCATGGCTCCCCCGGCGGTTACGCCCACGTCCAGGCCCAGGCGGCCGATGGTGCCGGTGTAATTCTGAATTTTGCCGTTGTCCGCTTTGAGCTGGCAGCGAAGTCTCTGGCGGGAGCCGACAATCAATCCCACGCTGGCTGACGTTCTGCACGTGAGCACCCCGTGTCTGATTGAGGCTCCTTGCGAATAGGCGGGAGTCCCGGCGAGCATGAGGCCGAGGACCAGTGCCGGCGCAATACAGCGAATGAACATTTGACATATCTCCCTTGCTTGGATGACCGTGTTAGAGCCTATTGCCGACGACGTGCGCGTGCTTCGGCAAATAGCGACCTCAGCGAACAGGGCCGACGTTGATCAACTGGACGCGGCGGTTATCCCCGGATTCCGGGTTCGCGGGCCGCAGCAGTTGCTCCTCGCCGAGCCCGACCGCATCGATGCTCGATGGCGCAATGCCGAACGGATTGATCAGCGCCTCGCGGATCGCTTCCGCGCGCTGCTGGCTCAGCTTGAGATTGTGCTCGCGGTTGCCGGTGGCGTCGGTATGGCCGACGACGAGGAAGCGATAGCCCAGCATATACGGATGGTAGAGCGCGTCCGCCATCAGGCCGACGGCCTGGAACGAGTCCGGCCTGATGCGCGCGGAGTTCAGGTCGAAATTGATCGCGATCGTCAGCTGCGACCGGTTTTCAAGGCCGCGCACCAGCGGTGCACGGTTCACCCGGTTGGTGCGCGACGGGTCTTTCAGTGCCTGCGCCGCCATCTGCTTCAGGCCCGCGGCCGTCAACTGGCCGGTCTGTTCAATACCCTGGATGCTGCTGCTGAGATCGGCCGAACTCAGCGAGACCTGCGTCGTCGGCGTATTGGGATCGACTTTGACTTCGTAGCCGGCATCGACAACGGTCTTGCGGCACGCCGGGGTGAAGAGATGCTTGGACTTGAGATAGCAGTCGAGGATGTTGCCGTCGCCCGGCTTCACTTCCGAGCAGACCCGGCTGATGTCGTTGGCGCAAACCTTCAACACGGAAGCGCGCGCGGCGGACCTGCTGGCGATCAGCGCCTTGGCGTTGGCGATGCTCGTCCTGCAGGTGGCCGACACCGACGAGTCCTGGTCGGTGAGACATTTCATCACGCGGCCGCCACCCAGATTTGCCGTCTTGCAGTATTTCGCGATGTCTGCGCCGCAGCTCTGTCCGAGTTGCTGCAGCGCGTCAGCATAACCGACGCTCTGCGCGTTAGATGATGATGGGGCTGCAACGGATAGCAGGAAAGCAGCAATCGCGATTTGATTGATTTTCAGCTGAATCATTGCATCCCCTACGATACGAAAGACAGAATTTTAAACCGCTGAGCGAAGATCGGGTTGCGAGCGCGGTTGGCAACTTCGCGACTACTAAAAAACATCATGAGACGAAAATCCGATATTGGCCCTAAGGGCTATATCGGCGGCCCACATGCGCATTACGGTCGGATCTATCTCCGGCCGCGTTTATTCGTCAGCCACGACTGAGGCGTGAACATCGCGGCGCCCAATCGCCGCGCAAGTTTTCATTTTGTCGATGGGCTTAGTGCCCGCTGAACACGAGGATCTTGAAGGGTAGTATCAGCGCCTGGAGGCGCAGAATAAGGGCGTGTACGAGCCCAACTGCATCCACAGCGTGAAGAACCACCCCTCGCATCGCGCTGGTGTCTTTGGCGACAATCAAGTCGTGGTTGTTGGAATAGGCGTTGGCGATACAGCTGCTGCCGGGTGTTACGCCGGCAAGCCCGCCTTTGTAGAGCGGCTCGAGAAATACGAGGAGAGTCCCCGGCTGCCTCACCTGTTGCGCCTCGACCAGTTGCTCGCCGCCGCGAAACTGGCCGGCGGCAATGTAGTCCTGAATATCTGTGACCACCATCGGGATAACCGTAA
Source organism: uncultured Alphaproteobacteria bacterium (assembly GCA_963750965.1). Lineage (GTDB taxonomy): Bacteria > Pseudomonadota > Alphaproteobacteria > Rhizobiales > Xanthobacteraceae > CANKHA01. The sequence continues at coordinate 163,386 of CAVVSK010000012.1, forward strand.
AGGGCTTCGATACACAGGTGACCTCGGCGATCATTCCGATCTTCATGATCTGCGCTTCGATCTGATTGAAGCCGGCTTGCAGCGATGGTCGACTGGCTTCGGGGATCAGGATCCCGGCCGGGCGCATGAACGGATTGACGATATCGCCCACGCGCAGCGCGAATTGCTCCAGGTGCCCGCCCACGCCGGCACGGATAACCATCTTGCTCAATTCCACTTCGGCCTGGGCCAGCGCGGCTTCAGCACTGGCTTTCTGGGCCGGCAGAACAGCCGAGACCCGCTCCGTGGCGGATTGTTTTGCGGCAGTTGCGGAAGTAATTGCCCCTAGGCGGCCTTCCACAACAAGCTCAAGCTTCTCAATGTCCCGGAACGGAACGATGCCCGGATTGCGCCTTTGCAACTCCCGTTTGGTCTCCAGTTCTTCCACGGCCTGCTGGTGAGAGCTCCTGGCCTCCTGGATCTGCCCGTCGGCCTTCACGATATCGATCTTCGCCAACTCGATCTCGGCGTCGACCTCCGCAATCTTGCGGCGCGCGGTCTCCGCAGCCGCCTCCTGCGCCGAACTGTCCAGCCTGAAGATCGGCGCTCCCTTGGCGATCGGGCCGCTGAAGGGGGCGTACACCTCGGCGACGCGCCCGTTTGTCTCAGAGATGATCGGGATCGTCCTGAAGAACAGAGTGACGCTGGTCGTGGACGGGTGGTTGTAGAAGACCACTGTGATTAAGCCCACAGCGAGAATCAGGCAGCCGGTGATCCCCCACCTCAGCTCGAACCATACGGAGTAAAAGGTTATTTCCTTGCCGATCCGCTTGTTCTGATATACCGACGGTAAGAGATAGTCCGGCAGGATTGTCACCAGCGAGCAGAGAAGAATTTCAAGCATGGCTTATTTCCTTATGCCGGCCGCAGCGGCCTTGGGTGTCGCCGGCACTGGCGCCTCGCGCTCGATACCGGCTACCGCGGCCTTCGGTGTTGCCGGCGCTGGCGGCTCGCGCTCGCTAACGGCATGAGCCTCTTGCGGCAGTTCCACGGCGCCTTCGCCCGGCCCAAGCCCGGCGAGCTTCTCGGTCGATCCTGCGATTCTGTTTGAGCGAGCCGCCAAAATCGGGAATGTCGATCAACGCAAGCAGCAGACCGGCCACCCAGAAAAGATGGATGTGGGTAAAGAGGGCAAGAAGGCCCAGGACGGCAACAATCTCGAACTGCAGCTTGTGGCCCCTGTGCGCCATGCGTTCCGGCAAAGTATGCAATCGCAAGAACAAGATGCCGAACCCCAGAACGGAGAGCACCAGAGTCACGGCCATCACGACCATGAGCACGTCCGTTTCACCCGGTGCGGTGATGAAGCCCGGCAGATGGTGGGAAGCGGCGGGGTGCAGCGATTCGTTCATATTGTCCGCCATCGTCCTGTCCTCCAATCATCGCCGCTCCCGGGCGAGCTATTCCATGGACCAACCGTGACTCACGATGATCGACTGCCCGGTTAACGCGTTCGAGCGGAAGGCGGCGAGAGAAAGCGCGGTTTCTGCCACGTCGTCCACTGTAGTGAATTCCCGATCGACGGTTTCTTTTAGCATGACTTTCTTGATCACGTCTTGCTCCGAAATGCCGAGCGCCTGGGCCTGCTCGGGAATTTGTTTGTCGACCAGCGGCGTGCGCAACAAAGCCGGTGCTGAAGCGGCAACTGCTATAATCGTATTGTTGCGGGATGCAGGGTACCTGCCCTTTGGTCCAATATGAACTTTTGGTTCAATATGCGGGATGTAATCCGGGCTGCAGGAGCAGCGTGGGCGGCAACTCCGCTGCAGCCGCCTCATTTGGCGGCCTCGTCTTATTCAAGACTATTCCGCTGCGGACTGGCTCGCGAAGGAGGCGGACTTCCGGTTGCACAGGGTTCTTGGTGTCGAGTGTGCGGCGTTCTTCCTGCTTTCCAACGAGCCTGACAAGATCGCACGCGCACGCTCGGAGAGCCCGTAAACACCGGTCTTGCGATGTTGCTTCAAACTACGTCAGGGAGCGTTTTGGCTTGGCAGCGAGAGCTGCCGCGCTAACGTCGTACTGTTCTTCTCGGGCGAGTTGCATAGGGAGACGTACGAGTTCGTAATATTTGTCCAACGGCATCAAGTGCTCTTGCGCCTCGTTCAGCGAACCATCCCTTTTCAAAATGCCCAGAACCTGGCGTACAGCTTGGGCGGCTGCGAAGAGGGCAATAGAGGGAAATGTCACCGCAGCCACGCCTATTGCGGCAAGCGCCGCCAGAGTTTCGTGCTTTTCGCCGGCGGCTTGGGAAAGGGTCGCGAAGTGCGGCCCGTTAACATTTCGCAGCACGCGCTTGATGCCTTCTATGGAATCGATGCCCTGCGGTTTGGCCATGTCGACCCCTGCGTCAATGAAGCGCTGACAACGTTCAATTGCGGCATCTTCGCCTTCGATTGACGCCACGTCCGTTCGAGCGCAGATCACGAGTTCAGCATCCTGGCGAGCATCCAAGGCCGCGTTTATCTTGGCAAGCATTTGCTCAATTGAAATGACCTGCTTCCCTGGAAGATAACCACATCGGCTAGGGAACACCTGATCGGTGAAGAACAGACCAGCTACACCCGCGCGTTCAAACGCCCGCACAGTTTGCCGCACGTTGTTGACGCCACCGAAGCCTGTGTCGGCGTCCGCATAAACTGGTATCGCAACTGCTTCACATATACGGGTGTAGTGATCGGCAAGATCCCGCATGTTGGACTGACCGGTATCGGGCTGACCTAACAGGCTTCCCGCCGCGGCGTATCCGCCGGCAATAATAGCGCTATAACCCTGTTCCTCGATGATCCGTGCCGACAGCCCGTCATACGCACCGGGCAAAACTACAAGCTCAGGTGCACTGATCAATTGCCTGAAACGCTTTCGGACGTTCATCGAAATCTCTCTTCTGTTTCATCAATGGACAGCGCGTGTATAGGTAGATACTAATTGGAGAGCTAATTCCAATATTCATCCGGCGTGAAGAGATACTTGATAGGCTATGGGTGCAAGAAAATATGCGCGAGATAGATTCGGGCATTACCCTGCAGAAATTGGAAATTTTCTGCTGCGTGGCAGAGCTCGGAAGCGTTACTAAGGCGGCCGAACGCATCGGAATTGCGCAGCCGGTAGTGACTGCTCACATTCGCAGCCTAGAAGCAAAGCTTGGGGTGAGGCTCGTAGGCCGCGCCGGTCGTAACATAAGCCTCACCGAAGCGGGCCAGCGCGTGTTTTCCTGGGCAGCAGAGGTAATCGCAAGCAAGCGGCAGCTAGAGCGTGAGATCGGCACTTTGCGTGTCGGCACGGCAGCCAATGTTTCCGTCGCCGCGTCGATTACTGTCGGTTCCTATATTCTGCCTGAGATTGTTATTGCGTTTCATAGCTCTCATCCGGAAGCCATCATTTCAACGCACGTTTCTAATTCACCCGCGGCATGCGAGGCCGTCCGCACAGGTGAGTGCGATTTTGGCCTCATGACCACCGAAGGGGATGTGTCAGAGAATCTCGTTGTCGAACTTCTTTGGAATGAGCCGTTGGTGCTCGTAGCATCACCTTTAAACCGGCACATCGGGAAAGGCGTAAACATTCATGACCTCGCTAAATTGCCTTTCATAACGGGGCCAAAATCAATTGTAAGACGCACTATTGAGGATAAGAACCTTGCTGAACTAGGTGTGAATCGCCAAAATATCGTGCTGGAACTTAGCCATACCGAATCAATCAAACGAGCTGTGCGCTCCGACGTCGGAGTGAGCTTTCTTTTTCAGGCTGCCTTGAAGGATGAGCTCGCGACAGGGATGCTAAATCGCGTCGAGATTCCGGGCCTGCAGATGTTCGTTCCGGTCATCTTAGTGTATCGCCGCGACCGGAGTTTCACAGCGCTTCAACAGGCCTTGATTGATCGGGTACGCGCTTACGCATCGCCGACTTCTGCGGACGATAAATTGCCGTCGAAGCCGCCAACTCCCAATCTGGCTGTGGTCAAAAAGGGTCCGTAGTTAGCCACCAGATCAAATTTTTTTCCATACGCACAGGATCATTATCCATCAGAAGCTGATCCTGAATATCGTGACAATTCCGGGCCCTGACTTTCGCAGCGATCATCTTTAATAGCCACTTGGCTATTAAACGCACAATCCGGCGATGATCCTGTTGCTGGGGTCCGTTGACAAGCAAGCCAGTTCGCCACCTATACAGACAGTAACGAAGCCTCGCGTTAGTCGAGGGTGACTGTTTGGGAGATGGGTATGAACAAAACTTTCTGCAGGAATTCGCTCGTGGCATTCGGTCTCTTGATCGCCGCGAGCGCACCCAGCTATGCGCAGGTGAGCCGCCTGGAATTTGTTGTTCCGGGTGGTCCGGGAAGCGGCTTGGATCAGGCAGCGCGTGCATTCGAAGAAGCGCTCAAAACCGAGAAACTTGTAACCGGGACACAGGTTACTCACGTCGCAGGCGGCGGCGGAATGACTGCAATTTCTCAGTTTGTAACTTCTAAATCGGGCAACCCAAATGCTGTGCTGACAAACGGCGCCGGCAGCCTCGTGTTTCCGCTTGCTAACAAGAGCCCTGTCTCATTGCGCAGCGTCACGCCGTTGGCGCGCATCGCGGGTGAATATGAAGTTCTTGTTGTGCGGACGGAGTCCGAACTCAAAACGGTCGACGACTTGGTTGCGAAGTACAAGGCAAACCCGCCTTCCGTCCTTTGGGGCGCTGGTTCCCGCGGTGCTACTGACCACATCTTTTATGCAATGATTTCGAAGGCTGTGGGGGTCGACCCGAAAAAACTAAACTTTATACCTCATACCAATACGGGGGAGATCGTTGCGGCTGTGCTTGGCGGCCACGTCGCGGTCGGAGCCGGTGGCTACCAAGATTTTCTACCGCAGATCGAGGCCGGTAAGATCCGGGTGATTGCGGTAGGCTCGCCCGAGCGCCTCAAAGGCATCGATGCTCCGACGCTAAAGGAGAAGGGCATTGATGTTGTAGTGACCAATTGGCGTGGCGTTTCTGCGCACCCGTCTCTTACCAAGGCCGACCTGGACAGGCTATCCGAGCTGTTTGACAAGATGGTCAAGAGCCCGACTTGGCAAAAGATGCTGGCCGATCGAGGCTGGGACGATCTTTACCTCAAGCGTGACGAATATGCTGCTTTCCAGCGGACCGAAGAGACGCGCCTCAAAGAGATTCTTCAGGATCTTGGAATGCTAGCCCAGCAATAAATCCCAGGCAGGTCTCCAGATGATGACGAGGAACAAGGGGGCGAGATTTGCTCCAACCAGTATTCAGATTCCGGAAGCTGCGCTCGGCGCTTTCGCGGTCCTGCTCGGCGTTTCCGTCGCGATCGCCGCATGGGGGTACCGGGAGGGCAGCACGTACGACAGTCTGGGTCCGAGCTTGTTTCCGCTTGTCATCGCGTCCGGTTTAATCGTTACAGGATTGGTGATCCTCCTGGGCGCCTTTGCCTCGGACACTTCCGCTGAGCCGGTTGAACAGGTTGACTGGATTGCAGTAGCGCTCATTGTTGTCGGCTTGATCGTGCCGATTGCGCTGATCGTTGCGCTTGGTTGGATTCCTGTCATTACAATCGTCTTTGCTCTCGGCGCCCGGGCTTTCGGCAGCCGACGCACGGCGGTGGATCTTGGGTTCGGGTTTCTTTTCGGCATCCTGACTTTCGCATTTTTCAACTACGCATTGGGCCTCCATCTCCCCAGCGGATGGATCATCAGCCGCTTGTTTGGTTGAACATCGGAGGGTGCAGGAATGGAAACCCTCAGCCTGCTTGCTCACGGATTTTCTGTAGCGCTCACGCCATTCAACCTGATGTGGGCAGCGATGGGCGTTACGCTCGGGACGGCTATCGGCGTTCTGCCTGGCATTGGCCCCGCAACCACCGTCGCTCTTCTCTTGCCGATGACCTTCGGCCTCGAACCCACGTCGGCCTTCATTATGTTCGCCGGCATTTATTACGGAGCACAGTATGGTGGCTCGACAGCAGCCATCTTGCTCAATACCCCGGGCGAAGCTGGCGCGATGATGACCACGCTCGACGGGAACGCGATGGCTCGAAAGGGTCGCGGCGCACAAGCTTTGGCCACCGCCGCTATTGGCTCATTCATCGCCGGAACGATTGGAACTGTCGGGCTCACCTTTGTTGCGCAGCCGATGGCCAACATCGCACTTCACCTGGGCCCCCCGGAATATTGCGCTCTTATGGTGCTGGCGTTGACCAGCGTTTCTGCATTGTTCGGAACTTCGGTGCCGCGTGGCCTGCTGTCACTCTTTCTAGGTCTCCTGCTGGGTTCGGTGGGGCTTGAGCCGCTTTCTGGCGTCCCAAGATTTTCTTTCGGTATAATGGAACTGCTCGACGGCATTGACACCGTGATCGTGGCGGTAGCCCTGTTTGCTGTCGGCGAAACTTTGTATTCCGCCGCGCGCTTTCGTTTCGTCACCGAAGATATTTACGCTCTCAAGGGCTCGCTCTGGATGAGCAAGAGCGACTGGGCCAGGTCCTGGAAACCGTGGCTGCGTGGGACGGGAATAGGCTTTGCGATTGGCACACTGCCAGCCGGAGGTAGTGAAGTTCCTACTGTCCTGTCTTATGTAACGGAAAAGAAATTATCCAAAAATCCCGAGGAGTTCGGCAAAGGGGCGATCGAGGGCGTGGCCGGACCTGAAGCAGCGAATAACGCATCCGCTGCCGCAGCTCTGAGTCCGCTGCTGGCGCTTGGGCTTCCGACATCGGCCACTGCGGCCATCATGCTCGCTGCGTTTCAGCAATATGGCCTTCGCCCGGGGCCGTTGTTGTTTCAAACGAAGCCCGACCTCATATGGGGAATGATTGCAAGTCTTTACATCGGGAACGCGCTGCTGCTGATCCTCAATCTTCCTCTTATTGGGATTTGGGTGCGCCTTCTGACAATTCCGCGACCTTGGCTGTTCGCGGGGATTTTGTGTTTCTCAATTCTTGGCGCGTATACCCTCAACACCAACGTTGCCGACCTGGCAATTCTCCTGGTTATCGGTCTTGCCGGTTTTGCCATGCGACTGCTCAACGTGCCGCTCGTGCCATGCTTGATCGGTCTCATTCTTGGTCCCTTGCTTGAAACACAAATGCGCCGCTCGCTGATGGCAAGCTTGGGCGACCCCAGCATTTTCGTAACTCGCCCGATTTCCTTAGGCCTTCTACTTATCGCGGCCGCGGTCATCCTCGTGCCGCTCCTGATGCGGGCGCGCCGGGCAATGGCAACCAAATAATCCTACTTGTCCCTCACCAGCATACGCTTGAGCAAACCAAACTTTTCTTCCGTTTCGGAGTTCACCCTTGCCCAAAGAACTAGGATTAAAGGCGAAAATCAGCGCCGGGAAGCCACTGATTGGATCCTACGTCACGTTCCCATCGCCCGAAGTAGTCGAGTTATTTGCCCACGCGGGCATGGATTACGTCATCATCGATATGCAGCATTCGTCGCCAGATTGGCAGACGCTGGCGCACATGCTGCGGGCGGCGGATGCCGGCGGTACGTCGCCAGTCGTGCGTCTGCATACGCACGAGCCGAGCGTCATCCTGAAAACTCTCGAACTAGGCGCGGAAGGGATTTCGTTGCCGGGCGTGACTAGCGGGGCAAATATTCGTGCCGCCGCCGACGCCATCTATTATGAACCGCTCGGCCGTCGCGGCGCCTGCGGCCACACGCGGGTCGGCGGCTACAATTCACGCCGCTCCGACTTTCCCGAGCACGTGCGGCAGCAGAATGAGAGGGTCTGTATCTGGGCGATCGTCGAGCACCCGGATGCGATCGGTAAGGTTGGCGAGATCGCCGCGGTGCGTCCTGGCGCCGACGTGATCGGCGTTGGACGCGGTGATTTGTCGACCGCATTGGGACTGGCGGGGCAGGTCAACCACCCCGACGTCATTGCGGCCAATGAAGCAGTCATCAAAGAGGTGGAAAAAAAGTCGGGTGGACAGTGTGCGTCGTCAACGATGATCCAGCGGACAGAGGACATCGGGCCGTGGTTCGAACGCGGGTGCCGGCTCTTCACCTACGCGGCCGACGCTATCCTGCTGATGGATGCCGCCCGAGGGGCTGTCGATGCGTTTCGGTCGACCTTATCAGCGGATAAAAGCAGCTAGGACCGGTCGTCCACGGCTTCGGCCACACCGTCTCGCCGCTTCGGACTGATTAGGGGCCATCGACAGGATTTGCCCAGCGCTGTTCCAGCCGCGCAAATTAAATTGCTACCGATAGTTAACACCAGGCTCCGCTGATCTCATCAACTTTTCAATTCTCGTTGCCGATCAAGGATGCCGGACGCTTTGTCCATCCAATACAGACGGCGCTTCTCCCTCCCGTCGTATCTTGTGGCGTCAGTCCTCCGCTCAGCCGGGCCGCCCCCGAGGCGGTTTACTATCTGTTGACGTCTCCGCCCCCAGTCTTCCAAACGCAAAAAAAGTGGTTGTCCACACTAGCGTTGGGGGGATTAAAATGACGAACGATCGGTACAGCAGGCGCTTGCCAGGGGCGTTAAATGCCTTTGCCTATCCTGCCATGGCTCTGCTTTTTCTTCTTTCATTGGATTTCTCGTCGGACGGAGCTTCGGCTCAGAACCGACGAGGGGGTTATAGGGACCAACCGTCTACACCGGCACGGACACCGGTAGCGGTATCGGTCACACCAGCACCGGTGGCGGCGGTGGCGGTGTCGGCCCCGCAAGCTGAAGCGCCCAAACAGATCAAGTCGCCCCCAATTGATCCCAATTCGCCCTTTGGCGGCGCACTCGCCACGTGTGACAAGGGTGTCAGCGAAGAAGAGGTCCAATTTGGACTGCCCGGCATGAAGGGCGAGGTAAAGCTTGATCGCTGCTACCGCGGCCGCAAGCAACTGGTTTGCCGCTTCGATGCCGTCCTCGCTGAAGGAAAGTCGCTGACGGACGAATTCACCCGCATCGTCGAACAGCGTTATCCCGACGTCAACAATCTGGAAGAAATCTGCAAGATCGACTTCGACGCGCTGGTCAAAGATTCCGGCGAAACTGCTGCATTTGGGAAGCGCTTTGCTGCCGAGCGATCCGAGTACGACGCGCGTGCCGCCTGCGCGAACAAAGTAAAACAATCAATACAGGATGTGACTTTGCCTGATCTGGTTCAGGCGCCGGAAGTGATCAAGTCTCTGATCGATGCCGTTGAACAAGAGATAAACAGGGTTTCTGTTGTGCAAGAGCAGGTCTCTGGGTTGGCAGCAAAGATAGATGCTTCTCAAAGATCGATTGCGGTACTTCAGAAGATTCACCGCGCGATGTGTTTGAAAAGCAAGCCTGATGTCGAAGTCGATCGGGGTCGCGTCAGCTCCAACATGTGATGCATTCCGATGGGGGGCGTAACCCGGCGACTGTTTTTGGCTGGGCTTGGTTCGGCGGTCGCAGCTCCGCGAATCGCGAAGTCGGCAACTAACCCCGACTTCGACGTGATCATCATCGGCGCCGGCGCAGCTGGAATAGCGGCTGCCCGGCGCCTTGCACGCTCCGGAAAAACCTTTGCCGTTTTTGAGGCCAGCGACCGCTTGGGCGGTCGATGCTTCACTGACACACGCACCTTCGGTCACCCTTATGATCAAGGGGCTTACTCGCTGCACGAAACAAATTCGTTTCCTGTTGCCGAGCTCGCTGCCAAGGCGGGCCTCGAGATCCATAAGACGCCCGCACTCACGCAATTTCGTACCCGGATGAAGCACAAGTCCGACGCGAAATTCCGTTCCGCTCGCGAATATGAAACGGAGGAATTCTACGTCAATCTCGCGCGATGCGACCGTGAAATTCTAAAGGCGAGCCTTTTGGACGCGGACATCTCATGTGCGCAGGCAATCCCTAAAGACATCGGCGGCTGGCGATCGACCATGGACTTTATGCTCGGGCAGTTCGCTTTCGGCAGCGATCTGACCGACATGTCTGTGAAGGAATACGTCTCTTCCAACAGGCCTGAACAATCCGTTCGGATTCGGCAGGGACTCGGCACCTTATTCGGACGGCTTGCACATAAATCCCCGATTCAGTTTTTTAGTCCCGTCTCGCGCGTAGAATGGGGATCCCAGGTGGTCACGGTAGAAATGCGAGGTCAGCGAATGACCGCGCATGCCGTAATTATAACGGCTTCGACGGGAGTGCTGGCCTCCGACAAGATCAACTTTACACCTTCTCTGCCGGTAAAATACGCCGAGGCGATCAACAAACTTAAGCTTGGCAGTTGCGACCGTGTGGCGATCGAATTGGCTGATAACCAGTTGGGCCTGCCGATGGACGAGGTTCTGTTTGAGAAAGCGGCGGGGCGCCTTACCGCAGCAGGCCACACCAACTTCATGGGTTCTCGACTTTGCTACGTTCAACTAGGCGGAAAGCCTTGCGCCGAGCTGGCCGACGAGGGCGAAACGGCACAAACGAAGTTTGCGGTTGATTGGCTTGTTGATCAGTTTGGCTCGGGAATAAGAAAGTCGATCAAGCGAACGCATGCGACACGTTGGAACAAGCAGCCATGGACGCTGGGCGCTTTTTCCTCTGCATCGCCTGGAGGACGGGCGGCTCGGAAAGTCTTATCTCAGCCATTGAGCGATCGGATCTGGTTCGCGGGAGAAGCTGTACACGAGTCCCTTTGGGGCACCGTGGCTGGCGCCTGGGAGACCGGGGAACGCGCGGCAAATGCTGTGCTCGAGTTTGGCTCGTCTCCACAGGGTGAATTCGCGTATGCCCGCAGCAGGCAGGCGCCGATGGCTGCGCGCTAAAGCCGCGCCCAGGCCAATTGCGCCATAACAGCGAGTTGCCCGGCATTCCCCACGTAATGGCTTGATGCCATCTGCGACCATGCCGTTGAATATAGGATCCGGCCGCCGCTTTTCGGGCCTAAGTGGCAGAACGACGCTGCTAGGGCAATATACCTACCTTGAAGCGCCGTCAGACACACCGCTTTTGCGAGTGCTGCGAGCCTTGTCACGGCGAACAACGGTCCGGTGCCGCGCAACCGGGGCGGCTGCATAGCCGGACCCCCATGGCGCAGCGTAGGGATTCGCGGCCGGCCCATAGAGGGCTTCCTGGTGGAATATGCGGCAGCTGGTCGCCTGCACCGCTTGGGTCGGCAGGCCAGGATCACAGCCAATGGTGCCACCTCCCGATCTTTGCGCCGAGGCCGAGGGAGCCGAGGTTGCCAGTGCGAGCATGGCAGCGGCCAACGTCATTGCGATTCTCATGTTGATCACTCCTTGATGACCCATCGTCTTGCTCCGATGCCCGCCGAACGGCAGACGTGTCGATTCGCCGTGAATTCAACAAGCGGCGCCGTACAATGCCGCGTATTGACGGTGCGGACCTGGTCTTAGCGTATCATCGGCGCCGCGATTGTCCGGCGATGCAAAAACGTATCTATTGGACCTTGGGGCCGTCAGTATATTCCAACGATCGGTTGTAACGTCCGCGTTACCGGCGCGTTTCGCAATCCTGCGATCTCAGCCGCGATTGCTAGCAGACGTGAACGGGCGCACCACGATTGCAATGCGACGGGACCAAGACGTTCCGTGAGATTGGAAAAAGATAAATGGTGCCCAGGAAAGGACTCGAACCTTCACGGCTTGCACCACTGGTACCTGAAACCAGCGCGTCTACCAATTCCGCCACCTGGGCCCGGACTTTAGGTACGGAGCCGCTTCCGCCTTGTCAAATGGCGCTTGTGACGGCCCTTAACAGCCCGTCGCCGATCCTGTATTGACGCCGCATCCCACCCGCCAACCGGCAGCATCGCCATGTTTCGACAGTTCGACGTGAATAGGCTCGTGACCGTCTTCGGCGGTTCGGGCTTTGTCGGGCGCCACCTTGTCCGTGCCTTATGCAAGCGCGGCTACCGCATCCGGGTCGCCGTGCGCCGCCCGGACCTCATCGGCCATCTGCAGCCGCTAGGACGGGTCGGGCAAATCCATGGGGTACAGGCCAATCTGCGCCATGCCGGCTCAGTGGAGGCCGTCCTGCGCGACGTCGACGCCGTGGTCAATCTCGTCGGCATCATGCACGAGAGCGGGCATCAGCGATTCATGGAGGTGCAAGCGCTTGGCGCGGAGCGTGTCGCGCTCGCCGCCGCGAAGCTCGGCATTCCGCTCGTGCACATGTCCGCGCTCGGCGTCGATGCGAACTCCGCCTCGCGCTATGCCCAGGCCAAAGCGGAGGGCGAACGGCTGGTGCTCGCCGCCAAGCCGGACGCCGTGATCATGCGGCCCTCGATCATCTTTGGCCCCGAGGATAGTTTCTTCAACCGCTTCGCATCCATGGCACGCATCTCGCCGGCCTTGCCGCTGATCGGCGGCGGCGCGACGCGCTTCCAGCCGGTATTTGCCGGCGATGTCGCGCGAGCCTTTGCCGACGCGGTGAGTGGCAAGGCCAAGCCCGGTACAATCTACGAACTGGGCGGGCCGGAGGTCCGCAGCTTCAAGGAACTCATGCGATCGATGCTCGGCATCATCGAGCGCAAGCGCCTGCTGGTGCCGATCCCCTTCCCGATCGCCAAGCTGCAAGCCGCCTTCCTCGGCCTCTTGCCGAACCCTCCGCTGACCACCGACCAGGTCGAATTGCTCAAGACCGACACCGTTGTGTCGGAAGCGGCTATCCGCGAGCGCCGCACGCTGGAAGGCCTGGGCATCAAGCCGACGCTTATGGAAGCGGTGTTGCCGTCCTACCTCTGGCGCTATCGCAAGGCCGGCCAGTTCAGCAACGGCTTCGCCTCATAGCGCCCGGCTTCCGAAGTTCGTGAACCATCACGGCATATGGATTTCGGAAGCAACGGGGCACTAATACCCGAGCGACAGCGCGGCCAATCCCAACGCCCCGACGATGATCCGCCACCAGGCGAAGACCGCGAAGCTGTGGCGCGAGACATAGTCGAGGAAGGTCTTCACAACGATCCAGCCGCAGATGAAGGATGCGATGAATCCCACGACCACGATCAGCCAGTTGCCGCCCGCCATATCCGCGCGGCTCTTGTAGAGCTCGAGCGCAAAGGCGCCAACCATGGTCGGCATCGCGAGCCAGAACGAGAACTCCGCCGCAGAACGGCGGTCCGCGCCAAACAGCATGGCTCCGAGGATGGTGGCGCCCGCGCGGGAGACGCCGGGCACCATCGACAGCACCTGCACAAGGCCAATGCCGAAATACATCGGAAGCGTGAACTGCTGCGCGTCGTGATAGCGCGCGTTCAGGCTCATGCGATCGACCCAGAGCAGCACGAAGCCGCCCAGCACCAACATGACGCAGACGATCCAGACGTTAAACAGCACTTCCTTGATGAAGGAATGCGCCAACGCGCCGACGATGGCCGCAGGCAGGAAGGCGAGCAGCACGCCGACAATGAACCGCCGTCCCTGGGGGTTGCTGAAAAACCCGGTCGCGAGCTTCCATAGCCGCGTGAAGTAGATCGAGAGCAGCGCCAGGATGGCGCCGAGCTGGATAAGCACCGTGAAGGACTTGCCGAAGGCGTCGTCGTCGAAACCGAAAAAATGTTCCATCAGCAGCAGATGTCCGGTGGACGAGACCGGCAGAAACTCGGTCAGGCCCTCGACGATGCCGAGGGAGGCCGCCTTCAGAAGGTCGAAAAGCATGGGGAGAATCTCTGGCGTGGACCCCTCGCTTGTGGCGCAACCGCAGGGCTTGGGCAACGACAAAAAGGCGGCAATTTGCTGAGATCACTTAATACCTGAGCCGTTTTAGGGGTTGCGCCGATTCTCCGCCTGTCCTACTGCGCTAATCCCTACCGAGACCCCCGTTCCCCACGTTTATTTACCTGCTCATGCTGACCCTGTTTCATCATCCTTTCTGCCCGCATTCCCGCTTCGTGCGCCTCTTGCTCGATGAATATGGCATCGAGGCGCGCTGCGTGGAGGAAAAGGCGTGGGAGCGGCGCGAAGAATTTTTGACGCTGAATCCCGCCGGCACCACGCCCGTGCTGGTGCATGAAGGCAGCCCCGCCGGTGCCCGGCGCCGCCATCATCGCCGAGTATCTCGACGAAACAAGGGGAGACGGCGCCGGTGACCGCCGCCTGCTGCCGCCCGAACCGGAGCGGCGCGTTGAGGTGCGGCGGCTGGCGGCTTGGTTCAATGATAAATTCTTCGAAGAAGTGAGCGGGCCCCTGGTTATGGAGCGCTGCTACAAGCGCTATATACCGGCTGCGCAAGGCGGCGGCTCGCCTGATACCGACGCCATTCGCGCGGCGCGGGTCAATATCCGCTATCATCTGGCCTATATCGGCTGGCTGGTGCGCGAGCGGAATTGGCTGGCCGGCAGCCAATTGAGCTTTGCTGATCTGGCCGCGGCAGCGCATTTGTCCGCGGTCGACTATCTGGGCGACGTGCCGTGGAAAGAAGACGAAGCCGCGAAGACCTGGTACGCGAGGGTGAAGTCCCGCCCCTCGTTCCGGCCAATCCTGGCCGACACCATGCCCGGCATTCCGGCGTCGAAGACTTACGCGGATCTGGATTTTTAAACCCAAACAAATTCAAGGCCGACCTTAGGCGCGCGGCACGCGCGCAGGGATTCGACGCGATCGGCGTGACGCGTCCGGACGCCATTCCGCAGGCGCAAAAGCGGCTGGCCCGCTTTCTCGCCGAAGGCCTGCACGGCGACATGGACTGGATGGCGACAACCGCCGAGCGGCGCGGCAACCCGCAGGTGTTCTGGCCGCAGGCCCGCTCTATCATCATGCTGGGGCTGAATTACGGGCCGGACGAAGATCCGCTCGCCGTGCTGGCGCAGCGCGACCGCGGCGGCATTTCGGTCTATGCGCGCGGCGACGACTATCACGAACTGATCAAGAAGAAGCTGAAGACGCTGGCGCGTTGGCTGCTTGCCACTGCGGGTGGCGACGTAAAAGTTTTCGTCGACACCGCAGCGGTGATGGAGAAACCGCTGGCCGCCAGCGCCGGCTTAGGCTGGCAGGGCAAGCATACCAATCTTATTTCGCGCGAGTTCGGATCATGGCTGTTTCTCGGCGCGATCTTCACCACGCTGGAGCTGCCGGCGGATCACGCGGAAGCCGGCAGTTGCGGCACCTGTCGGGCCTGCCTCGACATTTGTCCGACCGCGGCGTTCCCCGAGCCCTACCGGCTCGATGCCACGCGCTGCATTTCTTACCTGACGATCGAGCATGAGGGCCCGATCCCGCGCGAACTCCGCCCGCTGATGGGCAACCGCATCTATGGCTGCGACGATTGCCTGGCGGTCTGTCCCTGGAACAAATTCGCCCAGCAGGGACGCGAGGCAAAATTGTTCGCGCGCGATCACTTGCGCGCGCCGAGACTCGCGGATCTGTCGCGGCTCGATGACACCGATTTCCGCGCGCTGTTTTCCAGGTCACCGGTCAAGCGGATCGGGCGCGACCGTTTCGTGCGCAATGTGCTGATCGCGATCGGCAATTCCGGCGACGACACGCTCGCACCGGAAGCCGAACGGCTTCTGCATGATGCCTCGCCACTG
The DNA here is from genome assembly GCA_963750965.1 of uncultured Alphaproteobacteria bacterium. Taxonomy (GTDB): domain Bacteria; phylum Pseudomonadota; class Alphaproteobacteria; order Rhizobiales; family Xanthobacteraceae; genus CANKHA01. The sequence continues at coordinate 178,894 of CAVVSK010000012.1, forward strand.
GTGCGCGGCGCGGCGGTATGGGCGCTTGGGCGCTTGTTAGCGCGGGAACAGCTCTCCGCGCTTGCTGTCCGGCGGGGCGAAACCGATGAGCAAGTCAACGAAGAATGGGCGGCCGTGCTCAGTTAGCGTTCTAACTTTAAAAAGTGGCCAGCGCCGCTTTGAACGCGTCACGCAGCGCCTGCGCGCGCAGCGGCTTATAATCGCGCTGCTTCACCGGCCCGGGATCGATCTTCAGGCCGACGAAGACCGGGCCTTCTTCCACCAGAATGCCTCCGATCTGCTGCGCGAGATTGGCCTTGTCGTCGAAACGGTATGCCGTGCGATAACCCGCCGCCAGCGCGATGCCGGCGTAATCGGTGATGCCGCGGGCGGGCAACGGGTGCCCGCCATTGGCCTGATACACGCCGTTTTCCCAGAGGATATGCACAAAGTTTTTCGGCGCCGCGCCGGCTACGGTGATCAGCGTACCGAGCGCCATAGCCAGGCTGCCGTCGCCGTCGAGCACGATCACTCGCTTGTCGGGACGCCCGAGTGCGAGCCCCAGTCCGTGCGAGGCGGCAAGCCCCATCGCGCCGACGGAAAAATAATTCAGCGGATGCGGCCGCAACGCGTGCCAGTCGACTGCCGTGCCATAAACCGCAACGACGATCGCGTCGCCCACATGCTGCTTCAGAAGTTCGAGCGCTTCGTCGTGCGCGATCATGCCGTCACCGGACTTCGCGCGATAAGAATCGCGACCGGCTTCGCTGCGTCATAGGCCCGGTCGATCGCCCTGCGGATTTTGCCGAGGTCGCGATCGTCGTAAAGCGTGTGATGCTCCACGCCCATGGCGTCGAGAATGGGCGTGACGACGCGTACGCCGTAGCGCGGTGACTCATGCGGCGGCTTTTCCGGATCATGGCCGAGCAGGCCGACCATCATGACGAGCGGCAATTTGTAATCGAGCGACACCGCGCGCAGCGCGTTCACCGAATCCAGCAGACCGGTATATTGCATCATCAAGAGCGCACGCTTGCCGCAATAGGACAGCCCCGACGCGATGCCGATGCCCTCGTCCTCACGCGCGAGGCGGATAATCGGCGGATCGCCCGATCGGGTGAGCGGATGCAGCAAGCCCTTGCTGGTGTGGAGATCAGGCAGCGCCAGGACGTAATGGATTCCGCTGGCGCGGATCTCCCGCAAGATTGCTTCGCCATGCAAGGCCGACGAGCTTTGCGATTGCGGCGATGCGGGTTCGCTCATGCAGTTATCTTAACCGCCACGCGCCGCCTCACAAGCGATCAGAACTCCGCCACCGCCGCCAACAGCCGTTCGATATCTTCCGGCCGCGACAGGCGGTGGTCCCCGTCCTTGACCAGAGTCAGCACCACATCGTCGCGGGCAAAGTGCGAAACCAGTTCCACCGTGTGGTTCCAGGGCACATCCTCATCCTGCACGCCCTGCAGGATGCGCACTGGACAGTTGGTTTCAATCAAATCGCCGAACATCAGATGATCGCGCGCCTCGACAATCAGGCGTCGGGTGATGGGGTAGGGCTCGTCCGAATAGGCGGACGGCTGCGACCAGGATCCCTTCTCTTCGATCTCTCGCTTCACCGCCGCCGGAAAGCGCTTCCACATCAGTTCCTCGGTAAAATCGACCGCCGGCGCAATGAGGACGAGACCCTTCACCGAGGCCTTGGCCGTTCCGCCGGCTTTTTCCCGCCGGCGCAATTCGCGCACCAGCAGAAGCGCCAGCCAGCCGCCCATGGACGAGCCGACGACCACCTGCGGCCCCTGACAGCAGGCGGTGAAGACTTCCAAGCTTTCCTCCAGCCAGCGGCCAATGGTGCCGTCGACGAAGGCGCCGCCCGATTCCCCATGGCCGGAATAGTCGAAGCGGGTGCAGGCCCGCCCCCGTACTTCCGCCCATTGGTCGAGCGCCTCCGCCTTGGAGCCGCGCATGTCGGATTTGAAGCCGCCGAGCCAGAACAGACCCGGGGAGGCGCCCGTGCGCTGGCGCACGGCGATGACACGCGCCGCCGCGCCGGTTCCTATCTCCAGGGTTTTAAGGCAATCATTCATTCGCTCGCCTTCGTGATTCGCCGCTGGTTGAACCGGGGCCGCTGCATCGCCGTGTTTCGCCTTAAGCCCGCGCCGAACGCAAGAGGGTCGCAGGACAAGCCGCAACGCGGATCCGCCATGGCTGACCGATCTTCCATCCTCGTCGCCCATTCCTCTGCGGCTAAACCGCTACCCCGCACGCTCGCCGATGCCACCATCCTGCAGATCGTGCCTTCGCTGCGCGACGAGCCGGCGGCGCGGGTGGCGGTGCAAACCGCTATCGGGCTGGTGCAGAGCGGCGCGCGCGCCCTGGTGGCAGGGGCGCCGGGTGCACTGGCGGGGAAATTACAAATAGCCGGCGGCGAATGGATCCCGCTTATCAACGACACGATGAATCCCTTGAGACTGCGACGTAATGCGATGGTGCTCGAGAAGCTCATCTCTGCAGAGCGGATCGACGTCATCCACGCGCATGGCGCAGCCGCGGCGTGGAGCGCACTCTCCGCCACTGCGCGTTTGCCGGTTTGGCTGGTGACCACCCTCCCCGACGCGCCGCCCGCTTCCGGCGGGCTGCGGTCATTCTTCTCCGGCGCGCTGATGCGCGGGGACCGCATCGTCGCAACTTCTTCCTTTGCGGCAGGGCGCGTGATCGAGCGCTTCGGCATTCCACTCGAGCGGATTGTAGTTGTGCCACGCAGCGTCGATACGCGATTGTTCGACCCAGCCGGCATCGACGTGCACCGGCTCGCTGTCATCCGCACCGCCGCGCGCATCCATAACAATCAGCGGATCATCCTGACACCAGGGCGGGTCACTGCAGCGAATGGGCAGCATGTGCTGGTTGAGGCCGCCGCAATCCTGGCCGACCGAGGGCTGCGCGGCTGCGTCTATGTGCTCGCAGGCGACAGTGACCGCTCATATGTCCGAGCGCTGACGGCGCGGATCAATAAGCTGGGGCTGGAACCGATCTTCCGCATAACCGGGCAGTTTCGCGACATGCCCGCCACCCTCGCCGCATCCCATCTGGTCGTACGGCCGGCGCTGGAATCACCGGTCAGCGGACGCACGGTGGCGGAGGCCCAGGCCATGGCTCGGCCGGTGATCACGACCCAGGTCGGCATCTTGCCGGAGCATGTGCTGGCGCCGCCGCGCATGCCTGACGCGCTACGCACGGGCTGGCTGGTGCGACCCGGCGATCCCATGGAACTGGCAGACGCGATCGGAGTGGCCATGGGTCTCGACGACACCGCCTATCAGGCGCTGGCCGCGCGCGCCCGGCAATTCGCCCAATTCATGTTTTCGCCGGAAAGCGTGGTATCTGCCACCCGCGGGGTCTATACCGCCCTACTCGCCCGTGATCATTAGACGCTTTAGTGTTACCCGACAGTCACGTACTGCTCATAAGGCAGTATTTGGTGACGTATTAACGTTGACTCGTGGCGGTTTTCTCCCGACATTTCGCCGATCGTAACAATACAGGAGCTGTGTCATTCGTCGTCCGATGAGAAGTCCGATGCCCGCGCCCAAAGATGGGCCGCGCATCAACGAAGAGATCCGGGTCCGTGAGGTCCAGCTGATCGATCAAACCGGCCACAATCACGGCCCTACCGACATTCAAAAAGCCATCGCCATGGCCCAGGAGGCCGGGCTCGACCTGGTCGAGATCGCGCCCAACTCGGTGCCGCCGGTCTGCAAAATCCTCGATTTCGGCAAATACAAATACCAGGCCCAGAAAAAGGCTGCCGAAGCCCGCAAGAAGCAAAAGGTCGTCGAAATCAAGGAGATCAAGGTCCGTCCGATGATCGACGACCATGATTATGAGGTGAAGATGCGCGCCATGCGCCGCTTCTTCGAGGAAGGCGACAAGGTCAAGATCACCTGCCGCTTCCGCGGTCGTGAAATGGCTCACCAGGAGCTCGGCACCCAGCTTCTGGCGCGTATTCGTGAAGACGTCACCGGCATCGCCAAGGTCGAGCAGGATGCCAAATTTGAAGGCCGCCAGATGGTTATGGTGCTGGCGCCGCGCTGACGCGGCGCCACCGGATTTGCCGCTCCGTAGATGGTGCCGTCGGGCATCGCAGCGGGGCTAAAAAACGGCCCTAAACCTTGTCTTTCCGGCCATCCTCTGCCATAACCGCGGCCTCTCGCCGACCGGCTAAAGGGCTGCCGTGGCGGCGTGAACGCTCAATCCGAGCACGCTCAATCGTGAGCACCCGTCCGGTGATCGAAGGCCTTTGGCCTTGCCGATCAGCCGGCAGAGGAGAGCCAAATGCCCAAAATGAAGAGCAAGTCAGGCGCTAAGAAGCGCTTCAAGATCACGGGGACCGGCAAGGTCATGTTCGCCCATCAGGGCAAGCGCCACGGTATGATCAAGCGGACCAAGAAGCAGATCCGCCAGCTGCGTGGGACGGCGGTGATGTTTAAGACCGACGGCGAGAAAATCAAAAAGTTCTTTCTCCCCAACGGCTGATCGCCAGCGACCGGCCGCCCGGACGGCGGCCTGAACCCAACCCCTATTCTTGAGATTGATGGAGATCAGCCATGGCACGCGTTAAACGCGGCGTCACTTCGCACGCCAAGCACAAGAAAGTTTTGAAGGCCGCCAAGGGTTTTTATGGCCGCCGCAAGAATACCATCCGCATCGCCAAACAGGCGGTGGAGAAGGCCAACCAATACGCCTATCGCGACCGCAAGCGGCGCAAGCGCACCTTCCGCGCGCTCTGGATTCAGCGCCTAAACGCAGCCGTGCGTCCCTTCGGCCTGTCCTATAGCCGTTTCATCGATGGGCTGGCCAAGGCCGGCGTGATGGTGGATCGTAAGGTCCTGTCAGACCTCGCCATTGCCGAACCGGCGGCTTTCAAGGCGATCGTGGAAAAGGCGAAAGCCGCGTTGCCGGCGGCCTGATCTCGATTCGGCATGCCCCGCGCCGCGGGGCATAACCTTACGAAGTTGCCATGTCCGACTTGACGCAACTGGAGCAGGAAATCCTGGGCGGCGTCGCCGCGGCCGGCGACGAAGCGTCGCTGGAAGCGGTTCGGGTCGCAACGCTGGGCAAAAGCGGCTCGGTGTCCGCGCTGCTCAAGACGCTCGGCGGCATGACGCCGGACGAGCGGCGCACCAAAGGCGCGGCGATCAACAATCTCAAGGACCGCGTCACCGCCGCCATCGCCGAGCGCAGGGAAGCGCTCAAAAGCGCGGCACTCAACGCGCGGCTGAATACCGAAACCGTCGATGTCACACTGCCGGTACGCGAGGCCCCGAATGAAATCGGCCGCGTGCATCCGATCAGCCAGGTGATCGACGAGCTGACCGCGATCTTCGCCGACATGGGCTTCGCGGTGGCGGAAGGTCCTGACATCGAGACCGACAGCAACAATTTTACCAAGCTGAATTTCCCTGAAGGCCATCCCGCGCGGGAAATGCACGACACCTTCTATTTCAATCCCAAGCCCGACGGCTCGCGCCTGTTGCTGCGCACGCATACTTCGCCGGTGCAGATCCGCACCATGGAAGCGCAGAAGCCGCCCATCCGCGTGATCATTCCGGGCCGAACCTATCGCAGCGACTCTGACCAGACCCATACGCCGATGTTCCATCAGGTCGAAGGCCTGGTGATCGACAAGACCGCGCATCTCGGCCATCTGAAATGGATCCTCGAGGAATTCTGCAAGGCGTTTTTCGAGGTGGATCAGGTGAAGATGCGCTTTCGCCCGTCCTTCTTTCCCTTCACCGAGCCGTCACTGGAAGTCGACATCCAGTGCAAGCGCGAGAAGGGCGAGATACGCTTCGGCGAAGGCAATGACTGGCTGGAGATTTTGGGCTGCGGCATGGTGCATCCCAACGTGCTGCGCAATTGCGGCATCGACCCCAGTGAGTACCAGGGTTTTGCCTGGGGCCTGGGGATCGATCGCATCGCCATGCTGAAATACGGCATGCCGGACCTGCGGCAATTCTTCGAAGCCGACGCGCGCTGGCTGTCGCATTACGGCTTCCGTCCGCTCGATTTCCCGACTTTGGCCGGAGGGCTAAGCCAATGAAGGAAACGGCGCTTGATAAGATGATCTATGCGCTGGTCACGCGCGGCCTGGATGGCGCGACCGTGGCCGGCTATGCGGAAGTGGTGGAGAAGCAGGAGGCGGGTGCCGCGGCCAAAGCCTTCCAGTCGATCGACGCCAAGGCCACCGGCCTGCTGACTCATGTCTCGATGATGATCGCGGGATTGGGCCTGGTCGCGCCGCTGGTCGCCCAGAGCGACATTGAACTCGGCGTGATCATCGTGGAAATGGCGGTCTATCTGCTGCTCGCTATCGGCTGCCTGCGATGCCTGTCGGTGTTCGCCGGGCGCGATCTCGCCGGCCCGGACATGGAAGAGCGGCTCATCCGCGAGCTGCTGATCCGCCGCGAGCTCTTGTCGTTGTGCAATCGCGGCACGATCATCGTGACCATTATCGTGTTCGTGCTGTTGCCGCTCCAGTTCATGTACGCTCCGCCGAAATAGCAGGACGACGCGATGAAATTCACGCTCTCCTGGCTGAAGGAGCACCTCGACACCGACGAGCCGCTCGACAAGATCGTGGACAAGCTCACCATGATCGGGCTCGAGGTGGAGCGCGTGGAGGACAAGGCCAAGGCGCTGGCGCCGTTCACAGTCGCCTCCGTCATCTCCGCCGAGAAGCATCCGAACGCCGACAAGCTGCGCGTCTGCATGGTCGAGACCGGCAATGGCCCGCCCGTGCAGGTAGTCTGCGGCGCGCCCAATGCGCGCGCCGGCATGAAGGCGGTGTTCGCGGCGCCCGGCACTCATATTCCCGGCACCGGCATCGACCTGAAGGTCGGCACGATCCGTGGCGTCGAGAGCCGCGGCATGCTGGTCTCCGGCCGCGAGCTCGGCCTCAATGACGACCACGAAGGCATCATCGATCTGCCCGGCGATACGCCTGTCGGCAAAGCGTTCGGCGAAGTGCTCGGCCTGAACGACCCGATGATCGAGATCAATCTCACACCCAACCGCGCCGACTGCACTGGCGTCAACGGCATCGCGCGCGATCTCGGCGCCGCCGACATCGGCGTCTTCAAGGAGAGCACGCCGAAGCCGGTGAAGGGAAAATTCCCCTGCCCAGTTTCGGTGACGCTCGATTTCGGTTCGACGCCCTCGCTCTGCCCTGGCTTCGCTCTGCGGCTGGTGCGCGGCGTGAAGAACGGCCCCTCGCCGGCGTGGCTGCAGGCGCGGCTGCGTGCGATCGGGCTGCGCCCAATCAATGCGCTGGTCGATATTACGAATTTCATTACCTTCGATCGGGCGCGCCCGCTGCATGTGTTCGACGCCGCCAAAGTGAAGGGCAATCTGGCCATACGCCGGGCCCGCGCCGGGGAGGCGCTCCTGGCGCTCGATGGCAAGACCTATATCCTCGACGAAAGCATGTGCGTGATCGCCGATGAGGCGGGCGTCGAATCGCTCGCCGGCATCATGGGCGGCGAGACCACCGGCGTCTCGGAGACCACCACCGACGTGCTGATCGAATCCGCGCTCTGGGATCCGCTCAATATCGCGCAGACCGGCCGCAAGCTCGGCATCCAGTCGGACGCGCGCTACCGCTTTGAGCGCGGTGTCGATCCGGCCTTCCTGCTGCCGGGCCTTGACCTGACGACACAGATGGTGATCGAGCTGTGCGGCGGCACGCCGTCGGAAATTACGCTTGCCGGCAATCCGAAAATTCCCGAAAGCGTGATCGATTTTCCCTTGAGCGAATTACAACGCCTCGCCGGGCTCGACGTGTCGCTCACCGAAGTGGAGCGCGTGCTTGGCCGTCTCGGTTTCGTTGTTGCGGGGCAGGGCAACAAGGCGAAGGTCACGGTGCCGTCCTGGCGTCCGGACGTGCATGGGCCCGCTGACATTGTCGAAGAGGTTGTGCGTATTCTCGGCGTCGACCGTATTGCGCCGACCCCGTTCGACCGCGGCGAGGCGCCGCGCAAGCCGGTGCTCACCTCGCTGCAGGTTCGCACCCGCAAAGCCAAACGCGCGCTCGCCGCGCGCGGGCTGGTGGAGGCCGTCACCTGGTCTTTCGTTTCGAAGAAACAGGCCGAGTTGTTCGGCGGCGGACAGCCTGAACTAGCTTTGGCCAATCCGATCGCGGCCGATCTCTCCGATATGCGGCCGAGCCTCATTCCCGGCCTCGCCTCCGCGGCACAGAAAAATGCCGACCGCGGCTATCCCGATGTGGCGCTGTTCGAGGTCGGACAGATCTTTCAGGGAGATCAGCCGGAGCAGCAGTTCACTGCCGCGACCGGCGTGCGCCGCGCGCTAGCCAAGGCGAGCGGTACCGGCCGGCATTGGTCGTCCCCGGCGGCGGAGGTCGATGCGTTTGATGCCAAGGCCGATGCGCTGGCGGTGCTGGCGGCGGCTGGCGTCCCGGCGCAGTCGATACAGGTGGTGCCGGGGGGGCCGGCCTGGTTTCATCCCGGCCGCAGCGGCACCTTGCAGATGGGCCCGCAAACCGTGCTTGGCCATTTCGGCGAATTGCATCCGCAGGCGCTGGAGGCGCTCGATGCCGAGGGACCGCTGGTCGCCTTCGAGGTAATCCTCGAACGCGTGCCGGAGCCGAAAGCGAAGGTCACACGCGCCAAGCCTGTGCTGGAGCTCTCGCCCTTCCAGCCGGTGGAGCGCGATTTTGCGTTTATCGTCGATCAGACGGTGAAGGCCGGCGACATCACGCGCGCGGCGCAGGGCGCCGACCGCAAGCTGATCGCTGGCGTGAATGTGTTCGACGTCTATGAAGGCAAGGGCATCGATCCCGGCAAGAAATCCGTCGCCATCGCGGTGACAATCCAGCCGCGCGAAAAGACCATGACCGACGAGGAGATCGACGCGCTGGCAGGCAAGATCGTCGCCGAGGTTAGCAAGAAAACCGGCGGCACGCTGCGGGCCTGATCCAAGTCCGATCATTCCCGCGCACGCGGGAATTCAGCTTTTCCTTGAGCCCTGGGTCCCGCTTTCGCGGGGACGAGCGGATCAGCGCTGCCCGATCAGCGCTGTTGCCGCCGTTGCCGTTGACCACGCTGTGGCTCGCGCTTCTTCGGCGCCGGCTTCGCCGGCTCCTGCAACGCGGCGATCTTCCGCAACGCCGCCTCCGCCGCGCGCTCGCCGGATTCCCAGGCGCCGTTGACCGTGCCCCAGGCCGTCTCGTGCACCGCCTCACCGGCGAACCAGAGCCGGTCACGCAGCGGCTCCATCAACACGCGGCGCGCCTGTTGCGCGCCCGGCGCCGCGCTCGACCAGCCGCCGAGCACCAACGGATCCTTGATCCACTGCGTTGCCTGGGTACCGCGCACGGTTTTTCTGAAATCCGCTCCGTAAAGCTTGCCCAGCCAGTCCAGCGCAAAATCCGTCATCGCCGTCGGTCCTTCGGCGGCAATGCTTTGGCCGAAGCGACCCGCGACATCGACGAAACACAGCGGCGTGCGTCCCACATTGGCGAGCAGCGCGGCGGTGCTGGCACCGTTCGATCGCTCCAGCACCAGCTCATCAGGCGCAAGGCCGAGCGGATTTCCCGGCATATCGAGCGCGATGCGTTCATAGGTACCAAGCTTCAGCCGCGCTGCGGCATCGAGATGGCGGCGCGGCAGCTCCGGCGAAAAACGGATCTTGCCGGCGGTGAGCACGTTGGTGGAAACGGTCACGATGATGGCGCGGGCGTTGATACGTCCCTTCGGTGTTTCAACTTCCAGACCGCGCTCCCATTGGATGCCGATGGCCGGTGTCGAGAGCTGCACGGCAATGCCCTCCGCCGCTTTCGCCAGCAGCGAGCCATAGCCTTGCCGGCAAAAAGCCTCGCCGTCACGCTGCAGCCTGGCAAAGTCCATCGCTGAGACCTCGCTGAGATCGTTGGCGATGCCGAACGGCCCGAGCGCGAATTCGATCGTGGATTGCCACTCGGCAAGATCGTTCGGCAAAGCGCGAGCAGCAGCCAGATCGGTCTTGCCACGCACCGCTTCCGCGATCGCGCGGGTGGCGCGCACTTGCGCCGCGAAAAAAGCTTCCAGCTCGCTCTCGCGCGCATGACGTGCCCCAATGCGGAGCTTCTGCCCGGCCGGCACGGGATAAACATCGAGGCCGGCTTTCGCCGTCGCCTTCACCACCGGATTGCTATCCGGCTGGCGAATCCAATGCGCGCCGGTGTCGAAGGGCGCGCCGAAACTGCGGGTGTCAGTGAAGCATCGCCCGCCAACGTGGCTGCCGGCCTCGATCAGCGCGAAGCGCCGTCCCGCGGCGGCCACGCGTCGCGCGGCGGCAATGCCAGCAGCGCCCGCGCCAATGATCGCCACATCGACTTCGCCGGACGACGCCACTTGGCCCAAAGCGGGCGCCGCAGCAAGGGCGGCGGCGGAGGTGAGAAACGTCCTGCGTGTGATTGCCATCGGGGTATCCAAACTATTGCGGGGTCTGCGCTCCGCCGCAAGATCAGCGGCACCCCTAAAACGCCATGGCTAACAAAGTGTGACGCAACCTGTATGGGGCATGAACGGATTTGCAAGGAGTTGAAGGTAAGTTCGGTGGTAACAAAGATACGCGGGAGCGACCGCGCGCGAAGTCGGGGGTACGGGCGTTTCAATGACCTGGGTACTCGGCGGCATTGGGCAAGTCATTGCCCGCTATCTCGACAAGCCGGCGCCAGGCTTTCAGCCTTACACATCGCCGAGCGATCCGGAAGCGCTGCGCGCCTGCCTGCGGCCCGGCGACGTCTTGCTGGTGGAAGGCGACAACCGGATCGCCGGCGTCATTAAGTATCTCACGCAGTCCACCTGGTCGCATGCCGCGCTCTATGTTGGGCCGATCGGCGACCGCACGACGGAAGATGGCGAACCGCTGGTGCTGGTGGAAGCGCATATCGGCGAAGGGGTGATCGGCGCCCCCTTGTCGAAATATTTCCGCTACCACACCCGCGTTTGCCGGCCGACCGGGCTGACCGATGACGACCGCGCGCGCGTCTGCGGTTACGCCGCCGAGCGTATCGGCTTCGATTACGACCTGAAGAACATCATCGACCTGATGCGTTACCTGCTTCCGCTGCCGGTGCCGCAGCGCTGGCGCCGCCGCATGATGGCGCTCGGCTCCGGCCACCCCACCCGAATAATCTGTTCGGCGCTGATCGCACAGTCGTTCGAATGCGTGCGCTATCCAATCCTGCCGAAAGTCACCACAGTGCAGAACGAGAGCGCGCGGCGCGAGATTTTGGAGATCCGTCATTCCTCGCTTTATGCCCCACGCGACTTCGACATCTCACCCTATTTCGAGGTGGTGAAGCCGACCATCATCAACGGCTTTGACTACCGCAGCATGCAATGGTCCGATCTGGCCCAGTGTGGCTGTGCAGAAGCACAGGCTCCGCAGGCGCCGAAACAGCCGGAAAGTTTTGTGCCGGCGGCCTGATCCCCGTTTTTAGCCTTGTCCGCGCTTTGCGACATCCCTACCTTCGAGCCGCGAAGGAGCCAGGGATGATCGACGCTGTCGCCAAAGCGCTGAACCAGATGTTCACGCCGCCGTTCCGGCGGGTGCTGCTCAAAGCCATCGGTCTCGCGCTAATCATGATCGTGCTGCTGGGCGTCGGCATGTATTACGGCTTCACCTGGCTGGCAGAGCTCGGCACGGCTTGGGGCCAGAGCAATGTCGGCGTCATGCCCAGCAACTTTTGGACCATCTTGGCTTGGATTTTGTCCTTCGCGATAAGCCTCGGCATCATCACTGGCGGAATCTTCCTGATGCCGGCGGTGTCGGCCTTCGTCGGCAGCTTTTTCGTCGACGAAATCGCCGACCAGGTCGAAGGCGTCTACTACCCCACCGAAATGCCCGGCGTGGCGCTGCCGCTCTTTCGCGCGCTGCTGGAAGGCGTGAAGACGGCATTACTCACGATCGCGATCTATGTCGTGGCGTTGCCCTTTGTGCTGTTCGCCGGACTTGGGCTCGTCATTCTGTTCCTTGCCAACGCCTATCTGCTCAGCCGGGAATATTTTGAGCTCGCCGCCATGCGCTTTCGTCCGCCGGCGGAAGCCAAGGCGCTGCGGCGCGCGCACCGCGGGCAAGTTTTCTTCGCGGGCCTGTTTATCGCTGCCTTCGTCTCGATTCCCGTGGTGAACCTTGCCACGCCGCTCTTCGCGATGGCGTTGATGGTGCATCTGCACAAGCGGCTGTCGGGACGGCGGGTGGAGATCACGGAAGCGAAAGTGCCGCGCCTTTCGCGGTGATCTGAATCTCGCCGTGAACTCGGCCGCCGGGGGCTTGCCTCATCGAACGCCCGGCATCTTATGATGCGGCATAACCATGGGCAGATTACACGCGAATGTTCGTTTCAAAGAGGACCCGACCATGAGTGAGCTCCGGTATCCGAACGAAAGCAGAGAGTATCGCGACGCGCGCGATTTATTGCTCAAAGACGAACAAGAGCTCATCGACAAAGTAAAAGCTGTGGCGGAAAAACGCCGCAATCTCCCTCCCGGCGGACAGTTGAAGGAAGACTACGTCTTCCAATGGGCCAATGACGGGAAAGTCGGGCAGAGCGTGAAATTCTCCGAGCTGTTTGCGGACAAGAACACCCTGCTGCTTTACTCGTTCATGTTCGGTCCGGGCTGGGACAATCCCTGCCCTTCCTGTACGTCGCTGGTCGATGGGTTTGATCGAAGCTGGTATCAGGTCACGCGAAACGCCGCGTTCGTGGTCATTGCCAAAGCGCCGGCCGATCGAATCAATGCCTGGGCCAAACTACGCGGATGGTCGCAGATTGCGCTGGTTTCCGGATCGGACTCTCCGTATCAGGCCGATTACAAATGCCAGGGAGACTCCGATGACATGCAATGGCCGGTGATGCATGTCTTCAGGAGGCAAGGTGGAAGAATTTTTCATTTCTGGGGAACTGAAACATCGATGAATCACATGGACACGGTCTGGCCGTATTGGAATCTGATGGACTTTACGCCGGAGGGCCGGCCAGACATTCCCACGCCACCGCAAAATTTCAGGTCCGAATTCCTGGAAAAACATTATCCTGATTAAGGAATAGTCGTCGCGGCGACCTTGACCGTCTCGCGCTGGACATCGTGTTCTTGCATGCGCCTAGTGAGCCGGCGCTTGCAGCGTCGTCTTCCCAGGCCATTTGCACAAATCGGCGATGATGCATTTCTCACACAAAGGCCGGCGTGCGACGCAGACATAGCGGCCGTGCAGGATTAACCAGTGATGGGCATGCAGCTTGTATTTGTTCGGCACCGCCTGCATGAGCTTTTGCTCGACCTCGAATGGGTCCTTGCCGGTGGCGAGCCCGGTGCGATTGCCGACACGGAAGATATGCGTGTCCACCGCGATGGTCGGCTCGCCGAAGGCGATGTTAAGCACGACATTGGCGGTCTTGCGTCCGACGCCGGGCAGCGCTTCCAGTTCTTCGCGGGTGCGTGGCACCTGACCGCCATGTTCCGCGATCAGTTTCTTGCAGAGCCCGATAAGGTTCTTCGCCTTGGTGCGGTAGAGCCCGATGGTTTTGATCAAATTGCGCACCTTGGCTTCCCCCAGCGCCACCATCTTCTGCGGCGTGTCGGCGGCCTTGAACAGGGCTGGCGTTGCCTTATTTACCCCGGCATCGGTGGCTTGCGCGGACAGCACCACCGCCACCAGCAGCGTGAAAGGATTGATGTGCTCCAGTTCGCCTTTGGGCACCGGCTGAGCGGCCTGGAAACGGCGGAACGCCTCTTCGGTTTCGGCTTGGGTCCACTGCGGCACTTCGCCATGGGCCGCCTTCACGTCGGCGACCGCCTGTTTGCGCGCGCTTTTGGGAACGGCGGCTTTGCCCTTCTTCGCCGCCTTGATGCGCTGCCTGGTCGTCTTTTTGGCCATCTTTCTCCCAGCGCGTGATCCGGCGAAGTGGAACCCGGTTCGCCGACAAGAGCACGCGCAAAAATTTATAAGTTAGTGTGCGAACCGCAGATAAGTATACGCAATCTGCGCAAGCGTGATTGCTTTTTCGCAAAACCGGTGCCCACTTTTGCTGATCGCGCGCTATAATGAGCGCTATGACGCCCGACAACGATGCCCACAGCGAACCCCCGATCTTTTCGGCGACTCTGACGCCGTATCGCTCGCTCGGACCGGCGGGATTTCTGATCCTGATGGGCTGCCTTGGCGGCGCCAGCTTTGCCACCGGTGTGGTTTTCATCCTGCTTGGCGCCTGGCCGGTGTTCGGCTTTCTCGGCCTCGACGTGTTCCTTGTCTATCTCGCCTTCCGGGCCAACTACCGCGCCGCCAACGCCTATGAACAGGTCACCGTCACCGCTTCCGAACTGACCGTGCGCAAGGTGACGCCGCTCGGCCGCGTGCGGCAGGAATGGACCGCCAATCCGCTCTGGGTGCGGCTGCAGCAGGACATCCATGAAGAATTCGGCGTCGAACGGCTGTTCCTGATCTCGCGCGGCGAGCGGCTGGCCATCGCCGGTTTCCTCGGTCCGGAGGAAAAGAAGAGCTTCGCCATGGCGCTGAGCCAGGCTTTATTCGAAGCCAAACGGGGCGCCACGCGGACCCCTGCTTAGTTGTCAGAAATCGGGTGGTTTGCAGCCGCAGGAGGGCCTAGCTTCACCTCATGCTACAGACATCACCATCGACGCTTGACCGAAACAAGGATGTTGCCGCTGCGGCGGGCGCTTCCGACTACGACCTCGTGCGGCGGGCGGTCGCCTTCATTTCCGAGCATTGGCGCGGCCAGCCGGAAGTGGAGGAGATTGCCGAGGCGGTTGGCGTGACGCCCACCGACCTGCATCATCTCTTCCGCCGCTGGGCCGGGCTTACGCCCAAGGCCTTTGTCGCGGCGCTCACGCTCGACCATGCCCGCCGGCTCCTTCGCGATTCGGCGAGCGTGCTCGATGCCTCCTACGAGGTGGGGCTTTCCGGTCCCGGCCGCCTGCACGATCTTTTCGTGACGCACGAAGCCATGTCGCCGGGCGAATGGAAGGCCGGCGGAGAAGGCCTGAGCATTGCCTACGGTTTCCACGCTTCGCCCTTTGGCTCCGCTCTGGTGATGGCGACGCCGCGCGGGCTTGCCGGGCTTGCCTTTGCCGATCCGGGCGCGGAAGCCGCGACGCTCGCCGATATGCAGAGCCGCTGGCCGAAGGCGCGCTATGTGGAAGATACGGCCGCGACCGCGCCGCTTGCCCGCCGCATCTTCGATGCCAGGCAGTGGCAACCTGACCAGCCGCTGCGCGTGGTGCTGATCGGTACCGATTTCGAGGTGCGGGTCTGGGAAACCTTGCTGCGCATCCCGATGGGCCGCGCCGCAACCTATTCCGATATCGCCGCGAAGGTCTGCACGACGAAAGCGGCGCGCGCTGTCGGCGCCGCGGTGGGGAAAAACCCCGTCTGTTTCGTGGTGCCCTGCCATAGGGTGATCGGCAAGGACGGCAGCCTTACCGGCTACCATTGGGGCCTGACGCGAAAGCGCGCCATGCTTGGCTGGGAAGCGGGAAAGATCGAGGCCTAGCGCAAGCGCGCTAGGCCATCTCCACCCGCGACTCCACCGTGGAGTCTTCCTTCAGCCGATAGACGATCGGAATACCGGTGTGCAATTCGCGCTCGATGATGCCGTCCGGACCGAGCCGGTCGAGCACCATCACCAGCGCGCGCAGCGAGTTGCCGTGCGCGACCACAAGCACATGCTCGCCGCGCAACACGCGCGGCTGGATCTCCTGGATGTAATAAGGCAACACGCGCGCGGCAGTGTCGCGCAAACTTTCGCCGCCGGGCGGGGCGACATCATAGGAGCGGCGCCAGATGTGCACCTGCTCCTCGCCCCATTTGGCGCGCGCATCATCCTTATTCAGCCCGGAAAGGTCGCCGTAATCGCGCTCGTTCAGCGCCTGATCCTTGAAGATCGGCACATTGGTCTGGCCCATTTCGGTCAGCATGATGTCGAGCGTCCGCTGCGCGCGCTTCAGGCTGGACGTGAAGGCCACGTCGAAACGGACATTCTGTCCGACGAGCTTGCGCCCGGCCATGCGCGCTTCGTCCACGCCCTGATCGGTCAGGTCGACGTCGCGCCAGCCGGTGAAGAGATTGCTCAGGTTCCATGCGCTCTGGCCGTGACGCACGAGCACGAGCAGACGATCGGCATCAGCCATCAATTATTCTCCGCAGATTGCTTCTTAAGCGACTTGATCGAACGGGTGGTGACGATCCCGATCAGCAGTGCCGCGACCGCCAGCACATAATTCACATGCTGCTCATGGAGCCCGGACTGTCTGGCGAATGCCGGCACCACGATGAAGGACGCGAGCAGCGCAAGCGCGCCGAGGGCGATCACTAACCCGAATCGGGCGATCGATGGCTTGCGCACGGTTTGCACGGCAGCAGAAGCAGCAGCGGCAGCGGCTTTTTGTTCTCGCTTGCGGCGCGATGCCATCTCAGATGTCCCCGATGTCGAGCACGTCAGTCATGGAATAGATGCCGGGCTTGCGGCCCCGCGCCCAGAGCGCCGCCCGCAAGGCACCGCGGGCAAATATCATGCGGTCCTCGGCCTTGTGCGACAGCTCGAGCCGCTCACCAGGACCGGCGAAGATCACGCTGTGATCGCCGACCACCGTGCCGCCACGCAAGGTCGCAAAGCCGATATCGCCGGCCTTGCGCGCGCCGACCTCGCCGTCGCGCGCGCGCACGGAGCGTTCGGCGAGTGCAATGCCCCGGCCTTCCGCCAGCGCCCGTCCCAGCAGCAAGGCGGTTCCCGACGGGGCATCCAGTTTCCTGTTGTGATGCATTTCCAGGATTTCGATATCGAAATCCTCACCCAATGTCTTGGCCGCGCGCTTGGCCAGCGCTGCGAGCAGATTGACACCGAGGCTCATATTGCCGGACTTCACGATAACCGCGGAATTCGCCGCTTCCTGCAGCTTGCCTTCGTCGGCACGGCTGAAGCCCGTGGTGCCGATGACATGGATGATCCCGGCCTGTGCCGCGATGGCGGCGAGCGCCACCGTGGCCTGCGGCGTGGTGAAGTCGATCAGCGCGTCCGCCTTGGTAGCGAGCGTTTTGACATCGGCAGCGACGAGAACACCATTCGCGCCGACACCGGCGAGCACGCCGGAATCCTGGCCGATAAAGGACGAGCGCGGACCTTCCAGCGCGCCCACCAGCGTCGCGCCCTCGGTTTCGGCAATCGCCCTGACCAGCGTGCGCCCCATGCGCCCGCCGGCGCCGGCCACGATCAACCGAATGTCGGTCATGGATTAACATCTCCCGGGGCGGGTATAGCGGGGCGGCAAAAATAAAGAAAGCTAGGGAAATTAGCGCTAAGGCTGCGGGCCGTCATAGCCCTCGATCACCACAAAATCGAACTCGGCCTTGCCCTGGCGCAACGCCGCGGCGGCTTGATATTCCGCTGAGCGATAGCAGGCGAGCGCGGCCTCATAGCTTGGAAATTCGATCACTACGCTCCGCGAACGGGCGGCGCCCTCGCACAATTCGAAGCTTCCGCCGCGCACCAGGAAGCGACCGCCATGCTTGCCGATCGGCTCCATGTCTGCGGCCATATAGGCTTTATAACCGTCCGGATCGGTGACGTCGGCGCGCACGATCCAATAACCCTTCTTCATACGAGAGCTCCCTATTGCGGTCGCGCGCGGGCGATCTCCGCGACAATGCCGTCCGCCGCCCGCTTCGGGTCGGATGCTTCAAGGATCGGGCGGCCGACAACAAGATAATCCGCGCCTGCGGCGATGGCCGCCGTCGGGGTCATGATGCGTTTCTGATCGCCGGAAGCGGCGCCCGCGGGCCGGATGCCCGGCGTCACCAACACCATGCCGGCGCCGACGATCGGCCGCAGCATGGTGGCCTCCTCCCCCGAGCAGACGATTCCGTCGACGCCAATGTCACGCGCCTGTTCCGCGCGCGCGGCGGCGAGTTCTCCGACAGCGAGCTCATAGCCGGCCGCCGCGAGATCGGCGTCGTCATAGGAGGTCAGCACGGTGACCGCGAGGATCTTCAGATTCGATCCGGCTTTGGCCTCCGCCGCCGCCTTCATGGTCTGCGGATAAGCATGCACGGTGAGGAAACTCGCGCCAAGGCGCGCGACGCTCTCCACACCCTTGGCTACGGTATTGCCGATATCGTGCAGCTTCAGATCGAGAAAGACGCGCTTGCCCGCGCTGCACCAGTTCTTCGGCGAAAGGCAGGCCGCCGGCATAGGCGAGTTGATAGCCGATCTTGTAAATGCCGACGGAATCCCCCAGCCGCTCCACCATCTTCTGTGCGGAGTCCACGGAAGCGACGTCAAGAGCGAGGATCAGCCGGTCGCGCGGATTAAGTCTCATAATGGTCCATTTTAGAAAAGTTCTTGCGCCACTTCGGCGAGCCGTTGAGCCAAGACTTTCAGCGCTGTTGCTTGCCGCGCATCTCTCAGATTGTCCAGATCGTCGAAGGCATTTTCGGCGTCCGGCACAATTACCTGTTCAGGAATGACCAGTGCCCCGCAGCCAAGTTCCAGCACCTGGCGTAAAGCAAGCAGACCGCGCGCGCCGCCCAGCATGTCGGGCGAGGCCGCACCGAGCGCGAAAGCGCGCCCGTGAAAAGCGGCATAGGCCGGTTCGCCGCGCTCGCGCACGCGCGACACCCAGTCAATGGTGTTTTTCATGAGCGGCGAAATTGATGCATTATACTCCGGACTGGCAATGAAGATGCCGTGATGTGCCGTCAGCATTTTCTTCAGCTTCACCGCGTTCGGCGGCGGGCCGGAGACCACGTCGTGGTCGGGATCGTAGAGCGGCATGGGATAATCGAACAGCGAAATCTGGCTGACGTCGGCATCTGCGAGAGTCAACTCCTTGGCGGCGAGCGCGGCCAGCCGCGCATTGTAGGAGCGGTTGCGAACCGAGCCGGGGATCACCAGGATTTTGGGATGAGGCATCGGCGACGCCATAAGTGCCGATCTCAGGTGGAGCCGTGATCGGTGTGTGCCCCGAACGAAATCAGCTCTTGCGGTAGACCCAGACCCGGGCGGGCGGCAAGTTCATCCAGATGCGCTCGGAGGCTTCGGCTTTTACGCCATTGAGCGCCTTCGGAATCGGCGGCACCATCGCATAGGTGAATTGAATGAAAGGCGCTTGCGGCGCCATCAGGCCAAACGCTTCATGCATCAGCCGCAGGCGCATCTTCAGCGGCTTCGTGAAGAGCGGCAAACCGGACACCACCGCGGCGGCCGGCTGCCGCAGCAGCGTGCGGAGAATGCGCTGCAAGCCATAGGCGTCACCCTGCACCACCGTGGCGGTGGGATAGCGCGAGCGCAGCAGGCGACAGAAGGTCGGGTTGAATTCAACAAGAACGAGGCGAGCCGGATCGATGCCTTGGGTCACCAAAGCTTCCGTCACTGGTCCGGTGCCTGGCCCGAGTTCGATTACGGGACCTGCGATTTCCGGATCCACATAAGCCGCCATGGTGCGCGCCAGCAGCTTGCTCGAAGGAGTTACCGCACCCGTCGACAACGGCTTTTCCAGCCACGAACGGATGAAATGCACCTCGTCGAGGTTTTGGATTTTCTTTTCGAGGCGTGCGGTAGAAGGCAAGGGCATAATGGACTATGAATACTACATAACGGAAATTCCGGCCCTTACGCGTATAGCGCCGGACGGCATGGGTCAAGTTTAAGAGGTGTTGGCGCGCCCGCCCAGCCCATCCAGGAACTCCTTCACCCTGCTTAAAAAGCCCACAGATTCAGGCTGGGTGTGGTGCGAGGACAGCGTCTCGAAATCACGCAATAGTTCCTTTTGGCGCTTGGTCAGGCTCTGAGGTGTCTCCACCACGATCTGCACATACATGTCTCCGGTCTGCTTGGAGCGGAGCACCGGCATGCCCTTTCCGGTAAGCCGGAACCGGCGACCCGACTGGGTGCCCTCCGGTACTTTCACCCGGGTCTTGCCTCCGTCAATGATCGGCACTTCGAACTCGCCGCCGAGTGCTGCGGTCACCATCGAAATCGGAACACGGCAATGCAGGTCAGCGCTCTCGCGCTGGAAGAAATCGTGCGGCGCGAGCGAGAGGAAAATATAAAGATCGCCGGGCGGCCCACCGCGCACGCCGGCTTCGCCCTCTCCCGCCAGCCGAATGCGCGTGCCATCCTCCACGCCCGTTGGGATATTGACCGACAACATGCGCTCACGCGTCACCCGGCCGGAGCCGGCGCAGGACGCGCAGGGATTGTCGATGACCAGCCCGCGGCCATGACAGGTAGGACACGTGCGTTCGAGCGTGAAGAAGCCTTGCGCGTGCCTGATCTTGCCCTGGCCGTTGCAGGTCGCGCATGACTTTGGTTGCGTGCCGGCCTTGGCGCCGCTGCCGGAGCAGACTTCGCAAGTCACGGGAGTGGGAATGCGAATTTGCGCGGTCTTGCCGTTGTAGGCTTCCTCCAGCGTGATTTCCATATTGTAGCGCAGGTCGGCGCCGCGCTCGCGGCCGGAAGCGCGACCGCGCCGCCCACCGCCCATGCCAAACAGATCTTCGAAAATCTCCGAGAAGGTGGAGCCGAAGTCGGCCCCAAAGCCGTGCCCACCGCCGCCTTGCTCAAAAGCGGCGTGACCGAAACGATCATAGGCGGCGCGCTTGTCCGGGTCGCGCAGCACCTCATAGGCTTCGTTGCATTCCTTGAAACGGTGTTCGCATTCATGGTCGCCTGGATTGCGGTCCGGGTGATGCTGCATGGCAAGTTTGCGGAATGCGGCCTTGAGATCGGCGTCGCTCGCGCCGCGCGCCACACCGAGAACTTCGTAATAGTCGCGCTTGGACATGCCCGCGATGCTCTAATCAAGGAGATGGCCGGGAGCTACCCGGCCATCCAAAAATATGCGGAGAGGAAGTAGACCCCAAGCTCGAAATGGTCTTATCCACTTCGACTCCCCCGCGGAGGCTTAGGCAGATTTCTTGTTGTTCTTATCGTCATCGACCTCGGTGAATTCCGCGTCGACCACGTCGTCCTTCGGTGCACCACCGCCGGCCGCTTGTGCGCCAGCGTCGGAGCCTGGTTGAGCTTCCTGCTGCTGCTTGTACATCGCCTCGCCAAGCTTCATTGACGCTTGCGCGAGCGCGTTGCTCTTTTCCGTGATCGCGCTGGCGTCATCGCCTTTCAGCGCTTCCTTCAAGTCCGCCATGGCGTTCTCGATTGCGCGGCGCTCGGCTTCCCCGACCTTGGAGCCATATTCGCTCAAGGCCTTCTCGGTGGCATGCACCAAGGCCTCCGCGTGGTTCTTCGCTTCTACCGCGGCCTTGCGCTTCTTGTCCTCTTCGGCATGCGCCTCGGCATCCTTGACCATCTTTTCAATGTCCGCCTCGGACAAGCCGCCCGATGCCTGGATGCGGATCTGCTGCTCCTTGCCGGTGCCCTTGTCCTTCGCCGAAACGTTGACGATGCCATTGGCGTCGATGTCGAAGGTGACCTCGACCTGCGGCACACCACGCGGCGCCGGTGGAATGCCGACGAGATCGAACTGACCAAGCATCTTGTTGTCGGCCGCCATCTCGCGCTCGCCCTGGAAGACGCGAATGGTGACCGCGGTCTGATTGTCCTCCGCCGTGGAGAAGACCTGCGACTTTTTGGTCGGGATCGTGGTGTTGCGGTCGATCAGGCGGGTGAACACGCCGCCCAGCGTCTCGATGCCGAGCGACAGCGGGGTCACATCGAGCAACAGCACGTCCTTGACGTCGCCCTGCAGCACGCCGGCCTGGATGGCGGCGCCGATCGCGACCACCTCGTCCGGGTTGACGCCCTTATGCGGCTCTTTGCCGAACAGCTGCTTCACCACTTCCTGCACCTTCGGCATACGGGTCATGCCGCCGACCAGAATGACTTCCTGGATTTCGGCCGGCGACAACCCGGCGTCTTTCAGCGCCATCCGGCAGGGCTCGACGGTTTTCTGAATCAGATCGTCCACCAGCGCCTCGAACTTGGCGCGGGTGAGCTTCATGGTGAGATGCTTCGGACCCGAAGCATCCGCTGTGATGAACGGCAGGTTGATTTCGGTCTGCGTGGTCGATGACAGCTCGATCTTCGCCTTCTCAGCGGACTCCTTCAGGCGCTGCAACGCGAGCTTGTCGCGACGCAGATCGATACCCTGTTCTTTCTGGAATTCGTCGGCCAGGTAGTTGACCAGCCGCATGTCGAAGTCTTCACCGCCGAGGAAGGTATCGCCGTTGGTGGACTTCACCTCGAACACGCCGTCGCCGATCTCAAGGATAGAGATGTCGAAAGTGCCGCCGCCGAGGTCGTAGACCGCGATGGTGCCGGCCTTTTGCTTGTCGAGGCCATAGGCGAGCGCGGCCGCGGTCGGTTCGTTGATGATGCGCAGCACTTCGAGCCCGGCGATCTTGCCGGCGTCCTTGGTGGCTTGCCGCTGGGCGTCGTTGAAGTAAGCGGGAACGGTGATAACCGCCTGCTCGACCTTTTGGCCGAGATGGGCCTCAGCCGTCTCTTTCATCTTCTGCAGGATGAAGGCGGAAATCTGCGAGGGCGAATAGGTCTTGCCGTCCTCCTCGACCCAGGCGTCGCCGTTGGAGGCGCGCACAATCTTATAGGGGACGAGCTTCTTGTCCTTTTCCACCGTCGGGTCGTCATAGCGCCGTCCGATCAGGCGCTTGACCGCGAAGATGGTCTTTTCCGGATTGGTAACTGCCTGGCGCTTGGCCGGCTGGCCGACGAGGCGCTCGCCGTCGTCGGTAAATGCAACAATGGACGGAGTGGTGCGCGCGCCCTCGGCGTTTTCAATAACTTTCGGCGTCTTGCCTTCCATCACGGCGACGCAGGAATTCGTCGTCCCGAGATCGATGCCAATGACCTTGCCCATGACTTTTTCCTCTCATGTTTCGGCAGGTCGGCCCGGCCCTTTCGGCACCTGGACGGAAACTATTCGCGGAGCAAACCGCGCAAGCCTCTTGCCGACCCCCAACAGTGGTTTGCGCCGCAACCCGCGGCGTTATGGCTCATATAGGAGAGCCCAATTTTGCCGCAAGGCAGCCCATCAAGAATTCTCCAACGAAGGCAGACCGCTGGTGGAGGGGAGAGGGCGGCAGGGGATTGCCTGGAACGCTAACCCGGATGTCGGGGGCTGTCCGAAGGCTTATGCTGCGGAATCGGGTTGGTCGCTTTCGACCGATACGGGCTTGCTCCCGCCCTTGGAGACGGCGACCAGCGCCGGGCGTAAAATGCGCTCGCCAATCATATAGCCCGGCTGGATCACCTGCATCACCATGCCTGGGGGCACCGATTCGTCGGGCACTTCGTACATGGCCTGATGCAGGTTGGGATCGAACTTCTCTCCCTGTGGATCGAACCGCTTGACCCCGTTCTTTTCGAGCGCCTTCAGCAGCTCGCGCTCGGTCAGCTCAACACCTTCGAGCAACGTCTTTACACCGGGATCGGTGGATCCGCTCAACTCCTGCCGGGCTGCGTCGAGCGCCCGCTGCATATTGTCGGCGATACCCAGCACATCACGAGCGAAACCAGAAATACCATAGGCGCGTGCGTCGGCGACCTCGCGCTCGGTCCGCCGGCGCAGATTTTCCATCTCCGCCAGTGTGCGCAGCACCTTGTCCTTCAGCTCCGCCGATTCCCGGGTCGCGGCCGCCAGCAGGTCCTCTGCCTGCGACTGCTCGGTGTTTTCCTCATAGGGAGGTTGCGCGGTTTCGTCCGTCATCGTGCCTTCGTCCATGTTCCGGATGACCGGGATATCAGGCTTTGAATAGTAAAAATCAAGCCGCGGGGCGGTTCAGAAGTTCCCGGCTAGGTTCCAAGCAGCTTGCTCACCACCTTGGCCGTGTAATCCACCATCGGGATCACCCGGGCATAGTTCAGCCGAGTCGGCCCGATCACGCCGATGACGCCGACGATGCGGCCCGCCGCGTCGCGATAGGGCGAGATGATCGTGGAGGAGCCGGAGAGCGAGAAGAGGTTGTTTTCCGAGCCGATGAAGATGCGTACGCCATCGGCAAGTTCCGCCCGGCCGAGAAGATCGGCCACGCCGCGCTTGGTTTCCAGATCATCGAACAACAGCCGCACGCGTTCCAGGTCCTCTACCGCTTTCAGGTCGTCGAGCAGCTTTGCGTGGCCGCGCACGATTAGCTGGCGCTGCTCGCTTTCGCCACCCGACCAACTGGCAAGCCCGGCCGAGATGATTTTTTGCGTAAGCTGGTCGAGCTCCGCCTTGCCGGCTTCCATGGCATGGTCGAGATCGGCCTTGGCGTCGCCCAGCGTCTTGCCCCGTATACGGGCATTGAGAAAATTGCTCGCCTCGGTCAAGGCGGAGGTCGGCAGTCCGGCGGGCACCGCAAGTACGCGGTTTTCCACCTGCCCGTCTTCCGCCACCAGGACGGCAAGCGCGCGCTCCGGCTCAAGCCGGACGAATTCAATATGCTTGAGCCGCGTATTTGCCTTGGCGGTGAGCACCACCCCGGCGGAACGGGTCAACCCCGAAAGCAAGGATGAAGCCTCCGTCAGCACCGCCTCGACCGATTTCGTCGAGCCCGCGGCCGCTACCTGCGCTTCGATCGCGCGGCGCTCCTGCTCGGTAACGTCGCCGATCTGCATCAGCGCATCGACGAAAAAGCGCAGCCCCAGCTCTGTGGGCCGTCGGCCAGCCGAAGTATGCGGCGCATATACAAGCCCGAGTTGTTCCAGATCCGACATCACGTTACGCACCGACGCGGGCGACAGCGTCATCGGGATCAGCCGGGAAATGTGGCGCGAACCCACCGGCTCGCCGGTAGCGAGATAGTTCTCCACGATCTGGCGGAAGATCTCGCGCGAGCGCTCGTTGAGCTGAGCGAGGCTCACTTGCGTTGCGCCGATTGGGACGTCCTGGGACATGTTGGTTCCTCGAGAGCCTAAAGTGTCCGTCCGGCCCTGCCGGCGCAAGCATTAAACAGTCTGCAAATCCGGTCTTGTCGTCGCCTGACTCGCAACCTAAAAGCGTGACGCCGGCATTCCCGGGTCACTCGAAGGAGATTCCATATGCGGCCGAGCCGCCGACAGCCCGACGAGCTGCGTGCCGTTTCGCTCGAGCGCGGGGTGGTGAAATACGCCGAGGGCTCGTGTTTCGTGAAATTCGGCGACACCCACGTGCTGGTCACCGCCACGCTCGAAGACCGTCTGCCGCCCTGGCTGAAAGGCCAACAGCGCGGCTGGGTCACAGCCGAATACGGCATGCTGCCGCGCGCCACCTCCGAGCGCACCCGGCGCGAGGCTGCCGCGGGCAAACAGAACGGACGCACGGTAGAGATCCAGCGCCTGATCGGGCGTTCGCTGCGCTCGGTCATCAATCTGGAAGCGTTGGGCGAGCGGCAGATTACCCTCGATTGCGACGTGATCCAGGCCGATGGCGGCACACGCACGGCCTCCATCACCGGCTCTTGGGTGGCGCTGCATGACTGCATCGCCTGGATGAAATCGCGCGAGATGCTCACGCGCGGCGAGCCGATCAAGGATCACATCGCGGCAATTTCCTGCGGGGTGTCCAACGGCGTCGCGGTGCTCGATCTGGACTATGCGGAAGATTCGGAAGCCGATACCGACGCCAATTTTGTCATGACCGGCAGCGGCAATATCGTCGAGATCCAGGGTACCGCGGAGAAAATCCCGTTCTCCGAAGAGCAATTTCTCGCGCTGCTCGCGCTCGCGCGCAAAGGCATCGGCAAGCTGATCGATTTGCAGAAGATGGCGGTGACATGAGCCAGCTTGCAGCCTCCGCGCTATCGGCGGCGCGTCGCCGTCTCGAAGGCCGGGTCGTCATCGCCACGCATAATTCCGGAAAGCTGAGGGAGTTACGCGAACTGCTTTCGCCCTACGGCATCGAAGCGGTGTCGGCGGGCGAATTGGCTCTGCCCGAGCCGGAGGAAACCGGCACGAGCTTTCGCGCCAACGCGCGCATCAAGGCGCAGACCGCCGCGGCCGCCGCGAAGCTGCCTGCCTTTGCCGACGATTCCGGGCTTGTGGTGGAAGCCCTGGATGGCGCGCCCGGCATTCATTCGGCGCGTTGGGCAGGTGAGAAAAAGGATTTTGCGAGTGCGATGCAGAAGATCGAAAATCTGTTGCGCGAGCGCAATGCCACGGACCGCCGCGCGCATTTCGTCTCGGCGCTTTGTGTCGCCTGGCCCGACGGCGATGTGGCGGAATTCGAAGGCCGCGTTGACGGCGCGATCGTCTGGCCGCCGCGCGGGACTGCCGGCTTCGGCTACGACCCGATCTTTCTTCCGGACGGCCACACGCGCACATTCGGAGAGATGAGTGCGGAGGAGAAACACGGGCTTCCTCCGAAGGGAAAGGGCCTGTCGCACCGCGCACGTGCGTTCCTAAAGCTGGCCGGCGCCTGCTTACACCCAATTTCCAATCGTTAAAATTTTAATGACTTGCCACAGGCAAATGCGGATAGGGGCTGTGCTCACGCCACGGCTCGACCTATAACGTTAACATGTCGTTAACGCAGCCATCCGCCTTTGGCGTCTACGTGCACTGGCCCTTCTGCCTGTCGAAGTGCCCGTATTGCGACTTCAACAGCCATGTGCGCCATGGCGGCATCGATGAGGCGCGCTACATCCGCGCCTTCGCCGCAGAGATCGCCGCGACCGCCCAGCGCATACCCGGGCGCGAAGTCTCCACCATCTTCTTCGGCGGCGGAACGCCCTCGCTGATGCAGCCATCCACCGTGCAGGCGATCCTCGACACCATCGCCAAGCACTGGACCGTCGCAGGCGACGTGGAAGTTACGCTTGAGGCCAATCCCACCAGCGTGGACGCCACCCGCTTTCGCGGCTATCGGACCGCCGGCGTCAACCGCGTTTCGCTCGGCGTGCAGGCGCTGGATGACGTCGCGTTGAAAGAACTCGGCCGATTGCATTCCGCGCGCGAAGCACTCGATGCGGTCGCGGTCGCGCGTTCGATCTTCGAGCGCTATTCGTTCGATCTGATCTATGCGCGGCCGAAGCAGACGCCGCAGGCCTGGGCGGAGGAATTACAGCGCGCCATCGCAGAGGCGGCGGAACATCTGTCGCTCTATCAATTGACCATCGAGCCTGAGACGCCGTTCTACGCGCTTTATAAGAGCGGCAAGCTGGTCATTCCCGACGAGGATTGCGGTCGCGAGCTTTACGACGTCACGCAGGAAATTTGCTCGCGCGCCGGCCTGCCGGCTTATGAGGTTTCGAACCACGCGCGGCCGGGCGCGGAATGCCGGCACAACCTCGTCTATTGGCGCGGGCATGAATATGCCGGCATCGGTCCCGGGCGCCCATGGCCGACTTGAGATCGACGGCGTGCGGCAGGCAACCGCGACCGAAAAGGCGCCGGAGGCATGGCTCATGCAAGTGGAGTCGATAGGCCACGGCCTGGTCACTGATGAAACGCTGATGCGCGAAGAGCAAGCCGACGAGCTTTTGCTAATGGGGCTTCGGCTGGCGGAAGGCATCGATCCGCAGCGCTATGCCGTGCTGGCGGGACATCCGCTCGATCCAAAGCGGATAACAATCCTGCAGGAAGAAGGCGCCCTGGAAACCACGCCCGAGGGGCGCCTGCGCGTGACGCAATCCGGTTTTCCCTTGCTCGATGCGGTAGTGGCGGATCTCGCGGCTTAGCGCATCATCCAGAAACGTGGGAACCGGTTTTCGGACAGATCATGCGCCGGTGATTTAAGTTGCGGACCCGAAGGAGCGCGGCGCCGGCGCCACCGGCTGTGCGCCAGATGATGTGACGCGCATCACCGCGAGCCCACGTTCGTTGGTGCCATCGGGACGGAAACGGAAAACGCCATCGACCCCGGCAAAGCCCGAGGCAGCGGTCAAGGTCTCCTCCGAGAATTTCTGCCCGCCATGGGTTTTCACCAGCGCCGCGACCAGCGCGACGGCATCATAAGCCAGCGTCGCCGTCGGCACGGGATCCTGATTGAAGCGTTTGCGGTAGTTCGCGGCGAAATTCCGGAAGCCGGAGGGATCAGGCGCGGGATACCAGGCGCCCTCCAGTGACGGCGCCGAGGACAGGCTCGGATCGGCCCACAAGCCGCTGCCGAGAAGCTGCAGGCGTTTCACATTCACCTTATTGGCCGCGAGCGCTTCGACCAGATCGGCGGCGTCCGATCCGTCGGGGATGAACAACGCGTCTGCCGTTGCCGCCGCCTGCGCCACGGCGCTCACCGCGGCCTGCCGCAAGGCTTTGTTGAGCGGATAGCGCTGCATCGCGACGATGCGTCCCCCGCGGCGCGCGACCGCCTGGTTGAAGGCGGCCTCCACCACCGTGCCATAGGCATTGTCCGGCACCAGCGCGATGAAGGAGCGTTTGCCGGCGCTGGCGGCATAGCCGACGATGCGTTCGACGTCGGATTCCGGCAGGAAACTCAGAAGATAAATGCCGCGCGCGGCGACGCTGGTGTCGGTGGAAAAGGCGATCACCGGCCGGCCGCTCTGGCGGCGCGATCTGTCCCGCAGCCCCGACCGATTGCGCAAACAGCGGACCGAGGATGATCTCCGCGCCTTCCGTCAGGGCCTGCTGCGTCGCAGTCTGCGCCCCAGCGGTCGTGCCGCCATCGTCTTTGGCCAGCAATTGAATGTCGGGGTTGTTGAATGCCGCCAGCGCCATCTCGGCGGCGTTCTTCATCGATTGCGCCGCGATGCCGGCATTGCCCCCAGCTGAAAGCGGCAGGATCAGCCCGACCTTGATCCGGCCCGCACCGACGACGGCGGGCTGCTGCGGGGCCGTGCCGGGCTGCACGGTCGCGCCGAAGTCGCCGACATTCGTGCCGGTACAGGCAGCGCCAAATCCGGCGAAGGCGAGCAGCAAGGCGCCGAGGCAAACCCGCCGCGAAAGCACCGGAAAAACTGTCAGTGGCTGCAAAGGCCTAAGCATCCAATCCATTCTGGCGACGAATAGTAAACCAAGTTACAAGGTTAACCCCTTGCGGCAACATCATGACGCCCGCGCAAGCGGGGGATAAAGTGCCTGCCATGAAGCCGCGACCCTCCCCGGCCGAGCCTGCGCCACCGGATCAGAAGCCGTCCCGAAGCTATGTCATAGCCGGGCGGACGGTCGAGGCCCCGGCGCTACCGCCGGGGCTGCATATCGCCGCAACCCCGATCGGCAACCTGGGCGATATTACCGTCCGCGCCCTCGAGGCGCTGGCCGGGGCAGACGTGATTGCCTGCGAGGACACCCGGGTCACCCGCAAGCTGCTCGACCGTTATGGCATCGCAACGCCGCTGATCCCCTATCACGAGCACAATGCCGCCGAGGCGCGGCCGAAGATCCTCCGCCGGCTTGGCTGGCGAGGCAGTGGTCCTGGTTTCCGATGCCGGCACGCCGCTCATCTCCGATCCTGGGTTCAAGCTGGTGGTTGCCGCGCGCGAAGCGGGCCACGGGGTGACGACGCTGCCGGGAGCGTCCGCGACGCTTGCGGCGCTGACCGTCGCCGGGCTTCCGACCGACCGTTTTTTCTTCGAAGGATTTTTGCCGCCGAAGGAAGTCGCGCGCCGAGCGCGCATCGCGGAGCTGTCGCGCGTCCCGGCGACGCTGGTCTTGTTCGAGAGCGGGCCGCGGCTTGGCGCTTCCCTCGCCGATCTCGCGCAGGGATTGGGCCCGCGCGCAGCGGCGGTCTGCCGCGAACTAACCAAGCTGCATGAGGAGGTGCGCCCCGCGACGCTTCCCGAACTTGCGCAACATTACGCCGACGAAGCGGAAACGCGCGGCGAGATTGTCTTGGTGATCGCGCCCCCGCCACAACAGGCGCAGCCCGACGCCGATGAGGTGGACGCGTTGCTGCGGCAAGCATTCGTCCGGGTCTCGGTGAAAGATGCCGTGAGCGAAGTGGCCGCCGCCACCGGGCTGCCGCGCCGCGACGTTTATCAACGCGCGCTCGCGCTGGCGAAAGAGGGCGACGATGGCGCGCGGTGATCCTTCCGAGCTTGGGCCCGGTGTCACTGGGCCGCGACAGGTCGCCTTTCGGCTCGGCCTGTCGGCGGAAAGCCGCGCTGCCGCTTTTCTCATCGCCAAGGGTTTTCGGATTCTCGCCCGGCGCTGGCGCAGCCCGGTGGGCGAAATCGACATCGTGGCGCGCCGCCGCAAGCTCTTGGTCTTCGTCGAAGTAAAAGCCCGCGACACGCTCGACGGCGCGGCGGAATCCGTCACGCCGCAGCAGAAGCGGCGCATCTGCGCCGCGGCGGAAGCCTGGCTTGCGAAATATCCGAACGAGAACGTGCGCGACATGCGCTTTGACGCCATGCTGGTGGCGCCCGGCCGCCTGCCGCGCCACATTCCCGGAGCCTTCGAGGTGGAGACGTGAGCCTGAACATCGCCGTGCAGATGGACCCGATCGAGCGGATCAATATCCGCGGCGATTCCACTTTCGCGCTGCTCCTGGAAGCGCAACAACGCGGCCATGCGCATTTCCTATTACACGCCGGACAAGCTGGCGATGAACGGCGGCAAGGTTTTCGCGACGGTGCAGCCGCTGCAAGTGCGCGACGCCGAAGGCAGCCACTTCACGCTGGGCGAGCCGCGACGCGCCGAGCTGACCGCATTCGATGTGGTCCTGCTACGGCAGGATCCGCCCTTCGATTTGAATTACATCACCACGACGCATCTGCTGGAGCGCATCCATCCGAAGACGCTGGTGGTCAACGACCCGGCGCAGGTGCGCAACGCGCCGGAGAAAATGTTCGTCACCGAATTTCCCGAGCTGATGCCGCCGACCTTGCTCAGCCGCGACCTCGCCGAGATCAAAAGCTTCCGGACCGAGCACGGCGATATCGTGATGAAGCCGCTCTACGGCAAAGGCGGCGAGGCGGTGTTCCTGATCGAGCGCGAGGACCCGAATTTCGGCTCGCTTTACGATCTGTTCTCGACCTCGTTCCGCGAGGCCTGGGTCACGCAGAAATTTTTGCCGGCGGTGCGGCAGGGCGACAAGCGCATCATCCTGGTGGACGGTGAATTCGCCGGCGCGGTGAACCGCGTGCCGGCGGCCGATGACATCCGCTCCAACATGGTGCGCGGCGGCGCGGCGAAAGCCACCGAGCTGACGGAACGCGAGCGCGAAATATGCGCGCGCATCGGCCCATCGCTGCGCGAGCGCGGGCTGTTGTTTGTTGGCATCGATGTGATCGACGGTTGGCTCACCGAGATCAACGTGACCTCGCCCACCGGCATCCGCGCGATCAAGAATCTCGGCGGGCCCGATATTGCCGCGATGATCTGGGACAAGATCGAAGCGAAGCGGAATCGTTAGGCTGCTTGACAAGCCCGACCTAAGGCGAAGCGGCGCAAGAGCCCGGCAAAGGCAAGGTAAACAGCGAGATGGGCGTTTTCCGGTGGCTGCGAGAACACCTGGATGTTCTGCTTCTTCTAGCGGTCATCTCGGTGATCATTTTGGCTGGCGGTTGGGTGTTCGGGCTCAAAGGAAAGCGGGACGCAGAAAGCCGACCGAGGCGCGTCAAGAAACGCCGGGACGACGATGGATGGGACTGAACTCGACGCCCGGCTGAGAAGCGGCGCTGATTATTTCGCGCGCTTCTCCGCCTTCAGCTTCTCGATCGCCGCGCGGATCGGCGCAAAGGGGCCGTATTTATGCTGCGCCTGGGAAAAGCCGTCGGCATAGGGCGGATAGGGCGTGTCGGCCGGCTTCGACAAGAGATCGGGAAAATCCTTCTCGAGCCCGGCTTTATGCGGCCGCGGCTGCGACAGCACATAGGCCGAGACGTCCCACGACTCCTCGACCGTGAGCCGCACATCCAGGTAATCAGTGCCGTGCGGCATGTTGAAATGCACGAAATTCGCCATCGTCGACAGCCGCGCCATGCCGGCGCCGTCATTGAAAACATCGCCTCCCCAGAGCGGCGGAAACATATAGCCGAGCCCGGGGTCGGCGCTGCTGCGCGGAATGCCGGAGCCGTCGCTGTTGTGGCAGGCGAGACAACTGCGGGCGTAGATCGCGCGGCCGCGCGCGGGATCGGCGGCACGCTGGAGCTCAGCCATGTGCCCGCTGCCGAGGCCGGGCAGTGTCTGGCCCGGCGCCACGCCGGTGCTGAGGAATTTGATATAGGCGACCATGGCCTGCATTTCCGGCGCATCATTTGGCAGCGCGCGTCCGTTCATGCTGCGCGTCATGCAGGAGTTGAGACGGTCTTCGACCGTAATCTCTTCGCCCGAGCGTGCGCTGTATTGCGGGAAGGCGCCGAACAGCCCGAACAGCGGCAGGCCGAATTTCTTGGTGCCCGCCAGCAGATGGCAATTCGTGCAGGCGAGATTGTTGCCGGCGTAGCGCTTCGCCGGATCGGCGACCTGCGGGCCGATATAGGTGTAGGTCGCCGTGATCAGATCGCGGCCCGGCGCGGATCTGCATGCCCTGCGCGTCCCGCGGCAGCGCACCGACCTCCGGCACGCTCCAGACCCCCGCCGTTTGAGCGAAGGCCGTGCCCGCGGGCAGCGTGACGACGAAAGCCAAGATCGGCACCACATACAGGAACATGGCCTAGTCGCGCTCCAGCAACGAGCGATCCCACATTGCGCGGTCGGCGGCGGCTTCGTAGGTCGCTTGTAGAAAACTCAGCAACGTCTCGTCCGGCGAGGCGGACTGTGCCACGGCATCGTAAGGCAGCACAAATTCGCCCAGCGCCGTTTCATATGTCGCCTCTTTAACCAACGCCTGCGCAAAACCTTCCGGCTCCGGATAGGCATAGCAATAGAACGCCGCCTTGCCATAGCCGCCGTTGCCCGGCCAAAAACCGGCGCTGCTGACTTCATGCGAATAGGCTTCCTGCATCACCCATGAGCCCGAGATTGGGCGCGGTGCGCGTCATCGGCGGCGCGGCGCGGCCGGAGAAGCGCGTCACCGCGAGATCGAAGCTGCCCCAGAAGAAATGCGCCGGGCTGCATTTGCCGAGAAAGCGCGCGCGGAAAATATGTGAACACGCGATGCACCTGCACGAGCTGCTGCCAGAACAGATTGGCCGCCGCGGCATCGTAGCTCTTGTGCTCGTGGTCGGTCTCGAAGGGAATGGCGTCGGGAATTTCCACCGGCATGGTCCAGATCTGAACCTCGACGCCGAGCGTCTGCAGCCGGCGCATCACCTCGGCATAGAAATCCGCCACTGAACGCGGCGCTAGCGCGACGCGTTCAGCGCGTCCGTCGCTCATGCGCAGGATCAGTTGATGGTCGATGAAATCGAAATCGATCTGCAGCGCGCCGCCCCGCCAGGGCATCGCCGAGGTGGTGAGCCCGCGCGCGGTGACATAGAGGGTAATGCCCCACCAGTGATTGATCCGCGGCGTCAGCGCGAGCCGGATCTTGCCAACCACCTGCGTCCACAGATGCAGGGTCGCGCAGGTGTCGGCCCAGGCGGAATAATCCAGTAAAACCCAAGGCTTGGCAGAGCTTTCGAAAAATAGCGCCGGCGACATGATGGCCATGTTCCCTAATTGTTCTTGCTGGTTCCAATCCGGTTGGCTAGTCTTTCCGCAGGCAGGGGCGAGCCGGCAATGGTTCAACGCGTTTCCACCGTAGCGTTTGAGGGTATCGAGGCCCGCGCGGTCGACGTGCAGGTGCAGGTAGCGCCGGGCCTTCCTGCCTTCCATGTGGTCGGGCTGGCGGACAAGGCCGTCTCGGAAGCGCGCGAGCGCGTGCGCTCGGCATTGGTCGCCTCCGGCCTCGCCCTGCCCTCGCGCCGCATCACCGTCAATCTCGCGCCCGCCGACATGCCGAAGGAAGGCAGCCATTACGATCTGCCGATCGCGCTCGGCTTGATGGCGGCGATCGGCGCCATTCCGCATGACGCGCTGTCAGGCTTCACCGTTCTGGGCGAATTGGGTCTCGACGGCTCCATCGCAGCGGTCGCGGGCGTGCTGCCCGCCGCGATCGGCGCCAACGCGCGCGGCGAAGGCTTGATCTGTCCCGCCGCCTGCGGCGCGGAAGCGGCCTGGGCCAGTCCGGATCTCGAAATCGTCGCGGCCGCCTCGCTGATCCAGCTCGCCAATCATTTTAAGGGCACGCAAGTGCTGTCGCGGCCGACGCCGAAAATCCGGGAGCAGGAAGAGCTGCCGCTCGATCTTGCCGACATCAAAGGACAGGAAAGCGCCAAGCGCGCGCTCGAAGTCGCCGCGGCCGGCGGACATAACCTCCTGATGGTCGGCCCGCCCGGCGCCGGCAAATCGATGCTGGCCGCGCGGCTTCCCTCCATCCTGCCGCCGCTGACGCCCGCGGAATTGCTGGAAGTCTCGATGGTGGCCTCGGTCGCGGGCGAAATCGCGGAAGGCGCGCTCACCAACCGCCGGCCGTTCCGCGCGCCGCATCATTCCGCCAGCATGGCGGCGCTCGTCGGCGGCGGACTGCGCGCCAAGCCAGGCGAGATTTCGCTCGCGCATCAGGGCGTGCTGTTCCTCGACGAATTGCCGGAATTCCAGGCGCAGGTGCTCGACTCGCTGCGCCAGCCGCTGGAGATCGGCGAAGTGGCGATCTCGCGCGCCAATCATCGCGTCACCTATCCCGCGCGCTTCATGCTGGTGGCGGCGATGAATCCCTGCCGCTGCGGGCGCGCCAACGATCCCGGTTTTTCCTGCAAGCGCGGACAGAACATCCGCTGCGCGGCCGACTATCAGGGGCGGCTGTCCGGTCCGTTGCTCGACCGCATCGATCTGCATATTGAAGTGCCGGCGGTGACCGCCGCCGATCTCATCCTGCCGCCGCCGACGGAAGGAAGCCGCAATGTCGCCGCGCGCGTCGCTCGCGCCCGCATGATGCAGGCGCAGCGTTATGCCGCGCTCAGCCTTTCCGGCGTGCGCACCAACGCCGATGCCAACGGTCCCGTGCTGGAAGAGGTGGCTCGCCTGGATGCCGCCGGAATGACGTTGCTGAAAGACGCCGCCGACGCCATGCGGCTCTCCGCGCGCGGCTATCACCGCGTATTGCGCGTCGCTCGCACGCTCGCCGATCTCGACGGCGCGGACAAGGTCGGCCGTCTGCATCTGGCGGAGGCCTTGTCCTACCGCGCCATGGCGGATGAGATCAGACGGGCGGCGTAAACAAATCGGCTTAACATCCGGCCTCAAGGAGTGCGTCGCTTTTTTGCGCCGCAAGCTTAGTTCGGACGGAACCACTCGGAAAGATTTGGAAGCAAGCGCTCCTCCATAGCGCCCCTCACATCACGGCCTGCAGCAGCACGAACCATTTCTGATCGTTGAAATTGCAGTTCGCTCGGCCTGTGGCGAGGCTATCGGGATTATTAGGTCCGCACGCCTTCGTGCCCTGCCTGATCGAAAGCACGCCCCGCTTGTTGAGAGTCAGCACCCGCTGGGTCACTGAATTCTGCACATTCCCGCCGATGACCGTGACTTTCCTTGCCCGCGCATCGGCGTCGACAACGATGTCGCAATGCGACCATATAGTGGGGCGCTTGCCGCTCGCAAAGTCTTCAAAGATAGAGCGGAAAAGCGACGGACCTTTGGGAACGTAAGGGTTGCGCGTCCCGTCCGTGTGGCGGTGATAGCAGAGAAGATCGCCCGCGCGC
The DNA here is from genome assembly GCA_963750965.1 of uncultured Alphaproteobacteria bacterium. Taxonomy (GTDB): domain Bacteria; phylum Pseudomonadota; class Alphaproteobacteria; order Rhizobiales; family Xanthobacteraceae; genus CANKHA01. Next base: position 214,468 of record CAVVSK010000012.1, read on the forward strand.
GGCGGCGTCAGCGCAGGATCGCAGGCACGAAAGAAATGCGTGCGCTCGTCGCCATTCCCGTCGCGCACGGATTGCGCCACCGCCGCCGAAATATAAGCAACATGCGCGGCGCCATAGGTGAAAATTTTTTCATCCAGGCCCGCATCGCGCATGATGAACGAGATGAAGGCGGCGGACCAGGCGACATCGCTCAGGCTTGCGCGGATGACGCTTTGCTGGATCGCGGCCTTGTAGGCCCCGGCCCTGTCGCCAAATTCGGAGAAGTCGAGCTTGTCGATGACTTCGAGCAATCGCCGCAGGGACACGCCGCTGCGATCTAGCTCAGCCGGGGTCGGATTATCGAGGGCGCCGGGATAGTACCAGGCGCCTAACGTACGGTGCGGCGCAGTCGCGGCCGGCTCGCCTGTGACGGCCTCCCAATAGCGCAGCACGCGGCGCCACGGCACCTTGTCCGCCGTAAAGCTGTCATCCCCCTCATGGTCGCTCTCGACCTCGGAGTGGCCGAAAAAGACGATGCGGCCCGTATGGTCGATGCGATGGCCGTGAAAGCTTTTGTGCTGCGCCAGTGCGGCGTCGCGGATGCGCAGCGCCGCTGGCGACGGCATGGCCATGGCCTGCTGGCGGCATTGCTTCGCCAGCACCGCGAAGCGCTCCTTGCCGAAGTCCTGGCCCGAGGCCGCAACCGCCTGCAAGACGATCCAGGCCGCAAGTGAAACGCGCAACGGTCCGCCTCGAAACATCCCGGTCAGAACAGCTTCTGCGCGAAATCGCGCAGCGCCGGCCGCCACACCGACCACTCGTGGTTGCCGGGACGGGTGTCGCTCGCGAGGTTGATGTTCTTCGCCTTGTAGAGCTCCCACACTTTCCTGCTGTCGGGCGCACCGCCATCTTCGGTGCCGACCGTCCAGTAAAAGTATTTGTGCTGGTTCACCATGTCGTCGAAGGATTTCCAGTCGGCGTCGCTTGTCATCGCTTCCATCTCCTTGCGGAAAGCGCCGACGCGTGATCGCGAGAAGCTGAAAACTCCGACATAGGCGAAGGCGCCGGGGTGCTTGCGGGCGATGGCCATGGTCTGCGCGGCGCCGCGCGATTGGCCGGCGATGGCGCGGTCCTTGGCCTCTTTCGACACCATGTAATTGGCCTCAAGGTAAGGGATCGCGCCCTTTAGGATGTCGTCGATGGTGAGATCGGGATTGACGCCGGACACCTTGCTGAAATCGTCCACATAGCCGTCGATCATCACCACGATCATCCGCTTGGCCTTGCCCTCGGCGATCAGCTTGTCGAGGATGAAGTTGGCGCGGCCGAGCTTGCCCCAGGTGTCTTCCGAGCCGCTGCCGCCGTGCAGCAGGAACAGCATCGGCAATGTTTCTTGCCTGGCGCCGTAATTCGGCGGCGTGTAGACGCGCATGCGCCGGTCGAAATTGAAGCCGGGCGTGCGATAGAACACTTCCGCCACCGCGCCATGCGGAATGTTCGGATCGTTGCGCGCGAAGTCCTCCCCGCCGCCGATCTCGACCAGGCTTTCCAGTTTTTGGCGGCCGTGCACCACCCAGAGATTGCTGGGGTCGTAGGCATCGACGCCGTCGATGCGGACCGAATAGGCATAGACGCCGGGCGCGCGCGGCGGCGAGGTGTAGCTCCAGACGCCGTCCTCCCCCTTGGTCGCAGCGGCGACCTGGCTCTCGCCGTTCTCGTTGAGTGGCGCGAGGCCGGCAACCCCGATGCTGTCAGCCTTAGGCGCATAAACGCGGACGGTCACCCGGCCGTCGCTGCTGACTTCGGGAGAGACGAATTTTGGTTTCGGGTTGTTCCGGGCGGCGCGGCAGGCGGTGTCGCAGCCTTCGTCCGCGCCGGCCGGCTTACCCTGCGCCAGAACGTCGGGGACGTAACAGACAAAAAGAGCAGCAACCGCGACGAGCAACGGCGCCTTCATGACTTTTCTCCCTGGGATGTACTTTCAGTGATGCACCAGTCAAAGGCGCAGGAGGATCGCTGTCAATCGGGGCGGCGCGAAATCATTAAAGCCGAGGCGCTTCCGCAAACCGCTTGAACGCCTCGATGCGCTCGCGGTGACGTCGGCGGGTGCGGTTTCGCGTGAAGAGGCTGAGCAGCCAACGGAAGAAGCCGGGGAAGATGAATTTCTCTTCCGAGACCAGCTTCGTCCTGTCTTTGGCAAGCGCCGTGAAGGTCGTCTTGGCCAGCACATCCACTTTTCGCGACTCGAGCCGCAGGGAAAGCCGCTCCGGCAAGTACATGTCTGTCACCGTCGAGACGAAGGCCAGTTGTCGGGTGCGCGGCTTCGGGACCATGCGAAAGCGTGCCCCAACGGCTCCGTTTTCGCCGCCGATATGCTCGTAGCGCTCAAGGTCGTGCATCCATTTCGTCATGTTGCCGGGATCGGCAAAAAGCATCGCCACTTGCCGCCTCGGAAGGTGCACCTCGATGGCGACGATGCTTTTCATGCGCGCTGATTGCCGAGCACTGACGGCCGCCGGGCCCCATACCGCCTACCTTTTTCTCCGCCGACGTAGCGGCGCTGTCAATCGGGAGCGGGATGAACAAAAAAAGGCGGAGGCCTTGTCCTACCGCGCGATTGCGGATGAGATACGGAGGGCGGCTTTGGACGATTGCGGCGACAATGAGAATACTGGGCATTGTGATTGTGGTGGCGTGCTCCGTCGGCGGTATGCGGGCGTCCGCAACAGCTCTCAAGCCGATCGACCCGGTCGCACTTCAGGCCACCGTCGAAGGGCTGGCGAAGGAACTCCTCCTGCCGGGTGCCATGGTTCTTCTACACACGCCGCAGGGCAATTTCGTCTTTGGCTACGGCACAACCGAACTGGGCGTCACGAACCCGCCACGTGCCGATACGCACTTCCGGATCGCGTCGATGACCAAGACGATGACGGCGGCCGTGATCGTACAACTGGCCCAGGAAGGGAAATTGCGCTTCGACGACCCGGTCTCGAAGTATGTTCAAGGCGTTCCAAACGGTGACAACATCACCATTGGTCAGCTCCTTAAAATGCGAAGCGGCCTTTATAACTACACCGACGCGCCGGAACTTGCGGAAAGCCTTGACCGGAACCCGACGAAGGCTTGGACCTCGGAGGAACTGCGCGCCATCGCGTTCAAACATCCGCCACTGTTCGCTCCGGGCGCGGCATTCGACTATTGCAACACCAACTATCTCTTGCTTGGTCTTGTGGCGGAAAAAATTGCGGGCCAGCCCCTGGCCGGCATTTTTCAGAATCGTTTGTTCGGGCCCATCGGCATGAAGAACACACTGCTCCCTGCCGGCACATCGAACGCGATCCCCGAGCCGTACTCGCACGGTTATCTTTACGGCAGTTCCTCATACGCCTTGGTGGATGCGCCTTATCCCGCCGATCTTCAGTCTGCGGCCAGGGCGGGGACACTCAAGCCGAACGACGACACATGGCAGAATCCTTCCTATGCCTTGGGGGCCGGTGGCGTCATCTCCACCGCGGGTGACTTGACGAAATGGATACGCGCGCTAGTCGGCGGCAAGGTTTTCAATGCTGACTATCAGCGGCAATGGCTCGAGAGCCCCGAGCCGGAGGATGCAGGGAATCCCAAAGGTCAAAGATATGGCTATGGGATCACTCAAATCACCTTCGGGCCGAACAAAGTGTATTTCCACGGCGGCGAGCTGCCCGGATTCAACTCGTCCATGGGGTACGATCCGGACAACGATGTCACGCTGGTCCTGTGGACCAACCTCACCGTTTCACTTGATGGCCAGCCAACCGCCAATACCATGATGATAAAGATGCTCGACCAGATTTATGCGGTATCACCGCTTCAGCAAAGACAGTGAGATTTCCACGCTCCGCGCCATAGCTATGTGCCCGCACCAGAGCCTCGGTCTCTAGGCTCAAGCGCCCAGCGCCACGAGTCGTTCCGCGCGCCATGTGCGCACAGAAAAAAAGGCCGGGCTTTTGGCCCGGCCATTGAACAAAGACGACGAGATCAACTCACATCACGTCGCCCGGCTGGTCGCCCGAGTCGCCCGCATACCAGCGCTCTTCCATCCGGCTCTTGGCGCCGTCTTTCTTCAGCGTCGCGGTGAATTCCTTGCGCAGCGCGGGATCCTCCTCGTGATAGGGGATGGCGGCGCCACCCTTCTTCAGATCGATCGCGCCGTAATCCATCAGGGCCTCGCCCGGGATGCCGGCCTTGCGCGCGCGCTGGTTGTTCGGGCCATGCCAGGCGGTGACGCGTAGCGGGTCGGTACCGGTGCCGAAATGCTGGTGGAACCAGTCGCCGCTCATCGGCGCCGCCGACACCATGCCGCCCTGCTCGTAATCCTGCCGCATCACCTTGTCGGCGTGGCCGGTTTCCCACGGCCGCGTGCCGAGGCCTTCCGGCCAGGTGTAGGTGTAGCCCTTGCCCTTCAGACAAATCAGCACCGCGGCGGAAGCATGCTTGTGTGCCTTGGAATAGCGGCCGGTCTCGTGCTCGCCGATCCAGGTATAGAAGCGGTTATTCGCCATCTGCGGCTCCATCCGGCGGTACCCGGGGGAACGGCGGTTATCCAGCGGCAGCTCCGCATTGATCACATCGGGGATGATATTGGTCTTGCGCATCGCCAGGCCGCGGATCGGATCCGGCTCGATGTCCTCCTTCGGCTTGAAGAAGTCTTCGGCGCCCGAGAAGCGGTCGGTGAAGTGGTAGGGGCAGTCGAAGATGAAATCCATGTTGTCGAGCAGGTTCATCACGTTCGGCGCCGAGGTGCCGCACAGCATCAGCGCGGGCTGGCTCGATGCATTGATGAAACGATGCGAGGCGTTGAGCGGGATGGTGAACATCGAGCCTTTCGCCCATTCGAAGGTGTGACGCTTGGCCTGGCCTTCCTGCCAGACTTCGGTGGTGCCGCGGCCTTCCAGGATCAGCACGACCTTTTCGTACATATGCTTTTCGACATTCAGCGCGCCGGCGCCGGGTATCTCCACCACATGCATGCCCCACAGGCCTTCGGTGCCGTAGAGCTGGATGAAGGTGCCGTTGCCGCCGAGCCGCTTCCAGGGCTTCAGCGGAAGGTCGCGCACGCGCCGCACGCCGATGCCGCGATAGATCGGGATGCCTTCTTCCTCCATGAAGCGATCGTAAGGCATGGCCGGGCGGCCGAATTTTCCAAAGCCAGCGTTCTCGCCGGCCTTGGGCTCGTGCCAATGGGTCATATCGGTCTTGTCGTGCATGGGCGTTCCTCCAGATGTCGGGATTACCGCCGGTCTTAGTGAGACTTACCCCTGTTGGCAACAGCGGAAAAGACAGGTCCGATAGGCAGAATTGCCTCGGTGCCAGATGTCTCACGTGGCATGAAAAAACTCCCCTCCGCCGGCAGGCGAAGGGGAGTCGTCTTGTCGCACAGATCAGTTCGAGGTGATCAGCTTCTCAACGCCCTTCATCACGTCGGGCGGCACCTTCGAGATGCTCTCGATGCGCGCACGGACGTCATCGCCGTCGATCGGGCTCACGTCGACCTTCAGCTTCTCGGCGTCCTTCAGATAGTCGGGATCCTTGTGGGTTTGCATGAAGGCCTTCACCAGCGCATCCGCACGATCCTTCGGCACGCCCGGAGGCGCGGCAAAAGGCCGGCTCATGGCGTAGGGCAACTCCAGCACCTCGATCAGCGCGCGGTCGTTGTCGGTCTTCGCCAGTTCGCGCGCGGTCGGAACATTGGGCAATTCCGGATAACGGGTCTTCCGCCCCATCACCACCAAGACTTGCATGATGCCATCCGGCCTCAGCCATTCCGGTTTGTTCGACTTCACGCTGGAGATGCCCGTGGTGCGTCCTTCGATCTCGCCGCGTTCCATGGCGAGATAGAGTGCGCCGCTGTCGGTATAGCCGGCAATCGGCTTGATGTTGAAGCCGAGCATATCGCGCAAGACGATAGGCCAGGCGTCGCTCGAAGTGCCTTCACCGGTGGAGCCGAGGATCAGCGGAGGGCCGTCCTTGCGCCGCAAATCCTCGATCGTCTTGTTCTTCGCGTCCTTGCGGGCGATCAGCACATAGGCGTCGTTCTCGCCGCTCGAGGATGAGCCGATCCAGGTGAACTTGGTGGGATCGAACTGCACGTTCTGATCGGTCTTATCGAGCAGCGCGAGCAGCGGGATGTTGCGAGCGAAAATGCCGAAGGCGGTGCCGTCCTTCGGCGCGACGTTGTAGATATAATTGGCGCCCTTCAAGCTGCCGGCGCCCGGCATGTTGTTGATGATGATGGTCGGTTTGCCGGGAATATACTTGCTCATGTGCTGAGCCAAGATACGGCCATAGGTGTCGTAACCTCCGCCGGGCCCGTAGCTCACGATCATGGTGACCGTTTTACCCTTGTAGAAATCGGCTACCGCATCGGCCTTGGCCGGAACGGCGGCGCCCGCGCACAGCATCAAGGCCGCCGCAAATCGCATCAGCATCTGTGTTCCTCCATTGTGGCCACCTGTTTCTCGGTGGATGTCGATGGCTCGCGGCCGGATTTTTTCCGAGTGCCGCTTGCCGGTATTTTCAACCAGCGTGGCGAGGCACGCAACGTTAAAGCGCCGGGAAGCTGCGCCGAAAGGGCGCAGCCCAAGCGTGAACCATAGCCGGTTCTGCGGCTTGCCGGTATCTACGTTGCGGGAATGATGGTGTTTCCAACGGAGGGGTGCGCCGAACGGCGCACCCCTCGCGTCGGTCCTAACCCCCTTCAACCAGTTTCTCGATGCTCTTCAGTTGCTCTTCCGGCGTATCGGCGATGAGTTTGATCAGGCGAAGGACTTCGGCGCCATCGATCGGGCTGACTTCGAAATTCGCCTTCTTGGCTTCTTCGAGATAGCCGGGGTCCTTGTGTGTTTCCATGAAGGCTTTCACCAGCGCCTTGGCGCGATCCTCGGGAACGCCCGGCGGCGCCGCGAAGGGCCGCGACAGCTGATAAGGAATTTCCAGGATCTCGATCAGCCTGCGATCCTTGTCGTTCTTCGCGAGCTCGCGCGCGGTTGGCGCATTCGGAAAGTCGGCATGGCGCGTGGCGCGCCCGAAGACCACCAGGATATTGCCCAAGCCGCCCGGCTTCACCCAATCGGGCTTGTTCGGCTTGATCGAGGAATATCCGACATTGCGCGCTTCGATCTCGCCCCGCTCGAAGGCAAGGTTAAGCGCGGCGCCGTCGGTATAGCCGGGGACCTGCTTGATATTGAAGCCGAGCATTTCGCGCAGGACCACGCCGATGGCGTCGCTTGACGCGCCTTCAGCCGTTGTCCCGAGAACAATGGGAGGGCCCCCCGACTTGCGCGCTTCCTCCACCGACTTCACCGGTGCGTCCTTCCGCACCATCAGAAGATAAGCGTCGTCGGCGAAGCTGGCCGAGGAGCCGATCCAGGTATATTTCATCGGATCGAACTGCACATTCTGATTGGTCTTTTGCAGGAGGCCAATCAACGGGATGTTGCGCGCGAAGGTGCCGAAGGCGGTGCCGTCCTTCGGCGCCGCGTTATAGATGAAATTCGCGCCGCGCAGGCTGCCGGCTCCCGGCATGTTCTGAATGATGATGCTCGGATTGCCTGGAATGTATTTGCTCATGTAGCGCGCGAGCACACGGGCGTAGACGTCGTAGCCGCCGCCGGGGCCGTAGCTGACGATCAAGGTGATCTGCTTGCCTTTGTAGAAATCCTCGACCGCGTCCGCGCGCGCCTGCGGCGCCGCCAGTGCAACAATCGCGGCCAACACGGCCGCTGCCCATCGTATCCGCATCTGGTCCTCCTGATCGATCCGCCTGTTGTCCGCGGCTTCGATCACATTGTCAGCCAGGAAAGAAGGCGGCGCAACTTTAAAGGGCCGAAGCCTTTGACGGCAGGCTTTTCCGCCTATACGGGGTCCTCATGGCTCCTCCGCTTTTGCAACTCACCGACATCGCGCTGACCTTCGGCGGCACGCCGCTGCTTACCGGCGCCGACCTTTCGGTTTCCACGGGCGAGCGCGTTTCGCTGGTCGGACGCAACGGATCGGGCAAATCGACGCTGCTAAAAATCGCGGCAGGCCTGATAGAGCCGGACCGGGGATCCGTCTTCGTGCAGCCCGGGGCCGTGGTGCGCTACCTGCCGCAGGAACCGGATTTTTCCGGCTTTGCCTCCACGCTCGCTTACGTCGAAGCCGGACTGCGGCCGACCGACGATCCGCATGCCGCGCGCTATATCCTCGAGCAGCTCGGCCTCACTGGGCAGGAGGATCCGGGGCAGCTTTCCGGCGGCGAGGCGCGCCGCGCCTCGCTCGCGCGCGTCTTGGCGCCCTCGCCTGATATTCTGCTGCTGGACGAGCCGACAAATCATCTCGATCTCACCACCATCGAATGGCTGGAAAGCGATCTCTTGTCGCGCCGCACGGCGCTGGTGATCATCAGCCATGACCGGCGCTTTCTCTCCACGCTTTCGCGCGTCACGGTGTGGCTCGACCGCGGCGCGACGCGGCGGATTGAGCGCGGATTTGCGCATTTCGAGGAATGGCGAGACATGCTGCTGGCGGAAGAGGAGCGCGAGCAGCACAAGGCTGACCGCAAGATTGTCGCCGAAGAGCACTGGATCCGCCACGGCGTCAGCGGCCGACGCAAGCGCAACATGCGGCGGGTCGGGTTATTGCAAGAGATGAAAGAGCGGCGGCGCAACTACCGCGCGGCCGTTGGCAATGTTGCGATCGCCGCAAGCGCGCCGGCGCCGTCCGGCGCGCTGGTCATCGAGGCGCAGAATATCGGGAAGAGCTACGAGGGGCGCCCCATCGTGAGCGACTTCTCGATCCGCATCCAGCGCGGCGACCGCCTCGGCATTGTCGGGCCGAATGGCAGTGGCAAAACCACGCTGATCAATATGCTGACCGGCGCTTTGCCGCCGGAGACCGGATCGGTGACGCTCGGTTCAACGCTGGCACTCGCGACGCTCACGCAGCATCGCGACAGCCTCGATCCCGACGTCACGGTCAAAGATGCGCTGACCGGAGGCGGCGGCGACAACGTGATGGTCAACGGCGTTTCCAAACACGTCGTCAGCTACATGAAGGATTTTCTGTTTCTCCCGGAACAGGCGCGTACGCCGCTCGGCAAGCTCTCAGGCGGCGAGCGCGGCCGGCTGATGCTGGCGCAGGCGCTCGCCAGACCGTCAAATTTGCTGGTGCTGGACGAGCCGACCAACGATCTCGATATGGAGACGCTCGACGTGCTGGAGGACATGCTGACGGATTATCCCGGCACGGTGCTGCTGATCAGCCATGATCGCGATTTTCTTGATCGGTTGGTGGGCGGAGTGATCGTGCCGGAAGGCAACGGGCGTTGGACTGAATACGCCGGCGGTTACACCGACATGCTGGTGCAGCGCGGCGCCGACCTCTCGCGCGAGGCCGGCAAGTCCGACGCCGCAGCGGGAGGTGAGAGAATCGGCAGCACCCACCGAAGCGCCGGCAGCGAAACGGCGGATGACCTTCAAGGACAAGCATGCGCTGGAAACGTTGCCGAAGACCATCGCGGCGCTGCAACGGGAGGCCGATGCGCTGCAGGCAAAACTCGCCGATCCCAATTTTTATACGCGCGACCGTGCGGCGTTCGAGCAAGTCACGGCAGCGCTCGGTGAGTTGCAGCGCAAGATCGCCGCGGCGGAAGAGCAATGGCTGGAGCTGGAAATCCGGCGCGAAGAGCTCGCCGGCAGCTGACAGCCTGACGGTCGCTCAGTGCGCCGCTGCTTTGGCGTCGCCAGTCGGCGGCTGATGTGGCCAGGTCCCGGTATGCGGCTTGCCCTTCATGCCCTCGCGGCGCCGGATGTTGACCTGCGGGTCGCGCAAATCCAGCGGCCATTTCCGCTTGCTTGGATCGCTGACGGAATGGCTCATCCGCCCGACATGCTCGATCTCGATCTCCGCGAAATCGCCGTCCTGTAGCGGGCCAAGATGGGAATGATTGACCCCAACCAAAATGAGATCGCCGGGCTTCAACGTCATGTTGTGCGACAGCGTTGAAATCATGAAGGCAACACTGTGCTCCATGTCGTCAGTGCTGTAGTCCTGGCGCAATTGACCATTGACCCAAAAACGGATCCTGAGCTTGTTCGGATCGCCAACCTCGTCGGGCGTGACGATGGCCGGCCCGAGCGGCAGGAAAGTGTCGAAGCATTTGCCGTAAGGGCCGGCCAGTTCCGCCTCTCCCTCCACCGGACCGCGCGCCGAAACGTCGCCGCTGGTGGTATAGCCGAAGACATGGTCCAGCGCCCGATCGATGGATACGTCTTTTGCTTCCTTGCCGATGAGCAGCGCCAATTCGGCCTCATGATTGAAAACACTGGCGCGGAAGGCGGGCAGGATCACTGTCTCGCCTGGACCGATCACGGCATCCGGCGACTTGAAGAAAGTGCGCAGCGGCCCCGGCGGATCGAGCGGCACGCCTTCCTTGAAGTTGCGCCGCCCGCACAGCACCTTGCCCGGCCGTGGCACCGGCGCGCGCAGCCGGACTTGAGACAGCGGGATCGTCTTGCCGTTTGATTGCGCCTCCTGCAACGCGCTGCGCAACTGGTCGAATTTGTTGATCAGCGTTTCCAGCACGCATTGCGGCGGCGCGCCGGGAAAAGCGCCGACCAGCTCCGAGATGTCGATCACGCCATCCTGCCTCACGAGGCAGGGCCGGAACTCGTCATAAAATCCAAATCTCATAGCGCTCTTTCCTCTATCGCATGAACAGATCAACGATCAGCGGCACATGCCACGGAATACCCAGAACCCAGTCGTAGAAGCCGACCAAAATCGCCAGCGCGACAAGCACGATCACGGCCGTCCAGAACCAGGAGAAGCGTGCAATCGCCACCAGATAAGCGCCCAGCAGAAGCGTGGCGCCGATATGGAATCCGAATACCCAGACGACCAGAACGAGGGAAACCGTGAAGCCGAAGATCTGGTAGAAACGCAGCCGCGCTTCCTGCGGATCCTGGCCTTTGGCGAAGCCGGTATCCATGATCGTTGCGTCGCGGCTTGATATTTGCAGCGGCCGGAAGAAGCTCAGCACGATCGTGCCGACGCGAATGAACCAGAAGACCGCGGCGATGGTGATGCCGATCAGCGGCGTCAGGCGGTCGGAGAAGCGCCAGTGCGTCGAATCCCACAGCATGTAGCCGAGGAAAGCTGCGACCAGCGCCAGCAGAACGATCTCGCCGACGAATTCCAGCGTCAGGCGGTCGCGGAAGGGAACCTTTGCGACAATGACGGGCGCAGCTTTGCTATCGGGCTCCGGCAACGCCGCGGCAACCGCCGGCGCCAGCGGACTTGTCGCCGCCGCCTCCTCCCGCACCTCCTTCACAGTCGCCGCCACCTGACGCCGCATCCGCACGCCGGCGAGCGCGACCAAGCCCATGACCGCGAGGATCGCCAGGAACTGCGGCCGCGCGAACATGCTGAAGCCGTAGTTGTTCACGGCGATCCAAAGATACTTCTCCATGACCTCGCCGAGTGCCACGGCGATCAGGATCGGCGGGCGCGGCCAGCCATAGGCCTTCATGAACAGGCCCAACACCGCGAAGATCAGCACAACGGCGAGGTCGGCCACCGAGTTCGTCGTCATATAGGCCGCCAGCATGGAGACCCAGATGACGATGGGCGCGAGCACCGCGGGATTGGCGAGCGTGAGCCGCGCCAGATAAGGCGCGAACAGCATCACGATGGGAACCGTCAGGGTGTTGGCGATGATCAACACGTAAACCAGCGCCACCACCACATCGAGATGGTTTGTCATCATGCTGTAGCCGGGCGTGAACCCGCAGAGAACGAAAATCGCGATCATGATGGACATGCCGGCGGTGGCCGGAATGCCGAAGGCCAGCGTCGGAAACAGCTCCCCGCCATCGGCCGAGCTGTTCGGTGCATCGGAGGCGATCACGCCACGCACGTCGCCCTTGCCGAAAGTCTGGTGCGCGCCTTTCTCGGTGTTGCGCGCGACGGCGTAGGAAATCCAATGCGCGACCGGTGCTCCCAGGCCCGGCATCATGCCAATCGCGGTGCCGATGGCTGACGATTGGATCATCAGGCGGAAATGCCTGAAGCCTTCGACGATGCCGCGCCACACGTCGCGGTCGGCCTCTTTCATCAGCAGGTCGATGCGCTTGCGTGGCGACCGGCTTGCCTCCGACAACCAGTGCGACCGCTTCGGGGATCGCAAAGAGTCCCACGACCAGCGGCCCCAGCGGCACGCCGTCATAAAGATAGTTGAGGCCGAAGGTGGCGCGGATATCGCCGCCGATCGCGCTGTAGCCGACCATGGCGATGGCGATGCCCAGCCCGCCGGTGAGCAGTCCCTTGATGAAAGCGCCGGAGCTGACCACGGCGACCGTCATCACGCCGATCATTGTCAGCAGAAAGAATTCCGCCGAGCCGAAAATCAGAATGAGCTGGCGGGCGAAGGGAAGCAGCGCCAAAAGTACCAGCGCACCGAACACGCCGCCTATGAGGTTGCACGTATAGCTGGCGCCGATGGCGACGCCGGCCAGTCCTTTCTGCGCCATCGGATAGCCATCGAGCACCGTCGCTTGCGCGGATCTGCCGCCGGGGATGCCGAGCAGGATCGAAGGCACCGGCTCCATCAAATCGGAGGCCGCTTTGTAGAAAATCGCGACGCAGACCACGACCCATGGATCGAGATGGCTGGTGAGTCCGAGCAGGATGACGAAAACCGGCACACCCCCTCCGGGCTTCAGCCCGGAGATGACGGCAATGGGCAGCACAATCAGAAAGCCGAGCCATATGCCGGGGCGGGAAAACAATTGTTCCCCTCCCGCCATCATTGCCTCTAGCATCGGCGAACCTTTTCCGACGCAAGAAGCGCGAGTCCGGCGCTAATCGCCCAGTTGCTTGATGACCGCGACCAACTCCGGCGAGAGGCTGTCGAACAGCTTGAATGCGTCACGCAATTGCTGCGCCGAGCGGGGTGCGTGCTCGTCCTCAAAGCCGATCTTGACCATCCGCTCCTTGTATTGCGGCGAGGCCGTCATCTTCATAAAAGCCTCCTGCCAGGCCTTCACCACCGGCTCCGGCGTGCCCACCGGCAGGGTCCAGGTGCGCGAGAAGATCGAACGGATTTCGAGCGCGGCGCGGAACGCCTTCTTCTGCTCCTCGCCGGCGCCGATCAGGTCGAGCACTTCGTTGACATGCGGTACCGGTCCGCTGTGGCCCAGGGTCTTCAGCCATTCCGGATCGCTTTCGATGTCCCACCACAAGATGGGAACGAATTTCTTGCGCGCTTCCTCCGGCGTCTTTAGCAGGTCGGCATATTCTTTCTTCAGCGAACGCTCAGGGCAGTGCTGAAGGATGGGGATCTCTCCCCGCAGATAAGCAGCAAAGATCTCGTTGGTGCCGGAATAGCCGGTAATGATCTTAATCGGGCCCTTGTTCATCTCGATGAAACGCGCGCCCATCGCCGCCGCGCCGCCTGAGGGCTCACTTGCCCCGACGTTAAGCTGCTTTTTGGAATTGATGAGGTCTTTCCACGACGACCATTTATAGGTCTGCGGATTGACGCAGAGCAGTCGCGATTGCCCGCCGCCGGTGGGACTGCCGATGATGCCGGTCTTGCGCGGATCCCACTCTTTAATGTCATGCGTGCCAAACAGCGCGTCCACCGTATGCCGCGAATGCAGAACGGTGATTGTCAGGCCATCCGGCTTGGCCTGCATGAAGCGCCGCACTTGCGGGATACCGCCGCCGCCGGGAACGTTCTGCACCACGATGCGCGCCGGCTTGCCGGGGAGAAAGTCGCCGAGGATCTCGGCCGACGCGCGGATCATAATGTCGGCGCCGCTGCCGGCGTTGCTGCCGATGATGGTGATGGTCGATCCGGTGAACAGCTTTTCGAGCTCGCCCTCAGTCTGCGCGACTGCGCCTGAGGCGCAGAGTTGGGCAGCCGCCAATCCGATCAGCCAGGCCAGAGCGGGTTGCCGCCGGCCGTTCCTCGACAGCAAATTCATCGGTATCCTCCCTCGCAGGTCCCATCCTTATGGAAGTGAATGGTAGACCTATTGACGATTGGGCTATCATTTGGGTCGCGCTTTGGTCAATTGGCTTTGCTGACGCGCGGCTTGAACCGCCGATTACAGCGTGCAATTTGCAAAGGCGTTGCAGTCACGCGGCGCAGATCATAGCCGAGAAGACCGATCGCCAAGATTGAGCGCTGCGTCAGACTGCCTCGCCATTGGTCATGCCAGTGCGCAGGCCGAGAGCAGAGAGGAATTCGTGCCGCGTCTGTGCCTGATCGCGGAAGGCACCAAGCATGCGGCTCGTCACCATGGTCACGTCGGTCTTGTGCACGCCACGGGTCGTCATGCACTGATGCGCCGCTTCTACCACCACCGCGACGCCGAAAGGCTTGAGCACCGCCTCCAGGCAGCCGGCGATTTCTGCGGTCATCTTTTCCTGGGTCTGCAGCCGCTTGGCATAGACGTCGACCAGCCGCGCGAGCTTGGAAATACCGACCACGCGGTTGCGCGGCAGATAGCCGACATGCACGCGCCCGAGCACTGGGGCGATGTGATGCTCGCAGTGGGATTCAAATCGGATGTTGCGCAACAGCACGATCTCATCGTAGCCGCCGACTTCCTCGAAGGTACGCTGGAGATAGTCGCGCGGATCCTGCCCGTAGCCGGAAAACCATTCCTCATAGGCGGCGACAACGCGCGCGGGCGTCGCGAGCAGGCCTTCGCGGTTGGGATCATCCCCGGTCCACTGGATCAGCGTGCGCACCGCGGCCTCCGCCTCGGCGCGCGACGGCTTGACCAGCTTTGCCGCGGCTGGCGCGCTCGTCTTCGCCCGCTTTTTTGTTTTCGCGGATTTGGCCATTTCACTTCTCCCGATTGCGGCGCGAGCCGTGGCGCGGCTGTTCATTTACCGGCAGCCGTATCGAAATCCTAGCCACCATGCCTCCAACTGACCGCTTTAGGGTCGGACTGGGGACACAAGTAATTGATATTACGCCGTAAATTAACGTGCTTCGCGATGAAGGGAATAGCAAGACTCCTTCGTCATGCTGGCGGGCAAGGCGTTTTTGCCGCGTTGCGTTTGAACCCATGCAGCTCAATTTCGCTCTCCTTATCGCTTGCGGCGCCCTTTTGGCAGCCGGCGCTCTTGTCGTCTGGTTGCTTTACCGCAATCGGACGCTGCACGCGCATCTTCGCCGCTTTGAGCAGCGCAATGAGGAGCTTGCCGACCGGAATTGGGAGCTGAGAGAGACCGAGGAGCGGGCGCGCAGCTTCCTGGAAGCGCAAGGCGACTTCATTGTGCGGCGCGACGCCGACGGTTGCGTCACTTATGCCAACGACGCTTTCTGCGCGCTGGCCGAGCGCGACCGCGAGGTTCTGCTTGGAAGCGATTTCGTCCTGCCGCTCCTCGAACAAGGCAACAGCGCATTCTCGCCCGACGGCGCGCGGATCTACGACCAGAAGGTCACCACGGCAGAGGGCCCGCGCTGGATCGCCTGGCGCGAGGTCACCGTGCAACTTGATGGCGGGGCGGAAACTCAGAGCGTCGGCCGCGACGTCACCGACCGCACCCAAGCCGAACTCGCCCTGGCGGAAGCACGCGACCAGGCCGAAGCTGCCAACCGTGCCAAGTCCCGTTTCCTCGCCATGGTGTCGCACGAAATTCGTACGCCGCTCAACGGCATTCTCGGCATGGCGGATTTGTTGCTAGACACCACCCTCACGCCGGAGCAGGCAACCTATGCCAAGGCGGTGAAAACATCCGGCGATACGCTGCTGTCGCTGATCGAGGAGATTCTCGATTTCTCCAAGATCGAATCCGGACGGCTCGACCTCGATGCGCGGCCCTTCCCGCTCGTCACATTGATCGAGGAAGTGGCTGAGTTATTGGCGCCGCGCGCCCAAGCTAAATCGCTGGAGATCGCCGCCTATATCGATGACCGCCTTCCTGAGCAAGTGATCGGCGACGCCACGCGCCTGCGTCAGGTGCTGCTTAACCTTGCCGGCAACGCGATAAAATTCACCGCCCGCGGCGGCGTCGGCATCGTGGTCGAGCCCGGCGCCTGGCCCGGCGAGATCACGATAAGCGTGCGCGACACCGGCATCGGGATCCCCCCCGCTCAACAGGAACGCATTTTCCGCGAATTCGAACAGGGCGACGACGGACCCGCGCGCAAGTTCGGCGGCACCGGTCTCGGTCTCGCCATTTCACAGCGCATCGTCGAGCGCATGGGAGGCAGTATTGTCGTGGAGAGCGCGCCAGACGCCGGCTCGACCTTCTCTTTCACCGTGCCGCTCCCGGGCGTCACGGAGAGCGTCGTCTTTACGGCCCCGGAATTGGCAGACAGGGCCATGCTGATCGTTACCGTCGGCGCCATCGAAGCTTCGCTCCTCGCGCGCCGACTGGGGCGCTGGGGCGCCAAGACCTGCGCGGTGACAGACGCGCGGGTCGCGACGGCTCTCCTGCCCGAGCGCAACTGGGATGCAATGCTGATCGACCACGCACTGGGCGCGGCGGCGATCCAGTCACTGCTCGCGAGCGCCCGGCGTAATGTGCGGCAGCGCATTATTCTCATTCCGCCCAGCACCCGACACGAGCTACCAGCGCTGAAGCAGGCGGGCATCACCGATTACCTGATCAAGCCGGTGCGTGCTGCCTCGCTGGCGGCGCGGCTGACGGCTGGTCCCGATCACTCCCGTGAACTGGCTGACGCCGACGGGCAGATCGAGTCTCCTGCGCGCCCACGGCCGGGCAAGACGCTGTCGATCCTGGTGGCAGAAGATAACGACATCAACGCGCTGCTCGCGCGCGCCTTGTTGGCAAAGCTCGGTCATCGGCCCGACATTGTCTCGAGCGGCGCGGCAGCGATCGAGTCCTGGCAAGCGGCGCAGGACGCCGGCACACCCTACGATCTTCTGCTCATGGACCTGCACATGCCGGGCGTCGACGGTTTCGAAGCCACGGCGCGCATCCGCGCCGCCGAAGCCGAGCGCGGCAGCCATCGCACCCGCATCGTTGCGCTCACCGCCAATGCTTCGGCGGAGGACCGCGAGGCGTGTCTCGCAGCCGGCATGGACGGTTTCGTCACCAAACCGCTGGATCGGGAAAAGCTCGCCGAAATGCTGGCCGGCGCGGCGGCGGTGAAGGCGGCATAGCGAGCCTACAGCCTGCGTAGCGCCACTTCTTCGACCATGTGGCTCTCGCTCTTTTGCAGGATGAGATCGGCGCGCTGGCGCGTGGGCAAAATATTGTCATGCAAATTGACGAGATTGATGCGCTTCCAGATTGAGGTTGCCACCTCGACCGCGTCGGCATCCGACAATTTCGAATAGCGGTGGAAATAGGATTTCGGATCGGCGAAGGCCGTGACGCGCAGCGTGAGGAAGCGATCGACATACCAGGACAGCAACACGTCTTCGCTCGCATCGAGATAAATCGAAAAATCAAAAAAATCCGAAACGAAGGGAATCGCCTTGCCTTCGCGCGGCGGTCGTCCGGTCTGCAGCACGTTGAGCCCTTCAACGATCAGGATGTCGGGGCGATCGATCTCCACCCATTGGTTCGGAATCACATCATAGATGAGATGCGAATAGATCGGCGCGCGCGCCGGACGGCGGCCCGCTTTCACGTCGGCAAGAAACCGCAGCAGCGCCGGCAGGTCGTAGCTCTCTGGAAAGCCCTTTTTCTCCATCAGGCCTTCGCGCTCGAGCACGGCGTTCGGATAAAGGAAGCCGTCGGTGGTCACGAGATCGACCTTCGGCGTATCGGGCCAGCGCGCGAGCAGCGCCTGCAGCACGCGCGCGGTAGTGGATTTGCCCACCGCGACCGAACCCGCCACGCCGATGATGTAAGGCATCTTGCTGTCTTCGGTGCCAAGGAAGGCCTGCTGCACGTGAAACAGTTGCTGTGTGGCAGAGACATAGAGCGACAGCAGGCGCGAAAGCGGCAGATAAATTTCCTCCACCTCGGCCATATCGAGGCGGTCATGCAGCGAGCGCAGCCGCGCGACCTCCTCCGGAGACAGCGTCATCGGCGTGTCTTTGCGCAACGCGGCCCATTCCCCGCGCGGGAAGATGCGGTAGGGCGAAAGTTGGCTGTCGGTGCGCTGTTCCATAAAATTTCCTAGGTCACTCGCGCGGCCGCGAGGATTTTTCTTCTAGACCGGACATCCCTTGGCGTTCGGAAAGCGCCGCCTCGATTTCGGCAAGGCTGATACCGCGCGCATGCAGGACAATGAGCAGATGGTAGAGCAGGTCGCCGCTTTCCGCGATCAAGCGCTCCCGGCTTTCCGCCGTCGCCGCGATCACGGTTTCGACCGCTTCTTCGCCCAACTTCTTGGCGCACTGGGCGACGCCCCTGTCCAGCAGCTTGCGTGTATAGGAGACATCGGGGCCGGCTTTCGCACGCGTCTCGATCCGTTTTTCCAGGTCCTGCAAGGTATATTTGGCCATGTGCTACTCCAATCCTGCCATATCACCTCCACTCGGCTGCGGGGAGGAATACTTTCGGGCAGGCCGCGATAGGACGGTTCATGCGTGAGAAGGTGCTCGACTTCTGGTTCGATTTTGCCTCGACCTACTCCTATCCGGCAGCCCAGCGGATCGGCCCGCTGGCGTCCAAGGCGCGGCTGAAGGTGCGGTTCCGTCCTTTTTTGCTTGGTCCGATTTTTCAGGCCCAGGGCTGGGAAAGCTCGCCGTTCAATCTCTACGAAGCCAAGGGCCGCAACATGTGGCGCGACCTGGAGCGGCTTTGCGCCGACCTCGATCTGCCTTTCCGGCGCCCGGAAATGTTTCCGCAACAGAGCGTGCTGGCGGCCCGGGTCGCGCTGGTCGGGCTGAAGGAGAAGTGGGGCAAGAATTTCTGCCTGGCGCTGTTCCGCTCCGAATTTGGCGAAGGCCGTCGCATCGACGACCCGACGACGATTAGCGATATCCTTTTGCGCTTGAAGCTTGATCCCATGCCGGTGCTGGAGGCGGCGCGCTCCAACGAATTGCGCGTGGCGTTGCGGACCGAAACGGAGGAGGCGCAGCGGCTCGGCATCTTCGGAGCGCCGACCTTTATCACGTCCGACGGCGAATTGTTCTGGGGCAACGACCGGCTGGAGTGCGCCTTGGCGTGGGCGAGGAAGCCGCGATCTCCGCGCGCCCGCGCGAAAGCCGGCACACCGCGAAGCAGGCGCTAAGCGTCGAGCCGCACCGGCAGGCCAGCCTTGGCCATAAACTGTTTGGCCTCGGACACCGAGTGCTGGCCGAAATGGAAAATCGAGGCAGCGAGCACGGCGGTGGCATGGCCCTCGCGAATGCCGTCGACCAGGTGTTGCAGCGTGCCGACCCCGCCGGACGCGATCACCGGCACGGGTACCGCATCCGCCACGGCGCGCGTGAGGGCTATGTCGAAACCGGAGCGGGTGCCGTCCCGATCCATCGAGGTGAGCAGGATTTCGCCGGCGCCGAGGGCGACGACCTCCCTGGCGTATTCCACCGCATCGAGACCGGTCGGCTTACGGCCGCCATGAGTGAAAATTTCCCAGCGGTCCTTCTCGCCGGGCTGCGACACTTTCTTGGCGTCCACCGCTACCACGATGCACTGGTCGCCGAATTTCTCCGCCGCTTCGCGCACGAAGGCGAGCCGCTCCACCGCCGCGGTATTGATCGAGACCTTGTCGGCGCCCGACGATAAGAGCGCGCGGATGTCTTCGACCGTGCGCACGCCGCCGCCCACCGTCAGGGGCATGAAGCAGGCCTCCGCCGTGCGCTGCACCACATCCAGAATGATCCCGCGCTTCTCGTGGCTGGCGGCGATGTCAAGGAAGCAGAGCTCGTCGGCGCCCGCGGCGTCATAAGCGATCGCGGCCTCCACCGGATCGCCGGCGTCGCGCAGATCAACGAAATTGACACCCTTGACCACGCGGCCGTCCTTGACGTCGAGGCAGGGAATGACGCGAACTTTGAACATGGTGGCCTTTACGGTGGCGGTCACGAGGGCGGGCTGCCCGCATCGCGCGCCGTCCTATAGGATAACATCGCCCGCAACACCACTCAGACCCGGGGGCTTCTCGTGGCGATGCTGGTTGTGGCCGTCGTGCTGGGATGCATCATGGGCTTCGCGGCCCACCGCGCCAGCATCTGCACCGTGCGCGCGGTTGCTGAGGTGATGAGCGCGCGCAGCGCCCATATGTTCGCCGGCGTCGGCCGGTCGTGGCTATGGGTCTGGGCCGTGACCTTTGCTTTCCTGTGGCTCGTGCCGGCCGCTGCCGGCGTCAACGGCTGGGCGCTGACAGGACTCGCACTGCTTGGTGGATTGGCCTTCGGATTGGGGGCGGCGCTCAACGGCGGCTGCGCCTATTCCACAATGGCGCGGCTTGCCGACGGCGAGGGTGCCATGCTGATTGCGATTGTCGGATTCGCGGCCGGCACCGCCGCCTTTGCAACCCTGATCGAAGGACAATGGCTGTCGCGGCCTGTGCGTGCTCCCGTCCTGCTCAGCGCCATCACCTCCTGGTCGCTTGTCCTGGCGGTCGGATTTGGCGTCTGGGCAATCTATGAAGCGGTCCGGCTGTGGTGGACGCGCGAGCCCGGCGCGAGCCTTCGTGACCTCGTGCTGGCGCGGCGCTACCGGCTCTCCACCGCAGCGATGCTGATGGGAGTGACAGGTGCTGCGCTGTTTCTGCTGTTCGGCCCCTTCGGCTATACCGCGACTTTTGAACTGCTCATTGAGCGGGCATTCGGCACCGGCGCCGCGCCACTGTCGATCACACGTTGGCTGCTGCTGGTCGCCGTTCTTTCCGGAATGCTGATCTCGACCCTTCTGCGCGGCAGCTTCAAGCTCGACTTGCGGCCGCAACCCGCTTGGCTGCTGAATTTTAGCGGCGGCACGTTAATGGGTTTTGGTACAGCGCTTGCGCCGGGCGGCAACGACGCGCTCGTGATGTACGGCATTCCCACGCTTTCGCCCTATGCGCTGCCGACCTATCTCGCGCTGATTGCCGGCGTCGCCACAGGGCTGTTGCTGCTGCGCGCCTTTATGGGATTCCAGCCGAAGGCGGAATTCCGCAATGACGTCTTCATTGCCGACAGCTGGACCCGGCCGATGCCGGGCGACGCTACGCGGGCTGGGAAGCGTTGACCAGCGCGAGCGCTTCCACCGGGTCGAGCCGGCCGTCATAGAGCGCGCGGCCCGCGATGGCGCCCGCGAGCTTTCTGGCGCGTGGCTGCAGCAGCGCCTTCACGTCATCGAGCGAGCCCAGTCCGCCCGAGGCAATGACCGGGATGGACACCGCTTCCGCCAGCGCAATCGTGGCGTCGAGGTTCAGTCCCTTGAGCAATCCGTCGCGTGCAATGTCGGTATAGATAATGGCGGCAACACCGGCGTCCTCGAAGCGTTGCGCGATCTCCAGAGCGGAAAGTTGCGAGGTTTCCGCCCACCCTTCCACCGCCACTTTGCCGTCGCGGGCATCGACGCCGACCGCGATGCAGCCGGGATATTTCCTTGCCGCCGCTTTGACAAAATCCGGGTCGCGCACCGCCGCGGTGCCGATAATGACGCGGCTAACGCCTTTGCCGAGCCATCCTTCCACCGTCGCCATGTCGCGTACGCCGCCGCCGAGCTGAAGCGGAATTTTTATCGCGCGCAGGATGGCGTCCACCGCCTGCGCATTCACCGGCTTGCCGGCGAAAGCGCCGTCGAGATCGACCACGTGCAGGTATTGGAAGCCCTGCTGCTCGAAAGCAAGCGCCTGCGCTGCTGGATCCCGGTTGAACACTGTCGCGCGCGCCATATCGCCCTGCTGCAATCGCACGCAGGCGCCTTCCTTCAAATCGATGGCAGGAAAGAGAATCACGGTTTCCACTTCAAGAAATTGGCGATCAAGGCAAGTCCGAGCCGCTGGCTCTTTTCGGGGTGAAATTGCGTGCCGACCATATTGTCGCGTCCGATCACCGCGGTGATCGCACCGCCATAGTCGGTCTCCGCCAAGAGGTCGCCAGGGTTTGTTGGCTTTAGCTGATAGGAGTGCACGAAATAAGCGTGCGCGCCCTGCGGCCCGAGCTTGATGCCGTCGAAGAGCGGATGCGCCTTGCGCGTCTCAAGCGTGTTCCAGCCCATGTGCGGGATCTTCAGGCTCGCGTCGGCGGGCGCGATCTTGTCCACTTCACCGGCAATCCAGCCCAAACCTTCGGTCACTTCATATTCGCGGCCGCGCTCCGCCATGAGCTGCATGCCGACGCAGATGCCGAAGAAGGGCTTGCCCTCGCCGCGCACGCTTTCTTCCAGCGCTTCCAGCATGCCCGGCACGGCATCCAGTCCGCGCCGGCAATCGGCGAAAGCGCCGACGCCGGGAAGCACAATGCGCGCCGCCCGGCGTACCGCATCCGGATCGCTCGTCACCACAATGGACTGGTCGGGTGCCGCCCCGCGCGCGGCGCGCTCAAACGCCTTCGCGGCCGAGTGCAGATTGCCCGATCCATAATCAACGATGGCAACGCTCACCGCGGCGCTCCCGGCTGCGGAAACAGCCCGATGATTTGCCCATCCCCAGGCCGGGAAAAACCTCCCGGCGGCTGCGCGGTCGGCGTTGGCGGGATCGCCGGTTTCCGCGGCGTCCAACTGGCGAAGAATCGCCGCTCGGCCGTTTCCAGATCCTCGCCAACGACGACGCCGAGATTTTTCCAGCCGCGCCGCGTCAAGGTCCACCGGCGCAACGTGCCTGCCTCAAATCCAATCAGCAGCGCCAGCAGGAACCAAAGTAAATATTTCACGCTATCGGCGGCGCCGAGCGCCCACAGACCGATTTGCAGGCCGAGCGAAATCGCGAAATAGATCAGCGTCACCAGCCAGAGCCGGCGCCATAGCATCCACAGCGGGCCCAGCAGAAAGGCCCAAAAATAAAATCCATCGCGCACGAAGGTGAAGCGTTCTGGATCGGCGGAGGCTTCATTCTTCCGCGGCAACGGTTCATGCACGGTGTAAACGGCCATGCGGTTCCTTGTGCTTTACGTCGTGCCCGCGAGGGCGGGGGAATCCAGTGATCGCAGACATCCAATATAGGCATCGGCGGCAGTGATTACCGGGCGCCTGTGGTCGGGTCGACCAACAGGCCGGACCTGTTGGCGGACGATGGCATTAACAACTAGCCGCCGAGCGAGCCCTTGGTGGAGGGCACCTCGTCCTTGGCGCGCTGATCGATCGCCACGGCCACCTTCATGGCCCGCGCCAAACCCTTGAAGCAAGATTCGGCGATGTGGTGGTCGTTGGTGCCGTAGAGCGTCTGCGCATGCAGCGTAACCCCGGCATTCATGGCGAAAGCCTGAAACCATTCCTGCACCAGTTCGGTGTCGAAGGTGCCGACCTTGTCGCGCACGAACTCCGCCTTGAACACCAGGAAAGGCCGGCCGGAAATGTCGATCGCCACGCGCGTGAGCGCCTCGTCCATCGGAACGTGCACGTCCGCATAGCGGGTGATGCCCCGCATGTCGCCGAGCGCCTGCTTCACGGCCTGGCCGAGTGCGATGCCCACGTCCTCGGTGGTGTGGTGATGGTCGATATGCAGGTCGCCCTTGGCCTTCACCGTGATGTCGATACGGGAATGGCGCGCGAGCAGGTCGAGCATGTGGTCGAGGAAGCCGATGCCGGTCGAAACCGTCGCGGCTCCCTTGCCGTCGAGGTCGACCGAGACCTCGACGTCGGTTTCCTTGGTCTTGCGCTTGATCGATGCGGTTCGCATGGCGACGCCTTTTATCAGGCGTCGCCCGACTTCGCTACTGCATCGCAAAAAGGCGGGTTAATCCCCCTTTTCGCCGATTCCGGCCGCGAAAGGAGGCGGTGGCGGCAGGATGCTGTCCTTGGTTGGAAAGCGCTTGTCGAGGAAATCGAAAGTCACCCCGATCGCCAGGCCATACACCAAGTGAAGGCCCAGCATTCCGACCGGCTCCACGATGCCCAGCCGCCAACCGAACAGCCCGGCACCGATGACCGGCATGAAGATGATCATCATCAGGAACCAGGCGATAACCCCGAACATCAGGCCTTTCTGCCAGCGGGGGCGGTCCACCCGGGTGGTGGCGTCGAAAGCAGCGAAAATCGGACCCCAGAGCAGAGCGCCAACGATGAAATGATCAACCCAGGCGGCGGCGCGCTGGATCGATCCCAGCTTGTCGATGTGTTCGACGATATCGAGCTGCTTCAGAACGCCGGCGGCATTGAACAACATAATTAGCGCCGACAGGACAACCGTGGCGACAAAGCCTGCGATCACTCCCTTCCAGCTATTCGGCATGACAAACCCCTTACTTTTCCCCCTATGGCACGCTGCCACCGATTAAAGGCGGGTGGAATTGCGGCCCGTTGTCTCAGGATATACATGACCCCCAACGAGGGAATTTAGCAATGCAATCCGACCAAGCTTCCTGGCATGGGACGACGATCTTGACTGTCCGCAAAGGCGGGCTGGTCGCAATCGGCGGCGACGGCCAAGTCTCGATCGGCCAGACCATTGTCAAGGCTAACGCCAAAAAGGTGCGCAAACTCGGCAAAGGTGACGTGATCGGCGGCTTTGCCGGTGCCACCGCCGACGCCTTCACCCTGTTTGAGCGGCTAGAGGCCAAGCTCGAGCAATATCCCGGCCAGCTCACGCGCGCGGCGGTTGAACTCGCCAAGGACTGGCGCACCGACCGCTACCTGCGCCGGCTGGAAGCGATGATGATCGTCGCCGACAAGGACGTATCGCTGGTGATCACCGGCGCGGGTGACGTGCTGGAGCCGGAAGCCGGAACTGCAGGCATCGGCTCTGGCGGCAATTTCGCGCTGGCGTCGGCGCGCGCGCTCCTGGATGGACCGCTCGACGCCGAGGCGATTGTCCGCCGCTCGCTCGATATCGCCGCCGACATCTGCGTCTTCACCAACCGCAACGTGACGATTGAAACGCTGAAGGGCGGCTGACTCATGGCCGCGCCGGTGTATCAGTTTCGTCGCATGACGGAGGCGGATTTGCCTCTCGTTCGCGGGTGGCTGGCGATGCCCGAGGTTGTGGAATGGTGGGGAGATCCGGACGAGCAATTCGGGCTGGTGAGCGGCGATCTCAACGAGCCCGCCATGGATCAGTTCGTGGTCGCGGTGGAAGAACGGCCCTTTAGCTATCTGCAATGCTACGACCCGACGGGTTGGCCGGAGAATGGGCTCGGCTCGCATCCGCTCGGAACGCGCGGCATTGACCAGTTCATCGGCGATCCCAATATGATTGGTCGTGGCCATGGCTCCGCTTTTATCCGACAATTCACCGACGGCCTGCTGATTGCTGGGACCCCGCGCGTGCTCACCGATCCCGATCCGGCTAATGCGCGCGCGATCCGTGCCTATGAAAAGGCAGGCTTCCGCCCCCAGGGGGTGGTCGATACGCCCGACGGCCTGTCGTTGCTGATGGTGCGTCATCCATGACCGTCACATCCCCGGGCGATCGTGTCGTTGCGGGTGGATATGACGTCCGCGCACTGCTCGTGGTTTTGGCGTTGATCGGAACGCAGGTGGCCGTCCTCTATGGCCTGGGTCGCGTGCCGATGTGCACTTGCGGCACGATCAAGCTGTGGCACGGCATCGCGCAAAGCGCGGAAAATTCGCAGCACATCACGGACTGGTATACGCCGTCGCACATTATCCACGGGTTCCTGTTCTATTTCCTGGCGTGGCTCGTGCTGCCGCGCAGCTCCGTCCTGACCCGGCTTGCATTGGCGGTGAGCGTGGAAGTCGGATGGGAAATTATCGAGAACTCGAGTTTCATCATCGAACGCTATCGCGCCGCCACGATCTCGCTCGACTATTACGGTGACAGCATCGTCAATTCCGTAGCTGACACGCTGGCGATGATCGCCGGATTTGTTTTGGCGTCCCGGCTGCCTATATGGGTCATCATAGGGCTGGCCGTTTTGCTGGAAGCCTTTGTTGGATATTGGATCCGGGACAATCTGGCGCTCAACATCATCATGTTGCTGCATCCGATCGATGCCATCCGGGTCTGGCAGACAGGTGCCTGAGGCCTTTTGATACAATGACAGACTTTTCCCCGCGTGAAATCGTTTCCGAACTCGACCGTTTCATCATCGGCCAAGGCGACGGCAAGCGCGCGGTTGCGATCGCGCTGCGCAACCGCTGGCGACGCCTGCAGCTCGACGAAAAGCTGCGCGACGAAGTGCTGCCAAAAAATATC
The DNA here is from genome assembly GCA_963750965.1 of uncultured Alphaproteobacteria bacterium. GTDB lineage: Bacteria > Pseudomonadota > Alphaproteobacteria > Rhizobiales > Xanthobacteraceae > CANKHA01. The sequence continues at coordinate 240,656 of CAVVSK010000012.1, forward strand.
CTGATGATTGGACCGACCGGCGTCGGCAAGACGGAAATTTCCCGGCGGCTGGCGAAGCTCGCGGGGGCGCCTTTCCTCAAGGTCGAGGCGACCAAATTCACCGAGGTCGGCTATGTCGGCCGAGATGTCGAACAGATCGTTCGCGATCTGGTCGAGATCGGCATTGGGCTGACACGCGAGCGCAAGCGCAAGGATGTGCAGGCGCGCGCCGAACTCGCCGCTGAAGATCGCGTGGTCGATGCCCTGGTGGGCGCGACCGCCAGTTCGGCTACCAAGGAATCCTTTCGCCGCCGGCTGCGCGCGGGCGAACTGAACGATAAGGAAATCGAGATCGAGGTGCAGTCGGGATCCGCCGGCCTGCCGATGTTTGAGATCCCAGGTATGCCGGGAGCGCAGATGGGCGCCATCTCGATTGGCGACATCTTCGGGAAGATGGGCGGACGTACCAAGACGCGCCGCGTCACCGTGCGCGAATCCCATGACATCCTCATCAATGAGGAATCCGACAAATTGCTCGACAACGATCAGCTGGTGCAGGAATCCATCAAGGCCGTGGAGCAGAACGGTATTGTCTTTCTCGATGAGATCGACAAGATCGCCGGCCGCGAGGGACGTGGTGGCGCGGACGTTTCACGCGAAGGCGTGCAACGCGATTTGCTGCCGCTGATTGAAGGCACCACGGTCTCGACCAAGCACGGGCCGGTGAAGACAGACCATATTCTCTTCATCGCCTCGGGTGCATTCCATTTGTCGAAACCATCCGACCTGTTGCCTGAGCTGCAGGGGCGGTTACCGATCCGGGTCGAGCTCAAAGCGCTCACCCGCGACGATTTCCGCCGCATCCTGACTGAGCCGGAGGCCTCGCTGATAAAGCAATATGTGGCACTGATGGCCACCGAAGGCGTAACGCTGGAATTTTCCACCGATGCGATCGACGCCATTGCTGACGTGGCCGTAGGGGTCAACTCCAGCGTGGAGAATATCGGCGCGCGGCGTTTGCAGACAGTGATGGAACGCGTGCTAGACGAGATCTCTTTCGCCGCGCCGGACCGCGCTGGTGAAACCTTGAAGATCGACGCCGCCTATGTGGAGCAGCACGTCGGTGATCTCGCCAGGAACACCGATTTGAGCCGGTTTATTCTGTAGCGGCGCTTCTTTCCCGAAAAGACCGGGGTGGGGCTGCCCCTGCCCTTTGACTACCGGCTCTTGCGCAGGCGCAGGTAAAGCGCGCCTTCTCCGCCGTGGCGCTGGTGCGCCTCGTCATAGCCGACAACCATCGCACGGAATTGCGGTAGCACCAGCCAAAGCGGCACCTGGCGCTTCAGCACGCCGCCCTGACCGCTCCGGCCCTTGCCGGTGATGACCATCACCAGCCTGGCACCGCGGGTCTGCGCGGTATGCAAAAAGCGCAGCAGCGCATCATGCGCTTCGGCCTGGGTCAGCCCATGCAGATCGAGGCGCCCGTCGATCGGATCGCGCCCTCGCCCGACGCGCTGTTTGGCGCGCCGACCCAGCGGCGCCAGGTCGGGTGGAGATTCGATTTTCGGCTTGAGCGACGGCAATTTGGCGGGAGCCGGCGTTTGCGTTCGGAACGCGGGAGGAGCCTCTGCAACGCGCCCGGCTTCCATCTCCCCTGAAGCAGTCGGGCGCAACGGCTGAATGCCGCGCGTGATCTCCCGCCATAGCACCCTTTCACCGTCGCTCAGCCGCCTGCCGCGCGATCCGCTCATCGGCTGGCTTCGATCCTCGGCCGCGGACGCGGCAGGGGCGTAGCCTGGGAGTTGGTCAGAATGAATTCCGGTCGCGGCGGCGGCAGCGGCACGCTGCGGGCCGCGGACGCGACATCGAGTTCACGCGGGAGCAGCATCGCAAAGCGTCCCGGATGCCGGATGCGGCCCGCGACCTGCCCGGCTTCCTGGCCCGCGCCGAAATAGAGATCCGCGCGGGCTGGTCCCACGATGGCTGAGCCCGTGTCTTGCCCCACCATAAGACGGCGGAACTTGTTTTTCGCCTGCGTGCTGTCGATCGGCAGTTCGGCCTCGATGAAGAAAGGCGTGCCGTAAATGTGCAGCGCCCTGTCCACCGCGATCGAGCGTCCGGGCGTGAGCGACACACCTTGCGCGCCTTTCGGCTCTTCGGTGGCCGAGAGCGGAACCTCGCGGAAGAAAACATAAGATTTGTTCTTGCCGCGGATTTCTTTCGCGTCGTCGGGATTCTCCTCCATCCATTTGCGGATGCGATCCATGGACATTTCTTCGCGCGGAATGGCGCCGTTTTCGATCAGGAAGCGCCCGACCGGAGAATAAGGATGCCCGTTATGCGCGGCGTAGTTCACCCTTATGATGGAACCATCCGCCATACGCACGCGGGCGGATCCCTGGATCTGGATAAACAAGAGATCGATCGGATCCTTGAGCCAGCAAATCTCAAGATTGCGTCCCGTCAGCACGCCCTCTTCGATCTCCCCGCGATCGTAATAGGGCAAGATTTTTTTCCGCCCGAATTTGCGACCCACCGGACCTTTGTTCGGGAAGCCATCGGTAACGCGCCTCCGCCCGCCGGGAATGAGGTTGGAGGGCCTGCGATAAAGTGGCACCTGGAATTCCTCGCTCCAGGTGCGTGAGCCTTCCACGATCGGCTCGTAATAGCCGGTAAGAAAACCGGCGGCCTCGCCGAGGGTGGCGATCCGCACGGGGCGGAAATTCATTTCGAAGAAGGCACGCGCTTGCTCAATGTCGGAAGCGGTATATGTCCGCCCTCGCCGGCAGACATTCTGTAACGCGGTGAACATGGGCCCGGCTTCGCGCGCCGGTGAGGTTCGCGGCAGGATCGCCTTGCAGCTGTCCATGAATGTCTTGAAGGCCGCCACGTGATCGTCTTCGGCCCAGCCGCCGAGATCTGACCAGGCAAGCGGCTCAAGCTGGCTATTGGGGATTTTGACCGTGGAGCCTTGCGCGGCGGCATCCGTCATCCCGCTCCCGCAAGCTACGGCCAGTGATGCAAGCAAAATGGAAGATGTCGCGAGCCGGGCCGCGCGCCCCATCACTGCCCCGCTTCGGTCGCGATCAGCTTCCAATTGGGGTCGCGCGAGGAAATGTCGCGCGCGAAGGTCCACACGTCGGTGACTTCGGTGACCTTGTCAGCGTTGCCGTCGATCACTGCACCGGCTTTGTCGTGGGTGACCGAAATAAGCTGCGAGACAAAGCGCACAGTGATTTGCGCCGACTTGCCGCGCATCTCGGCACCGGTGATTTCAGCGACATCGATGGAGACGAACCGGGTCTCTGCCTTCTCGCCGCGCTTTTCGCGTTCGGTGATGGCTGTGTCGAAGCCTTCGTAAACGTCGCGCGACAGCAGATTCTTCAGCGCGCGGCGGTCGCCTTCGGCATAGGCGGTGACCACCATTTCATAGGCAGCGCGCGCGCCGGCGATGAAATGCTTGGGATCGAAATCGGGATCCGATGCGGCGATTGCATCCAGGCCGGTGGCGGTCGGGGAGCCGGTTTCCGCGATCCCTTTCCAGCGGTCGGCGGAAGCCGGCTCGGCGTTCACGACCGGCTCGGCGGCACGGCCCGGCAAGCTGACCACATTGTCCTTGGCGGCATCCTTGGCGGCGCCACGCACGGGATCGCGCGAGAACGGATCATAAGGCGGCCGTTCCCGCCCGGTGCGCTGGCCTAAAACACTGCGCAGCCGCAGGAAGATAAAAACCGCGACCGCCAGAAACACGATGGTGTAAATGTCGAACACGTCTCGCAATACTCCGCAGCCGTGGCGACGGGACGTCGATCAGCCGACAGCAGGCTTGCTACCGGTCGGGCCCTGTTACCGGCTATGTAAGCACCGCGAGCCGGTCGATCTAGGCCCTGCGCCAATTTGGCGGCGCAAATAAGGTGTGCGCCAGAAGGACATTAGACGATCTGCGACTGCACGCCAACAGAGCCTTATGCAGGGGTGGAATAGCAATAATGGTTAAGTGGTTCCTTTTGGCGATAGCAGCGCTGCTGGCGGCCGAGGTTGTCGCCTTTATTGCGGTAGCCTCGGTTATCGGCCTGCCACAAGCACTCCTCCTCATGCTCGCCACCTCGCTTGTCGGCGTGGCCGTGTTGCGGCATCCCGGCCGGACCCGGATCGACCGGCTGCACGAAGCGGTCACGAAAAAGGGCGTCCGTGGGCTGGAAGCCAGCGGATACGCTTTTTTGACCATTGCGGCAGGGTTCTTGCTGCTATTGCCAGGTTTTCTCACCGATGCGGGCGGGCTCCTGCTGCTCCTGCCACCGGTGCGGAACTGGATCGCAGCGCGATTTCAGCGCGTTATGCAACCGTCGCAGCCTGGGCGGCCAGATGTGGTTGATCTGGAGCCCGATCAATGGAGCCAAACGCCCGAGCAGCAAATCGACGATCAGCGCCGCCGTTCAAGCGGCCCATCATTATGATTTGATGAGTGTTCTTGTCGCGCCAAAGCCCCTGTGTTAGGCCGCCCGCCACGGCGGGCGCCGATCACGAAGTTTTTTGGAGTAAGTCATGTCGAATACCAACAACGGCGGAGAACCGAAGGATCAGCCGCCGCCGCAGCTCAATGTGCTGGCCCAATATGTGAAGGATTTCTCCTTCGAGAATCCCAACGCGCCAGCCTCCCTTGGCGCTTTCCAGCAGTCGCAGCCGGCGATCAATGTCCAGATCAATGTGGTTGCCAACGCGCTGAACGCGACCGACTTCGAAGTCATCCTCAAGACGGAGGGCAAGGCGGAACGTGATGGGAAGGTCTTGTTCAGCTTCGATCTGGCGTTCGGCGGCATTTTCCGCCTCCAGAACGTGCCGCAGGAAAGTCTGCATCCCGTCGTGATGATCGAATGCCCGCGGCTGCTGTTCCCGTTTTCGCGTGAGATCGTCGCCGCGGCGGTTCGCAATGGCGGATTTCCGCCGCTGTTGCTCGATCCGGTCGATTTTGTCGCTTTATATCGGCAGAAGCTGGCGCAGCAGAGCGATCAGGGCAGCGCTACCCCGGCGTGATCGGGGGCCGCCTGCTCGATCGCGGCGATATTCATCTGCACGGAGTCGTCCGGGAGGATGATGGAACGATAGCCGTTCCAGAGCGCCGCATCGCCCAGCGTAGCGATAAAGCTGCGGTGTGCGCCGAGTTCCTCTGGCGTTAGCCGCGCCGCCAAAGGCTGCGGACGCACACGGGAGGCCGCGATCTGACGCCGCGTGCGATCCAGCTCCCCGCCGTTTTCCACCAGGATGAGCGTGGCCTGCCGCGCATCGATCAGCTCGACATAGACCTCGGCCAGCAGCTCTGCATCAAGCAAGGCTCCGTGTTTGGTGCGGCGCGACGCATCGACGCGATAGCGCAGACAAAGATCGTCGAGCCGGTTGGAGCCGCCCGGATATTTCCGTCGCGCCAACAGCAGCGTGTCCACCATTCGCGTGCGTTCGAGCAATGGCCGCTCGGCGCGCTCCAGTTCGGCATTGAGGAAGCCCATATCGAAGGCGGCGTTGTGGATCACCAACGGCGCGTCGCCCAAAAAGGTAAGCAGATCGTCGGCGATCTCATGGAAGCGTGGCTTGTCCCTCAGCATTTCCAGCGAGATGCCATGCACCCGGAAAGCCTCTTCCGGAATGTCACGCTCGGGGTGGACGTAATGATGGAAGACCTGCCCTGTGGGGATGCGGTTGAGCAACTCGATGCACCCGATCTCGATCAGCCGATGCCCCTGATAGGGGTCAAGCCCGGTCGTCTCGGTATCAAGCACAATCTCGCGCATTACAGTTGGTCCGAATCACTTTCGCCGTTTGGGCAGTTTAGCAACTTGGCGCAGGATTTCTTCCACTTGCGCCCGCGCAACCTCGAAACCCTGTGAACTATCGACAACGAAGTCGGCCTGGCGGCGCTTTTCAGCATCGGCAAGCTGATTGGCGATCAATGCCTCTAGTTTTTCTTCCGTCATGCCAGCGCGTTGCAGCAGGCGTTCGCGCTGCACCTCGGCCGGCGCGGACACCGTTACCACCGCATCAACCCGCTCTTGTCCGCCGGTCTCGAACAGCAGCGGGATGTCGAGCACCGCGACCGGGGCGCCTTTGCGCTCGGCTTCGGCAAGGAACCTGGTCTCCGCTTCACGCACCAGTGGATGCACAATGGATTCAAGCTGTCGTAACGCGGCTTTGTCGCCCAAAACCCGCTCGGCAAGCTTGAGGCGATCGACCTTGCCGCTCGCTGTGGTGCCGGGAAAGGCCGCTTCGATCGCGGGCGCGGCCTCGCCTTCATACAACCGATGCACAATGGCATCGGCATCATGCACTGGCACCCCGGCTTCCGCGAAGAAGCGCGCCGTCGTCGACTTTCCCATGCCGATGGATCCGGTCAGTCCGATGACAAACATCTCATTCCGCCACGCAGTGTTCGCGCCGAAGGAAATCCAGCAGCGGCAAGAGCGGTAAGCCGAGGATCGTGAAGTAGTCGCCTTCGATCCGCTCGAACAATTGGGCACCAGCGTTTTCCAGCTGATAGCCGCCGACGCTGGACGTCACCGCGTCGGCCACCAGGTCGAGATATTGCTCGAGAAACAAGTCAGAGAACATCCGCATCGTCATCCGCGCCGCATCCGCATGCTCGAAAAGCACATCGCTGTCGCGCACCACCACCAAGGCCGAATGCAAAGCATGGGTTTTGCCGCGCAAGTCGCGCAACTGGTCCCTCGCTGCGTTCCGGTCGGCGGGCTTGGAGAAACGCCGCGTGCCGAGCGTCAGCGTCTGATCGGCCCCCAGCACCAATCGGCCGGGTCTTTGCGCCGCGATCGCGCGTGCCTTCTCCCGCGCCAATAGGACCGCCGCGACGCCAGCATCCTTCGCCGACGCCTTTGCTTCGATGCCGCGCTCGTCGATGTCGGCGGGCAAAACTTCAACGGCGATGCCGGCACCTGCAAGCAAGGCAAGACGGGCAGTGCTCTTCGAGGCCAGAACGAGAGGTTCAGCAGCAATCCAAAGCGCCATATCATGCCACCGGCTGTCGCCGGCGCTCGGACAAAAGATTGATTACCGCGGCGGCGGTTTCTTCAATCGAGCGGCGGGTGACATCGATCAGCGGCCAATTATGTTTGGCGCAGAGTTTTTTGGAGAAAGCGATCTCCGCCGCCACCGCGTCGCGGTCGATATATTGATGATCGTCCTCATGCGCCCGCAACCCAAGCAGGCGGTTCTGCCGGATCTGCACGATACGCTCTGGGCTGGCAAAAAGCCCGACGACCAGCGGTTTTGTGAGCCTTTCCACCTGTGACGGATGCGGCACCCCCGGCACCAGCGGGATATTGCCGGTCTTTACCCCACGGTTGGCCAGATAAATGGATGTCGGCGTTTTGGATGTACGGGACACTCCCAGCAGCACCACGTCGGCCTCCTCCAGATCTTCCGGATGCTGGCCGTCATCATGCAGCATGGTGTAATTCAACGCATCGATGCGTTTGAAATATTCGGCGTTCAGTGTGTGCTGGGCACCAACGCGATGGGTGGATTCGGAGCCGAGATAGGATTGCAGGAGTTGCAGCACCGGCCCCAGGATCGACATGCAGGGCAGACTGAGCTCACGGCATTTCCTCTCTAGCCGTTCGACCAGATCATCTTCCAACAAGGTGTAGAGCACGATGCCGGGAGATTCTTCAATCTCGGCCAGTACGCGATCGAGCTGCTTTTGGTTCCGGATCAAGGGATAAATGTGCTCGACCGGCAATACTTTGGCATATTGAGCGGTCGCCGCCCGGGCCACCGTGATGAGCGTCTCGCCGGTAGCATCCGAGATCAGATGCAGATGAAAGTAGCTGCCAGTTTTTTGCGGCATGGAAAGATGGCACTTAACCTGTGGACATTTGGGGAGGAGGCCATGGCTGGAGGCTCAGTGCAAGCCGCAGACCGAAACTCCTTAATTTATCTCCACACAGCTGCCGTCCGGGGCAGGATAAAAAGCGGACCGCATGATAACGGTGACATGTGGGTAATTCTCCGCAACGCCGGTAAAGACAAAGGCTGATTGGGCTGAATTGCTTGCTGTTTTAGGGTGAAGTTATCAACGGCTTCTTGCTGACGGGGAACGGGGATAACCGAAATGCTGCCGATCGAATGTGAATAGTGACTTATGAGTCTTATTCACGCACTAACTATAACAAACCCAAGATTCTAAAAGGTTATGAGAGAAGCAGGTTGTAAGCAGGCGAGTGGTGGAAAAACCTTTTCTTGATGCTCTGAACGGCCGGCGTCAGCCGATTCCTCCGGTTTGGATGATGCGGCAGGCGGGACGCTATCTTCCAGAATATCGGGCGGTTAGGGAGCGGGCGGGCGGCTTTCTCGATCTGTGTTTCACTCCAAAACTTGCGGCAGAAGTAACTTTGCAGCCGGTGCGCCGGTTCGGTTTTGACGCCGCAATTTTGTTTTCCGATATTTTAGTCATTCCGCATGCGCTCGGACAGCGGGTAGCTTTTGAAGTCGGCGAAGGCCCCAGGTTGACGCCGCTGCAGGAATTGGGAGGACTTGCCGCGCTGCGCGATGAGGTTGATCAGAAGGCGCTCGCGCCGGTTTATGAAACTGTCGGGTTGGTGAAGGCAGCGCTGCCGGACAATGTGGCTCTGATCGGATTTTGCGGCGCACCCTGGACGGTGGCGACCTATATGATCGCGGGCCGCGGCACACCGGACCAGGGGCCGGCACGGACTTTTGCCTATCGCGAGCCGGACATTTTCTCATCCTTGATCGATCGGCTGGTGCAGGCTTCCGCCGATTATCTGGCGCAGCAGCTTCGAGCCGGAGCCGAAGCGGTGCAGCTGTTCGATACCTGGGCTGGCGTATTGGCGCCGGAGGAATTCGAGCGCTGGTGCGTGCAGCCGGCAAAAAAGATTGCCGCATTGCTGCGGCGGGACATACCGAACGCAAAAATTATCGCCTTCCCGCGCGGAGCCGGCACGAACTTGCTGCGCTACATCGAGCAGGTGCCGGTTGATGCCGTCGGTCTCGATTGGGCGATTGACCGTAATTTCGCCCGCGAGCAGATCCAAAGCCGCGTGCCGGTACAGGGTAATCTCGATCCGCTTGCCCTTCTTGCCGGCGGCGCCGCGCTTGACCGTGGGGTGGACCTGACGCTCGAGACTTTCGCAGCGGGCCCCTTCATCTTCAATCTTGGCCACGGCATCCTGCCGGAGACGCCCATCGCGCATGTTGAACGGATGCTCAAGCGGGTGCGCGGATGAATGACGTTTATCTCTGGCTGAAAGCCTTCCACATCATCGCGGTGATCGCCTGGTTGGCGGGGATGCTCTATCTGCCCCGGCTGTTCGTCTACCACTGCCAGGCCGAACCCGGGTCCACACAGTCGGCAACCTTCAAGGTGATGGAGCGGCGGCTGCTGAAGCTGATCATCAATCCGGCGATGATCGCGACCTGGCTGCTTGGCCTCACGCTGATCTGGCTAATGGGCCAAGCCGCGTTTCTGCAAGCCGGCTGGCTGCACGCCAAACTCGCGCTCGTCCTGGCGATGTCCGCTGTGCACGGTTTTTTTGTCAATTGGGTTAAGGATTTCGCCGCCGACCGCAACACCCATTCCCAGAAATTCTATCGCATTGTGAATGAGATACCGACGGCCCTGCTGATCCTCATCGTCATATTGGCGGTGGTGAAGCCGTTCTAGCGGCGATCCAAAACCCTTGCGTAAAAGCCGATCGTTCCGTATCTTGGCATATCCCTCCGAACGTAGGCGGATGCACAGAGTTCCGGCGCCGGATTGTAGGCCGGTCGGTGCATCGGGTTCCGGGAAGCTTCCAGCCCCCTTTTCCCAAGACCTGCGATTCTTTTCCGACGAGCGACCTCATCCACTCACCCGCCGTCGATTTTCTCCCACCACCAGGACTGCCCCGCATGCGGGAAATGAAACTCCAGGACCTCAAAACAAAATCCCCTCCTGAACTTCTGGCTTTCGCTGAAGAGCACCAGGTCGAAAACGCGAGCACCCTGCGCAAGCAGGAATTGATGTTCGCGATCCTCAAGCAGATGGCGGCGCAAGAAGTCGACATCATCGGCGAAGGTGTCGTCGAGGTATTGTCGGACGGCTTCGGCTTCCTGCGCTCGCCGGAAGCAAACTACTTGCCGGGCCCGGACGACATCTATGTTTCGCCTTCGCAGATACGCCGCTTCGGCCTGCGCACCGGGGATACTATCGACGGCCATATCCGTTCGCCGAAGGAAGGCGAGCGCTATTTCGCGCTGCTCAAGGTCAACACGATCAATTTCGAGGACCCCGAGAAGGCGCGCCACAAGATCAACTTCGATAACCTCACGCCGCTCTATCCCGACGAGCGGCTGAAAATGGAGATTGACGAGCCGACGCGGAAGGACCTGTCCGCCCGCGTCATCGACATCGTTTCGCCGATCGGAAAGGGTCAACGCGCGCTGATCGTGTCACCGCCGCGCACCGGCAAAACCGTACTGTTGCAGAACATCGCGCATTCGATCTCGGCCAATCATCCGGAATGCTTCCTGATCGTGCTGCTCATCGACGAGCGGCCGGAGGAAGTGACCGATATGCAGCGCTCGGTGAAGGGCGAGGTCGTCTCCTCCACCTTCGATGAGCCGGCTTCGCGTCACGTGGCGGTGGCGGAAATGGTGATCGAAAAGGCCAAGCGCCTGGTCGAGCACGGCCGCGATGTGGTGATCCTGCTTGATTCCATCACCCGGTTGGGCCGCGCCTACAACACGGTGGTGCCGTCATCCGGCAAGGTGCTCACCGGCGGCGTGGACGCCAACGCCTTGCAGCGGCCGAAGCGCTTCTTCGGTGCTGCGCGCAATATCGAAGAAGGCGGCTCGCTCACCATCATCGCCACGGCGCTGATCGATACCGGCAGCCGCATGGACGAAGTGATCTTTGAAGAGTTCAAGGGCACCGGTAACTCGGAAATCATCCTTGACCGCAAGGTGGCCGACAAACGCACCTTCCCGGCGATCGACATCACCCGTTCCGGCACCCGCAAGGAAGAGCTGCTCACCGATCCGCAGCAACTCAAGAAGATGTATGTCCTGCGCCGCATCCTCAATCCGATGGGCACCATGGACGCCATCGACTTCCTGCTCGACAAGTTCCGCAACACCAAGAACAACGCGGAATTCTTCGAGTTGATGAATACCTGAGCTCTGTCACTGTTCAATGGCAAAGAGCCGGGCCCTCCCCGGCTCTTTGTTTTTGGCTATCGCTGCGCTAACCTTGTCTCCAATCCGGATTAACCGGAATTGATGGGAGGCAGCGCCGATGCGAATTCAGAAAACTTCGATCATTGCGATAGCGGTGGCCGGCGGGCTGTGCGGCAGCCTGGCGGTCGCGCAGGAATTGGCGACCTATCCGATCTTGGGCGGCGCCAAGGAAAAGCAGCCGGGCTATGGTGAAATCGAGAATTTCACCATCCTCGGTTACAGCGACCTCAATGGCTGGGACCGCCCAACCGAGATTCGCGTCAGCCCCGACGGCAAATACGCCTTCATGGCGAGCAATCCGCCGCCGGTTGAGGGCAAGAACAACGGCGGCACCATCGCCGACGTCAGCGATCCCAAAAACATCAAGGTGGTCGCGCACGTCACCAATGGGCCGACCGAACACAGCCAGTATATCGACCTCGTCGGCAACACGTTGGTGATCAACCAGGAGCAGATGCGCGTGCGCGATCGCGCCTTGCGCGGCAAAGGCACCTACAATCCCGGTATTCGCCTGTTCGATGTCAGCGATCCCACCAAGCCGGCGGAAAAATCCTATTTCAAGAGCGACGAGCCGGGCGAAGGCCGCGAAGGCGTGCATGGTTTCTGGACGCAGGACCATCCGACAGCCGGGAAGCTTGCTTTCCTAGCCGCCACCAAGGACGGCTATTTCGGCAACATTCTTTTGATCGTGGACATCAACGACGCAGCGAATCCGAAGGAAATCGCTCGCTGGTGGTATCCCGGCACATGCATTGAATGCGGCGAAAAGCCTGGACCCAACTGGATCAAGAATGACAATGGCGGGCGCATGGGCCTGCCAAACATTCTCGTCTCACTGCACGACGTGACCACTTACAAAAACCGCGCCTATCTTTCTTACCGCGACCAGGGCGTGGTGATCCTCGACATCACCGACATCAAGAAACCGACCTTCATTAGCCAGATCAAATGGACGCCGCCGGTGGAGGCCAATACCCATAGCGTCGGTGTTGTCGTGCCCAAGAGCGGCGATCTGCCTGAGCTCCTGGTCGTTACCGACGAGATCAACCGCATCTGCCCGTGGGGCTATATGCATATTCTCGACGTGCGGGATGAGAAGCATCCCAACAAGATCTCCACCTTCCGGCTGCCGTTAAACAAATTTTGCCCGCCGGATCGCCCTGGCCGCGATTTTGGCGTGCATGACGTCGACCGCATGATCCGCGGCAACATCGTCTTCAGTTCATGGCAGCAGTCGGGCTTCTGGGCGATCGATATTTCCGATCCCTATGCGCCGAAGGCGGTAGGCCATTTCGTGCCGCCGCCGTTCACACGCGGCGGGCTGGATTTTTCCACCGCGGATGATGTCTTCGTGCATGACAATGGGCTGATCTATTTCACCTCCAATGAGCCGGGTGGCGGATTGTGGATCGTGAAATACACGCCGGGTGTCAAAGGCAAGGTGACCTGGAACGCAGACCAGAAGAGTGTCAGCGTCACCAACGAGGCCGCGGCACGTTGACCAGCATTTCGAAAACAAAGCACCGGGCGGCGCCCACAAGGCGCCGCCTTTTTCTCTTCGCGCTGTTGGCCTGCGCCGTCGTTCCAGCCAGGGCGGAGGCGCAGGACGTCCGCCGCTTCGATCTCGCCCTGAAGGCGGGTGAACTTCCGAGAGACCAGCGCACGATCAAGGTGAAAGAAGGCGAGTCCGTGGAATTGCGTTGGACTAGCGATCAGCCGGTCCGCCTCCATCTTCACGGATATGACATCGAAGTTGCGGTGAAACCGGGCGAGCCGGCGGTGACCGCGCTGAGAGCGCGTATCGCCGGGCGATTTTCGGTCGAAAAATTGCAGGACAAACCGGGCGGGCACCATCACGGCGGCAGAGTGCTCTATTTAGAAGTGCATCCCTGATAATGGTCCGGCGCTTTTTCTTAGCTCTTGTAGCCATGCTTCCGGCGACGACGGCTGCGCAGGCGCATGCCTATGGCGAACGTTACGACCTGCCGGTGCCGCTGTGGATGAACGTGGCGGGAGGCAGCGCGGTGGTCGTCCTGTCCTTCCTGATGACCGCCTGGTTTTTGAAACCGCAGACGGAAACGCGCACCCCGCCTCCAAATCTCCTGGTGGCGCCGCTGGGCCGGATGCTTGGCAGCGAACCCGTGCTGCTGGCGGTGAAAATTCTTTCGGTTTTCCTTTTCGTCATCGGGCTGCTGGCCGGCTTCGTCGGCCTGCCGGACTATTCCCGCAATGCCGCCCCGACCATCTTCTGGGTCATCGGCTGGGTTGGCCTGGCCTTCGCCTCGGTGCTGCTCGGCAACATTTGGCTGCTGGTGAATCCCTGGCTCATCCTGTTCGACTGGGCTGACGGTCTGTGGCGCAGATTGACCCGCCGCAGCCTTTCCTTCGAGCTTCCCTACCCGCGCCGCCTCGGCATGTTGCCGGGGATCCTGATGATTGTCGGATTCACCTGGTTCATGCTCGCTTCCGGCCTCGCCGGCGATTCACGTTCGCTCGCCTGCGTTGTCACTTTCTATTCGGCCGTGACCTGGATCGGCATGCTTGTTTTCGGTGCGCCGGCCTGGCTCGCCCATGGCGAGGCTTTCACGCTTCTTTTCGGCGTACTCGCCCGCTTTTCGCCGACGGGACTGCGGGTTGCCGATCGCGCGATCTGCAGGCGGGCTGATTGCCTGCCGGACGACAATGGCGGGTGCACCGATTGCACGGAAGCCTTCCTGTTGGCGCCGCCGGGAAAGCGCGAAGTCACGCTACGCGCCTATGGTGTCGGGCTGATCGTGCAATACCCCTTGCCGCTGTCGATGATCGTCGCGGTGCTGATGGTGCTCGCGCTGGTTGCCTTCGAAGGCTTTATGGACACCGCGCAATGGATCGACCTGATGGTCTCACTCGGCGAGCTTGAGGAATCTAACGGCATCCATGCTCCGGTGAAGACCACGATGAGTTTTCTGGCCGCGACGGCCATACTGTTCGTGTTGTTTTTCGCCGTGAGCGCCCTGATGCGCGTGATCGGCTACGCGGATGCGACGCCGAAACACAGCACGCTGGAGATCATGGGCCTGTTCGTGCTCTCACTCGTCCCGATCTCGATCGCCTACCACGTCGCGCATTACCTCTACTGGTTCTACACCCAGATCCAATTCGTGGTGCCGGCGGCATCCGATCCTTTTGCCTTCGGTTGGGACCTGTTTGGAGGACGCGATTTCGTGCCCGACCGCGCCGCCATTCCGCTCAAGGTGATCTGGCATACCGCGATCATTGCGATTGTTGTCGGGCATGTGATTGCCGTCTATGTCGCGCACCGCGTGGCGCTCAATGTCTTCGGCACGCGCCGTGCCGCGCTGCTCAGTCAGATCCCGATGCTGTTGCTGATGGTCGGCTATACGATGACGAGCCTGTGGATGCTGGCGCAGCCGATCATGGGCTGAGCATTACGCTTTCGCCCGTCCACCTGAACTTCGGCATATGCGCTGTTGGCCGGTCTGGCGGGCTTATCGCCGCGCGGTGGCTTTGCTACTCTGAGACCGGAAACAGAACGTCGAGGGAGGCAATGGATGCGGGCGACACGATTTTTTCTGACGATAGCGATCGTGGTTGCCGGCTGGATCGCACCGGCCATGGCACAAGGCGACGCCGGCCCCGACCGCATGACCATGCAAAAGATCGCGGAAGACGTTTACTTTCTGGAAAATTCCCGTGGCTCCAGCAACGCGGTCTTCGTGGTTACGCAGGACGGCGTGCTGGTGTTCGACGCGGACTTGCGCACCGCCGATCAGGTGCTGGCTGCCATTCGCAGGACTACCGACAAGAAGGTGCGCTACATCGTGACTTCGCATCCCGCCGGCGACCATGCCACCGGCATGTGGGTCTATCGCGAGGACAAGCCGATCTACATCGCCACCCGCAAGCAGATGCGCGACCTCTACATGCAGGAAGGCAAGGAATTCGCCGAGCGCAAGGCGTCAACCCGGCCACAGGATGCGATCTACAAGAATGCCGAGCTGGTGCTGCCCGACGTCGCCTTCGAAGGCGCGATGACCCTCCGCCTAGGCGGGCTCACCTTCCAGCTTACCGAGGAAGGCAGCGCGCATTCCTCGAGCGACGTCACCCTCTACATCCCGCAGCGCCGCGTTTTCCTGATGGGCGACCTGCTCGACACCGAGATCCATCCCGGCCAGGGCGAATCCGCCGGCGTGTTCTTCTCCAATGTAAAGAACTGGATCGTGCTGCTCGACAACATCATGGCGCGCCGCCTGCCGGTGGACACTTACGTGCCGGGACATGGGCCGGTGCATGTCGGGCGCGGCGTCGCCGACCTGGAAGAGCAGAAGAGATATTTCGTCGTGCTGCGCGACGAGGTTTCAAAGATGATCGCGGCGGGCAAGACGGTCGAGCAGGTGCAGGCGGAGTTCAAGCTGCCGGCGGAGTTTTCGCACTACAAGCGCCCGCCGCGGCTGAAGGCTTTCCTCAACCTGTTTTATCACCAGCTCGTCGAGCAGGGATTCTGACGGACGCTCATTGCCCGCCTTCAAGGAACGGCTTGATCCGGTCCACCACCGCCGGCGGCGTCTTGAAAATATCTTCGACGACGGCCTGGATTTCCACGCCGCTGGTCGGATCGAGATCGAGCTTGCGTTTGGCCGCGTCGGCCGTGAATTCCGGATCGGCCATGGTGTCATCAAAAGCTTTGCGCAGGATCGCGACGGTCTGCGCCGGCACACCCTCCGGCGCGACCCAAGGCCGTCCCACGTCTTGCGAGCTGAAGACCAGTCGCAGCGCGGCCTTATCCTCCGGCGTCTTTGCGGCGTCCAGCACCAGCGGAATGTTCGGCAATTCGGGATGCTTGCGCACGCCGAACTGCGCCAGCAAGCGGATCTTGCCGTCGCGCAAGGCAGCCGCTTGCGTCGCCTTGATGCTCGCCCAGGTGATACCGATGACGCCGTCGACCTCGCCACGCTCCATCGCCAGCATACCCTGCGCGGTGCCCTGATAGCCCGCCACGACTTTGAACTTGGTGTTCAGGATGGCGTTCGCGATCACCGGGTAGGTCGTGGTCGAGCCGCCAGTGCCCGCAACCGGCATCTCGAGTTTTTGGGCTTCAGCCACGGTTTTCACCGGCGAATTCTCTCGCACGACTCCGATGTGATATTCGCGCAGGGTCGAACCGATCCAATTCATCTTGCGGGGGTCGAACTTCGCGCTGTCCGGTTTGATCAGCGGGTGCGTGGTCATTGCCGCATTGATCGCTCCGATCACCGTGCCGTCCTTGGGCGCGACGTTAGCTATGTGATTCATCGCCACCAGCGAGCCCGCGCCGGGCATGTTCTGCACAACAATCTGCGGATTGCCGGGAATATGCCGGCGCATATGGTCCGAAACCAGGCGGGCATAGGCGTCATAACCGCCGCCCGGCGCCGAGCCGACAATGACGCGCAGGGTCTTGTCTTTGTAGAAAGGCTCTTGTTGGGCTTGCGCGGGTTGAACGATTGCAAACAAAGCGCTGAAAAGGATAAACGGCTTGCGCCATGTTCTGATTGCAAAATTATCAGTCGCTGAGCCCATTGATTGACCTCCCGCTTTTTTTCGCCCTCAGGGTACGAGAACGCGCCCTCCATTCATAGCCACTGCCTGGCCGGTCATGTAAGCGGCGTCGGGGCTTGCCAGGAAAGCGGCGAGCCCGGCCATATCGTCAGGATAACCGATGCGACCGAGCGGGATCTCTTTTCTTCCGCGCTCGGCGAGCTCTTGCGGCGTGGTATTCTCCAAAGGCTGGGCGGTCATGGACACGCCCGGAATGATCGCATTGACGCGCACGTTCTGCGACGCCCATTCCAGCGCCAGCGTTTTGGTCAGCGACAGGATCGCGGCTTTGCTGCAGGCATAATTGGCGCCGCCCGGCGCGCCTTGGACTCCGCGGCCGGAGGCGATGTTGATCACCACACCGCGCTTCTGCTTCAGCATGTGTGGACCGAAGGCGCGCACGATCAGAAACGGCGCGGTAATATTGACCCGCAGCGTGCGTTCCCAGTCTTCCACCTTCATGTCGATGACGCTCGCGCGGGGATAGATGCTGGCGTTATTGATGATCAGATAAGGCGTGCCATAGGCCGCGAGCGTCTGCTCCACCGTAGCGGCGATCTGCTTGGCATCAGAGAGATCGACCGGGAAGAAGCGCGCCTCGCCGCCGGCGGTCTTGATCTGCGCCAGGGTTTCCTCGCCGGCCGCGCGATTGATTTCCCAAACCGCGACCTTGGCGCCGCCGCGCGCGAAGCGCTTGCAGAAGGCGCGGCCAAAGCCCCCGCCCCCGCCCGTCACCACCACGACGTCGCCCGGCTTTATGCCGTCGCGTGCGATCCCGTCGTCCATTGTGATCTTTCCCCCGCTTACTTCCGCATCGCCTCGATCGTTTCCGCGATCTTGTCGGCGCGCGTCACCGGCAGCGAGCAAGTCTCGCCGACGCAGACGAAAGCCGCGGTCTCCGGCGCGGCGGCGATTTTGGCCTGCGCCGGATGCGCGGCGGGCAATGCATCCGCCGATGCCGCGCGCAATACAATGCGGTCAATGAACGGAATCTTCAATGCCGCCGCGGCAAAACGCCAGGCTTCGCGGCCAGTGACCACGATCTGCGCGGCACGCAGCCGCAGGTCGAGCGCATTCAAGAGCGCTACATGGCCGAACAGGTTTTGCGTCGCGAGCGGCAGCAGCCCGTCGAACAGCCGGTCGGCCCGTTCGCGCCAGGTGTCGTCGCCGGTGAGCAGCGCGAGCCGCACGAGATTTTGTGCGGCAAGCGCATTGGCATTCGGCGTTGCGTCGTCGGTGGTGGCGCTCGGCCGCACCACCAGTCCCTCGGCGTCGTCGGCGGTGAGGAAATAGCCGCCGGTTTCCGGATCGGCATAATGCCGCTCGAAGGCCTTCTGGGTCGCCTGCGCCCAATCGAGAAAGACGCGCTCGCCGGTCGCTTCATGCAGCGCGAGCGCGGCACGGATCATGGCAGCGAAATCCGAGGCGAGGCCGGGAAACAGCAGCCGCTCGTTCCGCCAGGAATGGCCGAGCCGATCGTCGCGCGTCATCATCTCCGCAATAAAGCGGAAGGCGCGCGCCGCCAGCTCGATCCAACTGGGTTCGTCGAACACGATGCCGGCATTCACCAGCGCCGCGATCATCAGCCCGTTCCAGTCGGCCAAAACCTTGTCGTCGAGTCCGGGCCGCACCCTTCCCGCGCGCACCGCCAGTAATTTGGCGCGCAACGGCTCCAGCCGCGCCTCGTCGTCCGCGCTGCGTTCGTGCCGCGCCAGGTTGTTGAGGATATTGTGGCCTTCGAAATTGCCTTCTTCTGTCACGCCGTAGTGGCGGGCGAAAAACTCTGCGTCGTCCTTGCCGAGCACGCCGGTGATTTCCTGTAGCGACCAGACGTAGAACTTTCCTTCCTCGCCTTCGGAATCGGCATCGAGTGACGCGCAGAAGGCGCCATCGAGCGTGGTCATCTCGCGCGTTAGCCAGCCCACGGTCTCGCGCGCCCGCTGGCGATAGAGCGGATTGCCGCCGCGCTGCCAGGTCAAGCCCAAAAGCTCCAGCAGCTGCGCATTGTCGTAGAGCATCTTTTCAAAATGCGGCACCAGCCATTTGTCATCGACCGAATAACGCGAAAAGCCGCCGCCGAGATGATCGTAGATGCCGCCTTCGCAGATCCGCTGCAGCGTGACATCGACAAGACTGAAAAAACGCGTGTCGCCGCTGCGCAGTCCTGCCCGCCAAAGCATCTCGAACAACGAAGCCTGCGGAAATTTCGGCGCGCCGCGCAGTCCGCCATTGGCCGGATCGATGGCGCCGGCGAGTTGCCGCGCGGCGGCGTCAAGTTCACCCGTGCCGAGCGTCACTTTGCCTGCCGGGCGGGCGTGCTGGGCCAACCGGGCCATCAAAGCGGTGCGGTTATTGTCGATGACATTCGGGTCTTCGCGAAAGAGCCGAGCGACTTCTTGCAACACGTCGGCAAATGCCGGCCGGCCGTAGCGGGACTCCTTTGGGAAATAGGTGCCGCCCCAGACCGGCTCGCCCTTCGGCGTCAGAAACATGGTGAGCGGCCAGCCGCCCTGCTCGCCCAAGTGATGCAGCGCGGCCATGTAGATCTGATCGATGTCCGGGCGCTCTTCGCGATCAACTTTGATATTGACGAACAGCGCGTTCATCACCGCGGCCGTTGCCGGGTCCTCAAAGCTTTCGTGCGCCATCACATGGCACCAGTGACAAGCGGCATAGCCGACCGACAACAGGATCGGCCGTCCGCTACGCTCCGCTTCAACCAGTGCCTCAGGTCCCCAAGGCCACCAGTCGACGGGATTGTGCTTGTGCTGAAGGAGGTAAGGGCTGGTTTCGCCGGCGAGCCGGTTTTGGTGGGTTGTGAAGGGTGATGCCATGGTTACAACATCGCCCCCGGCGCCGCGGACCACTGGTGTGCCTGCACCCGCGCCCGTTTTAGCCTACTAGTGCGAAGCCTTGGAATCTTCGTCCGATGGCTTTGGCCAAGCTCGCCCTGAATTTTCTTCGCCATCTCCGTTCTGACTTTCTGAGGCGAAGAAGCGTTTGGGTTCGTTCTTGATCATACCAAGCCAGGAGGCGGCCAAGCGCAGCCATGACGCCTTATCTGCGGCGTTGCCGGCATTTTCGGCCATTCGCTGGCATTCCTGGGCGTTCCGGCGATACTCGTCCAAGATTTTCATCGCGTTGTGTTGTGATGGTTTTGTGGGAAATCCCTTAGCCGGGAAATGCAAAACGCAAAGCAAGGTTCCCATCCGAGCGCATGAAAATTGTGGACATATTAAAGAAAAAGCCCCGCCGAAGCGGGGCTTAAAGGAAGGAGCGGGACGGGATTGGGGGGTAGGGGGAGTGCGACCCGCCCGCTCTGTTGGAACAACCTGTGACCGGGACTATGGTTCCAGGCGGGGAAAAGGAAAATGCACATTTTCGTTATCGGATGCAGGTGAGAGATAAGCGCTGACACAGCGAGGTTTCTTTAACGAGGGCTGTGAATAGTTCGGCCTTTTCCTACGTTCACGTGACTGTGATCGCCTCCGCTGAACGCCTGACCACCCTCGCCTCACCTGCGGAACCTGCGCGATTGCGATCGTGTCTATCGGGCGCTCATTTTCATCGGAATCGCACCGAGATAATCGGGCTTGCTGAGCTCGACGCCACAATGGCGCAAGATGTCGTAAGCCGTCGTCAGGTGGAAATAGAAATTCGGCAGCAGGAAGTGGTTGAGGTAATCGGCAGCTTTCATCTCGCCCTTATTCTTCGGACCGAGGGGAAAGTTAAGCTGACGCTCGGCCGAGGCATCGATCTGTGTTGCGTCAATGGACTTTACGTAAGACACCGTCTTTGCGATCCGCTCCTTGAGTTGCTCCAGCGTCTTCTCGGTGTCTTCAAAACGCGGCGGCTCGACGCCGGCGAGGCGCGACACACCGGTCTTCGCAAGGTCGGTGGCGATCTGCACCTGGCCGGTGAGCGACAACATGTCAGGGGCGAGCCGCGTGTTAAGCAGCACCCCGGGGTCGATTTTCTTCGCCAGCGCATAGGCGGCGGCCTTGTCGAGAAGCGCGGACAGCGCCTTGAGCCCGATCTCCAAAGCGGGAAGCGAGGCTTGCGACATAGAGAACGGCATGAGCGGACCTTTGGGTTTTAGGACGGTGCTGCAAAAGGTGGCGCTTCGATGGGATTGCCGGAAGGGGTGAGAGGATGACAATTACCGCATGTCCCCTACGCGCGACACTATCTTCGCCCTCTCTTCCGGCCGGCCGCCCGCTGCCATCGCGGTGGTGCGGATTTCCGGCCCGCATGCGCGGCTCGCGCTCGAGGCCTTGAGCGGCCGTTTGCCGCAACCGCGGCAGGCGTCGCTTGCGCGGCTGCGCGATCCCGGCAGCGCCGAAAGCCTGGACGAGGCGCTTGCTTTGTGGTTCCCCTCTCCCCGCAGCGAGACCGGCGAAGATATGGCGGAGCTGCAGCTGCATGGCGGTCGCGCCGTCGTCGCAGCCGTGCTTGCAGCTTTGGGTCGTCTGCCCGGATTTCGTCCCGCAGAGGCCGGCGAATTCACTCGCCGCGCCTTCGAGAATGGGCGGCTGGATCTCACCGCCCTCGAAGGCCTGGCCGATCTGATCGGCGCGGAAACCGAAGCCCAGCGGCGGCAAGCCTATCGCCAGCTCAAAGGTCTGTTGGGCGACCGGGCCGAAACGTGGCGCGGCCGATTGATCAAGGCGTTGGCGCTGGTGGAGGCGGGGATCGATTTTTCCGATGAAGCCGACGTGCCGGCCGAGTTAGTCCGCCCTGCCCTCGATATTGCCAGTGAGCTGCATAACGAGATTGCCGGCGCCCTCGCCCAGGCCGGCCGTGGCGAACGCCTGCGCGATGGCCTGGTTGTCGCCATTGCGGGGCCGCCGAATGCCGGAAAATCCACACTGCTCAACCGGATCGCCAAACGCGAAGCCGCGATCGTTTCTCCCTTCGCCGGGACGACACGCGACGTGATTGAGGTCCATCTCGATCTCGGCGGCTATCCCGTGACGCTGCTCGATACCGCGGGCATGCGGGAGACCGAGGATCCCATAGAGCAGGAAGGCGTGCGCCGCGCCCGGGAGCGCGCCGCCGCCGCAGACCTGGTGCTTTGGGTCACCGAGGCGGGTCGGCCAATGACCGATTTTCCGACATTTTCCGGGTCCTCGGTAACAGGAGGTGGCCCATTGGCCGATCGCGGCGGCCTCCCAATTTCTGGCTCAGTGGCCGAGGAACCCCCGCTCTGGGTCATCAAAAACAAGATCGATCTTATTGCGTATCAAAAAAGTGAAGATCAATTCATTTATGATTCCAAATTCATTTCTTTATCAGCCTCGACTGGATTTGGGATTGATGAGTTGCTCCAGAAACTTACGGAATATGTTCAAAAGTTTTTCGGACTTGAATCTGGCTTGGTAACACGCGAAAGGCATCGCACCCAACTCACGGTGGCCAAACTGGCCCTGGCGCGGGCCCTTTCCGAAAGCTGCGGTCGGGAAGAGCTTATTGCAGAGGAATTGAGGTTGGCGGCCCGTGCCTTGGATCGGCTGACCGGAAAGATCGACGTGGAGGACGTGCTCGACGTGATTTTTCGGGACTTCTGTATCGGCAAGTGATTGTTTCACGTGAAACAGCGGTTTTGACCACGATTTCGCGCTCAGATAAAGGTGCCGAATTGGAGCTCCTTATGGACGGCCGTTTCGATGTGATTGTGGTGGGCGGCGGGCACGCCGGCACCGAAGCGGCCGCCGCCGCGGCGCGCATGGGCGCCCACACGGCCCTCATTACCCATCGGTTCGCAACCATCGGGGCCATGTCGTGCAACCCGGCGATAGGCGGCTTGGGCAAGGGTCATCTCGTCCGCGAAATCGATGCCTTGGACGGCCTCATGGGGCGTGCCGCGGATTTGGGTGGCATTCAATTCCGGGTGCTGAACCGTCGCAAAGGTCCGGCGGTGCGCGGCCCGCGGGCGCAGGCGGACCGGAAGCTGTATGCGGACGCGATACAGCACGCCATTGCCGAAACCGAAAATCTAACCGTGATTGAGGGCGAAGTAGACGACCTCCTGATTGCGCAGGACCGCGTTTCCGGGATCAAGCTCGCCGACGGACGAGAATTCTCCACCGGCGCCGTCGTCCTCACCACCGGGACTTTCTTGCGCGGTCTCATCCACTGCGGAGAAAAGCAGACCCCGGCGGGCCGCGTCGGCGAGGCGCCAGCGCTCGGTCTTTCGCTGACGCTTGAACGCTTGGGCTTCGCGCTCGGCCGATTGAAAACCGGAACCCCGCCACGGCTTGATGGCCGCAGCATCGATTGGTCGGCGGTGGAGATGCAGCCTGGCGACGAGCCTCCCGAACCATTTTCGGTTCTGACCGACCGCATCGACAATCCGCAGATCCAGTGCGGGATCACCCGCACGACCGAGGCCACTCATGAAATCATCCGTGCCAATGTGCATCGCTCACCGATGTACAGCGGCCAGATAGCGAGCCGCGGGCCACGTTATTGCCCGTCAATCGAGGACAAGATCGTGCGTTTCGGCGAGCGTGACGGTCACCAGATTTTTCTCGAGCCGGAGGGGCTCGAAGACAGCACGGTTTATCCGAACGGGATCTCGACCTCACTGCCGGAAGAGGTGCAGCACGCTCTGCTCAGGACGATTCCGGGCCTGGAAAGGGCGGCCATGGTCCGCCCTGGCTATGCAATCGAATACGATCACGTCGATCCGCGCGAGCTGCATCCAACGCTGGAGACCAAGCGTCTGCGGGGGCTTTTCCTTGCCGGGCAGATCAACGGCACCACGGGATATGAGGAAGCCGGCGCGCAGGGCCTGGTCGCCGGATTGAATGCGGCGGCGCGGGCAGGCGAGGGCGCTGAGATCGTGTTCGATCGCGCGGAAGCTTATCTCGGTGTGATGATCGACGATCTGGTGACACGCGGCGTCACCGAACCCTATCGCATGTTCACCTCGCGCGCGGAGTATCGTCTCACGTTACGCGCCGACAATGCGGATCAGCGGCTCACCGGCAAGGGGATTGCGATGGGCTGCGTCGGCAGTCACCGCGCTAAACGTCACGCGGCCAAAAGGTCGGCATTGGATGCCGCACGGACGCTTGCGAAATCGCTCTCGATCACGCCAAACGAAGCGGAGCGGCATGGGCTCGCCCTTAATAAAGACGGTCAGCGGCGCAGCGCCTTTGAGCTGCTCGCTTATCCCACCATCGAGCTCGATCACGTTGCGAAGATCTGGCCGCAGCTGCGCGACTTTTCACCGCCCATTGCGCAGCAATTGGAGATCGAAGCCAAATACGACGTCTACATGCAGCGCCAGGCGGCCGACGTGGAATCCTATCGGCGCGATGAGGGCTTTGAGCTTCCGTCGGAGTTCGATTATGCGACGCTACCGGGCCTTTCCAACGAAGTGCGCCAAAAGCTCGGCTCTATTCGGCCCCGCACGATCGGGCAGGCGGGACGCATCGATGGAATCACGCCCGCGGCCCTGACCCTGCTGGTCGCCCACGCGCGCCGGCGCAAACGCGCCGCCAAACATTGAACACGCCGGATCAAAGCGCAGCGATCGCTGCCGACCGATCGCGCGCGCTAAAGCTGATTGTTGTTTCACGTGAAACATTGGCGCGGCTCGATCGTTTGGTGGAACTGCTATTGGAATGGCAGCAGAC
This sequence comes from uncultured Alphaproteobacteria bacterium, assembly GCA_963750965.1. Taxonomy (GTDB): domain Bacteria; phylum Pseudomonadota; class Alphaproteobacteria; order Rhizobiales; family Xanthobacteraceae; genus CANKHA01. The sequence goes on from CAVVSK010000012.1 coordinate 265,096, forward strand.
GCGAAACCTGATCGCGGCGTCTACCATCCCAAGTGTATGGACCCGCCATATCGCGGACTCGCTGCAGCTTCTCGAACTCGCGGCGGAAGCGAAAATATGGGTGGACCTGGGTTCGGGCGGGGGTTTTCCCGGACTTGTCCTCGCCTGTGCGTTGGTCGAGCGAGCAGGAGTAAAGGTCCACCTGGTCGAGAGCACGGCCAAGAAATGCGCGTTTTTACAAGCCGCGGCAGACGACCTCAGGCTTCCGGCCACAATCCATTGCCAGCGTGTGGAAAACTTTATCCCCACTTTCCCCAGCAAACCCGATGTGGTCACCGCCCGGGCCCTTGCACCCCTGCCGAAGCTCCTGGACATGACCTTTCCCCTGTTGAAAAGAGGGGCGCGGGGGCTGTTCCTGAAGGGCCAAGATATAGCGTCCGAATTGACCGCCGCATCTAAATGTTGGAATATTCGATATAAACTTGTGCCGAGCCGGACGGATGACCACGCCCGGATCGTTGTCGTCGAAAGGCTCGAATCGCGTAAAAATGCGATCAAGCCGCGCCGCTCAGCCCGTTAGATGTGGAAGTCGCCATGACGGACACGGAAACCGCCCCCATCAAAGAAGCGTCCGAAGATTCGTCGCAAGCCGACGTCATCGCCTTCAGCCCGAAGACCGAGGCCGTGCGGCAGCCGCGCGTGCTCTCTATCGCCAATCAAAAGGGCGGCGTCGGCAAGACCACCACGGCCATTAATCTCGGCACAGCACTCGCGGCGATCGGGGAAAAAGTTCTGATCGTCGACCTCGATCCGCAGGGCAACGCATCCACCGGCCTCGGTATAGACCGGCGCGATCGCCGCTGCTCCACCTATGACGTGCTGATCGGCCAGGCGCCGATACGCGAGGCGATCCTGGAGACCGCGGTGCCGCGGTTGCACATCGCTGCCTCCACGCTTGATCTCTCCGGGCTTGAGCTCGAGATCGGTGCTGCACGCGATCGCGCATTCCGCCTTCGCTCCGCGCTGGCAGCGGTGAACAACGGCGGAGACAACGACTATAGCTACGTGCTGGTTGATTGCCCGCCGTCGCTCAACCTGCTCACCGTCAATGCGATGGCGGCCGCGAACGCGATCCTCGTGCCGCTGCAATGCGAGTTCTTCGCGCTCGAAGGTTTGTCGCAGCTAATCAAGACGGTCGAGCAAGTGAGGTCCACGCTCAACCCCGGTCTGACCATCCACGGCATCGTGCTCACGATGCACGACTCGCGCAACAAGCTCTCCAGTCAGGTCGCGGCCGACGTACGCGAATTCATGGGCCGCAAAGTTTACGATACGATGATTCCGCGCAACGTTCGCATTTCGGAAGCGCCGTCTTACGGCAAGCCCGTGCTCATCTACGATCTCAAATGCGTCGGCAGCGAAGCCTATCTGCGGCTCGCCACAGAAGTCATTCAGCGCGAGAAGGAACTGAAGGCCGGATAGCGCGGCGTCACGTACGAAATTCCGTGGCGCGGTTAATAAGAAAAGGTGAGCCGTGAAAAATTTTGGAGTTGGTGCGATGGCCGATGAAGCAACGCGATCGCGGCTCGGGCGCGGCCTTGCTGCGCTGATCGGCGACGTCGGCGAAGAATCGCAATCGACAGAACGCGCGAAGGCGCAGCGCCGCTTGCCGATCGAATTTTTGCGGCCGAATCCGCGCAATCCCCGCCGCGCATTTGCTGAAAGCGAATTGGCGGAACTCGCAGCATCTGTGCACGAGCACGGCATCATCCAACCGATCCTGGTGCGCGCGCAGCGCGGTGCCAATGACGCTTACGAGATTATCGCCGGCGAGCGACGATGGCGTGCGGCGCAGCGCGCCGGACTACACGACGTGCCGGTGGTTCTGATCGAAGCGAGCGATGAACAATCGCTTGAATTCGCCATCATCGAAAACGTGCAGCGCGCGGATCTCAATGCGATTGAAGAGGCAATGGGCTATGACTCGCTCGTCACCGAGTTCAAGCACAGCCAGGATGATATCGCGCAGATCGTAGGCAAGAGTCGCAGCCACGTCGCCAATACGTTGCGGCTGTTGAAGCTGCCGGAGAAAGTGAAGGCGCATGTTCGCGCCGGCAAGCTTTCAGCCGGCCACGCGCGGATGCTGATCGGGCAAGCCAATGCCGAGCAATTGGCCGAGGACATCGTCGCGCGTGGGCTGAATGTGCGCCAGGTGGAAGCAATGGCGCGCGAAGAATCGAAAAAGCCATCCAAGGGGGGAAAGACGCGCCCGCCACTTGGCAAGGACCCCGATACGCTCGCGCTGGAGAAGCGCCTGACCGATGCGCTCGGTCTCACCGTTACCATCGATCATCACGAGGGTGCGGGCACGCTGCATGTGAAATACCGCGACTACCACCAGCTGGACGAGGTCATTCGCCGGCTGGAAGGGAAATAAGATGCCGCCGTCGCGGCGTTGCTGAAAAATCCAAGACCCACGCCGTGAATTTGGGAAGGCCGCCGCGGCGCGGTGCCAACAACTGCGCGCGGCGTTAAGGTAAACATGCCGCCTGCCAGGCGTATCGGCGCGAGGCAGGCTAATCTGGTTGCCGCAATTCCGACCATTTGTAAGGAACGCGACTTAGTCATGCTTCATGCATTCCGGTTTCTCTCGCTTGTTCTTGCGGCGACGCTCACGACCGCCATGCCTCTCGCGCCGGTACGCGCGGGAGAAGCCGTCGCGTTTTCCGGTCAGGGCAGTGCTGGCACAATCGTGGTGCGGACCAACGAGCGACGGCTATATTTCGTCACCGCGGAAGGCCGCGCCATTCGCTACACCGTCGGCGTGGGCCGCGCCGACAAGCAATGGTTTGGGAGCACCTCGGTCGCCAGCAAGCACATCCGTCCCGCCTGGTCGCCGCCCGCCGAGATAAGACGCGGCCGTCCGAATTACGTCATAGAATCAGGCTCGCCGCGTAATCCGATGGGCGCTGCCGCACTTGTGCTGGCGGACAATGAACTGGCGATCCATGGCACTAACAAACCGGGCTCGGTCGGTGGCTTTGTGTCGTGGGGCTGCATTCGTATGCACAACAAAGATATCATGGATCTCTACGGGCGGGTGAACGTCGGCACTCCGGTTGTGTTCACGCGCTAGCCGTTCGTATCAGTCTTTGCGCCGCGCCGCGCTGGCAAGGGAAAGCACCGCGCGCTGCGCGATGGCGTCGGCGAGATTCGGCTGACGCCGCACTTCCAGCGCGGCCTCTGCAATCTGCTGCATGACGCGCGTGAGCCGTTCGGCAGTCCATGCTTTCAGCGCAGCTTCAAACAACGGCTTGCGGCGGAAGTTGATCGCAGGCTGTACCGATTCGATCACCTGACCGATGCCTTTGCCCTCCTCAACCGACAAACGCATTTTGTGCAGCGATGAAAGCTGCCGCATGATCGCCGACATGATGGAGCCCGGCGGGGTGCCGGCAGCGCGCGCCTTGGCGAACTGGCTTTCCGCCTCCGCAATGCGTCCGGCGAACATGGCGTCGACAATGCCGTCGAGCGCAAGCGCCGAGGCTTCAGATACCACTGCGATGACGTCTTCCAATCCGACCTGGTCTTGGCCGTGGGCGTATAAGGCGAGCTTGCGGATTTCGTTGCGCGAGGTCTGACGGTCGCCGCCCAGCAGCGGCAGCAATGCGGCGCGCGCGTCGGATGCAATCGACAGTGACGCCGCCTGCATCTCCTCGTCGATCAGCCGCGCGATCTCGCGCTCGCCATCGACATAGCATGGGATAGCAACAGCGCTCTTGGCGCGCTCGCACAGACTGCGCAAAGGTGCGCTGCGGCGAAGATCGCCGGCTTCGATCACCACACGGCAATCAGCCGGCGGTGAGGCAAGCAATGCTTCCACCGCAGGTGCGATGTTGCGGCCGCCGGCTTTTACCCAAACCGCGCGTTTTCCGCCGAACAGCGGAATGGTGTTGGCCTCGTCCACCAGGCGGCCGGCATCGCCCGACAGGACGTCGCCTTCCAGCCGCACCAGCGAGAATGGGTCGTCAGGATTATCGACCGAAGCTTTGACGATTTTCTCCGCGCGCTCGCGCACGAGCCCGGCGTCGGCGCCGAAGACGAGCACCACCGGCCGCGCTGCGTCCGGTCGCGCGACAAATTTCTCGATCTCGGCTGATTTGAGAGCGACCATTTTTCTTCTCGTCATGCCCCGTGAACGCGGGCGATGACAAGCTAATTACGTTCCGGCGATGAAGTAGGAGGCAAGTCGCGTCTTGATGTTATCGGCGATGACTTTGGCCGCGCGAGTTTCGGCGTCGCGCAGCCCGCGCAGCCGGGCAAATCGCTGCACCTGACCGGGCACGTCATAGGAGACGCGAGCGAAGGTGGTGCCCGTCACGACGGTTTTGCCGGTGGCCATGTCGGTCAGCCTATAAGATGCATCAAGACCGAAATTTTCCAGCTCGGGCCGTGCCGTGGTGATGTCGACGATGATCTTCGCACTTTGCGAGCTCAGCTTGACGGTCAGTTCATGCGTCGGCGCGTTAGAGCCCGCGCCGCCGGTAAGGCCGAACAAAAGCTCGTTGCGCAGCTCGACCGCCAGCCGCTCTTCGGCGGTGCCTTTCGGCGCTTCTACGTTTGTGACGCGCACCGAGCTGAGCGAGTCGCCCACACGCGGTCCCGCGGTCGGCGAAAGCTGGCCATACATCGGCTGGAAGCAGCCCCCGAGAAACGCCGCAAACGCCAAAACAGGCGCGAGCCGCAGCATTCTCCTTCCCCCCTTAGGCGACGACATTCACAATCCTTTGCGGGACGATAATGACTTTTTTGGGCGGCTTCCCCTCGAGCGCCTTTTTTACCGCATCCAAAGACAGAACGGCAGCCTCAATATCGGATTTTCCAGCATCCCGGGGCACGGTGACGTCAGCCCGTTTCCTGCCGTTAACCTGCACGGGCAGGGTGATGCTGTCCTCTACCAGCAGGTCCGCTTCCAGCTTGGGCCAGGCTTGCTGGGCCACCAGCTCCTTGTGGCCGAGCGTGGCCCAGCATTCCTCGGCGAGATGCGGCATCATCGGATGGAAGAGCTGCACCATGATGTCGGCGGCCTCCCGCAGCGCCCAGGTAAGATCGGGCGTGAGCGCGGCCGGCGAGCTGACGTCGCCGATGGCGTCGTTCAGCGTGTTGGCGAGTTCATAGATGTGAGCGATGCAGCTGTTGAAGCGCAGCTTCTCGATATCTTCGGTGACTTTGGCGAGCGCGCCATGCGCGGCTTTGCGCACGGCAGGCGCTCCGGGCCAAATTGCGCGGGGCGACTTTGTGGGCCGGATAGCGCGGCGATCTCGTTGATCAGCCGCCACAGCCGCTGCACAAAGCGCCAGGCGCCCTGCACGCCTTCTTCGGTCCAGATCACGTCACGCTCCGGCGGCGAATCCGACAGCATGAACCAGCGCGCGGTGTCGGCGCCGTATTCGCGGATGATGTCGTCGGGGTCCACGGTGTTGCGTTTGGACTTCGACATTTTTTCGATGGCGCCGATTTCCACCGGCTCGCCGGTCGAGTTGAACTTGGCCCGGCGCGCCTCGCCCGCGCTTTCGATCGTCACCTCGGCCGGCGTGGCATAGCTGCCGTCCGCCTTGCGATAGGTTTCGTGCACCACCATGCCCTGGGTGAAGAGGCCGGCGAATGGTTCATCAAGTCCGATATGCCCTGCCTTCTTCATCGCGCGGGTGAAGAAGCGGCTGTAGAGCAAATGCAAAATCGCGTGCTCGATGCCGCCGATATATTGATCGACCGGCAGCCAGCGATCCACCGCCTTGCGGTCGGTCGGCGCGTCGGTTTTCCACGGATCGGTGAAGCGCGCGAAATACCAGGACGAGTCCACAAAGGTGTCCATGGTGTCGGTCTCGCGCCGCGCCGGGCCACCGCATTGCGGGCAGGCGACCTGCTTCCAGGTCGGATGGCGGTCGAGCGGATTACCCGGGCGGTCGAACTCGACATCTTCCGGCAGCGTCACCGGCAGATCCTTGTCGGGCACTGGTACGACGCCGCATTTCTCGCAATGGATGATCGGAATTGGGCAACCCCAATAGCGCTGGCGCGAAATCCCCCAGTCGCGCAGGCGGTAATTCACCTGGCGCTGTGCCACCGGACGGTTGCCGCGCGTCTCTTTCTCCAGCCGCCGCGCGACTTCTTCTTTCGCCTGCTCGATGCTCATGCCGTCGAGAAAGCGCGAATTGATCATCGTGCCGTCGCCGTCATAGGCAGTCTTGGTGATGGTGAAAGTTTCTGGGTCCTGCCCGGGCGGGCAGACCACCGGCGTATTGCCGAGGTCGTATCTGTTGACGAAGTCAAGGTCGCGCTGATCATGCGCCGGGCAGCCAAAGATGGCGCCGGTGCCGTATTCCATCAGGATGAAGTTTGCGACATAGACCGGCAGCTTCCATCCGTCGTCGAAGGGATGGATCGCCTTCATGCCGGTATCGTAGCCGAGCTTCTCCGCGGTATCGATTTCCGCCTGTGAGGTGCCCATGCGTTTGCATTCGGCAATGAAGGCCGCGAGCGCGGAATCCTTTGCTGCGGCCGCTTGCGCCAGCGGATGATCCGGCGAGATGGCAAGAAAGCGCGCACCAAACAAAGTGTCCGGCCGCGTGGTGAAAATTTCCAGTTCGCTTTCGTTGTTCGGCGTCGTCGCCGGATCGAGCATGAAGCGGACCAGCAGACCCTTCCGAGCGGCCGATCCAGTTCTTCTGCATCACGCGGACTTTTTCCGGCCAACGATCGAGCCCATCGAGCGCGGTCAGCAAATCTTCCGCATAGTCGCTGATCTTGAAGAACCACTGCGTGAGCTCGCGCTGCTCCACCGGCGCGCCGGAACGCCAGCCGCGGCCGTCGATCACCTGTTCGTTGGCGAGCACGGTCTGGTCGACCGGATCCCAGTTCACCTTCGATTGTTTGCGCTCGACCAGCCCCGCTTTAAGGAAGTCGAGAAACATCTTCTGCTGATGCTTGTAATAGCTCGGGTCGCAGGTCGCGATTTCGCGCGCCCAGTCGAGCGACAGCCCCATCGACTGGAGCTGCTTCTTCATCGTGGCGATGTTGTCGTAGGTCCAGGTCTTGGGATGGCTCTTGCTCGCCATCGCGGCGTTTTCCGCCGGCATGCCGAAGGCGTCCCAGCCCATCGGATGCAACACGGAAAAGCCCATCGCCCGCTTCGCGCGCGCCACCACGTCGCCCATGGTGTAGTTGCGCACATGCCCCATATGGATGCGCCCCGACGGATAGGGGAACATCTCCAGCACGTAGTATTTCGGGCGCGGGTCGTCGTTCCGGGTGGCGAAGATGCCTCGCTCGTCCCAAATGCGCTGCCAGCGCGGCTCGGCCTCGCGGGCGTTGTAGCGGTCAATGGCCATTAAATCGTAAGCGTTTCAGGCGGTTAGCGTGCGGCGAGTAGGAACACGAAAGGGGAGCGCGGGTCAACGGGGCGGAAGTGCCGACCTCACTTCGTCGTCCTTGTCTCCGGGACGTAGAAGATAAGCAGGAACGCCACCACCGCGGCCGAGGCCGCGACGAACACGAACGACGAGCCGTAGCCCAAAGTCTCCGCCAGCACCGCGAAGAGAATGGGGCTCAAGGTGGCTCCGCCCTGGCCCGTCAAGCGCCAGACGCCGAGGAACATGCCGCGCGCTTCCGGCGGCGCGACGTCGGCGCCGACCGTCTGGATCGATGAGCCGGTCAGCGCTTGCGCGGCGACGGCGAGGAAGAACAGCGCCACATACCAGGCAAAGGACAGCGGTATGAAGGCGCAGATGGCAAGCGCAACCATCGCAATCGTCACGCCGCCGAAGCCGGGGACCATCGTGCGCTTGCGGCCGAAATGGTCCATCATCCAGCCGGCGGCAAACGAGATCGGCAGGGTGATGATGGTTGCCCCGGTCGCGAGAAAACCGAGTTGCGCGGGGCCGAGCTGATAGGCGAAGGCGGCGTAAAGGTCGAGCATGCCGGAATAGATCGGTCCACGGGCGAGACCTGCGAACAGCGCGACGCCGAAATAGGGAAGCCGCGGCATCACGATCTCCCGCAGCGACAGCTTCCGTGATGCCGGCCCCTTTTCCTTTGCTTCGCGCGCGCGACGCGGCGTGTCTTCGGCGAACAGCAAGGTGGGAATGAGCGCGATCAGCGCGAGCACCGCAAAGGCGAGAAAGGCTGCCCGTATGTCAAAGGCGGTGGCAATGAAGCCGCCGAGCAGCGGACCCGCGAGCCTGCCGACGCTGTCCATGCCAAACAGCCAGCTGATCTGCCGCCCGCGTTCTCCCGCGGCGGCGCCGTGCGAAATGGCCGCCAGCCGGCCCATCAGCCACATCTGCGTCGCGCAGCCGGCAAGAAAGCGAAGGACCAGCAGCTGGGTGAATGACTCGGCGAAGACGATCAGCAGGGACGTCGCCGCCGTGAGCAGCGGCCCCGCGATGATCACCGGCCGACGCCCAAAATGGTCGATCAGCCATCCCGACGGCAGTGTGGCGGCGAGGTTTCCGATCACGAAAGCCGTCACCACCCCGCTGGCGAGGCCGAAGCTGACATCGAAGGATTGCGCCAGAGCCGGAATGACCGGCAAAACGATGCCGGCGCCCAATGCCAGGAGGAAGGCCGGCAAATAGGTCGAGAGCAACGCGTCCCAGGAGACCGCCTTGGCTACGCCGCGCGGCGGCGTTGCGGCTTCCGGGTTGTCAGCTCCGTCGCTTGGGCGGTTTTCTGTCTCTCTCATCCGCGTTACGGCAAAGGCAAAGCTGACCTTGCCGTGCTCGTCCCAATTTTCCGTCAGCGCGGCTCGCCCGCGCCGGCGTTGAAGCAGGCAATGGCCTTTGACTCCAGGCGTTTTGCTGGAGGGCTGTAGGAATACGAAAGGCGACGGATGGTCAACCGGTCGCAGGAACTTCCCTGGCCCGGGCCGGTTCTTACTGCGCATCGATGGAGGCGGCCATGGCCAGCGGCAGGCAGATCAGGGAGCACATGGAAGTGGTCGGCTCCGACGGCAAGCACGTCGGTATTGTCGATCAGCTGGAAGGCCGTGAGCGGATCAAGCTCGCCAAGACCGACCCGAAGGCGGGCGGCCGGCATCATTTCATCCCCTGCGAATGGGTCGAACGTGTCGGCGCCCATGTACATCTGAATAAGACGAGCCGGGAAGCCATAGAGCAGTGGCAGGCGGCAGAATAGCCGGCAGCGTGCGGGAAAGGCTCGCTTCGCCCGACGACGGTTGATGCGGCTCGCGTTCTACTGTTTGCTGTCGCGCCGCGGCGGGCTTAAGACGGCGCACCCATGATGCAAACGGATTCCGCGTCAGGACTTTTGACCGTGCGAACGGAGCTTGAGCGCGCGCGGGCGAACTCCAGCGCTCATCAGCCGGTAACCTTGATCGCGGTGTCGAAAACCTTCGACGCGGAGGCAATCGAGCCGGTGATTGCCGCCGGGCAGAAAGTCTTCGGCGAAAACCGGGTGCAGGAAGCCAGGGCGAAGTGGCCGGCGCTGAAAGCCGCACACCCCGACATCGAGCTGCACCTGATCGGCCCGCTGCAATCCAACAAGGCTAAGGAGGCGGTGGCGCTGTTCGACGCGATCCATACCGTCGATCGGGCGAGCCTGTGCTTGGCTTTGGCAAAAGAGATCACCCGCCAGAACCGGCGTCCGCTGCTGTTCGCCGAAATCAATACCGGTGCCGAACCACAGAAGGCCGGCGTGCTGCCGGAAGAAGCCGATGCTTTTCTGCGCGCCTGCCGCGAGGACTATGGGCTGGAGATTTCCGGCCTGATGTGCATTCCGCCGATCGAGGAGGCGCCCGCGCCGCATTTTGCCCTGACCGCGAAAATCGCCCAGCGCAATCGTCTAAAATTGTTGTCGATGGGAATGAGCGCGGATTACGCGATGGCGGTGCAGTTCGGTGCCACCCATGTCCGTGTCGGCAGCGCCATTTTTGGACCGCGTAATTAGCCACGCCGCCTGATTGTAATCGCAGCAAGAAGCCGTAGTCTGGAGGACAGAGCGACGGGAGGACAACATGGCCAAAGCACGCAAGACAAGGACGAGAAGCCGGACCAAAGCAAAAACAAGATCCAAACGGAAATCGCCGGCCCGCAAAGCAAGCGGGAGAAAGACCGCCCGTAAGTCCAAAGCGCGAAAGGCGCCGGCGAGAAAGTCCGCAAGACGCAGGCGCCGGAAACCAGAGAGCGTCGTCGAAACCGTGCAGAAGAGCTTCGAGGACAGCGCCAAGATGCAGGAGCGCGCGGGAACGCGCTGGGGCATCGGCGAAGGGTGAGGTTTTATCCTGGGCCGGGCGGCGGCCCGCCGTCTGCGTTGTCATGGCCGGATTCCGGCCATGACCGATCATTTGTTCTTGGCGCGCCTGCCAGCCGGGACAATCATTCGATCACGATTCTGGTCTTGGGCCCGACCCGCTCCAGCAATCTTTGCAGCCGCGGCGCGGGCAGCGCCACGCAGCCGGCGGTCGGGTTAAATCCTTCCCGCGCCACGTGAATGAATACGGCGCTGCCGCGGCCAGCCACCCGCGGGCGGGTATTGTGGTCAAGCTCGATGATGAAGTCATAGAGCCGGTCCTGCCGCCAAAGACGATCTCCAGGGGCTCCGTCAGGGACCCGGATTGGGTGATTATACAGACGGTCCTTGGGATCCTCGTTCCAGCCGTCGTGTTTACCAATCCGGCGGACAGGCAGAAGTGTACGGGGCCGTGGCGTCCGGTCGGCCCGCCACCACAGCCGCACCAACCGAAAACGGCCGCGTGGCGTGCTGCCGTCCCCTTCGCGTTTGTTGGCAAGGATGCCGGTGCGTCCGATAGCAACCCGAATCTGGCTGCCTCCGGCCATGAGCCAACCCTGGGATCGGAACCCTGGCCGTCGCCGGACGTAGACGGTTGGGAGGAAGCTGCTCTGCATATAATTGCGCTTATCTTCGAGGGCCGGGCCTAAAGCCTAGTTCCCGCTTGCTCTTTTGTCCTCAAATCTTTCTACTTTGAAAAGCCATCGCTATGCTAATTGGAAGCGGAATTAGATTTGCCGGATTTCGCGGGTAAAAAGGTTTGTGCGCAGGTGATTTAAGTCGCGGTTTATGCTGCGGGCCGGCAGGAACGGGCCTTGCCGCAAAGAGCTGGTGCTTTTGAGGAGGCTGTGGCTGGGGCCCTTATCGATGCCGAATCCCCGAAAAATCCTGGTCGTGGACGACGACGCCGATCTGCTCCAAACGCTGGTGGAGCAGATCGCGCTGCATGACGAATTTGAGGCGCTGCCGGTAGATAGTGGGACCGAGGCGGTGAAGGCGGCGAAAGCCGAGCAGATCGATCTTGTCATCATGGACGTCGGCCTGCCGGATATTGATGGCCGCGAGGTCGTCCGCATCATGCGCAAGGACGGCTTCAAGGCGCCGATCATTATGCTGACTGGCCACGACACCGATTCCGATACCATTCTCGGGCTGGAAAGCGGCGCCAACGATTACGTCACCAAACCCTTCCGCTTCGCGGTGCTGCTGGCGCGCATCCGCGCCCAACTGCGCCAGCACGAGGCGAGCGAGGATGCGGTCTTCACCATCGGCCCCTACAGCTTCCGCCCCAGCTCCAAGGTCTTGCTCAACTCCAAGGGGCAGAAGATCCGCCTCACCGAGAAGGAAACCGCAATCCTGCGCTTTCTCTATCGCGCTGGGCAGGCGCCCATGTCGCGTGAAACCCTGCTGCAGGATGTTTGGGGCTATAATTCCGGCGTCACCACCCACACGCTCGAAACCCACATCTATCGCCTCCGGCAGAAGATCGAGAAGGACGCGGCGAATCCAACCATCCTGGTGACCGAGGTCGGCGGCTATAAACTCGTGCCGTAACGCATGACCCTGCAAAAGCGGTTGCCGATTTCCGATCGGATCATGCGCAACGAAGCGGGGTGATCCCGGAAAGCAGTGGCGAAATCCGGTTAAGGTCATGCGCGAGCAGAACGGCCGCGCGTATCATGTTTTCAAAGCAAACTGGTAGGGCTTGGTGACCATTGAGGACGACATAGTTTTCTTTGAGCGAGTGCCGACACTCAACGTGCTCGGCCGCGCCGCCCTGCGCATCCTCGCTATCGGGTCAGAAAGCCGCTTCGTGCACGCCGGCGAGGTGCTGTTCTTCACCGGCGATACGGCAAACTCCGCCTATGTGGTGCAGGAGGGTTCCTTCAGCTTGGTGGCCCATCGCGCCGAGGGCGAAGCCCAGGAATTTATAGCAGAGCGCGGCGCGCTCCTTGGCGAACTCGCGATGATCACGCCGACCAAGCGGCTCGCTACTGCCACCGCACTCGAACCTTCGACGGTCATTCGCATTTCGCGCGGATTGTTTCTGAAGATGTTGGAAGGCTATCCCGAGGCGGCGCGGAAACTACGCGACGCCATGGCGGTGCGCACGGATCAATGGACGCGCGAGATCGAAAATGTGCGCGCGGGCATGGGAGTAAAATCCGAGAAGTAAGCGGCACAGCAGACGAACTGCTTACACCTCAACCGTCACGGTCACCGGTACATGGTCTGAAGGTTGTGCCCAGCCGCGCGCTTCCTTGGCGACGTTAATGGCCCGAACGCTGTCCGCCAAAGCGGGCGAGGTCCAGATGTGGTCGAGGCGGCGGCCGCGGTCGGCCGTCTTCCAATTGTCCATCGCGCGATAGCTCCACCAGGTATAGAGCTTCTCCGGCTCCGGCATGAAATGCCGCATCGGATCGAACCAGTTGCCGACCTTCTGAAGATCGATCAGCTTCTCACATTCCGCTGGCGTGTGTGACACGACGCGGATCATCTGCTTGTGACTCCAGACGTCATGCTCGAGCGGCGCGACGTTGAGGTCGCCCACGAGAATGGTCCGGTTCTTGTCGTCACAGCGCAACGTCGTGCATGCGCGCAACTCGTCAAGGAAGGAAAGCTTGTGTTCGAATTTCGGATTGACCTCAGGATCGGGAATATCGCCGCCCGCCGGCACATAGAGATTATGCACCGTCACCGGATCGCGCAGCCCCGCGCGCTCCCCCAGCACGGCTGAGATATGTCGGCAGTCGGTCTTGCCGCAGAAATTCTGGATGCTGAAAAATTCGAACGGCAGACGGGAGAGTACGACCACGCCGTGATAGCCCTTCTGTCCGTTCAGCGCGACGTGCTCATAGCCAAGCCGCTTAAAGCGCTTGAGCGGAAACTTATCATCGGGGCATTTGGTTTCTTGCAGGCAGAGCACGTCGGGGCGGGCAGCCTTGATGAAGCGCGCCACCAGATTGATGCGAAAGCGCACCGAATTGACATTCCAGGTCGTGATCGAAAGCTGCATCGTTTTGCGGGCGCGCCAGGAAGGATGCGGCGCGAGGGAAGGAAGCTAGTTCTTGTTGCTGCTGGTGTTGATGGTGAAAATCGCCGGGTCCGGCCGCGTTGATGGATCCAGATTGGAAACCGCCACTGTGGTGTCGAAACCTTGCGCGTCGGTCACCGTCCACTGCTTGAGCTGCAAATTCTTCGCATCGAACATCATCATCAGCCGGTTGGTGCCGACCAGCGGCTGCTTCTCCTCGATTACGATCGTGGCGAAGATATCGTCGGCGTAAACGCCAACGATATTAGTTTCGCGCCGCAGGTCGATGCGCTCCGACAAAAGGAAACGCAATGGTGTCTGCGATAGCGGGAAAAGGTCCTGGGTAGCAAGGTTGCGGTTGCGAACGGAGACGAGCCGGCCGTCGGCAGTGATGTCAATTGGATTTGGCGGGTTGTATTCGAAGCGAACGCGGCCGGGCTTGTAGATGTAGAACTGGCCCGTGGATTTGGAGCCGTCCGGGCCGACCTGCACGAAGTCGCCAACCAAAGTGTTGATCGTGGAGAGGTAAAGGCTGACGCGGTCGATCAGCGAGCGCTGATTTTCATCAAGCGCAAGCGGCTCCCCGGGCTTTTTGCTCTTGGCGCCGCTTGGCGCGGGGGCTTGCCCCGTCGTTGTCGGCTTCGGACGCGCGGCATTGCCTTTGGCCTGCGGGCGCGCTGCATCGGCCTGCGCCACGATCATGGCGGGCCAAGATTGCGCGAAGGCCAGTGCTGGCGTCGAGGTCCAGATCAGTGCCGCAAGAAAGGCCGCCCGGCCCACCGCCGCCATATGCCACTCCAGTTCGCGCTTCATACCATCCGCTAGCGATCGCCTGTGGCGATTTCGCGACTTTAGCCGCATTGTGCCGACTTAATGGTGACCGGCCCAGTACTCAATAGGGCTCTTCCACCAGGATTTCGCGCTTGCCGGCATGATTGGCCTGGCCGACCACGCCTTCCAGTTCCATTCGTTCCATCAGGGATGCGGCCCGATTATAGCCGATCTGCAGGCGCCGCTGGATATAGCTGGTGGAGGCCTTGCGGTCGCGGGTCACGATCTGCACCGCCTGCTGATAGAGGTCGGTGGCGTCGCCGGCGCCCATGCCGGTGGAATCGAACACCGCGCCATCCTCGGCAAGGTCATCCTCAGCGGTGACGGCTTCGAGATATTGCGGCACGCCTTGCGACTTCAGATGACGCACCACTTTCTCGACTTCTTCATCCGAGACAAACGGGCCGTGCACGCGGCTGATGCGCCCGCCGCCCGCCATATAGAGCATGTCGCCCTGACCAAGCAGCTGCTCGGCGCCCTGCTCGCCCAGAATGGTGCGGCTGTCGATCTTGGAGGTGACCTGGAAGGAGATGCGAGTTGGGAAGTTAGCCTTGATGGTGCCGGTGATGACGTCCACCGACGGCCGTTGGGTGGCGAGAATGACATGGATCCCGGCGGCGCGGGCCATTTGCGCCAGCCGCTGAATCGCCCCTTCAATGTCCTTGCCGGCGACCATCATGAGGTCGGCCATCTCGTCGACGATCACGACCAGATAGGGTAGCGTATCCAACTCCAGCTCTTCCTTCTCATAGATCGCTTCGCCGGATTCCTTGTCATAGCCGGTGTGTACAGTGCGAGTCAGGCGCTCGCCCCTGGCCTGCGCCTCGGCGACACGTGCGTTATAGCCATCAATGTTGCGAACGCCGAGCTTGGACATTTTCTTGTAGCGCTCTTCCATCTCGCGCACGGCCCATTTAAGCGCGACGACGGCTTTCTTGGGATCGGTCACCACAGGCGTGAGCAGATGCGGAATGCCGTCATAGACCGAGAGCTCGAGCATCTTGGGATCCACCATGATCAGGCGGCACTGGTCGGGCTTGAAGCGGTAGACCAAGCTCAGGATCATGGTGTTGATGGCGACCGATTTGCCGGAGCCGGTGGTGCCGGCGATGAGCAGATGCGGCATGCGGGTCAGGTCGACGATCACGCTTTCGCCGCCGATGGTTTTGCCGAGGCAGAGCGGCAGCTTGGCGGAGGTGTCGGCGTAATCGTCGTCGTCAAGCAACTCGCGCAGGTAAACCTTCTCGCGCATCGGATTGGGCAGCTCGATGCCGATAGCATTGCGGCCGGGCACAACGGCGACGCGGGCAGACAGCTTGCTCATGGAGCGCGCGATGTCATCCGAAAGCCCAATCACGCGTGACGACTTGATGCCGGGCGCCGGCTCGAGCTCGTAGAGGGTCACCACCGGACCGGGTCGCGCATTGATGATCTCACCGCGCACGCCGAAATCTGCCAGCACGCTTTCCAGCATGCTGCCGTTCTCCTCGATCTCGCCGGCGCTGAGTTTGCAACGGTCGGAAGCGCGCGGAGAGCTCAGCAGATCATGCGAAGGCAAGGCATAGCCGCCTCTGCGTCCGGTGGCCCGAGCATAGCGCGGCCGGCGCTTGCGGGGCGCCGCCTCTTCTTCCTCGTCCGCTTCCTCCTCGAATTCCTCTTCCAGCTCCTCAGGATCGACGAAGCGCGGCTCAAGCCGCGCCCGCGCCACAGCCGTCCGGGCGGGTGACGGTGCCAAGCGTTCCACAAAGAGCAGCCGCAGCCGCGCCTTCAGGCTGAGGAACCCATGCACCAGCCAGCCGAGCGAGATCGCAGTGCGTTCTTCGTCCTCGAGATATTCCTCCGGCTCGTTGTAATCGTCTTGCTCGGCATCGGGATCGCGCCAGAACATGCCCGCGGCAATGGCAAAGGCCGTCAACGCCAGCGCGCCGGTGGTGCCTGCCAAGATCAGGCGTGCCATGCCAGAGACGGGTCCAAAGAAAAAAGCCGGCACTTGCAGGACTGCGTCACCGATGACGCCACCAAGCCCGGCCGGCAGCGGCCAGGCCGCAGTGCGCGGCAGGCAGGAGGCGAAGGCGGCAGTGAAGATCGCTGCAACAAGCCACAAGAGCAAACGCCAGCGCTCGCGGTAAAGCGGGCGGTGGCTGACCAGCCGCCAGCCGAGGATCGCAACCAGCAGCACCAGCACGATGGATGCAAGGCCAAGTAGCTGCATGAGCAAATCAGCGGCGATAGCGCCCTGCACACCCACCATGTTGCGCACCGGGGCATTGGTGGCGTGGCTCAGGCTCGGGTCCTGCACCGACCAGGTGGCAAGCGCTGTCGCGCCGGTGAAAGCGAGCGCAATCAGGGCCAGGCCGGCCAGTTCGCGAAAGCGCCGGCGCAGCACGTCGTTGAAATGGTCGGAAATGACCGCCAGGCTATCGAGACCGCGTTCGATGACTGACATAACCGCGCCCCCGTCAGCCTAGTACGGCCACAAGGCGGTGCAGCGCCTCGGCCGTGGTTGCATTATCGTGGACTAGCGCGACGCGGATATAACCCAAGCCGGGATTGCTGCCGTCCGCCTGATCGCGCGCGAGATAGCGCCCGGGAAGAACCCGCAGCCCAGCGTCGCGCCAAAGCTTCATCGTCACCGCCTCGTCACCGCCGTGGCCGGAAACATCGAGCCACAAAAAGAATCCACCCGCCGGACGTTTATAGCCATAGCGATCACCGACGATCTGGTCGGCGAGATTGAATTTCTCCGCGTAGAGGCGGCGGTTTTCCTGCACGTGCTCCTCGTCGTTATAGGCGGCGACGGCGACATGCTGCGCGGGCACCGGCACCTGCGGCGCAGCGACGTTGCGCAACTCGATGAAGCGGGCAAGGAAACGCCGGTCGCCGGCGCAGAAACCGACGCGCAAGCCGGGCATGCTCGAGCGTTTCGATAGCGAATGGAACACCACCACATTGGCAAAGTCCGAGCCTGCCGCTTCCAGCATTCCTGCGGGCGCGCGGCTGCCATAGATCTCGCAATAGCATTCGTCGGCGAAGATCAAGAAGCCGAAGCGACGCGCCAGCGTGCAGAGCCGCGTCAGATATTTCATATCCGCCACCGCGCCTTGCGGATTAGACGGCGAAGCGAGATAGAAGGCGACCGTGCGCGAAAGCAACTCGTCGGAGAGCGCATCGAGGTCAGGGAGGAAACTGGTTTCCTTTGTCGTCGGCAGGTAGACTGCTTCGCAGTCCGCCGCCATCGCGCCCGCGGCATAAGCGGCATAAAACGGATTGGGAATGAGGATCGCCGGGCGGCCGCTGCGCTTGCCGACCCATTGCCTGGCGGTGATCGCTCCAAGAAAAAGCCCCTCGCGCGTGCCGTTGAGCACGAGCACTTCGCTATGCGGATCAACCGGGCGGTTGAGCTTAAAGCGACGCCCGAGCCAGGCTGCGGCCGTTGCGAGAAAAGGATCGATGCCGCGGTTGGCCGGATAGCGCCCGAAGTCAGGCAGATGCGCGGCCAGCACCGGACCCACGAAATTCGGAATGGGGTGTTGCGGCTCGCCCACAGACAGGGCGATCGGTGGCTTGCCCGGCTTCACATCGGCCAACAGCTCGTTGAGCCGCGCAAAGGGCGAGCGTGCGTCGGGCGGCCCGGACGCGGGCAAAACGGACACGTCTGGCTTGGTCATCGCAACGAACACTGGAACAGGGCCCCGGCCGCGAAAAGCCAGCATAGGCGGGGCGGGTTAAGCCACGATTAACCATCGGCAAAGCGGGGCGCAAAAAGCAAGAGGCCCCGGCGTGAGCCGAGGCCTCTCGACGGCAAGGGGCGGCGCCGGGAAGCCGCCCCGAACCGTAGCTCTTACATCGTATAGGCGCGCTCTCCGTGCTCGGAGATGTCGAGGCCTTCGCGCTCTTCCTCGACGGTGACGCGAAGCCCGACCAGCAGATCCACGACCTTGAACAGGATGAAGGATCCGACTCCCGACCAGACCAGAGTCGTCAGCACAGCTTTGATCTGCGCGATCACCTGAGTGACGAGGTCATAGTCGGCGATCTTGCCGACGGTGTAGTCCATGATGCCCGCGCCACCGAGCGCTGGATTTACCAGGATGCCGGTAAGCAGGGCGCCAATGATGCCGCCGATGCAGTGCACGCCGAACACGTCGAGCGAGTCGTCATATCCGAGCGCGTTCTTCACCGTGGTGCAGAAGAAGAAGCACACCGCACCTGCGATCAGTCCGAGCACGATCGCGCCCATCGGTCCGGAGAAACCGGCTGCTGGCGTCACCGCTACCAGACCAGCAACGCAGCCTGACAATGCGCCGAGCAACGAAGGCTTACCCTTGGCCGCCCATTCGACGAACATCCAGGACAGGGCCGCCGCTGCGGTGGCCACGAAGGTGTTGATCATCGCAAGCGCCGCGCCGCCGGTGGCTTCAAGGTTGGAGCCGGCGTTGAAGCCGAACCAGCCGACCCAGAGCAGCGAGGCACCGATCATGGACATGGTCAGCGAGTGCGGAGCCATCAGCTCCTTGCCGTAACCAATGCGCTTGCCGATCACCAGCGCACCAACGAGGCCGGCAATGCCAGCGTTGATGTGCACGACCGTGCCGCCCGCGAAGTCGATGGCGCCCCACTGGAACACAAGGCCAGCGTCCGCCATGACCGCATCGAGCGCCTCCTGCGCAGCGACCTTGGCAGCCGGATCCGCAGCAGCAGCAAGGGCCTTTGCAGCCGTATCGATGGCATCGGGCCCGGCCCAATACCAAACCATATGCGCTATCGGGAAGTAGATGAAGGTCACCCACAATGGGATGAACAGCGCAACCGCCGAGAACTTGATGCGTTCGGCGAAGGCGCCGATGATCAGCGCAGGGGTGATGGCCGCGAAAGTCATCTGGAAAGCGATGTAGATGAACTCGTTGATGGTCACGCCGACAGAGAAGGTCGCGGCCTGCGAGTCAGGCGTCACGCCCATCAGGAAAGCTTTCGACAACCCGCCGATAAAGGCGGAGCCGCCGGTGAAGGCGAGGCTGTAGCCATAAAGAACCCAGATCAGTACGACGATACATACGATGTAGAAAACCTGCGCCAGCACCGAGAGCATGTTCTTGGCACGCACCAGACCGCCGTAGAACAGGGCGAGGCCGGGAATGGTCATCAACAGAACAAGCACCGTGGAGACGAGCATCCAGGTGTTGTCGCCTTTGTTGAATGTGGGGGCGGCAGGCGCGGCGGCAGGCGCGTCCTGCGCAAGCGCCATGTCCGACAGCAGGACACCGGCGGCGAGAGCAGCCAGCCCCAGTCCCGCACGGTAGTTAAGCTTCAACGTCATTGTCCGAACTCCTATTGGCGTTATGGGGCGGGATCAAAGAGCCGCGGCATCGGTTTCGCCGGTGCGGATGCGCACGGCGTGTTCAAGACCGAGAATGAAGATTTTGCCGTCGCCGATCTGACCGGTTTTCGCCGCCGTGGTGATCGCTTCGACGACGTTGTCGACTTGTTCGGATCCGACCGCGACTTCAATTTTGAGCTTCGGCAGGAAGCTCACGGAATATTCGGCGCCGCGATAGATTTCAGTATGGCCCTTCTGACGGCCATAGCCCTTCACTTCGGTGACCGTCATGCCGTGCACACCGATGGACGTGAGAGCGTCGCGGACGTCGTCGAGCTTGAATGGCTTGATAATGGCCATGACAATTTTCATGGGTTTGAACCCCCCTGCGCTCGTACTGCCTGATACAGCCAGGCAACTCAGCTGAGCTTGGAACGCGGAAAAGAGGCATCCGCGGACAATGCTGGGCTCTCCTAATCAAGCCCCGTGCCACTCCGCGGATTTGGCGCTAAGCACTTGCGCTTGTTGAAAGACTTGACTTGGCGCGTCCGTGCGCGGGAACCCCGGAACTCGGCAGCGCACAAAAGCGGGCAAACCCCGCCCAATCCTTGGGCAATTCTTAACCGCCGATTAACGACTGCTTATCGCTTAGGCAAAATGCATCGCGCCCGGTTTCGAACCGGGCGCGATGGGAATTTGCTGGAAAAAGGGGAGGCCTATTGCAAGGATTCACCGTGCTGGCTGATGTCGAGGCCTTCGATCTCCTGCTGCTGCGTGACCCGCAGCGGCGAAAACAGATCAATCACCCGCAGCAAGCCCCAGGTAATGGCGCCGGCCCAAACGATCGTTACAGCCACGCCATAAGCCTGCGTCAGCACCTGGCCCGGATTGCCTTCCAGCAAACCCGGCAATCCTCCCGGTGAATCCGCGGTGGCGGAAATCGCGCCGACGGCGAAGACGCCGGTGAGCAGGGTGCCGATGAATCCACCGACGCCGTGGACACCAAACACGTCAAGCAAATCGTCATAGCCAAGCTTCTGCTTCAGCTTGGTGCAGGCCCAGAAGCAGAAGCCGCCTGCGATGACGCCGATCACTGCGCCGTGCCATGGCAACACGAAGCCCGAAGCCGGCGTAATCGTGCCCAGCCCCGCGATGACGCCGGAGATCATGCCGAGCACCGACGGCTTGCCGCGCGTCCACCACTCCAGGAACATCCAGGTGAGCGCACCCGCGCAGGCGGCGAGATGCGTGGCGGCGATAGCGAAGACCGCGCGGGAATTTGCACCGAGCGCCGAGCCGCCGTTGAAGCCAAACCACCCGACCCAGAGCAGACTGGCGCCTATCACCGCCAGCGACAGGTCGTAGGGCGCGAGATTCTCCGAGCCGTAGCCGCGCCGCGCTCCGAGGACGTAAGCCGCGACGAGACCCGCTACGCCCGCGTTGAGATGCACGACAGTGCCGCCGGCGAAATCCAAGAGGCCCGCCGTCTGCAGGAACCCGCCACCCCACACCCAATGCGCGAGCGGAACATAGACCAGCAGCAACCAGCCGACCGCGAACCAGATGAAGGCGCCGAAGCGCATACGGTCGGCCACCGATCCGGCCACCAGGGCGACGGTGATCACCGCAAAGGTCATTTGATAGAGGACAAACAGGATTTCCGGAATGGTGGCTGCGGCCGGATGCGTCGTATCCATGCCGATGCCGTTGAGAAATACCCGATCAAAGGTGCCGATCACCGGACCATCGCCGCTGAAAGCCAGCGAATAAGCCACCGCAAACCAGAGCAGCGAACAGACGCCCGCGGCCGCCAGGCTTTGCGCCAGCGTGGCCAACACGTTCTTCTTGCGCACCATGCCGGCGTAGAACAATGCCAGGCCGGGAAGCGTCATCATCAGCACCAGTCCCGTCGCGACAATCATCCAGGCCGTATCGGCTCCGTCGATCTTCGATTCCTGCGCGAAGGCTGGCGATGCCGCCAAGCTTCCGGCGATGGCAGCGATCGCCAACGCGATCGCGATGCGAGACGCCCGTATCGTCATTTGATGTCTCCCCCAATGAACTGATTGTTTGCCTACAACGCGTCGTTGTTGGTCTCACCGGTGCGAATGCGGACCGCGCGCGAGATATTGGTGACGAAAATTTTTCCGTCGCCGATCTGTCCCGTTTTCGCCGAGGCGGTGATGGCGTCGATGACGCGGTCGGCCTGCTCGTCCGGAACCGCTACCTCGATGCGCACTTTGGGCAGGAAATGCACGGCGTATTCAGCGCCGCGATATATTTCCGTGTGGCCCTTCTGCCGGCCATAGCCTTTGACCTCGGAAATGGTCATTCCGTGCACGCCGATGGCGGTGAGCGCATCGCGCACTTCGTCTAGTTTGAAAGGTTTGATGATCGCAATAATGAGCTGCATGGCCGGCTCTCCTTTTTGTCGCCGGCCAAACGATAGCGAAGGCCGGCGAACCGTGCAGGTTCGGGCCCAGCGTCCCGGCGACGCTGCTGCCTCTCTTCAAACTTCGTGCCGGGACCGGTTCTGCGCTGTAAGGAGTTGACCAACCTTAACTTTCGCCGTCTCGGAAGACGGCGTAAGCGCGGTCCGCGCTGCCCGAAACGGCAGCAATCTGCTTAAATTATCCGCAGAAAAATGCCCGCTTTCGCGTCGCGGCGCTCAGGCTGTGGGCAATTGTCCCGTCGCCCGCCGCAAGCGGATGAGGCCTTCCTGTGCCACGGAGGCTATCAGCTGCCCCGTTTGGCTGAAGATGAGGCCGCGGGAAAAGCCCCGCCCGCCGCGCAGGTTGGGGCTGTCCTGCGCATAGAGCAGCCATTCGTCGGCGCGGAAAGGCCGATGAATCCACAGCGCGTGATCGAGGCTCGCGGCCATAATCTCCTTCTCGAACACCGAGTGGCCATGCGGCACCAAGGAGGAGTCGAGCAGGGTCATGTCGCTCGCGTAAGCCAGTACGCAGCGGTGGATCGCGGGATCGTCCGGCAGCTGCCCGGTGGCGCGGATCCAGACATTGAAGCGCGCATCGTCAAATTTCTTGCCGAGGTAGCGCTCGAATTCCACCGGCCGCAGCTCGATCGGCCGCTCGCGTTCAAAATAACGGCGCACCGGATCCGGCATCATCTGCATGAAGTTCTGTTTGACTTCGGATTCGTTCGGCAGCGCGTCCGGTCCTGGCACCTTCGGCATCTTGGCCTGATGATCGAACCCTTCCTCGTCGGAATGAAATGACGCGGCCATGGAAAAAATCGGACGGCCGTGCTGGATCGCGATTACCCGCCGGGTGGAAAAGCTCTTGCCGTCGCGCAGCCGGTCGACCTCGTAGACAAGCGGCACTTTCGGATCGCCTGGCAGCAGGAAATAGGCATGCAGCGAATGCGGAGGCCTGCCGTCCACGGTACGACAGGCTGCGACCAGCGCCTGGCCGATCACTTGGCCGCCAAATACCCGCTGCCACGTGGTCTCCGGCGAGCGGCCCCGAAACATGTTCATTTCGAGCTGTTCAAGATCGAGAAGAACGAGAAGGTCCTGGACGGCGGACATGCGGGGGCTCGCCAATACGGGCGCCTTCTTCGCGCCGCTAGTGTCGTGGTTAAGAAATTCGCTTCATTTTTTGCCGCGAGTCATTCAAGCGAATTTCTGAACCAAACGACACTAGATGCAAAATTTGCTAGTGTCCCTTCAAATCCGAAGTTCGCTCCCAAAGCTGCCGCAAGTCCAAGCGAACTTCGGATTTGGGACACGAGTGAATGGTCCTATATTGAACGCAGAATGACGCGGAGCGATAGGCAACGAAAGGATGTGCTGATCGGGGGCGGCGGCTTCGCCGGCCTCGCGCTCGGCATCGCTTTGCGCCAGGCACTGGGCGAAAACTTCGCGGTGACGATTGCCGATCCGGCTTTTGCGCGCGGCCACATGGCGGACACCCGCGCCTCCGCTATCGCCGCTGCGGCCCGACGCCTGTTTCAGACCATCGGCGTGTGGGAACAGGTGGCGGACGAAGCGCAGCCGATCCTCGACATGGTGGTGACCGACAGCCGGCTGGAGGATGCCGTGCGGCCGGCTTTTCTTTCCTTCGGCGGCGAGGTCGCGCAGGACGAGCCTTTCGCTCACATGATCGAGAATGGACCATTGATGTGCGCGCTGATGGAAAAGGCGCAGGAGACCGGCGTCGACTTGCGAGCCGCGCGCGTGACCGACTTCTCCGTTCCCTCGTCATCGTCGCATCACATCGAGGTCGCGCTTTCCGATGGCGTGACTGTTTCAGCGCGCCTGCTGGTTGGCGCCGACGGAGCACGCTCGGCGATCCGCGAGCACGCCGGCATCACCACCCATGGATGGGACTATGGACAATCCGGTATCGTCACGACGGTGGCGCATGAGCGCGATCACCACGGTCGCGCCGAAGAGCATTTCCTTCCCGCGGGGCCTTTCGCGATCTTGCCGCTGAAGGGGCGCCGGTCGTCGTTGGTCTGGACGGAAGAGACACGCGAGGCCGAACGCATCATCGCGCTCAACGATGAGGAATTTCACGCCGAGCTGGAACGGCGCTTCGGTCTGCATCTCGGCGAGATCAAAGCCGAAGGCCCGCGCCGTGCTTTTCCACTCGGGCTGGCGGTCGCGCGCTCGTTCATTGCCGAGCGAATAGCGCTGGTCGGCGATGCTGCCCATGTCATCCACCCGATTGCAGGGCAGGGCTTGAACATGGGTTTGAAGGATATCGCGGCGTTGGCGGAGGCGATCGTCGATGCCGCGCGGCTTGGCCTCGATCCCGGCGGCGCTGGCGTGCTCGATCACTATCAGCGCTGGCGGCGGTTCGACACCATGGCCATGGGGATCGCGACTGACGGCCTCAACCGCCTGTTCTCCAATCGCTCGGAAATCTTGCGCGCGGTCCGCGATGTCGGCATGGGCCTGGTCGATCGCGCGCCGGCACTCAAGCAGCTCTTCATCCGTGAAGCCGCGGGGTTGGTTGGCGACGTGCCGCGATTGTTAAGAGGTGAGGCGCTGTAACGGACGAGTTCTTGCGTCCTCAGATCTTTCAGCATCGCGCGGCCTGCTTTGCCGTGTGGATATGCCTAAAACTGTCGCATGCCTGTCATGGACAGAAGGTCCAATGCCCGCGGGCAGACCCCCATTCTGACCCCGCCTTTTTAGCCCCGGTCTGCCCGGGGCTTTTTTTAAGGCGCTCAACCCCTCCAGCTTGGCGTGCTTCCTCCGGCAACATGATGGGGATGCCGTCACGGATCGGATAGGCCAACTTGGCCGCGCGGGAGATCAGCTCCTGCTTTTCCGCGTCATATTCCAGCGTGGTCTTGGTCAGCGGGCAGACCAAAATCTCCAAGAGCTTGGGGTCGATGCTGCCCAGCGGGCGGTCGGACGCAGGAGTGTTCATGACTTTCCTCTCGTTATTGCAATGGAGTTTCGTCCGATGAATCCGGTTTTGGCCAGCTCGATCTCGGTGAGCGCCACCAGCACCTCGGCGCGGGTTTTGAGGTCCGGCGCCTCGAGCAACGCCTGCTTCTCCGCCGCTCCATAGGGCGACATCATCGCCAGCGCATTGACCAGCGCTTCGTTGGGGGCCTTTTCGATGCCTTCCCAGTCGGCCTTCAGATTGTTTGCTTTTAAGAATGCCGTGAGGGCCCTGAGCAGTTCTTCGCGGTCGACCTCTTCCTCGCCCTTGCGCGGGATGAAGTCGTCGATGAAGGGTTCATAGGAGACCTTGCAGCGCCGGTAAGTGAGCTCGTCGGCCAATTCTTCCCGCACGCGGAAGCGTGCGACGCCGGTGAGTTGCAGCACGTAACGGCCGTCGCCGGTTTCCGCAATCTGCGTGATGCGGCCGGCGCAGCCGATCTTGTAAAGATGCGGCCTCTCCTCGTTCACCGGGTGCGCCTCGTCCGGCTGGATCATACCGATCAACCGATGACCGTCGCGCAGCGAGTCATCGACCATGGAGAGATAGCGCGGCTCGAAGATATTGAGCGGAAGCTGACCGCGCGGCAGCAGCAGGGCGCCGGGCAGGGGGAAGACCGGGATAACCTCGGGAAGATCTTCGGGTCCGCGATATTCTGCGTTCATCGGCATCGCATCCGCTCCGCCGTTACTGCTTAGGAGAACAAGATCGACGACAGCTTCTTGCGGCCTTCCACCGCTGCCGGATCGACAAATCCCCAGGCATCGAAGAATTGCACGAGTTGCTTGCGAGCGGCATCGTCATTCCATTTGCGGTCGCGCCTGACGATCGTCAGCAAATGCTCGGCCGCTTCTTCGCGCCTGCCTTTGGCATTCAGAGCGACCGCCAGATCGAAACGTGCCTGATGATCGGCCGGATTAGCGGCGACTTTCTGTTCGAGCTCGCCAATCGGGCCGACCGCCTTGGCTTGTTCGGCTAATTCCAACGCCGCGCGCGCCGTGGCCACCGCGGAATCATTTTGCTTGGCTTGCGGGATCAGCGCCAGCGTCTGCTTGGCCTGGTCGATCTCTCCCGCTTTCACATAGGCGCGCACCATCCCAGCCACCGCGGCGACATTCTCCGGCTCCGCCGCTGCGATCTCTGCAAAGATGCTGGCCGCTGTGGTGGCATCGCCATGCGCCAGGACTTCTTCGGCAGTCTTCAATGCCTCCGCGCTGTCGTCGGCCTCGATCGGCTCCTTCACCAGACGCTTGATGAAGTCCGATACCTGGCTTTCCGGCAAGGCGCCCATGAACCCGTCGACCGGCTGACCGTTGGAGAAAGCAATCACCGCGGGAATCGACTGGATTCCCATCTGGCCGGGGATAGCCGGGTGCTCGTCGATATTCATCTTGACCAGCTTCACCTTGCCCTTGGCGGCGCGCACGACCTTTTCGAGGATTGGCGTGAGCTGTTTGCAGGGCCCGCACCAGGGTGCCCAGAAGTCCACAAGCACCGGCTGCTGCTTGGATGCTTCTATGACGTCTTTGACGAAAGTTTGCGTGGTCGTGTCCGTGACCAGCGCGTCAGCCGTCATCGTCGTCCCGCCAATCTGCACCATTTGTCCTCACTCGTCCGCGAAAATTCACCTGAATAAATGGGTAACCGACGGCGGGAATGCAATCAGATCGTCATTCGGACAATGCCGGGGCTTCGCCCGTCACCGCCGTGATCCGGGGTTGATGTCCGGTCGCCTCCAGGAACTTTATCAAATCTTCCGAGGCAAGGCTTGTGGTGTGGGTATTCACCAGCGGATGGGCATTCACCACCGCATGGCGCATCAGGTCGGAATCCAGCACCACGGTCACGCGGCCTGCCGTGTCGTTGAGCGCGCCGAAGGGCGTCACCGCGCCGGGCGCAACGCCCCAGACCTCCTGCAGCAGATTCGCGGAGCCGAAGGAAAAGCGGCCGGTGGCGCCCAGCAGCCGATGCAGGCCTTTCAGGTCGATCCGGGCGTCTTCCAGCGCGACCACGAGGAAGAGCGCGTCCTTCTTGTCCTTCAGGAAAAGGTTTTTGGTATGGCCGCCGGGAATTTGCCCGCGCAGCGCCTGCGACTGCTCAACCGTAAACAGGGGCGGGTGGCTGACGGTGGAATGCTTGATTCCAAGCCGGTCGAGATAGGCAAATAGGTCTTCGGGGCTGGCGGGCATGGGCTTCTCAGCGGCGACTGCGGTTCCTGGGCAGCAAGGTTGCAAATGCGTGCCCCTTTTGGCATAGCAGGCCCTGGCAGCCAACGTGACCCACACGGTTGCTGTCGCCAACGGATGCGGGTGTAGCTCAGGGGTAGAGCACGACCTTGCCAAGGTCGGGGTCGAGGGTTCGAATCCCTTCGCCCGCTCCAGTTTGGCTTAGACTGATCCCATGCGCGAACTGACGCTCGCCCAAGGCATCGCAACCGTTCTCTGCAGGCTTTGGCTTTGCGGCTGCCCGCGTACCTCTTTCTTCCTGATCCGGTCTCTGAAGGTCTAACCGCGTGCTTGCAGGTTTTCTCGCGCTTTTGTCGGCGGCTACCTTTGCGTTCAACAATGCAAGCCTGCGGCGCGGCGTGCTCACCGGTTCGGTGGCGCAAGCCATGGCCATCACGGTGCCGATCGGGGTGCCGCTGTTTTTCATTGCAGCCTTGCTAAGCGGCACGCTCGCGCTGATCACCGATTTTTCCTTCGACGCCGTGCTGATCCTGTCAGCTTCCGGGGTCGTGCACTTCCTCTGGGGCCGCTACTGCAATTACCGCGCGACGCAGGCGATTGGCACCAATCTCACCGCGCCGCTGCAGCAGGTAAACCTCGTCGTCTCGCTTGGACTTGCGATGCTGGTGCTCGGCGAGACGCTGACGCCGCTGCGCATCTTGGGCATTGGGTTGGTGCTGCTGGGTCCTTATTTCGCGATGCGCTCCGACACAAAGCCCAGGTCGCAAAAGTCCGCGGCCGCCGCTGTCGCCGCAGCCCCCGACAGCATAGATCAAGCCGCCGCCGTTCAAGCCGAAATATACCGAAGGGATCATCTTCAGCATGCTCTCCGCCACCGGATATGGCTCGAGTCCGATCCTGATCCGGCTAGCCCTGGAAGGAAAAGGTCTCGGAGCCGCCATCCCCGGCGGGCTGATCGCTTACCTTGCCGCAACCGTCGTGTTGACACTGTTCCTGATTTTGCCCGGAAGCCTGAGCCATCTGCGAAAGATGAAGTGGGAATCCGCGAAGTGGTTCACGCTCTCCGGCTTCCTGGTCTGCCTCTCGCAGATGTTCCTGTACATGGCCATGGCGATTGCGCCCGTAACCGTGGTCTCGCCCATCGGCCGGCTGTCGCTTCTGTTCCGGCTTTATTTCAGCCGACTCCTAAATCCGCATCATGAGGTCTTCGGCGGTCAGATGATCGTGGGAACCGTCGTGTCACTGCTGGGAGCGCTTGCCCTGTCGATCAGCGTGGATGCGGTAGGCGGCCTGTTGCCGGCTTCGTGGCAGCCGATCCTGCACTGGGAATGGCCTTGAGAAGCATCAAAACTACCGTAAATTAGCGCATTAACAGACTTCGCTTGACCGCCAGCGTGGGGCAGCTTATCCCATGCCCCCGTTCAAATTTTGTGCGTAGAGGATCGCCCGGCATGACCCGCGGACCTGTGTTTGTCTCCGCCAAGATGGTTGCGGAAATTCAGCCGAAAGCCGGCGGCTCGGTGCCTGTGGCGAAAATCTTCTTGCCGGAGCTTTCCTCCGTTTTGCCCATCCGCCTGATAACGAGCGGCAACGGAAATAGGCGGATTGCCGAAGCACGGCCTCGCCGCCCGACCTGATCCTCCAACCTAATATCCCGCCGCCAGAGCACCGCGCGTGCGCGTGTCCGCGACGCCTGCAAAACCATTTGTGGTAGCGGCGATCGAGTTGGCTGAGGTGGCATTGCGGCCGACCACGACGCGATGCCCGCGCGCCTGCAGTGCCGCAATGAGATCGGATGTAACGCCCGGCTCCGCCACCACCTCATCCGGCAGCCATTGATGGTGCAGGCGCGGGGCGCTGACGGCTTGCGCGAGCGGCATGCCGCGGTCGATCACATTGGTGACGATCTGCAGCACGGTGGTGATGATGCGGCTGCCGCCGGGCGAGCCAGTGATCAGGAACGGCTTGCCGTCTTTCAGCACGATCGTCGGTGTCATCGATGACAGCGGGCGTTTGCCCGGACCGGGGGCGTTGGCGTCGGTGCCGACAAGACCATAGGCATTCGGGGCCATCGGCTTGGAAGCGAAGTCGTCGAGCTCGTTGTTGAGGAGGATGCCGGTGCCTTCGGCGATCATGCCGAGGCCGTAGCTGAGATTAAGCGTGTAGGTGTTCGACACGGCATTACCCTCGCGGTCGATCACCGAAAAGTGCGTGGTGTTGTCGCCCTCGCGCGGCGCGGGTTCGCCGGCACGGATATCGGCGGAAGCGCGCGCGCGTGCGGGATCGATCTGAGCCCGCAATGCGGCGGCGTAGGATTTCGAGGTGAGGCCCGCGACCGGCACTTTCACTAAATCGGGATCGCCCAAGAAGATTGCGCGATCGGCATAGGCGCGCTTCATCGCTTCGATCATGAGATGGGCAACCGCGCCGCGGTCGGCAGCGATCGCGCGCAGGTCGTAACCTTCCAGGATGTTGAGCATCTCGATCAGATGCACGCCACCGGAAGAGGGCGGCGGCATCGACACGATATCAAAACCGCGATAGCTGCCGCGCAGCGGCGTGCGCAACACGGCGCGGTAGGTCCGCAGGTCATCGAGCGTCATCACGCCACCGGCGGCGCGCAACGCGTCGACGAGTTTCTCCGCCGTGGCGCCTTCGTAAAAGGCGCGGGGTCCCTTGCGCGCGATCGCTTCCAGTGTGTCGGCGAGATCGGTCTGCACCAGGCGGTCGCCGGGACCAAGCAGCGTGCCATCGGGCTTAAAGAAAATCTTCACCGACGCGGGCCAGCGCGCCAGCTTGCCTCGTACACTCGGCAGCGAGGCTGCAGTGTCGTCTTCCAGCGGAATGCCGTCACGCGCCAGCGCAATGGCGGGCGCGATCAGTTCCGCCAGGCTCAATTTGCCGGAGCCGAATTTCTCATGCGCGAGCGCCAGCCCCGCGACCGTGCCGGGCACGCCGACCGCGAGCGCGGACTCCAGCGATTTCGTTGGATCGGCATTGCCGTCGGCATCAAGAAAGCTGTCGCGGTTGATCGCCCGAGGTGCTGTCTCGCGATAATCGATGGCGATTGGCTCGCCTCTGGCGCGATGGATCACCATGAAGCCGCCGCCGCCGATATTTCCGGCGCGCGGGTAGCTCACCGCCATGGCAAAACCGACTGCAACCGCGGCGTCTATGGCATTGCCGCCTTTCTTCAGCATCTCGACGCCAATGCGGGTGGAACGCGCGTCCTGGCTCGCGACCATCCCGTTGCGCGCAACAACCGGCTGCGCCGGTGCGACATCCTGGAAGAGATGCGGCGCGGGCTGACCGGTGCCTGCGGCAGGGGCTAATACGGCAAAGGCGCCAACGAGCAGGCGGATAATGTGGGTTGTGGCCATGGCCCGGTATGCCCCAGCTTTCGTGCGGATGCCATATGCCGGAAGGTAATCTGGACAGCCGCCCTCGACGCCTTGCCGGCAATGGGCGAAACTTGCGACGACGTCCCCCGGATACCTCCACCGTTTGGACTTCCCCATGTCCGTTGAGGGTCTGCTAGGCACCGAAGAGGAAAATGCAGCGCGCCGGCTGATCGAGCGGGCGAACGACTTGCTTGCCAGTTTCGACCCGAACATTCCGAAGAACTTCCTATCGGAGCTATACGGGCGTGCCGTCGCGGACGACCTGACGGGCTACGAGCCCAAGACGCTGGCCCAGCTCGGCAAGGAAACCTGGACCTTCCTGCAGACGCGGCGGCCAGGCGCGCCGAAAATCCATTTCGCCACCTTGCAGGAAATCGAGCCGGACAGCCGGGTGCGGCCGATATCGGTGATCGAGATCGTCACCGACGACATGCCCTTCCTCGTGGACTCGGTCATGGCCGAGCTCACCGAACGCGGCCTGGATATTCGGCTGGTCGTGCATCCGGTTTTCACGGTTCAGCGCGATGCGGAAGGCCATCTTGCCGGCTTCGCGGGAGCGGCGTCCGTCGGTGAAGGCGCGCTGCGTGAGAGCGTCATGCAGATCCATGTCGCGCCTATTGGCGATGAGGCTAAACGTACCGAGATCGTGCAGGCGATCGAGCAAGTGCTCAGCCAGGTGCGCTTGGCCGTGCAGGACTGGCGGCCGATGCTGCATCGGGTCTCCGACATCGTTGCCGACCTGAAGAGCAATCCGCCGCCTATCCCAGTGGACGAAATCGCGGAGGCGATCCAGTTCCTGCAGTGGCTGATCGCCGGCAACTTTACCTTCATCGGCATCCGCGATTACATTTTCCGCGGCAAGGATTGCGATTTTGAGGCGGTGGCGGACAGCGCGCTCGGCATCTTGCGTGCTCAGGACCTGCAGGTGCTGCGGCGCAACGATCAGCCGGTCACCATCACGCCGCAGATTCGCGCCTTCCTGGAACAACCAAAGTCGCTGATCGTCACCAAGGCGAATGTGCGCTCGCGCGTGCACCGGCGCGTTTATCTCGATTACATCGGGATCAAGCGCTTCGATGCAGATGGCCATCTCATCGGCGAAACACGTATCGTCGGACTGTTTACCTCGACGGCCTATACGCGCTCGGTGCGCACTATCCCGTATCTTCGGCGCAAGGTGGACGCCATCCTGACCCGCGCAGGCTTCGATCCCGGCGGGCATTCCGGCAAGGCGCTGGTCAACGTTCTTGAAAGCTATCCGCGCGACGAGCTGTTCCAGATCGATGAGGACACGCTATTTCAGTTCGCGCTGATGGTCTTGCAGCTCGACGAACGGCCGCGCGTGCGGGTGCTGCCGCGCCGCGACCGCTTCGACCGTTTCGTGTCGGTATTGGTTTATCTCCCGCGCGACCGCTACGGCGGCCACCTGCGCGAAAGGATAGGTGCCTATCTGGCGGAGGTCTACAACGGCCGCGTGTCTACCTTCTATCTGTTCTTCCCGGAAGGGCCGCTCGTCCGCATTCACTTCATCATCGGGCGCTCCGAAGGCGAGACACCAAATCCCGATCGTGGGACGCTGGAACAAGCAGTCGCTGAGATCATCCGGACCTGGAACGACGCGTTAGCCGATGAGCTTGGCCACAGCTTCGATCCAGCCAAAGCACGGATGTTGTACGAGCGCTACCGCAACGCCTTCTCCGTCGGCTACCGCGATGCCTATTCCCCCAAAGTGGTGGTCAAGGATATCCGTATCATTGAAGGCCTGTCGTCGGAGCGGCCGCTCAACGTGGATTTCCACCGCCGTACCGACGGCATAAGTCTGAAAGTGTGGAGTCATTCCCGCCCGATACCGCTGTCGGCACGCGTGCCGGTGCTGGAAAATATGGGCTTCCGTGTTGTCGATGAGCGTACCTATCAGATCGCGCCGCAAGGCGACGGCGCTCCCGATGTCTGGTTCCATGACATGCTGCTGGAACGCGCTGACGGCAGGTCGGCTGACCTGGGCGATACCAGCGAACGCCTGGAAGCGCTGTTCCTGGTGGTGATGCGCGGCGTCGCCGAGGATGACGGCTACAACGCTCTGGTGCTGGTTGCCGGATTGATGTGGCGCGACGTCACGCTCATTCGCGCCATCTCGCGTTTCCTGCGTCAGATCCGCGTCGCCTACTCGCAGGATTACATGTGGGCCACGTTGCGCAAGCACCCGGCCATCGCGGCGTCTGTTGTGCTGCTTTTTCACGTCCGCTTCGATCCGCGACTCGGCATCGGAATCGAGGAACGCGCACGGCGCGAAGCCGAAGCGTTGGCGCATATCGAGCAGACGCTGCAATCGGTGGCGAGCCTCGATGAGGACCGTATCCTGCGCCTTTTCGTCAATGCGGTGACTTCGGCATTGCGCACCAATTTCTATCAGCTTGATAGGGACGGTCGCGCCAAGGCGGTGATCGCGACCAAATTCGACAGCCGCAAGCTCGACGAGTTGCCGCTGCCACGCCCGCTCTACGAGATCTTTGTCTACTCGCCGCGGGTCGAGGGCGTGCATCTGCGTTTCGGCAAGGTGGCGCGCGGCGGCATTCGCTGGTCCGACCGTCCGCAGGACTTCCGCACCGAGGTACTCGGCCTGGTCAAGGCGCAGCAGGTGAAGAACGCCGTGATCGTGCCGGTGGGCGCCAAGGGTGGCTTCGTGCCGAAGCTGTTGCCGGTGGGCGGCCCGCGCGAAGCGATAGCGGCCGAAGGCGTCGCCGCCTACAAGCTCTTCATCTCCGCCCTGCTCGATGTGACCGACAATCTGCTAGGCGAGCAGGTCGTTCCACCCGAAAATGTGGTACGGCATGACGGCGACGATCCCTATCTCGTAGTGGCTGCCGACAAAGGCACCGCGACCTTCTCCGATATCGCCAATTCGATTTCATTGGAGCGGAAATTCTGGCTAGGCGATGCCTTCGCTTCCGGCGGCTCGGCCGGCTACGATCACAAGAAAATGGGCATCACCGCGCGTGGCGCCTGGGAAGCGGTCAAGCGGCATTTCCGCGAACTCGACATCGACATCACGCGGACGCCATTCACTGCGACGGGTATCGGCGACATGTCGGGCGACGTTTTTGGAAACGGCATGCTGCGCGAACACACCATCAAGCTTGTCGCGGCTTTCGATCACCGTGACATCCTGATCGATCCCGATCCCGACCCGGAAAAAAGTTTTGCAGAGCGGCAACGACTGTTCGATCTGCCCCGCTCGAGCTGGCAGGATTATGACAAGAGGCTGATTTCCGAAGGCGGCGGGGTGTTTTCCCGCGCGGCCAAGGAAATCAAGCTCACGCCGCAAATGGCGGCGCTGCTCGGGCTTGCCGCCGAAAAGGCCACCCCGCAGGAAGTGATCAAGGCGATCCTGAAGATGCAAGCCGATCTGCTCTGGTTCGGCGGGATCGGCACCTATGTGCGCGCCTCGCAGGAAAGCGACGAGAGCGTGGGCGACCGGGCCAACGATGGCATCCGTGTCGCCGCGGGCGATCTGCGCTGCCGTGTGATCGGGGAGGGCGCCAATCTCGGGATCACCCAGCGCGGACGCATCGAGGCGGCCATGCGCGGAGTCAAGCTCAACACCGACGCCATCGACAATTCCGCCGGGGTCAACACCTCGGATCTGGAGGTGAACATCAAGATCGCGCTCAGCACGCCGCTGCGCGACGGGCGGCTCTCCACGCAAACGCGCGACTCGCTGCTGACGGAGATGACGGGGGACGTCGCTGCGCTGGTGCTGCGCAACAATTATCTGCAAACGCTCTCGCTCTCGCTCACCGAGCGGCGCGGCGTCGAGGATCTCGGTTTCCTGCAACGCCTGATGCAGGTGCTGGAAGCCAAAGGTGAACTCGACCGGGCGGTGGAATTCCTGCCCGACGGAATGGAGATCGCCGAACGCCGCAAACGCATGCAGTCGCTGACGCGGCCTGAACTCGCGGTACTGCTGGCTTATGCCAAGCTCTCGCTGAAATCCGAGCTGCTGGAGAGCGACGTGCCGGACGATCCCTATCTCGGGCGCGAACTGGCGCGCTATTTCCCGCAGGCGATGAGCGCGCGCTTCCCCGACGCGCTGCAGAAGCACCGGCTGCGGCGCGAGATCATCGCGACGCAGTTGGCGAATTCCATGATCAACCGCGGCGGGCCGGCACTGGTCGTGCGGATAGCCGACGAGACCGGCGCATCGGCGGCGGGCATCGCGGGCGCTTTTGCTGCCGTGCGCGACAGCTATGACATGCCGGGGCTGAACGAGGAGATCAACGCGCTCGACGGCAAGGTCACCGGCGACGTGCAGCTCGACCTTTATGCGCGGGTGCAGGATCTGCTGCATCGATCGGGTGGTCTGGTTCCTGCGTAACGCCGACCTGAGCAAAGGGTTGGCTGGCTTGGTCGAGCATTATCGGGAAGGCATTGCCGAAGTCGCCACCGCACTCGATTCCGCCTTGCCGGAGGAGGCCGCCGCTGCCCGCGCGGCATGGGCGGTGGAACTCGCCATGGCCGGTGCGCCGGACGAACTGGCGCAACGGTTTGCCACTCTCCCGCTGCTGACGGCTGCGCCCGATATCGTGCTGGTGGCGGATCGCACCAGGGCGCCGGTCGCCGATGTCACGGCGACCTATCTCGCGGCCGAGGCCTTCTTCCGCCTTGACCGCATCATGACAGCAGCGGGTGAGATCAGGCCGACGGATTATTTCGATCGGCTCGCGCTCAATCGTGCGCTCAATTCTATCGGCAATGCCAAGCGCCGCATTACCGCGGCGATGGTTGCCACCGGCGCGTCAGGCGAAGCCGCGGTGGACGCTTGGGTCACGCCGCAGGCCACCGAGATCCGCCGCATCCGCACCGCGGTGCATGAGATCGCCGCCTCCGGGTTGACGATCTCGAAACTCTCGGTGGCGGCGAGTTTGCTGGGCGACGTGGTGAAGAACTAATGCTTGAAATGGCGCGTGCCGGTGAAGACCATGGCGATGCCATGGTCGTCGGCCGCCTTGATCACTTCATCGTCGCGCACCGAGCCGCCGGGCTGGATCACCGCCGTCGCGCCCGCCTCGATCGCCACCAGCAAACCGTCGGCAAACGGGAAGAAGGCATCGGACGCCACCACCGAGCCCTTGGTCAAAGGCGCGGACGAACCTGCTTCCTTCGCCGCATCTTCCGCTTTGCGCGCGGCAATGCGGGCGGAATCGACCCGGCTCATCTGCCCTGCGCCGATGCCGACGGTGGCCAGGTTTTTCGCATAGACGATGGTATTCGACTTCACGTGCTTGGCGACGCGGAAGGCAAACGACAGATCCCGCTGCTCCGCCGGCGTCGGCGCACGCTTGGTGACGGTCTTCAACGTCATATCGTCGACCACCGCATTGTCGCGCGATTGCACCAGCAGGCCGCCGGCGACGGTCTTCGCGGTCAGTCCTGCCGCGCGCGGGTCGGGCACGCCGCCGGTCAGCAGCAGCCGCAGATTCTTTTTAGCGCCGACGATGGCAATGGCATCCTCGCTTGCGTCCGGCGCGATGATCACCTCGGTGAAAATCTCGGTGATGGCTTTGGCCGCTTCCGCGTCGAGCTTGCGGTTGAGCGCGACGATGCCGCCGAAAGCCGAGGTCGGGTCGCAGGCCAGCGCTTTGCGATAGGCCTCGACGAGGCTTGCGCCTTCCGCCACGCCGCAGGGATTGGCGTGCTTGACAATCACCACCGCAGCCGTGCGCTTCGGATCGAACTCGGCGATGCATTCATAGGCCGCATCGGTATCGTTGATGTTGTTGTAGGAAAGCTGCTTTCCCTGCAACTGCCGCGCGGTGGCGACCCCGAAGCGTTGCTCCGGAGTGCGGTAAAAGGCGGCGCTCTGGTGCGGGTTTTCGCCATAGCGCAATGCTTCCACGAGCTTGCCGCCGATCGCGCAGAACGTCGGCGCAGTCTCGCCGAGCTGCTGCGCGAACCAGTTGGAGATGGCGGCATCGTAAGCGGCGGTGCGCGCATAGGCCTTGGCGGCGAGGCGTTTACGCAGCCCCAATGTCGTGGCGCCATTCTGTTCCTTTAATTCGTTCAGCAGCGCTGCATAGTCTTGGGCGTCGACGACCACGGCGACGTCGCCATGGTTCTTCGCTGAGGCGCGGATCATCGCCGGCCCGCCGATGTCGATATTCTCGATGCAGTCGTCGTAACTGGCGCCCTTGGCCACGGTTTCCTCGAACGGATAGAGGTTCACCACCAGGAGATCGATCGGCCGAATATCATGCGCCTGCATCGCGGCGGCGTGTTCCTTGTTGTCCCGAATGCCGAGCAACCCGCCATGCACTTTTGGATGCAGGGTCTTCACCCGGCCGTCCATCATCTCGGGAAATCCGGTCAAGTCGGCCACGTCGATGACTTGCAGTCCCGCGTCTTTCAGCGCCTTGGCAGTGCCGCCGGTCGAGACGAGCTCAATCCCGTAGCCGGCGAGCGCCCGGGCGAAATCGACCAGGCCGGACTTGTCCGACACCGACAGCAGGGCACGGGCAATACGGCGCGGCGACGTCGTCATCGTTGCTTTAATTCCAGTTACAGCGGTAATTCCGGCTGAAGTTCTTGTAGCACGCGGTTGCCGCCGGTGGCGCGCGTCATATGGGCGAAACTCCAGCGCACGGTCGGGCTTTTGCGTGCGCGGCCGTGGATCACGATCTGCACGGTGCGCCGCGGCCCGTCCGCCCCCGCAAGATAGACGCTCTCCTCAAGCTCCACCTCTGCTTCGAAGGCATTGAAGGTCCAGGCCTCGCGGTCGGGCATCAGCAGCATTACGCCATGACCGTCGGTCAACCGGTTCGCTTTCACCGACGGATGCAGATGAAAGCGCACGGCAAACTCGTCTCTTCCGCTGTCACGCGATTTTCTAGCAAACTCGAATGAATCCTCTCCATCGAGGCGGCGGCCATCGCTCATCAGCATCAGCGAGCGATGGTGGATGACATGAAACCGGTCGGCATAGCCGTCATGCGAAGCCTGCAGCAGCACGCAATCCGGACGGTCGTCGCGCGTGACTCGCACATCCTTCAAGCCGCCGATGATGGGTGCGCCGAACATTAGTTGCTTAAAAGTTCCGGATTCCAGGAAGCGGCACGACGCTGTGTCGTCGAAGGTGACGGTGGAATGCGCCGCGGTGGCGCGCGCGACCTGGCGCCAGGTTTCACGGCTGGTGGCCGGTATGCCGCAATTGATGACGATGCGCTGGACCTTCGACGATAGTTCGAAAGAGAGACAGCCAGCATGGGCTTCCTGGCTCAGCGCGATCGGCGGCGGCCGGCCGGTATCCATCAACAACACCGTTCCGGCCGCTTCAATCCGCTGGTAGCCCGAATGCGGCGCGGCCGAGAGCGGCGCGCCGCGCGCGTCGTCATAGGCCAGCACGGTGGCGAGCAGGTCGGGCGGGGTCGCGCCCATGCCGTTGAAATGCGCGAAATTGCCGTCGCCATGGCGAAAGAAGCGCAGCATCGGCATCATGCGATCGATGGCGTTGAGCAACGCCGGCGGCGGCGCGGCATTGCGCGAGGAAAAGGCCTGCCGCAGAGGCAAGAGATCGAGCAGCAACTCGATCAGGGCATCCGGGTTGCGGCTGATATGTCCACCGTCGGGGAGAACCTGCCGCTCCAGTTCGTCCACCAAACGCCGCGCGGATGTCTTCAGATGGCGCGACTGTCCGGCAATGCAAAGGGATGCATAGGTTAGCGCAATCAGCGTCTGCAGCTTGGGCACGCCGTCGCGCGCATTATGTGCGGTGCGCCGCAACGTCCGCACCTGCCGCCCCAGACTCCGTATGAAGCGGCGATAAAAGCGCACATCCGCGTCGTTCAGCAGCAAGGGCGATTGGCAAAGCCAGGAAAGAATGCGACGCGAGAGAATGTCGGGCCGCCATGCGGTAGCGTGCCAGGATCCCTGCAGCGTGATCCATTCGTCCACCAGCGCGCGGGCATTGGCACGGGTGATGCCGGAGTCCGCGGCGCGCAGATGTCGCAGCCAGCCGAAGCCAAGCAGACCGGCCGCCCATTCGTCGGACGGCGGAATGATGGCAAAAGGGGAGCGGCCGTCGCAGATCACCACCTTGCCCGCGAAAGCGAAACGTCCCGCATAAATCTCCGCCGCGCGGGTCGCGTCAGACGTGCGCAGGTCCTGCGGCGCGATGATCAAGCGATCGGTTTTGCCGGGGAAAAAGCGCCAGCGCAGGAGAGGATGAAAGCTCAGGCGACTGCCGAGTTTGCGCATTCCGCTCCGCAGCAGGAGCGCGGACAGCTTCGCACGTTCGGCGACCGAGACGCGCGACATCAAGGCCCTCTTCGTAGCCGCGGGCACCCGACGTCCCGCCTTCGTTCGATACCATAGCCGGTGGCAAACACGCCAACTATTTGGAAGCGCGGTGGAAAATCCTCTATGACAGCCGTTCCAAACGGGCCGCGTAGAAGCCGTCAAGCCCACTGAGTCGCGAATCAGTATTGGGCAGTTGGCAGGGCAGGCTGCGCAGGTCGCCGGCCGGGGTGAGCAGTTCCAAAAGGCCGCCCACCTCCGCGGCTGTAATTGGACGGCGGCGCAGCGATGATTCCCGTTTCAGAAATGCCGTCACTTGGTCGATGCCTTCCTCCGGCTCCAGCGAGCAGACGCAATAGATCAGCATGCCGCCCGGCTTCACCAGCACAGCGGCGCGATCCAGCAGGCACTGCTGCAGCGATGTAAGCGCAGTGAGGTCGACCTCACGCTTGATCCAGGGAATATCGGGATGACGGCGGATGGTGCCGGTGGAGGAACAAGGCGCGTCGAGCAGCACGGCATCGAACGGCTCGGCATTCCATTCGGTCGCGTCGGCTGCGATCGTTTCTGCCTGTAATCCCACCCGGGTGAGATTATCGCGCAAGCGCTCCAGCCGCACCTCGGAGCGGTCGACGGCCGTGACCCGGGCGCCGGCGTGGGCAAGCTGCATGGTCTTGCCGCCGGGCGCAGCGCAGAGATCCGCCACGCGCTTGTCCCGCAGGTCGCCGAACAGCGGAGCGGGCAGTGCGGCGGCGGCATCTTGCACCCACCACTCACCTTCAGCGAAGCCTGGCAGCAGGGAGATGCGCCCCTGCGCCACGACGCGGACGGTGCCGTTAGGAAGCACGCTGCCGCGCAACCGTGATGCCCAGGATTCCGCATTGCTTTTCACCGTGAGGTCGAGCGCGGGCTCCTGGCCGTTTGCCCGCGCAATGGCACGCGCGGTCTCTGCGCCATAGGCCCGTATCCAGCGCTGCATCAGCCAGGCCGGCGTGTCGAAATCCGCGCTGTCAATTTCGGAAAGTCGCTGCGGACCTTCCTTGATCACCCTTCGCAGCACGGCGTTGATCAGGCCGGCAAAATGCTTGGCGTGGTTGTCCGCCTGCGCGATGCGCACGGCGAGATCGACCGCGGCGTGATCGGGCACGTCGAGCCAAAGGATCTGCGCCGCGCCGATCAGCAGCGCAGACTCGGTGCGCGGCGCCTTAACTGGCGGCCCCCCTCGCTCCAGAAACAGCGACAGCAGATGCCGCAATGTGCCGAGCCGGCGCAGCACGGTTGCGATCAGGCGGCGCGCCAAAGCGCGATCGCGATCTTCGAGCACCGCCAGACCGGGATGGCTTTCGAGTTGTTCGTCGAGCGGGCGGCCGCGGCGCAGCACGCCCTCGATTATTTCCGCCGCAACGCGGCGCGCGGCGAGGCCTGGTGGATCGCGGAAACGGTCAGTTTTGGAACGGCGCATTCGGCAGCAGTCGCACGAATAGCCGGTGGAATCGAGACACACCGCCTTTGCACGGGCGAGGAACAACCCGCGAACATCGGTTGCAAGGCCTGCAAATCCGCGCATTGTCCGGCGGCTTCCACCCGATCACCCAGACGTCGCCGCCGCAATTCGGCAGACTCGGCCGCCGCAAAGGCTGGTGCCGGTAGCGGGTGACTCATCCATCCCAAGACGTTACTCATGCCCTCGCATTGATGGAGAGGGATCGTGAGCGCTGCCGCGGAGCGGTTGAAGATCTTCAGGCAACTGCTCATGCATGCGCGTGAGCGCCTCAGCCTCGATATCGGCTTCGTCTTGTGGGATGGTACAACCGTCCCCGATACTCTCACGCCGGACGCTTTTGCCATTGTGCTTGCGGACGAAGGCGCCGTCGCCGCGCTGATCCGCCGGCCGAAAATCGAGACGCTGGCAAATCTGTGGGTTGCGGGACGCATCGATCTGCGCAACGGCTCGCTATTCGACCTCGTGGCGCGCCGTCCCACAATTCGCACGCGCGAATTGCGCAAGGCAATCGACAAGTCCCTGCTGATCAGGATGCTGGCGAAGTTCCTGCTGCTGCCGCGCGGTGGGCCCTGGCCGCTTGAGCAGATTCATGGCGAGAAAGCGCGCTCCGGCGATGAGGCGGCCAACAAGAAGAATATCGAATATCACTACGACGTCTCCAACGAGTTCTATGCACTCTTTCTCGATCCGCAGATGGTTTACAGCTGCGGCTATTTCACCGACTGGTCGAACGACATCGCCACTGCGCAGCGTGACAAGCTCGACATGATCTGCCGCAAGCTGCGGCTGAAGCCGGGTGACACTTTCCTCGACATCGGCTGCGGTTGGGGTGCGCTGGTGTGTCACGCCGCCCAGCATTACGGCGCGCGCGCGCATGGGGTGACGCTGGCGGAAAACCAGTATGCCCTGGCAAAGGAAAAGGTGGTGAAGCTCGGTTTGGAAGACCGTGTGACGATCGAACTGAAGGATTATACGCGGCTGGAAGGCAGCTTCGACAAGATCGCCTCGATTGGAATGTTTGAGCATGTCGGGCTTGCCAACCACCGCACCTATTTCCAGACCATCAACCGTCTACTGCGGCCGCAGGGCCTTTATTTGCATCACGCCATCGCGCGCACGGCCAAGGCGGATGAAAAGGGGTTTCGCAAAAAGCGGCCGGAGGCGGTCGCGATCGCGCGCTACATCTTTCCCGGCGGCGAGCTTGACCATATCGGCATGACCGCGGCCAATCTCGACAGCAGCGGTTTCGAAGTGCATGACGTGGAAGCTTGGCGCGAGCATTATGCGCTCACCTGCCGGCTCTGGCATGACCGCCTGCTGGCAAATTGTGAAGCCGCGGAACGCGAGGTCGGTCGCGAGAAGACCCGGCTGTGGCTCGCTTACTTGGCCGGCGTTTCGATCGCCTTCGAGCGTAACACGCTGCGGATTTTCCAGACGCTTGCATCCAAGCGCGGCAAGGGCCGTTCCGGCCTGCCGCCCACACGCGCGGATTTATACCGGTGAAGAGGACTTGTCCCACAGTGCAGCGTGCGAGCGGGAGACGCGCTACTGCGTAACGATGACGCGGGTCCCGACCTCGACGCGACCAAACAGATCGACGATGTCCTGGTTATACATGCGGATGCAGCCGTAGGAGA
The DNA here is from genome assembly GCA_963750965.1 of uncultured Alphaproteobacteria bacterium. Taxonomy (GTDB): domain Bacteria; phylum Pseudomonadota; class Alphaproteobacteria; order Rhizobiales; family Xanthobacteraceae; genus CANKHA01. The sequence continues at coordinate 306,999 of CAVVSK010000012.1, forward strand.
CGAAACCGCCGATCGACTCCGGTGCATTGGTGCCATGGATGGCGTATTCACTGCCGGCCAAGGTCATGGCTGCCGCGCCCATTGGATTGCTCGGCGAACCGCCGGGGATCACGGAAGGCAGGGTGGGCTTGTCGCGCCGTATATCCTCCGGCGGAGTCCAGGCGGGCTTGACATATTTCCCGCTGATGACGGATTCGCCTTGCCACTGCTTACCTTTCTTTCCGACGCCGACCGGGTAGCGGATCGCACGGCCATCATCATAGACGTAATAAAGCCGCCGCTCGCCGGTCTTCACCACAATAGTGCCGGGCGGGGCCGAAAAGGAGACGACTTCGCGGGCGATTGCCGGTGTGGCGTTGAGAAAAGCCGCAAAACAGATCAATTGCAAAACAGATAGAAAAAAGCGACCGACGTTAAGCATGCGACACCCAGCCTTTCAGCTTCCCCCAACGCGGAAAGGTGGGTTCCGGTTCCAACACCCCGCTGGAGAGCGGCGATAGGCGGTAATCAGCGCCAAAGTCACGCCGTCACGCTAAAAGCAAAAAAGCTTTTCTACGCCTCCATCGCCGCAATCACCCGCCCAACAGCTTGTTGAGGAAGCCGCCCGGCTTCTCCTTCGCCGCGGGTTGCGGTTGCGGCGTCGGCATCGCGGCGGCCTGCGCCGATCCCTGTTTGCCTTCCGCCGGCCGCGCCGCGTCCTTGCGGTTCTGCCGATTATTGACGAGGTCATCCACCACCGTCGGGTCGGCCAGAGTAGACGTGTCGCCGAGATTGCCGAACTCGTCTTCCGCGATTTTGCGCAGGATGCGCCGCATGATCTTGCCCGATCGCGTCTTCGGCAGGCTTGGGGCAAACTGGATCATATCCGGCGAGGCGATCGGCCCGATCTCCTTACGCACCCAGGTCACCAACTCCTTGCGCAATTCCTCGCTCGGCGTTTCTCCGGCCATCAGCGTCACATAGGCGTAGATGCCCTGACCCTTGATGTCATGCGGATAGCCCACCACGGCGGCCTCCGATACCTTGGCATGCGCGACCAGGGCGCTTTCCACCTCGGCCGTGCCGAGGCGGTGGCCAGCGACATTGATCACGTCGTCGACGCGGCCGGTGATCCAATAATAGCCGTCCTCATCCCGCCGGCAGCCGTCGCCGGTGAAGTACTTACCTGGATAAGTCTTGAAATAAGTGTCGACGAAACGCTGATGGTCGCCATAGACGGTACGCATCTGCCCGGGCCAGGAGTCCGCAATCACCAGATTGCCGGATGTCGCGCCCTCCTGAACCTGGCCTTCGGCGTCAACGATTTGCGGAATGATACCGAAGAAAGGCTGGGTAGCGGAGCCAGGCTTCAACCGCGTCGCGCCAGGCAGTGGTGTGATCAACTGCCCACCAGTTTCGGTCTGCCACCAGGTATCGACGATCGGGCAACGTCCGTCGCCGACAACGTGGTAATACCATTCCCAGGCTTCCGGATTGATCGGCTCGCCCACCGTGCCGAGCAGCTTGAGCGAGGCGCGTGAGGTGCGTTTCACCGGGCCGTCACCCGCCTGCATCAGCGCGCGGATCGCGGTCGGCGCGGTGTAGAAGGTGTTGACTTTGTGTTTGTCGATCACTTCCCAGAAGCGAGAATTGGTCGGGTAGTTTGGCACGCCCTCGAACATCAGCGTGATCGCGCCGTTGGCGAGCGGGCCGTAGACGATATAGCTGTGGCCGGTGACCCAGCCGACGTCGGCGGTACACCAATAGATGTCGCCATCGTGATAATCGAAGACGTATTGGTGCGTCATCGCGGTGAACAACAGATAGCCGCCGGTGGTGTGCAGCACGCCCTTGGGCTTTCCCGTCGAGCCTGACGTGTAGAGAATGAACAGCGGATCCTCCGCATTCATCTCCTCGCAGGGACAATCGGCTTCCACCGTATTTGCCACATCGTCGTAGTAGACGTCGCGGCGCGGCTTCATCTCGACGGCGGCGCCGGTGCGCTTGATCACGATGACCGAATTGACGCCGCCCGCCTTGTCGCAGGCCGCGTCGGTGTTGGCTTTGAGCGGAATCTTCTTCCCGCCGCGGACGCCTTCATCGGCGGTGATGACGATGGTGGACTGGCAATCGCTGATGCGGCCGGCGAGCGAATCCGGCGAGAAGCCACCGAACACCACCGAATGCACCGCGCCGATCCGCGCGCAGGCGAGCATGGCGTATGCCGCCTCGACGATCATCGGCATATAGATGGTGACGCGGTCACCTTTCTTGACGCCGCGCGCCTTCAGCACATTGGCGAATTTGCACACCTCGGTATGCAACTCGCGATAGGTGATCTTCTTGTCGTCCTTCGGATCGTCGCCTTCCCAGATGATCGCGGTCTGGCCGCCGCGGGTGGCAAGGTGACGGTCGATGCAATTGTAGGCGACGTTGAGGCTGCCATCCTCGAACCACTTGATGGAGACATTGTCCGGCGCGAAAGAGGTGTTCTTCACCTTGGTGAAGGGCTTGATCCAATCGAGCCGCTTGGCCTCCTCGGCCCAAAACCGATCCGGATCGCTGATCGAGCGCGCATACATCTCCTTGTATTTTGCTTCGTTGATAAATGCGCGCTGCTTCCACTCGCCTGGAATTTCGTAAATCTTGTCCGACATCGCCACTATCCTCCCGGCACGCGGTTCGGCCGCGCGCAGCTTTTGCCAGTCGGTCTATTATGCGATGGCAGTGAGAGCGCGGACAAGCCGCTGAACCAGCATTTTGTCCGCACCCAAAGTCGTATAATGGCTGTAGCACTAACAGGGGGTACCCATGGCTAAGAATGCATGGATGGTTGTTTGTGTGCTCGTGGTCTTGCTGTCCTGGCCAGGATCGGCCTTGCCGCAAACGGCATCGCCGCAATCGCTTGCCGCCGCGAAAGAACTGATGATTGCAAGCAAGATGGCGGATCAGATCAACACAATGCTTCCGGCCATAATGCAGCAGTTAAAACCTCTCGTCGCCAAGGGCAGCCCTCAAGTCGAACGCGATTTTGATGCGCTGATGCCAGCGATGATGAACGTGATGAACACACATCTCGATGCGTTTTTGGATTCCGGCGCGCAGATTTATGCGCGGCATTTCACTGCCGAGGAAATGCAGCAGGTGACGAATTTTTACCGCTCGACGACGGGCCAAAAGTTTCTGCAGAAGCAACCTGAGCTTGTTCGAGAGGGAATTGCTCTCGGACAGCAGTTCGGCCAAGCCATAGCACGGGACGTCCAAGGGCGAATGGTCGAGGAGCTCCGCAAGCGCGGTCATCCGATCTGATGCCCGCTATGCTTATTGCGGGCCGAAGCCGCCAACGATCGCACCCATGATCAGCATCACGCCGAGCCAATGCCCGGCGTCGATCACGGTCAACATCGGTTTGCGCCCCGGATAGGCGTTGTTGGTGGCGATCGTCGTGAGGACGAAGCCGAACCACAGGAATAATGCAGAGATCAGGCCGTTGCGGACCGTTACCTGACCGGGCCCGAGATGCCCGAGCACGCCCGCCAGCACCCACGCCATGACGATCTCCGCAGCGAAGGACAAGATGAAGGGCGCGACACTCTTGAGCTTGCCGGCACCTTCAGACTGCCGACGCTTCATCTCTGCCATCGTGATGCCGGCCGCCGCAAGCCAAGGCTTGGAGAGAAGCGTGTAGTAGACCGCGCCAAAGATCCAGGCAGCCACCGCGGCGGCAAAAATGGCGAGATAACTCGGGCCGGCGAAAGTCATTGCGTGCTCCTGCGTCGCGAACGGGCTTTTTGCGCGGCGAAAGGAAAACTAAAGGCCGCCCATCTTGCAAACGATTTTCCACTCCGCGTCGGTAACCGGCTGCACTGACAGGCGGCCGTATTTCACCAGCGCCATATCGGCCAACTTCTTATCCGCTTTGACGGCAGCGAGCGTCACCGGTTGGGGCAGGGGGTCAAGTGTTTTCACATCGACCGAAAGAAAGACGCTTTTCTCGTCGGTTGGATCGGGGTAGCTCTCGCGGACGACTTCAGCCACGCCTACGACCTGCTTCTCGTCGCCGGTGTGGTAGATGAAAACGCGATCGCCTTTCTTCATGGCCTTGAGATGATTGCGTGCGGTGAAATTGCGCACGCCGGTCCAGGCGTCGCCCTTCGCCGCTTTCTTTTTCAGGTCGTCCCAGGAATATTCCTCAGGCTCAGTCTTCAATAGCCAGTAGGCCATGCACGGCCTCCATCAATGTTCGGCGCGCAAGGGGCGCGTCAGCAGCGATTCCGTCGCCTGATCGACGCTCAGCCGCCCATCGAGCACGGAGGCGACCGCGGCGGCAATGGGCATATCGATGTTCATTTGCTTCGCCAATTCTACCAGCGCCGGCGCCGTTGCGGCGCCTTCCGCCAACTTATCGCCGCGCAACGCCTCCGGCCTGCCCTGGCCGAGTGCGATGCCGAGCGAGAAATTGCGCGATTGCGGACTGGAACATGTGAGGATGAGGTCGCCAAGGCCCGCCAAGCCGGTCAGCGTTTCCGGCCGGGCCCCCAGGGCCTGGCCCAAGCGCGACAATTCGGCGAAGCCGCGCGTTGTCAGGGCCGCGGCCGCGCTGGCGCCGAGGCCGCGCCCGACCACGATCCCGGCCGCAATGGCGAGGACATTTTTTGCCGCGCCGCCAATCTCCACGCCGCGCATGTCGGTGGAATGATAAAGCCGGAACGTCGGCGAGCCGAGCGCGTGCGCTAATGTTGAAGCGGTGGCTTCATCGCGGGCGGCGAGCGTGACCGCCGTGGGCAGCCCGCGTGCGACATCGGCAGCAAAGCTAGGTCCGGAAAGGATGGCCGGCGCCGCGTCTGGCGCAGCTTCCGCGATCACTTCCGTCATGAACTTAAGCGAGCCGCGTTCAATACCCTTCGCGCAAGCGATCACCGGCGTGCTATCGAGCTTGTTCAGTTTCGAAGCGACCGATCGCAAGGCTTGCGCCGGTACGACCAGCAGGATCGCGTCCGCGCTTGCGGCATCCGCAAACGAGCCGGTCACCTCTATCCGCTCGTGCAGCCAGGCACCCGGGAGCCTGGGATTTTCTCGGCTTTGCTGCATGGCTGCGGCCTTGGCCGGATCGCGCGCCCACAGCGTCACCGAGTGTCCGGCCTGAGCCGCGAGATTGGCCAAGGCGCTGCCCCAGGCGCCCGCTCCCAATACCGCGATGTGGTCGACCCTCATGCCCGGCTCCGGTCAGCTGCGGGTGTTTGCAGGGGCGGGTGTCAGCACGCCTTTGACTTCGTCGAGAGGCCAGCGCGCGCGGGCATTCACGTCCAGCGTATCGGTGAGACCAAGCGCCAGTCGCTCGCAGCCGGCCCATGCGATCATCGCGCCATTGTCGGTGCAGAGCTCCATCGGCGGCGCTACCAACACCGTCCCCGCTTCAAAAGCGAGACGGTTGAGCACCTTGCGGATCGCCTGATTGGCCGCCACGCCTCCTGCCGCCACGAGCGCTGTCGGCGTGCCATAGCGGTTGCGGAAGACGTGCAGACCCGCGCGGAGTCGGTCCATGATCACATCGACCACGGCCTGCTGGAACGCGGCGCACAGATCAGCGACGTCCTGATTATTCAATGGTGCGATTTTCTCGGCTTCCAGCCGCAGGGCGGTCTTCAATCCCGAGAGGGAGAAGTTTGGTTCCGGCCGGCCGTGCATAGGACGCGGCAGGTTGAAACGCGCGGGGTTTCCTGCCAGCGCTTCTTTCTCCACTTGCGGGCCGCCTGGATAGCCGAGCCCAAGCAGCTTCGCGGTCTTATCGAAAGCCTCGCCGATAGCATCGTCTGCGGTGGTGCCGAGCCGCACGTAATCGCCAACCCCACGCACGGCGACGATCTGGGTATGCCCACCGGAGGCCAGGAACAAAAGATAAGGAAAGGGCGTGGTGTTGAGCAGCCGAGCGGTGAGCGCATGTGCTTCCAGATGATTGATGCCGATCAGCGGTTTTTCGGAAACCAGCGCGATGGCTTTGGCGGTGGTGAGCCCGACCAGCACACCGCCGATCAGTCCCGGACCTGCAGCGGCGGCGACCGCATCAATGGACGGAAATCCGAGGCCGGCGTTATCCATCGCCGTAGCGATAATGTGGTCGAGCGCTTCGACATGGGCCCGCGCGGCAATTTCGGGCACGACGCCCCCGAAAGCAGCATGCTCAGTGGTCTGCGACAGCACGATATTGGAGAGGATACGGCCGCGTCCGTCGTCGAGGCGCTCGACCAGAGCCGCCGCCGTTTCGTCGCAGGTCGTCTCGATGCCGAGAACTATCATCCCGCTCTTCAGGCCAGTGCTCGAGCAGCCTGCCTGCTTTCCATTTCCGATGCGGTGCCTATGATCGCGCCGGGCCGGCCCCACCCAGTGAGACCGGCGTAGCATTGCGGGGTCATGTGGCGCAATCCTCGGTCGAGCCAGCAGTTTTGCGCATCGGATCGCGCGGCAGCCCGCTTGCGCTCATTCAGGCGCGGGCTGTGCGCGACCGGCTTGCCGCAGCGCATGGGCTCGATTCCGCGCGCATAACCATTGAGGCCATTCGCACCACCGGCGACATGATCCAGGACCGTCCTCTTGCCGAATCCGGCGGCAAGGGATTGTTCACCAAGGAAATCGAGGAGGCTTTGCTCGCGGATCGGATCGACCTTGCGGTGCATTCCGCCAAGGATGTGCCCACGTTCCTGCCATCGGGGCTGGTGCTTTCAGCCTACCTGCCACGTGAGGATGCGCGTGACGCTTTGATCAGCTCCAAGGCCAAGACGCTGCAGGACCTGCCTGCCGGTGCCCGGGTTGGCACCGCCTCGCCGCGGCGGCAGGCGATCGTCAAACGCACGCGGCCGGATCTTCAGGTCATTTCGCTACGCGGCAATGTCGAGACGCGGCTGCGCAAGCTCGGCGAAGGTCAGGCCGATGCGACCATCCTGGCTTTGGCGGGATTGAAGCGACTCGATCTCACCAATGCGATTGCGACCATCATGAGCACCGACGAATTTCTGCCGGCGGTCGGGCAGGGCGCCATCGTGGTCGAAACACGCGAAGACGACAGGAGGACGCGCGATCTCCTCGCGTGCATCGATCACGCGGATACGGCGACCGCGCTGAGGTGTGAACGCGCCTTTCTCGCCGTGCTTGACGGCTCATGCCGCGCACCGATCGCAGGTCATGCGACAATCACGGGCGATATACTTTCCTTCCGCGGCATGATTTTGAAGCCAGATGGCAGTCAATCTTTCGAGACATCCCGCCGAGGGAACCGGGCCGACGCCACGGCGCTTGGTACCGATGCGGGACAGGAGCTAAAACGCCAAGGCGGGGCGGATTTTTTCTGAGGCGACGCATGCGACTTCTCGTCACCCGCCCCGAGCCGGACGCCCAACGCACCGCCTCAAATCTGCGGCAGCGTGGTCATCACGTCACGATTGCGCCGCTGCTCCGGATCGAAGGTGTCGCCGCCGATCTCGGCAGCGGGCCCTGGGATGCGCTGGTGATCACCAGCGCTAATTCCTGTCGCGCAGTGGCAAGCCACCCGCGCATCGCCGAACTTGTACACCGGCCGATCTTCACGGTCGGCCTGCATGCCGCCGAAGCGGCGCGCGCTGTCGGCTTTGCCGACGTGACAGCAGCTGATGGCGATGCGGAAGAACTGGCACAGCTTCTGATCACGCGGTTCAAGGCACGCGACCGCCGACTGCTTTATTTCGCCGGCGAGGACCGCGCCGCCGACCTCGCTGCGACTCTCGCGGAGCACGGCATCACCATGAAGACCGTCGTGATCTACCGCGCGGTGAAGGTGCCGGAATTTCCGCCGCCCGCGCGCGCGGCCATGGCGGCGGGCGAAATCGACGGCGTGTTGTATTTCTCCCGCCGCACCGTGGAATCGTATTTAAGTTGCGCGGTGGGCGCCGCGTTGCTCGACAGAGCGCTCGCGCCCTTCCATTATTGTCTTTCGGCGCAGGTGGCCCGGCCGCTGTTGCAGGCGGGGGCCACAACGGTTCGCATCGCGGAGCGGCCGAACGAAACATCGATCGTGGAACTTGTCGGTAGGGCGCGCTGACACGTTGCGGCCATGCTGGGTCCGCAGTATGCCCGGCAATCGGAATCTCGGCAGGGAAGCTGGCATGGCGGATGAAAACGAAGATCCCCCGTCCGCGGCGGCAAAGATGCCGCGGGTCCGCCGGCGGGCCCCCACGATTGATCTAAAGGCCACGGAACTCTCCGTGGAACCGCCGCCGTCGGCGGCCGCTGCTTCGCCCAATCCGCTTTCCGAGCCCGAGAGCACGGTTCCGCCCGAGTATTCCACTGAACCGCCGGCTTACGAGACCGGGGGGGCCGCGCCTCCGCCAGAACCGCCGCCGCAGCCCTCCGAGAGCGCGCCGCGACGATACGTTCCGGGACGGCCTCTGCTTGAGGCAGGATTGGCGGGCGGCTTGGTCGCGCTCATTGTCTTCTTCGTGCTGTGGCTGGCCGGCCTGTTCTCCGGCACGGAATCCCAATCCGATCACCAATTGGCACGGATAGAAGCGCAGCTGCGCGAAATGGCGGGCCGTCCCACGTCGCACATTCCAGAGCCCGGAGCGGTCGAAGAACTTACTGCCCGGCTCGAAAAGCTGGAACGCGCCACGCCTCGCACGGCTGGAAACGATGCTGCTGCGGGTGCTGCTATCGAAGGAGCGATCAAGCCCGTGCAAGCCGCCGTTGCTGATCTCGCCCGCCACGTCGAAGACAATGCGACCGCCATCCGCGATGCGCGCGGCAAGGTCGAGGCCGCCTTGGCGGCGGCGGTTGCCGCGCGGCTTGCCGCTGAGCGCAACAATGTCGAGGCGCTGAGCAATCGTGTTGTCGCGCTGGAGCACGCGTCTAAGACACTCCCTGACGAAGTTGCGAAAAGCCTGGCCCTGGCCGGCGACCGGCCGCTGCGCGCAGCGATGGCGGCGCAAGCGTTGCGCACCGCCGTCGAGCGCGGAGATCCCTTTGTCGCGGAGCTTTCCGCCACCAAGGTGAATGGTGTCGATGCGCGGACGCTCGCGCCGCTCGAGCCTTTCGCCGCCAATGGTCTGCCAAGCGCGGCCCTGCTGGCGCGCCAACTATCCGATCTCGCGCCGGAGATGCTGAAATCGAATGCCGCGCCCACGCCAGCGGGGGGATTCCTTGATCGCCTGCAAGCCAATGCCGAGAAGCTGGTGCGTATCCGGCCGACCGACGAAGTGTTGGGCGATGATCCCGCTGCAGTTGTCAGTCGCGCGCAGGCGAAGGCCGCCCGCTCCGATTTCACCGGCGCGTTGGCTGAACTAAATGCGCTGCCGGCAAACGTTCGCGCGCCGGCAGAGGATTGGATCAAGAAAGTGGAAGCGCGTAACGCCGCCATGGATGCGAGCCGGCGCGTCGTCGCCGACGCGCTTGCCGCGCTCGGCAAGGCCTCACCATGAGGTCAAACCCGCGATGATCCGCATTGTTTTATTTCTTTTCGCGGTTGGCGTCCTTGCGCTCGGGATCGCTTGGCTCGCTGACCGCCCCGGCGAAGTCACAGTGCTGTGGGGCGGATGGCGGATCGAAACTTCGGTCATGGTCGCGGCTTTTGCCGTCGCCATCCTGATGGTGCTGCTGGTTTTTCTCTGGTCGCTATTGCGCGCAGTCGTGCGCGCGCCCGATCTGTTTGCGCTGTTCCTGCGCAATCGCCGCGGGGCCAAGGGGTATCTTGCGATTTCGCGCGGATTGATCGCCATCGGCAGCGGCGACGCTCATGCCGCGCGCAAGCACGCACATGATGCGCGACGCCTCGCGCCGGGCGAGCCGCTGGCGTTGCTGCTGAGCGCGCAGACCGCGCAGCTCTCGGGTGACCGGAAAGCGGCCGAACGCGCCTTTGCCGAGATGGCGCGCCGGACCGATACCAAGCTTCTGGGCCTGCGCGGATTATTCGTGGAAGCCCAACGCCGGGACGACATGACGGCAGCGCGGGCCTATGCCGAAGAAGCGGCAAAAATCTCCCCATCGCCGGGTTGGGCGGGACAGGCGGTGCTGGAATTCCGTTCTGCAGCGGGTGACTGGGCCGGTGCGCTCGCCGCGCTGGAAAAGAACATGCGCAGCGGGCTGCTCGATCGCCCTGCCTATCGTCGCCAGCGCGCCGTGCTGCTGACCGCGCGCGCGCTTAGTATTGAGGAAACCGACCGCGATAACGGAACTGACCTTGTGCAGGCAGCACTGAAGCTGGAACCGACGCTGATCCCAGCGGCCGCACTTGCGGGCCGGCTGCTGGCGGAAGCAGGCAGTCTGCGCAAAGCAGGCCGAATCCTGGAAAAGGCCTGGAAGGCCAATCCGCATCCCGATCTGGCGGATGCCTATACCCACCTGCGTTTCGGTGATTCCGCCCGCGACCGGCTCGCGCGCGCCGAATCGCTGGCGCAGAAAGCGCCCGGCCATCCTGAAGCTGCGCTGGCGGTCGCGCGCGCGGCGCTCGACGCCCGCGAATTCGAACGCGCGCGGGCCGCGCTGGCGCCGTTGCTCACCAATCCCACCCGGCGCGTCACGTTGTTGATGGCAGAGATTGAGGAAGTCGAGCATGGCGACGAAGGGCGCGCGCGGGAGTGGATGGCGCGCGCGGTGTATGCGGCGCGCGATCCCGCCTGGACCGCTGACGGTGTGGTTTCCGAACGCTGGCTGCCGGTCTCCCCGGTAAGCGGTCGGCTCGATGCTTTCCAATGGAAGGTGCCATTGGCCGAACTCGCCGCGCCGGAAGTGAACGCGACCGCACATGCTCTGGCGCCGCGCCCTGTCATAGAGGCCGCGCCGCCGCCGAAGCCGGCTATCCCAGAGCCGACCGAGCGCAAGGCCGACGCGGTGCCGCCGGAAAGTACGCCCGTGCAGGCCGTTCCCGCACGCGCAGCGTCCGCCGCCAAAAGGCCACGCAAGTCGAAAGGTGAGGTGGTGATCCCGCTGGTGCATGTGCCCGATGACCCCGGCCCGGAGGCGGAGCCCGAGCAGGAACCTGTGCCGGAGCAAAATGCCGACAACTGGAACAAATTAGGCCGGATCTTCAAATGAGCCAGCGCTTGGCGTTTCGCCGGTGCCCTGGGCGCGGCTTGCAAAGGGGTACCGTGCTCGGTATCAGAGACCCGGATTTAAGCCGCAATAGCTCAGTCGGTAGAGCACGTCATTCGTAATGACGGGGTCGGGGGTTCGAATCCCTCTTGCGGCACCAACGAAATCAATAACTTAATGTCGTTTCTGGAGGGTGCCTGTCAGGGATAGAATCCAAGGTGCACGCGGCATGCACACATGCATAGGCGCATTAGCTATTGAGTCTGCCTGCACCGTGTTCGGCGGCCCAAGGCTATCCGCCGGCCAGCTGCAACGGTGAGGGCGCGCCCAAGGTCCGTGCGCCAAATCTCTAAGCCAACCGGCGACGAGCAAAGACATGCCGTGTTAGCTTTCTCGGGGGCCAATTCCGGCACCATTGGAGGAAGCGATGTTCATGCGCGTGCCATTTGCCATGCTTGCCGTCGTGGTCGTTTGGTCCACCCCCGTCCAGGCGGCGGACAACATCCGCTACATCAGTAGCACTGGAAACAACGCCAACGCCTGCACGCTGAGTGCGCCCTGCCGATCGCTGCAGCGGGGAATCAACGTTACGCCGGCGAATGGCGAACTTCGCATCCTCAACTCGGGCGACTACGGTTTGAACGCCGCAATCGCGCGGTCAATCACGATAACCGGAAACGGCCATACAGTCATACTCGGCAACCCGATTACCATCAACCAAGCAAATGCGACAGTGGTACTGCGCGGGTTCACCCTCGACGGCCAGCGAACAGTCGCTAACGGCATCAACATCGCTAACGCCGCAACGGTACACGTTGAGCAAAGCGTGATTCACCACTTCACCGGCCAAGGTATCAGCGCCACCGCCGCCGGGGTCGAGGTGTTCGTCATCGCAGCATCTTGCGCGACAACGCTGGTGCCGGTCTCGTGACGTTTGAGGAGACATCGCGGCTGACAATCGATAACTCCCGCTTTGAGAACAACGGTTTCGGTATCTCCGTCGGCGGCGGCATCGCCACGATCCATCGCTCGATAGCCTCAGGTAATGCCAATAGCGGCATATCTTCTACAGACAACAGCGTCGCTGTCACCTTGACGTCGTCCGTAACGGCACAGAACGGCATCGGAATCTTCGTGGTTAGCGGCAGCACATTGGCGATGGAGTCCTCGCTCGCCCACGGCAATGGAGACGGTCTGCTCGTCTCTAACGGTTCTACTGCTCGGATTTCGAACTCCACCTTCACCAACAATACAACCGGCATTAACAACGCCGGCACCGTCGAAACGCGCCAGAACAACACCGTCAGGGGCAACACGACCAACGTCGTCGGCGCGCTCACGCCGTTGGGGGCCCTCTGATACACTGGTCTCCTTAAACCACCCCGGCGATAGTGTGATAAAAACCGAACGGGCGCGGAGGATCGGCCCGCCCTGGTGAAACGCCACCGCGACATTCAAGCCAGTGGAGCGGTGAGCAACGCGGCGATTGCAGCCAAGCTCAACGAAAGGAACGTGCCCACGGCGCGGGGTGGCAAGTGGGCGCATGTGCAAGTGGGGGCGGTGATCGAGCGGGGCGTGTCCTAAGCCAATGCCGCGCTGCGCGCGAGAAAAAAATGTGGCTCGCGGGACCAGCATGGTAGCGGAACGCCGGGGCGGCGAAAATGCCCGGTCCTGCGCCGGGCATTTTGTTTTGCGGCTTACGATCCCGCTTACCCAGGCGTTCAGCCTGACCAGCAAAGCCGCGATGAAGGCAACAAGGAGCCCCTAGCTCCGACGCTCAGGGGCTCCTTTGCAGCCCACGAGGGGAGAGGGGGCGACGTCTGGGGGGGCTGCCATGGATTCAAACCCAGAGCCACGACGGTTGTTCCTAGACGTTATTTTTGGAGTGAACTATTTAGCTTCATCTGATTTTTCGGGAGGTAATTTTACTTCCCGGCAGCCTAATGGCGGAGCAAAGGTCAGACCAACGCCAGCGCACCTTTAAGGGTGGGAGGATCAATGGCAAACGGCTCCCGGGCATGGATTGCCTTATTCGCAACCTGTCCGAACAAGCGTCGGAGAGCCGCGCTGGCCGCCCGCCAAACAAACCGCAGGTAACGACTGGTCCCCCTATCGCATTGTGAGGGTGAGGGCGCGGTGACGCGCTCTGCAGCCGATGTGGTTATCGTGAGTGTCATGAGCGAAACCGCCGCGGCAGCCCACGTTGCAAAGATAACCCGTTTCTTGGAAGCGCAACTTACGTATTGCATGGTGCTCTCACTCGTTGAGGCGGATGAGCGCAGCCAATGGGCTGGCTGAAACTCATTTGGACGCAGCAGACGGTGCCGGACAAGATCATCCTAACTTACTCCCCCAAGCGCAGCGGTGATCTTGCCGGCTTTTAGTTCGGCAAGCTCGTGCTGTTGCTGTTTCACCAGTGCGCGCAACTCCGCCAACTCGTGTTGAATATCATCGATGATTGACGTGCTGACGGCAGCGGAGGCAATTTCAGCCTGGGCCGCCGCCGTTGGGATGGCCTTCACCGGCGCCAGACGCCTTTATTGCAGGACGTCCAGCGTTCCGGTTCCGGTGCATCTGGCCTGAAACGCCGTACCACTTACCAGCCCCAAAAAAACGTGGATGTGCTGATGTGCTGCGACCTGCAAGTCGACGGCACTACTAAGGGTGTGCCATCCATCCGAGGCGGAATGATCGATCGCCAGGAATTGGCGCACCACAAGGCTTTGATCACCTCTCTGCACGGCGGCAATACCCCGAGAAAATGTCGAGCCCATCCCGCCCTGCATAAGGCATGCTATTCGTGCGACTTTCAGCCGGCGGCCGGCGCCAGGGCTAGGGAACACACCATTACAGGTGCTGAAGCTACAACTTAGTTGGACCTCTAACTGATAGTGCACGCTCGATACTACCGTTGCTGCTTCGGTCAACACGCTCATGCCGCCGGGCGTACTCGGATGCTCTCGATTAGGCTGTGCATCGGATGTGGTTATCGTGAGTGTCATGAGCGAAAGCGCCGCGGCAGCCCACGTTGCGAAGATAACCCGTTTTTTGGAAGCGCAACTTACATATTGCATAGTGCTCTCCCTCGTTGAGGGGGATGAGCGCAGTCATTACGTAGCGCCGTAGCCAAAAACGAGCGCCGCCTGAACTCAAGAACCCCGCGAGCAACATGGTGCAAGGAAATTGGGAGCGATGCAACGATCGCTCTAAACGCCGCCCAGGAAAATGAGGCAGGCAAGAAATTCAATCTTCACTGTGCGACCCTCTGCAATGAAGGCGGCCAGCGTATGGGGTGTCTGCCGAATCCAAGCAGTAGCGCCATGCTGTTTGGCCTCGTCCAACGTATCAACCTGCCCTTGATGCGGAGCGGCGCGCCCCTGCCGCTGGAAGAAATCGACACTCCAGAACCAGGGCCGCTCACCGCCGGGGAGACCATGATTGCGGAATATGCGCCCCACTGTCCGTTCCCGGCCATCCGGGTCTTTGTAGATCACGCAATAGTCCGGCTGGCTGAACTCGTTGAACCGAAGAACGATGGGTTCCTGGCAGCGTCATTTTAATCAATCGTGTAACGCCGCTGCTCTTTGACCTTTCAGTTCGGCAAGCTCCTGCTGCAGACTTGCGATCATGCTGCGCATCTGTCTCAGTTCCCGTTGAAGATCATCCGAAACAGTGTCTCCGACCGCTTTGGCGACCGTTGCATTCGACAAGGCTTCGACCACCGCCGCCGTCGCTATCGCCTTCACCTGCCCAAGAGTGGCGGCATCGCTGTTGGCAAGGGCAGACGCAACATTGACGATGCGGCGCCTTGCCGTGTTGGTGCCGACTGAAACGGTGTTGGCGACATTCGCCACGGAGCCGTGGCCGAGGGCGACGGAGGAGTTTTCGCTTGCGCTGCTGCCACTTCCAAGTGCCGTCGTGTTCGCGGCAGTGGCGGAGCTGAAGCGACCCAAGGCGGTGGCATTTGTCAGGGTGGCTTTGGCGTCCGGGCCGATGGCGATGGGACCGATCGGGCCCAGCCCGCTCCCCGCCTTGGCGTTGAAGCCGAAGGCCATCGCGAAATCAGAATCGGCGAGAGACGCATTGCCTAGCGCAATGCTCAAAAAACGGTTCGAGCGCGCGCCATTAAGCGCCTTTCCGAAGGGGTTACTCCCATCGCCGCCGCCGATGGCGATGCTGAAGTCGCCCAGCGCGTGCGGCGCCTGGGGACTAAATTTACCAGCACGAGCGCAGTTGATTAAATGCCGGCCCCTTCAAATCCGGAAAGGTTGCCGATATTGGTGGCACCGCTGACTTCTCCACGCGGCCCAGATCGGGTTCCTAGAGCCGTAGTATTAATGCTAAACGCAGAGGCAAAAGCCCCGAACGCCGTGGATTCATTCCCATCCGCGTCCATTTGGGTTCCACAAGCAACACCTACCCTTCCCATTGCGCTGGCGCCACCTCCAGCTGGGGCTCGCCCCCATTTAAACTCCCACCACAAACGAAGGCTGCCGCTGGCGGCATGCTTAGACTCAGAATTGCGATAGCGAAACCGGCCGACGAGTATGACGCGATGAAAGCCAGAGTTAGGCGGATGGAAGACATGTCAGCCCCCATGGTTGCGGCCCCTGCGGCGCGGGGGCACCGGGCGCCCAGTCTAGCCACAACGAAGCAAAGGCTACAATCAGTGTTCGATTGTCACTTATTAGGCGCTGCGGCCTTCTGGCCTTTGAGTTCAGCAATTTCCTGTTGCAGCCGTTCGATCATGCTCCGCATTTGCCGCAGTTCCCGTTGGACATCATTGGAAACACTCTCTCCGACCGCTTTGGCGATTGTCTCATTTGATAGGGTTTCGATAGCCGCCGCCGCCGCTATGGCTTTTACCTGCCCAAGAGTAGCGGCGTCGCTATTCGCAGCGGCTGGCGCAACGTTGACGATGCGCCGCCGATTGGTTGAGGAACCGACCGATACCGCGTTCGCGACATTGCCAACCGATGCGTACCCGATGGCAACGGCTTGAGTTGCCGTTGCGCGCGCACTGGTGCCAATCGCCACGGTATTGAAGGCGCTGATATTCGTGCCGGCGTTGCGACCGATCGCGACGTTGCCATTGCCGGCAACGCTGCGACCAGCGTTGTCGCCATAGGCAGCGTTGAAAGAGCCGTTGACAGTAACCCCGGCGAGCACGCCGCCCGCGGTGTTGTTGTTGCCCTTGACCGTAACGCCGGCCGAATTGCCAAACGCGGAGTTGAGGTCGCCCGTGACCTGGTAGCCGCTGGCAAGACCAAGCCCGGTGTTGCCTCCGCCGGTTACAAACTGACCGGCCTCCGCGCCAAAGGCGGAGTTACGATTGTTCCCTACGGCGGAACCGTTCCCGGCGAAGCTGCCGACAGCAGTGGACCGCAAGCCCATCGCTTCAGCACCGGTGCCGATTGCAATTGCGAGATGGTGACCGGCCAGCGCACCATTTCCTCCATTCCCTCCGACCCCATCGCCGCCGCCGATGGCGATGCTGAAGTTGCCCTGCGCGCGGGAAGCGGGAACGCCGCTGCTGCCGGCGCCGACCGCCGTGGAGTAAGTTCCGGCTCCAGCAAAGCCGGAATAGGCACCAACGTTGGTTGCACCGATGACAGCAGCGGCCGGGCCCGCACTGCGGCCCAATGCCGTTGCGCCGATGCCTTTTGCAAACGCGTTGCTCCCGAATGCGCTGCTGTAAGAGTTGTCAGCATCGGCCCCGGCCCCGACCGCCGTGGCCCCTGTGCCGTCCGTGTTTGCTTGGCAGCCCGCGCTGGTGAGCAGTGCTCCGGTGTTGCCCGAGTTGCATGCCGTCGCCGGCGCGGCCGAAAGGGCCAACGCACCGACGGCGCAGGCGCAGCTTGCCAGTAACCCAATGTGATGCGAGCCAAGAGCGAAACGGATGCGCGACATGGAAGCCCCCTTGGGTTGCGGCCCCTGCGCACGGGGGCCGAAGCCCCAGTCTAGCCACAGCGGAGCAAGGGCGACAATCGGTCTTGGGACCGTCGTACCGTCACTGACTAAGCGCAGCGGCCTTCTGGCCTTTGAGCGCGGCAAGCTCTTGCTGCTGCTGTTTCACCAGTGCCCGCAACTCTGCCACGTCTCGCTGAAGATCGGCGTTGGCCGTCTCGGCTGCCGCCGTCGCTATCGCCTTTACCTGCCCAAGAGTGGCGGCATCCGTATTACCCACGCCATGCTGAACATTGACGATGCGCCGACGAGCCGTATTGGTGCCCACCGAAACGGTGTCGGCGACGTTGGCGAGCGAGCCGCTACCAATTGCCACCGACCTCACTTTATTTGCCACCGCGCCCTGTCCTAACGCCAGCGCGGAGTTGGCGCTTGCCTTGGCGAAGCGACCAACCGCCGTGGTGCTATCCGCCATGGCTTGCGCGTCGGTGCCAATGGCGGTGCTGGCAAACGCGGTTTTGGTGTTGAACCCGACCGACGTGCCAAAATCCTCAGTTAAGCTCGCCTGACCTATAGCGATCGACCGGTAGCCCAACGCATTAGCCCCACGAAATTCGGGGCTGGTGCCGCTGCCTATCGCAATGCTGAAATCCGCGTTCGCGAGGGGTCCGAAGTGGCCGGGTCCGGCCCCCACAGCGGTAGAGTAATCGCCTACGGCGTTAGCAAATGCTCCAACAGCGGTTGTGCCATGTATGGTGAAAACTGCATTAGCGCCCGAATAAGCCCCAAGCGAGGTGGCGTAATTACCGTCGGTAGTAGCGTTGCTGCCGAGGGCGGTGGCGTAGTCGCCGCCGGTGGTATTCGCAAAAGCGCCCACCGCCGTGGAGGTTGACCCAGGAGCCGTCGCTCGACAGCCTGAGCCGTGGAGCACGCTCGTGTTCGGGTTGTCGCCCGAATTGCATCCGGCCCCCGCCGATGCGGCCGATAGCGCCAGTGCGCCGGCAGCGAAGGCACACGTGAGTAGCGCGATGCGATGCGAGCTAGTTAGACGGACGTGGGACATGGCGGCCCCCTTGGTTGCGGCCCCTGCGGAGCACCGGGGCACCGGCCGTAATTATATTCGGCCACTCAACCAAGGCCATTACGAAAACCGCAGGCGCTGCTTCACCTTTCCGCAAGCGCGGCTGACTTCTGACCCTTCAGTTCGGCAAGCTCCTGCTGCAGAGTTGCGATCATGCTGCGCATCTGTCTCAGTTCCCGTTGAAGATCGCTGGAAACATTGTCTCCGACCGCTTTGGCGACCGTTGCATTCGACAAGGCTTCGACTACCGCCGCCGTCGCTATGCTTTTGACCTGTCCGAGAGTTGGGGCATCGCTATTCGCAACGCCGGGGGCGACGTTCATGATGCGCCGCTTCACGTTCGCATTGCCGACCGAAACTGTGTTAGCGACGTTCGCCACCGAGTTGCTGCCAAGCGCGACGGAAGAGTTTTGGTTTGCGGTGCTGCCGCTCCCGAGGGCAGTCGTGTTCGCGGCCGTGGCGGCGCTGAACCGACCCAAGGCGGTGGCATTGGTCAGGGTGGCTTTGGCGTCAGGGCCGATGGCGATCGGGCCGATCGGGCCCAGCCCGCTCCCCGCCTTGGCGTTGAAGCCGAACGCCATCGCGAAATCGGAATTGGCCAAAGATGAATTGCCGACCGCAATGCTCAATAAGTAATTTGAGCGCGCGGCAACGAGCGACTTGCCGAACGGTGTACTGCCATCGCCGCCGCCGATGGCAATGCTGTAGCCCCCCAGCGCGCGCGGACTGGTCTCGAAATCGAGACCGCCGCCCACGGCGGTTGAGAAGACACCGGCTCCACCTCTGCCAGAGTTTGCACCGACGGTGGTGGCACCCTTAACGGCGGTGGCTGTTCCGGCAAAGCTGCCGAGCGTGGTTGCGTATAAACCTTTTGCCTCCGAAAAACTCCCGAGTGAGGTACTCCATGAAGCCGTAGCGTCCGCGGAAGTACCAATGGCGGTGCTCCCGAGTGCCGTCGCGTTGGCGCTGCCGCCCACAGACAAGGCGTTGGTGCCAGTCCCGGTCGCCTGACAAGCTCCGCTGCTTAGCAAGTTCGTTGTTGGCGGATTCGCCGAACTGCCTGACTGGCATCCGGCCATCACTGGCGTAGTGGCAGAAAGGGCGAAGCTACCCGCGAGTATTGCAATGCGATGCGAAAAACGGACGTAACACATGGCAGCCCCCTTGGGTTGCGGCCCCTGCGGCGCGGGGGCACCGGCGAGGCAAGATTGAGGAAATAGGCGTACATCGCGCTATCTGGGCTGTAGAAGGCGATTGCCACCGGGAGCATCGCCGAAGCGATCAGCACGCCGTATTCGGCACGGCCGCTGGCCGTTCAAACTCGCCGGCTGACTAACCTACAATTAGAAAATAAGGAAATTTTGACTTACGTTAAGCGTGATGGATCCCAATTCCGTGATCGTGCCCGCCAAGTAACCGTCCACGCAAATGACGTATGTTCGACCGATGACCGGCGAGAACTCGACATAGCTTGACAGATCGCCGGAGACACGATCGTCGTTCGACGCGATGTGTGAAAGTACCCCGAAGCCGAGATGCCAGTAGACCGCCACCGTCGTGTCGAAGTTCGAGCCGGCTGTTGAAACTTTGACAATCGAGCTGTTTTGGGCGGTGAAGGTCCACCATACTGATTTGTTTCCTTGCGTTGCCGGGTTCCGCGGTTCGTCGACTTCCCGCGTTGCATTGTTATTGGATCCGGCAACAGTAATGCTCGCACCGGCACGGACGCCGTTGATCGGTGCCGCATCGGCCAGATTGTCATTGCCCGGTGCGGAGCTAGGCGAACGTATCTCGATCCGAACGGTCCGCTCAAAGGTCTGCCCCGTGGTCGCCGAGGAGACGACAAGCTTGCTCTCATGACTTCCAACCAACAAGGCATTGGCCGCCGCATTGGGTACCAAGGTAATCTCAGCGGGAAAGACAGACACGAGGCCACTGATAGGCGAGACGTCTGTCCAAGGCGGCTTCTGGATGACCTGGAAGGCGGCTCTGCCACCGCTTGCTACCAGAGTTAGTACCTGATTTGCGGGAACCGGCGCTTCGCCCACCCGCTTTACAAAGCCTAGCGTACCAATGGGCGTGGCTGTCAGGACGGCCTGCCTTTGGGTGACCGTGAGCCGGAAAAAACCGAAAGAGAAACTTGTCCCTTCCGCCGCGCCGCCCACCATGATCATGTATTCCTGCCCGCTGATGACATCCGGGGAAACGACGCTGGCGGTGCTATTCTGAAGGTCCACAGCGACCTCCGTCAGCGCAGCGACGTCGCTGCCGCGATACACCGCGACCTTGGGCTTCATGGGGAACTGTCCGGCCATCGGCTCCGCGCGGACCGTCAGCTCGCCATTAGCGATGGCGGTGACTCGATACCAAACCGTGCCGCGCGCGCCATTGCGGTGAGCGAACTCGCCTGGCTCCAGCGTTGCGCCCATGTTCCATCCATCGACAACAACCGGTGTGTCGAGAACTGGCGTAATGCGCGACGCGGTGAAGAAACGGTCATTGGGAGGGGGAGGCGACGGCGCGACGTCGTAGCGGACGGTGCGATAGATGGACTGATTGAGTCGTCCCTGCCTGATTTTGACAACAGAAGTGTAGCTTCCCGGAGCCAAACCTCGGGCGGCCAAGTTCGGCCTGAACCGCATAGTCTGCCCAGGGAGAAAAGTGCCCACTAAAAAATCCGGCGTAACGTCAAGCCATGCCGGTTCGTTGGTGACAGTAACGCGCGTTGGACCTGAAGATATTGTGCTTAGCGCAAGGCTGCGGGTCAACGGTGTCGGTGCGAAACCTGCCGTTGCCGTGAAGACGAGCGGAGAAAAGCGGGACCCGCTGAGCGTCAAAGGTTTTTCAGGCAAGTTTCGGCTCAACGCCCGGTCAACTTGTATAAAGGGTCTGATCCTGAGCCCGCCGGGGCGTCGATCGGTCAACAAGACGCCAGTTATCTCCAAGGCGGTTTCAATGGCATCAGGGGTTCGTTGTGCGACCGGGGCATTGGCTTTCCAAAGACTCGCCAGCATAGCGACATAAGCGCCCGCCACGTGCGGCGCTGCCATCGAGGTGCCGGATTTAATCGCCCAGAGCCCTGGTCCGCTGGTGTCAGACCCTGCCGATCTGATATCTTCACCAGGAGCGAAGACGTCGACAAGCCGGCCGTTGTTTGAGCTGTCGGAAACTGTCAACTGCAACGCGCCGGCCGCGTCGAAGCCTGCGACCGCGTTGCCGACCGTGATGGCCTCGGGAATGCAGGCCGGCGCATTCACCGCATCTGTGTAGCCATCATTGCCGGCTGAAATCATCGTCAGGATGCCGGCGCTCCGCAGATTGCGGATAACGGGGGCGCGAGGATCACCCGGGCAGGCCGCCGAGAAGCGGCCGTCACCCAGGCTCATGTTGATCGCGCGAATACTGACCGGCTGCACAATTGGTTGTTTGAAACGATCCGCATAAATCCTGTCGAGAGCGCGAATGATATCGGAAGCAAACGTCAATGCGCAGGGCGACCCTCCTTCACTCTTGCAGCTTTTCGCATCGTCGATGCGGCTAAAAATCTTGACCGCCTGAATCTTGGCTGCACGCGCAACACCTGCAGGAGGTCCACCACCCCGCCAAAGCGTCGGAAGTACGCCGGCCGCAATACCGGCAACGTGGGTGCCGTGACCGCAACCGTTGATGACGGCGGGATCGCAATCGTCCGCGGCACCCACCCCAAAAAGCGACGGCCTGCCATTTCCGCACAATGATGTGCTGTCACTCGCGCTGCTTTCAGTGGAAAAACACATATCGCGTTCCGACAAGCGGTTGCGCAAGAACGGATGGTTCACGCGTACGCCTGTGTCGAGAATAGCGATACCGTAAGGCCAAACGTCGTTAGTCTTGCCATCGGCGCCGAAATTCCAGGCGCCGCTTTCGCCCGTCATGCCGATGGTTCGTGTCGAGGTGGAAAGATGTGGTTTATTCAGCCGATCCAGGTGCAAGTGCGCGACGTCCGGGTCGCGTGCCAAAGCATCGAGCCGTGCCCGATCGACATCCGCGGCAAACATCGGGCTGATTTCCATAACGGTAATGGAATGGCTGCGGGCGAGCGTACTGTCGGCTTCAGTCGCTGCAAATCCAAAATGGCGCGAGATGACTGTCCGCTGTCGCGCCCGCGTACGCTCCGATTGCGCGCGTGTCCCGGATTCACTGGCATCCCACGCCAGGCGGCCTTGATCATCGGTAGCCAGCACGACAATAACACGGACGCGGGGCCTTGTGGCGAAAGCCTGGGTTATTTCCGCACGGTCGGCAGGTTCAATCTTGGAAAGGACATCAGCGGAAAGAGGCGTTTGTGCCGAGCCCCGTTCGATCATGAGCAGGCTAGCGAAAATCAAGAGGCCTAGACATGAGAAACGTGAGCGCATGACTCTCCCCGACCCAAATATGAGCGTCCCTTGCGTTAAAGGCGCTGCAACGACTGGCAGGTCTCAGAACTGATCCTTCACCTCTCGGATTGGAAGCGTGCTCAGATCGAACGAGCGTTGCACTGTGCCGCGGCGCACCGGGCGTCGGAGACGCACTGCGCCAGCCGCTCGAAGTGAGGCCTTACCGCTTGGCCGACTTCGGATAGCATTGTCTCGGTCGGGCCGCGACGGAACAGTTCTTTGCCTAGTTCTCGCTCTAAACGCCTGATCGCGTTGGTCAACGAAGGCTGAGACACGCCGCATTGTCTGGCCGCGCGCGTAAAGCTCTTTTCTTGGCAAAGCGCCAGGAAGTAACCGACGTGACTTATCTGCACGGGCGCACTCCTTAAGTCGCAGGTCTCAGGCGTTTGTCATGCCGTCGTCGCGATGCCGAAGATGCCGAACGTCAAGAGATCGCCGGCCAAACCGCGTCGATTTCATTCCCCCAATCAAGGTGGAGAAGGAAAAATCGAATGTGCCCAAGACTGCGGGGAGCTGAAAATTATTCCCGGTCGCGGGAATAATTTTGCTCAATTTAAGAGTTTATTCAGCATGGGCGGAGCAACACCCCTTCCGTGGCCGGGTGACGTCGTTGGCTGGCCTCTAGCCCTCGCTGCCAAGCCGGTACACTATCCTTGGGCAACCAGTCTGCCCGGGGCGGCCATGGCTTTTTTGCGAAGGGGCGACACGGCGGATGCTGACAACACCGCTGCGTCGGTGGATGTCGGGGACGCAAAGGCACGTTTTGCGCGGCTTGTGCTGCCGCACCTTCCCGCGGCCTATGGGCTGGCGCGCTCCCTGACCAAGAACCCTTCCGATGCGGAGGACGTGGTGCAGGAGGCGTGCCTGCGTGCCTACCGCGCCATCGGTGGCACCGCCGTGGCCAACGCTCGCGCCTGGTTGCTGACTATCGTCCATAACACTGCCTATACCTGGCTCCGAAAGAACCGACCTGCAGGCATCATAGCAGTCGACGATCTTGGGGCTGTGGAGCACATGCAAACTTGCTCTCTTGACGCCGATAGCGAAACGCCGGAGGCGGCGATCATTGCCAAGACGGATGGTGCATGTCTGGAAGCCGCTATGCGGGAACTTCCAGCGCTATTTCGCGAAGTGCTGGCGTTGCGCGAGATCGAGGGTTTGAGCTATCGCGAAATCGCCGAGGTGACCGGTGTGCCGGTCGGAACTGTTATGTCGCGGCTGGCGCGGGCACGCGAGCGGCTGATCTCGGCTATCGGCCGGAACCCTTCATGAGCTCATCAATGACCCGCTCCCTGCCGGACGATCCGATCCTCATCCACGCCTATCTCGACGGCGAGCTCGATTCCGTCGATGCGCTTGAGATGGAGAAGCGTCTCGCCGCCGATCCGGTGCTCGCGGCTGAATACGAGCGGATCGAGGCGCTGCGGCAGTTGTTGCGGGAGCGCCTGCCGAGCGAAGCTCAATTGCCGAAGTTGCGCGCGCGAATTGAGTCGGCTGTCGGGATACAAGCCACTGCGTCGCGGCCGTCGTGGCACGCGCTCGCCGCATCGATCGCAGTCACTGCGGCGATCGCCAGCGGCTCGACATGGATGGTGCTTGATCGGCAGCAACCGGATGCGATGGCAAATTTCGTCATCGCGGCCCATGTTCGCGGATTGATGGCTCCGCAAACGACCGACGTGACATCGTCCGAAACTCACGCCGTCAAACCGTGGTTCAACGGACGGATCCCACAGGCGCCGCGCGTGGTCGATCTTGCAAAGTCTGGCTTTCCGTTGGCGGGCGGGCGCGTCGATGTCATCGGCCGCAGTCCATCTCCGACGCTCGTTTATAACCGGCGTAAGCATGTGATTAGCGTGACCGCGGTCGCCGCCGCAGAGAGTGCCGACATGGCGCCCAGCCGCGCCACTGCTAATGGATACAACCTCATCCAATGGATCGATGGCGGCGTCGCCTATTGGGCCGTGTCCGACCTCAATGCCCGCGAACTCGAGGAGTTCGTAAACCTGTTCCGCGCCGCTTAGCCGACATGCCGGCAGAAGGTTCGAGGGTGAAGGGCCGCGGCGCCGGTCATTGCCACGTGCCAAGATGGCCTCTTTTCCGGCCATTTGGGATTTGAGCTTGGCTAAAATTTCTGTCCCTTCGGTCACGTTGCGGTTAGTTGCCATTTTTCGCCGCTTCGTTGCGCTGGTGTTCGATGGTTTTCATGCCTGCCTCGCGGGGGTCGGAAACCAGATCGATGCAGTAGCCCGGCGCAGCGAGGCTGACGTTCAACGACACTGCCGGATTCCCCACTGCCCTTATTCCGTTGACGCCCAAGATCAGCTCAGTCGCATCCAGACAAACGTGCTCCGATTGCGAAAACATCAGATCGATTGCGCGAGACGCCGCGACCGACTTTGCCGCGTACAAGCTCCCGTTCACCCGCTCGTCAACGAAAGCCCGGACATGCGGCGCCTTAAGCGCGCGGCTCAAATAGTCTGGGTGGATGCCCACCCGCACAGCTGCTGCCCTCAACGTGCGAACCTCGCCGTCATTGAGAAGCGCTATCGCCTTCCGGAGCTTCGCCGAGACCCGTTTCGGCTGACCAGTGCGCCGGTCAACGAGCTCGCGCTTGTCTGGCGGTAGCGATTTTCGGGGCAACCCGGCCATGCTGCTTCTCTCCTCTTGGGGAGAGTGCAATCGTTCGGTCTATTTTTTCAACGCACGACGAGGCTTGACCAGATTGCGCAGAAACCCCCGGAATAGCGGAGAAAAAAACCCCGATGGTTTTTACTGGAAAAAATTCTGAGGCACCCCTGAGGCACCGCTACAAATTTAGGTCTGGCCAGCGTGCCACCCGCATGGACCGGGGCGCGCGCCCATTTTCCCCTGCCCCGGCCGCCACACGTCGCGTCAGGAAACAAGGCCCCCCGGCCCCCTCTGTTATGGGTAGAAACATGGGTGGGTGACACCGAGCCGTCTCAAACCATTGCGAACGCCTGTGTTTCGGCGGTTGGTGTCTCCGCTGCCCTCCCCGCGCCCGCCCAACACTGACCCCGGTCGATAGTTTTGGCTCTCTCGCGTGTGGGGAACACCTTTTCTGACCTTTCCCAACGTTGGCGACGATGCTGGCGAAAGAGGCTTTGCCCAGTAAATGCTTGAGTTTCCGCTGTCTGTATTTCGGTCGCACTATCGTGCAGCGATCTTGATGTGATTGCGCGGAAAACTTCATACTTTGCGCGTCGGACGCTCCTTTCTGTCTATCTTTCTATCATCTTTGTCTGTTGGTGAGACCTGAGCAAAGGGCATAGGACGACCATCCCTGCATGTGCGGGGTGGTCCCATGCCCTTGCGATCTTGTCTGCCGGAGCCGACCGTCGCTTTGGGCACCAACGTTGCTGACGCTGCACGTTGGCTTGGCGCCTACTTTGTGGCGATGATCGTCTCGCCATGCAGCACCCTCGCGCCTTGCGGACCGGGTTCGGGGCTTGCTACTCCCACAGTACCCCGTAAGTATGTCGCGCCGCTGCCGTCTTTCCCGACCAGCGCAACATTTGAGGCGGTGCCGGTGTCAACCGCACCGCCTCGATCTATTTCAACCGACCCCCTGTTGCTGTGATGCGGCTCCTCGAAAGGCGGCGCTTCCACTGAGCCGCGGTTTTTGGCGAATGGGTGAGGCTCCCGCGTCACCTAGCGAGACTTCTGCGAGACGAAATTGCGGCGAGCCCAAACGGTTGTCGCGCACGGTCGAGCTGGCAGCCTTGACGATGCTGCGCACGTGCAGCGCAAGCACGCCGCCCCGATAGACTTCGAGTGCCGCGTTGGGGTTCATCCCAGCGGCTATCAGCGTTCTGGCCAACGCCAAGACGGGCGTATTCCCGTGTCCGCACAGGCCCGCCGCGGTACAGGTGTCGCTCCCGATGAGTTCGGCCCTGGCAGTGTGGGCGATCATGCTACGGTCGAGCACGGGACCGGGTTCTTTTTTCATGCCGCGCCAACTTCCTGGTCGTGGGGGCCTCGCCGATCATGCGCAGCAGAGACGGTACGAGCACGACTTGGCGTCCACGGATGATTTGGCCCTCTAGAGTGCCGTCCGCCAGCAGTTCGTAAATTCGACTGCGGGAAATCCCGATGTATTGCGCCGCTGCTACGGCCGTTACGGCGTAACGCTCGGCAATCGGAAGCTGGTTCATCGGTTCGCCTTGTTCTCGGTGGACATCGCCGAAACAATGCGATTGCGTGGACAAATGGACCAACGCACGATCGGTGTGGATAGCGCGCCGCCGGTCCTTAAGGGGCGGGATCGGTTCGGGGTGCTACCCGACGGCCTTAAATGGAACAATCGTGGCTGTGGGGAAGCCTCCGCAGAAATCGCACCACCGCTGCATGACCTCCCGGCGCCGCTCTATGGCCGTCCCGCGGCGATAGGCCCGCTCTGTCTGATCCTCCACCACATGCGCCAAGGCGGCTTCTGCAATCTCTGGGGGCACCCCGGCGATGTCTCCACACCAATCGCGGAAAGTGGACCGAAAACCGTGGCAGGTGACAGCCCGCCCCATGCGCTTCTGCAATAGCGCGAGCATGGTGAATGTGGAAATTCCGCCTCTGTCCCGGCCTTGAAAGATGAACCCACCGGCCGCACTCTTTAGCGACACCATCTCGTCCAGCACCGCCAGTGCGCCTGTGGATAAGGGTACCGTGTGGTCCCGGCCCGACTTCGTACGGAAGCCGGGTATAGTCCACGTCGCTGCCGCTCTATCGATTTCACACCATCGGGCGCCAGTCGTTTCTCCGGTGCGCGTCGCAGTGAGAATGAGGAATTTTAGCGCCGCCGCGCTCAGATCCGGGCGTGCCTCCAGAGCCAACATGAATGCGGGCATTTCACCAACCGGCAATGCGGGGTGATGGACGACTGGGTTAACCTCTGACCTGCTCGGCAGGGCTTCCTGTAGATGGCCGCGCCAGACGGCCGGATTGCTGCTCGCCCGGTGCCCTTCCACAGCGGCGCGCGCCAAGATGCGCTCTATCCGGCCGCGCAAGCGCATCGCCGTCTCGCATTTAGTTTCCCATATCGGCCGAAGCACCTGAAGGACATGGGGGGTGTCGATCGCCGCCACGTCCATGTCGCCCAGAACAGGATAGGCAAAAGTCTCTAGCGTGTAGCGCCACTGCTCCCGGTGCGTGGCGCTACGGAAGCGTTTTAATTTCTCATCCATGTAGGTCTCGGCGGCTTCCCGGAAGGTGCGCGCGTGCGCCACAAGCTTTCTCTTTGTAGCGGGAAGCACTTGGCGATCCGCCTTCGCCTGCTCGATCGGATCAATGTCCTGAGCCAGAAGCGCGCGACACTGGGCGGCCTTACCGCGGGCTAGGACGAGGCTCACGTCGGCGAGGGAGCCCAGACCCTTGTCACGGGTACGGCCGTTGCGGGTGTAGCGAAGGATCCAAGATTTTGCGCCCCCGTGGCGGATTTGCAGATACAGGCCGTGGCCATCCGCATAGAGCCCAAAATCTGCCAACGTCCGGATTTTCTTTTCGTCAGCCGCTCGGTGCTTTTCGCCATTTTGGTGCTCCGCTGCTGTAGTGGGTTGTACCCACGATCCACCGCGTGCACATCGTCCATTCAAGCCGTTTCAACGGTCATTTGTGCGATATGGACGCGGTGGACAGAATTCTTACCGCTGCCCTCTCCCATCAACCGCCAGAAAAAACCGTCAAAGCCGAAAGGTAACATCAGCACAGCGACCAAGCCCATCGGCATAACCCACAGAGACACGATCGGCATGGCCAGAAGATTTGCGAGCACGCCGTAAGGCGCCGCGCGGTGGAAGTGGTAGGCCGCGTAGGGCGTGGTTGCGAGCCCGGCAACCAGTGACGCCAGGATCAGAGCGGCGATTTCTCGCGCCCCCCAGAGCGCGGCCCGCGCCTGCAGCGAGTCATCCGCGTTGGAACGGCCCCAGCTAAGGCCGTTGCCGTAGACCGCTACCAGCGCCAGCGTGGCGGCAAACGACATCTGGAAACTGGGATGCACGACGGCCTCGGGCGTGATCAACAGCACCGCCAGCGCCGCCGTCGCGAGCGTGCGGAGCGTCAGCGCAGTGCGGTCGAGCAGCACCGCAAGCAGCACGACGCTCAGCATGATAAAGGAGCGCTGCGTCGCCACCTCCGCGCCCGACAGCACGAGATAGAAAGCGGCGACCGCGAATGCCGCCAACGCGGCGAATTTCTTGATCGGATAGCGGGTGGCGAACGACGGCAGCAGCGCAAACCCGGCGCGGAAAACAAAGAAGACGAAGCCCGCCACCAACGCCATGTGATATCCGGAGATCGACAGCACATGCGCCAGGCTGGAGATATACATGGCGTCGCTCAGTTCTTTCGAAATGGCGTCGCGCTTGCCGGTGATCAGCGCCGAGGCGATGGCGCCCTCATCTCCCGCGACCACCGCGCGGATGCGTTTGTCGATGCCGTCGCGCAGGGCGTCGACCGCAGCGGCATAGCGCAGGCGCAATGTTTGGGCCTTCGGCGGCTCGGCAATCTTGATCTGTCCGAGCACATAGCCGGATGCGCCGATCCTCTGGAAGTAGAGGTCGCGTGCAAAGTCATAGCCGCCCGGCCGCAAGGGAGCTAGCGGCGGCGCCAAACGCGCTCGCATTTCCAC
>CAVVSK010000013.1:0-350860 GCA_963750965.1 uncultured Alphaproteobacteria bacterium
CGGTGGCCTGCGCCAGCATCGAAACCGGGTCGAAACCTGTGCGGTGGGGTAAGTTATTCAATATGCTGCCCTTTGCCGCTAATTCGGGCTTTTCTCGCGGGCCCGAAACCAATGTCGTCGCATTGACGAAAGCGGTCAGTGTCCCTTATAAGCCCCGCAACTGCCGTCCCCGGCTAATAAACACCGGCCCTGCGGCTTTCCATTCATCGGCGACATGCCGCGACAGCGGAGAGGGATTCGTGAAACGGACGTACCAACCGAGCAAGCTCGTGCGCAAGCGCCGTCACGGATTCCGCGCCAGAATGGCCACCAAGGGCGGTCGGAGGGTCGTGCAGGCGCGGCGTTCCCGCGGTCGCAAGCGCCTGAGCGCCTGAAACCGGCGCCAGCGCTGGCGCGCGAGTGTGCATGCAGCGACTGAGGCACAGGGCGGATTTCTTGGCTGCCGCCGCCGCAGTCAAAGTCTCGACCAAGGCCTTCATCATTCAGATGCGAGATCGCCGCGACGACGGCCCGGCCCGGGTCGGCTTCACCGTCTCGAAGAAGGTAGGAAATGCGGTGGAGCGCAATCGCGTCCGCCGCCGCCTGCGGGAAATCGTGAGGCACGCTTCCGGTGAGGTGGCGCTTCCGGGGCATGACTATGTTCTGGTCGGTCGGCGCGCGGGCCTCAACGCGTCCTTCGGCGGATTACTGGAAGATTTCAAATCGGCCTTGCAGCGTCTTAACGAGGGACGCAGCAAGGCGGCAGGACCACAAATTCCTCGCCCAAGGGGTGATCGAAAGATCCCGTGATGGACAATCAGAAAAATACGATTTTGGCCGTGGCCCTGTCAGGCCTCGTGTTACTCGTCTGGCAATATTTCATCGCGGCGCCGCAGATGGAAAAGCAGCGGCAGATCGCGCAGGAGCAGGCGGAGAAGCGCGGCCAGACGACGCCGGCGCCGACGCCCGGCACGCCACAGGTACCGCAGCAAGCCCCCGGAGCGCCCGGCGTTCCACAGCCGCCGGCACAGCCCGGCACCACCACCCCCCCATCGGTGACGACCGCTCCGCCCCAGCCGGTTTCACGCGACAGCATCATTGCTGCTGCGCCACGCGTGCGCATCAGCACGCCTACGCTAAGCGGCTCGATATCGCTCAAGGGCGGCCGTGTCGACGATCTGTCGCTGATGAAATATCACGAGAAAGTCGACCCGAAGTCGCCGCCGATCATTCTGCTCTCGCCATCGGGAAGCCCGGAGCCGCTCTATGCCGAATTCGGCTGGGTCGGCGCTCCGGGCGCGGCGGTGAAACTCCCGGGTCCGGATACCGAATGGCGACAGGAGGGCAGCGGCACCATCGGGGTCGGACAACCGGCCAAGCTGGTCTATGATAACGGCGAGGGACTGGAATTTCGCCGCACCATCGCCGTCGACGACAAATATCTTTTCACCGTCAGCGATGAAGTGGTGAACAAAGGCTCTGCCCCGGTCACGCTGTTTCCCTACTCGCTGATCTCGCGCCACGGCACGCCGCCCACGCTCGGTTATTACATTCTGCACGAAGGCATGATCGGCGTATTCGGCGATCAAGGGCTGCAGGAGATCACCTATTCGGACGTCGAGAAGAAGAAGGAAATCCCCTTCGACGTCACCAACGGCTGGCTCGGCATCACCGACAAATATTGGGCCGCGGCCCTGCTGCCGGACCCCGCGGCGAAACTGCGTGCGCGTTTTTCCTCGGGCACAGTGGGCAGCCAGAAAACCTACCAGGCCGACTATCTGCTCGATGGGGTGACGGTCGCCCCGGGTGCAACCGGCGCCGCTCAGGCCCGGCTATTCGCCGGCGCGAAGGAAGTGGCGGTGGTCGACGGCTACGACAAAGCGCTGCAGCTCAACCGCTTCGAGCTGCTGATCGACTGGGGCTGGTTCTATTTCATCACCAAGCCGGTGTTCTGGACGCTCGACTACCTCTTCAAGCTCACCGGCAATTTCGGCATCGCCATTCTGCTCATCACCGTGCTGGTGAAAATCCTGTTCTTCCCGCTCGCCAACAAGTCTTACGCCTCCATGGCCAAGATGAAGGCGGTGCAACCGCAGATGGTCGAAATTCGCGACCGCTATGCCGACGACAAGGTGAAGCAGCAGCAGGCGATGATGGAGCTCTATAAGAAAGAAAAGATCAATCCGCTCGCAGGCTGTCTGCCGATCGTGATCCAGATCCCGGTGTTTTATTCTCTGTACAAGGTGTTGTTCGTCACCATCGAGATGCGGCATGCGCCATTCTTCGGCTGGATCCGGGACCTTTCCGCGCCTGATCCGACCAACCTCTTCAATCTGTTCGGGCTCATCCCGTTCGACCCGACGCTTATTCCCTTCATCGGCACGTTCCTGCATCTCGGCGTCTGGCCGCTGATCATGGGCGTGACGATGTGGTTCCAGATGAAGCTCAATCCTGCGCCGCCCGATCCGACGCAGAAGATGATCTTCGACTGGATGCCGGTGCTGTTCACCTTCATGCTGGCGAGTTTCCCGGCCGGCTTGGTGATCTACTGGGCCTGGAACAACACGCTGTCAGTGGCTCAGCAGGCCTACATCATGAGTAAGCATGGCGCCAAAATTGAGCTGTTTGACAACCTGAAGCGCGACATCGGCGGGATGTTCGGCTGGAAGAAAAAAGACGACGAATAGAGTCGCCTCGCGCGGAAGAAAGCGGCCATGAGCAGCGGCTTTTCGGCCAAGGAAATTGAGACCGGCCGTCGGCTGTTCGCCGGCGAGTGGAGCTTCTCCCGTGCCTGCGCCTCGGCCGACTGCTTTCCCCCCGTGGCCGGCATGGAGATCGCCTTCGCCGGCCGCTCGAATGTCGGCAAGTCAAGCCTGATCAACGCGCTCACAGGCCGCAAGGCATTGGCGCGAACCTCGAATACTCCCGGCCGCACCCAGGAACTCATTTTCTTTCCCGGTGAGCACAATCTCACGCTCGTCGATATGCCCGGCTACGGCTATGCCGCCGTGCCGAAGGCCAAGGTGGTAGCCTGGACCGGCCTCATTCATGAATACCTGCGCGGGCCGAACCAACCTTGCCCGCGTCTATGTGCTGGTCGATGCCCGCCATGGCCTGAAGGATACCGACAGCGAGGTGTTAGCCACCCTCGGGGCCGCGGCTGTCAGCCACCAGATCGTGCTCACCAAGGCCGACCAAATAACGCCGAAGGAACTCGAAAGCCGCCTGACCGAGGTCAAGGCCGCGCTGGCCAAGCGCGCCGCGGCTTTTCCCGAGGTGCTTGCCACTTCCGCCCATACTGGCGCCGGCATCCCCGAGCTGCGTGCTGCCATTGTCAGGCTGATGACTGAGCGAAGCTGAAACGCACGCTGTCCGGCCTGCCGCTAGCGCCAGCAAGTGCACTCCGGTCTTGCGACGCAATCAAGCTTGCGCAGATTGCGCAGGCTTATCTGCGGTTCGCGCGCTAACTTTTCACAATGCGCGTGAACTTTATCGGCGAACCGGTTTCCCCTTCGCCGGATCATGCGCTAAAGAGGAGCGCCGCGAGAGGGATTATCTTATGGCGCAATTGAGCCCGCACGACCAGGCCCGCATCTTGTCGGAAGCGCTGCCGCATATGCAGCGCTATGACGAGGAGATCGTCGTCATTAAATACGGCGGCCATGCCATGGGCCAGGAACAGACGGCGCGCGATTTCGCCCGTGATGTGGTGCTGCTCGAACAGACTGCCGTCAATCCGGTGGTGGTGCATGGCGGCGGCCCGCAAATCGAGACCATGCTGAAGCGACTGGGCATCAAGTCGGAATTCATTGGAGGCCTAAGGGTGACTGACGCAGCCACGATGGAAATCGTGGAGATGGTGCTGGCTGGCGCCATCAATAAGCAGATCGTCAGCTTTATTAACAACGCCGGCGGCAAGGCAGTCGGGCTTACCGGTAAGGACGGCAACATGGTGATCGCACGCAAGGCGAGCCGCCAGGTCCTCGACCCGGCGACCAAACGCGAGGCGGCGGTCGACCTCGGCTTTGTCGGCGAACCGGACAAGGTTGACATGACAGTGCTCAACCAGATTCTCGGGCGTGAGCTGATCCCGGTGCTGGCGCCGATTGCCGCATCGGCGCAGGGCGAGACATTCAACGTCAATGCCGACACCTTTGCAGGCCATATCGCGGGGGCGCTGAAGGCCAAGCGCCTTCTTTTGCTCACGGATGTGCCCGGCGTGCTCGACAAGTCGAAAACGCTGATAAGCGAATTGTCGGTGGATGATGCACGGCGGTTGATCGCCGACGGTACGATTTCCGGCGGCATGATTCCGAAAGTCGAAACCTGCATCGAGGCCCTGGAACAGGGCGTGGAGGGCGTCGTTATTCTCGACGGCCAGGTTCCGCACGCGGTGTTGTTAGAGCTGTTCACCGATCACGGCGCAGGTACTCTAATCCATCGGTAGCGCGGTGATTCTCCGCGGAGCACTCGGGGAGAAAACCTCCTGGTTGGATCCAGCACAGAAAATTCCGCCGCGGCGGGGATGGGGACAGCGAAGTCCCACAACATCGCGCTTGGCCTTGAGCGCATTGGCCTGATTTCACTGCGCTACCCCATCGCCATCGCCGTCATGGTGGTGGTGTTGTGCGCAGCGGCGGCCGTCGGGGTTACTCGCCTGAAGGTTGACGATTCGCTCAGCCAACTGTTCCGCTCGGATACCCCGGAATTCAAGCAATACGAAGAAGTCTCGCGCCGCTTCCCGTCGAGCGAATACGACGTGCTCATCGTAGTGGAGGGTAAGACGCTGCTCGCCCGCTCATCGCTAGAAAAGTTACGGGATGTCGTAACCGATGTGCAGTTGATCGATAGCGTCAAAGGAATCATCTCGCTGTTTTCGGCTCGCCAGCCGCCGGAAGCCGGTAAGCTCCCCGGTCCGCTCTTTCCACCCGAACTGCCCGAAGGCGCCGCCTATGACCAGCTGATCGAGCAAATCAAAGCCAACGAGATCATCCGCGGCAAGCTTCTATCCGAGGACGGCGAGCTGGCGCTGATTGTGCTCGCGCTCGATCCGCCCGTGGTGCAAGGCAAGGGCCTGCACGACGTCGTCGGCGAGATTCGTGAGACGGTGGAAAATGATCTCGCCGGAACCGGGCTCAACGCCCAACTTTCCGGCGTGCCGGTGATGCAGCTCGAGATCCGCAACGCCGTGGAGCGCGACCGGCTGATCTATAACGCTATCGGCTTCCTCGCCGGCTGCGTGATTGCGATTTTCTTCTTCCGGCGCGTGGCCTTCATGGTGATGGCGGCCGCGCCCCCACTCCTCGCCATTTTGCTGTCGCTTGGCTTTTTGGGGTGGCTCGATTTCCGACTCAACATGTTCCTCAATGTCATGACGCCCCTGATCATGGTTATAAGCTTTTCCGACAGCATGCAGCTCACCTTCGCGGTACGCGACCGGCTGATCGCGGGCGAAAACAAGTTCGATGCCATTCGCAACGCAATCCTGGTCGTGGGTCCGGCCTGCGTGCTGACGCACGCGACCGCCGGTCTCTCCTTCATCGCGCTGCAGTTTTCCAGTTCGGATCTGATCCGCACCTTCGGAGAAGCTGGCCTGATTGCGACGATCATCGCTCTCGTCGCGGTGCTCACCCTCATGCCGCTGCTCGGGGTTTTGCTCATTCGCAACGAGCAGACTTTCGCCGCCGAAATCAAAGGCGCGGACACTGGAGTGACCTGGCTGCGCCGTTTCTGCGGCTGGATCGCACTGCGGATGGTCAGCCGCCCGGCGCTCTACAGCCTGATCAGCATCCTGATTGTCTTTGGTCTGACGCTGATCTACGTCAACCTCGAGCCGCGTTATCGCCTCGCCGACCAGGTGCCTGACAAACAGCAGGCGGTCGCCGCAAGCGGGCGGCTGGATGCCAAGCTCACCGGCGCCAATCCGGTCGACGTGCTGATCGAATTACCCAACGGCGCAGCGCTCTACGACCCGGAAACGCTTTCGACCATCGCTGACGTGCATGCGATTGTGGAAAAACAGGCGGGGGTCGGCAATGTCTGGTCGTTGGAATCGTTGCGGCGGTGGCTCGCCGAGAAGGCCGGCAGGTCGGATATCAGCACGCTGAAGGAATATGTCGAGCTTCTGCCGGAGCATCTGAGCGGACGTTTCATTGCCGCCGGAGCAGAACGCCGTCGTTGTATCGGGACGCATTCCCGATATCGATGCAAGCCAACTCCTGCCGGTCATCAATCAACTCGATCAGGCGCTAGACGATGTCCGTGCCAAGCATCCCGGTTACAGCCTATCGGTGACCGGCCTCTCGGCCATTGCCGCGCGCAACAGCGCCGACATGATCGGCAAGTTGAACAGAGGGCTGACCGTCGAAATCATTTTCGTGGCGGTCTTCATCGGACTGGCCTTTCGCTCGGTCGTGGTGATGTTTGCCAGCATCCTGCCGGGGATCTTTCCGGTCGTGCTGGCCGGTACTTTGCTTTGGGCACTCGGTGAAGGCCTGCAATTCGCCAGCGTCGTGGCTCTCACGGTCTCATTCGGTCTGGGACTGAGTGCGACAATCCATTTCCTCAACCGGCTGCGGCTGGAATCCAGGTCCGAAGACGATCCTGCCGTGGGCGTCGAACGGGCGACCGTGCTGGTGGGCCCGGCACTGATCCTGACCTCCGTGGTCCTGGCCTGCGGCCTGGCGGTGACCGCGTTTTCCGATCTGCCATCGCTGCGCCTATTTGGCTGGTTGAGCGCCTTCGCGATGTTGGCGGCGCTGGCGGCGGATTTGCTGATTCTGCGGCCGACGGTGATGTTCCTCGGCCTGCTCGCCCGCCGATGGCGGCGGGGGCGCGCTTAGCCCCGGCGATTGAGGACTATGCTGGCTTCCGACATTTCTCGTCCGACCGGACCTGTGATCGAGATCGACTGTTTGTCGCCGCGCGTGGTTAGAGACAGCAGCGCAGAGAAGGTTTGCCCCTCGACGCGGACGTTGACTTGGTCGCCTTTGATCGAGCCCACCACTCGGCCCGCCGCGCCGCGCGTTTTTTCGCTCCAGTCGCCCAGTACTTCGCCGTTCTGATAGCGCACGTTGCTTTGAAGCTCGAATTTGTAGCTGTCGCTCGCACAACGCAGTTCAATGCTGGCCGTCGCGCCGGCATTTCCGACGCGGTATTGCGCTCGGCAGCGGATCGATTCATTCGGACTATTCCCAATTGCGAGGCTGCCGCCGCCGGTCCAGTTGCCTGCCAGGCTGCTGAAAGGTCCTGAGCCTTGCGTCTGGGCGGGATTTACCAGGACAAAAATTCCCGCAACGACCGTGGTTATGAAACCCGCGCAACGAACTTTAACCAACGAACCTGCCATGCTTTTCGCCCTGGTTTCACATCCCATCGCGGCCCCTTCTACCTTGCCTCATACCGGCGGCGGGGTAAACGCACCCGGCTATTTTTTGTTCATAGCAAAGCCAGGCTGCCCTGACGCGGCATTCGCGTTATAACGCCGCACAGCGAGGTTGGAACAGACGGTGCCTACCGCCATGCCCGCAGCGATGGAAACCCTGCTCCTGTGCCGGTTGCGGCGCGGAATAACGCGATGCCTGGCTTTTCTTTTGGCCACCCCCCTGCTCAGCCCCGCGCTGGCGGCCGATAACCTCGTCGATCTGCAACTAGTACTTGCGATCGATGCTTCCAACAGTGTGAGTGACGAGCGTTTCGAGTTGCAAAAGCGGGGCTATGTCGCAGCCTTCCGCAATCCGCAGGTGATCAAGGCCATCGCCTCCGGCGCAGAGCAGTCCATTGCCGTCACCATGATGCAATGGACCGGCCCCTTCACCCATGTGCAGGTGGTGCCCTGGATGCTGGTTAAGGATGCGGTGTCTGCTTCCGCGCTGGCGAATGCCATTAACCAATCCGAACGGGAGCTCTTTGGCGGCGGCGGCACCTCCATCAGCGGCGCCATCGACCAGGGGGTGATGCTTTTGTCTCAAAGTCCCTACAAATCGCACCGCCGCACCATCGATATTTCGGGCGACGGTCCCAACTCCAGCGGTAGGTCGGTAATCCGCGCCCGCGACGAGGCCGTAGCGCAGGGCATCGGGATCAACGGCCTGCCGATCCTGTCCATCGACCGCCGGCTCGACCAATATTACTACAGTTATGTGATAGGCGGGCCCGGCGCGTTCATGATCCCGGCGGCAAATTACGAAAGCTTCGCCGAGGCTATTGTAAAAAAATTGATCCTGGAGATTGCGGCGAATCCGCCGCCGCCCGTCCCTTGGGGGGCTGTGCTGGCGCGCAATCGCTAAAGGCGCAACGCCCCTTCCGCCGGAATCGGCCTCTGCTAAGCTGCGCGTCTGTTTTGGCGGTGATGTTTGATGGGTTCTCATGTGAATAAGGCTTGCGCGCCGCTGCGCGTTTTTTCGTCTGCTCTCCTGCTCATCCTGCTGCTGGGTGGCGGATTGCAGGCGCGAGCGCAGACCAATGTCGACCTGCAACTCGTTTTGGCGGTAGATGCGTCAGGCAGCGTCAATGATACTCGCTTCGAGTTGCAGAAGCAGGGCTATGCCGCGGCCTTCCGCAATCCGCAGGTGATCAAGGCAATCATGTCGGGTGGCGAACAAGCCATCGCCGTCACCATGATGCAGTGGACTGGTCCTTTCATGCATGTGCAGGTGGTGCCTTGGACGCTGCTGAAGGATGCCGCTTCGGCGAAGGCTTTCGGCGATGCCATCGCCAGGTCGCAGCGTGAATTGTTCGGCGGCGGGACCTCGATCAGCGGCGCCATCGATCAGTCGCTGATGCTGTTCTCGCATAGCCCGTATACCTCGCCCCGCCGCACGATTGATATTTCCGGCGACGGCGCCAATACCAGCGGCCGTTCGATTACCCATGCGCGCGACGAGGCCGTGCGCAGTGGCATCAGCATCAACGGATTACCGATCCTGTCGCTCGATCCCTTCCTCGACCGCTACTACTACAACCACGTGATCGGTGGACCGGGGGCCTTTATGATTCCGGCCGCAAATTACGAAAATTTCGCCGACGCCGTCGTAAAAAAACTGATCCTTGAGATAGCCGCCAATGAAGACGGGCCCGCCATGAGACAATGGGGCGCGGTCCTGGCCGGAACGCCGTGAAAACGCCGCTCACCTTGCTCGCCGCCGCCGCCCTCATCGCGCTGTGCCTTCCTGCGCGCGCCGATTTCCAGATCTGCAATCGCATGAGCTATGTGGTGGAAGCTGCAGTTGGCCTGCAGCAGTCCGGCGCGCTGGTGACGCGCGGCTGGTATCGTGTCGACCCCGGCCAGTGCCGGGCCACTATCGAGGGTACCGTCAATGCCGATCATTTCTATATTCATGCCCGCGCGCTTCCCGCCTATGGGAGTTCGCCATCCGCGATGACGGGTCATGTTGAATTGTGCGTGGGCAAGCAGAATTTCATCGTGCCTTCCGCGGGGCGTGGCTGCTCGCGCCCGGGCCAGCAATTGGTGCGCTTCACCGAGGTGAAGCCCTATCCGAGCGAGACCGGATGGACCGCATATCTTGCCGAGGAGTCGGATTATAACGACGAACAGGCGCGGCTCGCCGCCGTGCAGCGGCTGCTGACGATTAGCGGGTATGAAGCCAATCCGATCGACGGACTGAAAGGGCGCAAGACCGACGCAGCGCTCGCGGCTTTCCTGAAGGACCGCAATTTGCCGTCTGAAGCGGCGAATGCCCCGACCTTTTTCGACGTGCTGCTTGAAGCGGCCCAGCGGCCGGACGGCACCGGCTTTGTTTGGTGCAACGAAACCAGCAACATCGTCATGGCGGCGGTGGCCAACGAAGACCGGGGCACGATTGTAACGCTCGGCTGGTATCGCGTAGAGCCGGGCAAATGCACGCGCCCGCAGGTGCTGGCGCGCGCGCGCCGGGTCTATAGCTATGCCGAGGCAATCGACGCCCAGGGCCAATTGGTCAAGCGCGACGGCAAGTCGCTAACCTGGGGCGGACGCACGATGCTGTGCACGCGCGAAACCTCCTTCGAGATCAGCGACCATAAGGAATGCAATACGCGCGGCCTTAGCACCGCAGGCTTCGCCAGTGTTGAGCTTGCCGCACATGGCGCGACGACGCTACGCTTCAAGGAACCATGAAGAATTCCGGACAGCGCGGTTTCGATCAGGTTGAGGCTTGGGTATTCGATCTCGACAATACGCTCTACCCGCATCATCTCAACCTCTGGCAGCAAGTGGATGAGCGCATCCGCCTCTATATCGAGCGCTTGCTGAACCTGGCGAAGGATGACGCTTTCCGGCTGCAGAAGGATTATTACCGGCGCTATGGGACGACTCTGCGTGGCTTGATGCTGGAGCACGGACTGCAGCCGGACGATTTTCTCGATTTCGTGCATGAGATCGACCATTCGCCGCTGGAGCCCAATCCGCAGCTCGGCGCCGCCCTTGAAAAGCTTCCGGGCCGTAAACTCGTCCTCACCAATGGCACGCGCAAACATGCTGACGTCGTCATGCGGCGCCTCGCCATTGACGAACATTTCGAGGACGTTTTCGACATCGAAGCGGCGGAGCTTGAACCAAAGCCGTCGCCGCAGACCTATGAGCGCTTTCTCGTCCACCACGGCGTTGATCCGAAGAAAGCGGCGATGTTCGAAGACCTCGCGCGCAATCTCGCAACCCCGCATTCCCTCGGCATGACCACCGTGCTGGTGATTCCCGAAGGCACGCGCGAGGTCCTGCGCGAAGACTGGGAGCTCGAAGGCCGGGACGACGACCACGTCGATCATGTCACCGACGACCTTGCCGGATTTTTGCAGAAAATCCGCGCACGCTAAAGCGTGATGATAGGCGGGCGTGATCCCGGTTCAAGAACCGGCTCCGGCTTGAACCGCATCGCGGCGATGGCGCCGAGCGTGCAGAACAGCACCAAGACGACGAGCTGGGCGACCACGAACGGCATCTCCGCCTGGGTCGGCGCCAAAGGCTGCAGGAAACTGATCTTCAGGAAGGCCTGCACCACCGCCACGAAGACATTGAAATAGAGCGCCAGCAGCGCGCCGACGACATAAACCCAGCGCCAGAAGCCGGCGAGCTGGAAAACATAGAGCGCGAGCAAAGTCGGCAACAGCACGACGAGGGAAATGATGCCGAGGATCTGAGAGGGAAGCAGAAGCGAAATCGGTACCGGAAACATGAATCCGGTGACACTGGTCAGCACGGTGGCGGCGAGGAAGATCGCGGTCCATCCATCGTTCTGTTTGCCGTTCAGCATATCCCACACCACAATCAGGCCGGTGCCGATGGCGACCAGGCTGATGACCACGTGCAGCATGGTGAAAGTTTGGATCGTCATTCCGAGGATCATGGACCGCCCCTATTTGACGGCCTATCCTATTCCTTCCGCCCCGCTCCGGCTATCGGCTCGCAGGCCTGCCGGCATTGACAAGCCCGCCACCGCCGCGCGACACAACAAGCCCCTTCACCACAGGAAAAGTGAGCATGTCGCAGTCCGGGCTGGCCAAAATCATCGATGACACATTCGAACAGCGCGACAGCGTTGGCCCCGCGACCAAAGGTGAAATCCGCGACGCCGTGCAGGCAGCGCTCGAGCTGCTCGATCGCGGCGAGGCGCGCGTCGCCGAGAGGCAGGCGGACAACTCCTGGTGCGTCAACCAGTGGCTGAAGAAGGCCGTGCTGCTGTCGTTCCGGCTCAACGACATGGATGTTATTTCGGGCGGGCCCGGCGACGCGGTCTGGTGGGACAAGGTGCCCTCGAAATTCGCCGGTTGGAGCGCGGAAAAGTTTCGCGCCGCCGGCTTTCGTGCTGTACCGGGCTCGATCGTGCGTCGCTCGGCCTACATCGCGCCCAACGTCGTGCTGATGCCGTCATTCGTCAATCTCGGCGCTTATGTGGATTCAGGCACGATGATCGATACCTGGGCTACCGTCGGCTCCTGCGCACAGATCGGCAAGAACTGCCACATCTCCGGCGGCGCTGGCATCGGCGGCGTGCTCGAGCCGTTGCAGGCCGGACCGGTGATCATCGAGGACAATTGCTTTGTCGGTGCGCGCTCCGAAGTGGCTGAAGGCGTAATCGTGCGCACCGGCTCGGTGCTGTCGATGGGCGTCTATATCGGCGCTTCTACCAAGATCGTCGATCGCCAGAGCGGACAAGTGTTGCAGGGCGAGGTGCCAGCCTATTCAGTCGTCGTGCCCGGCACGCTCCCAGGCAAAGACAACGGCCCGGGACTTTACTGCGCCGTTATCGTCAAGCGCGTGGACGAAAAGACCCGCTCCAAGACCAGTATCAACGAATTACTGAGGGATTAAACTGAAGGGACCGATTCTTTCAGGAGGACATTATGCCTTTCACACACCTGCTCTTTTCGTTTAGCGGCCGTATCAATCGCGCCAAGTGGTGGCTGGCGGTTCTGGTGTTGTTCATCCTGCAAATTTTGCTCGTTGGCCTCACGATGGCGGTGCCATCCGAAGGCTTCAACACGGTGTCGAATTGGATCTATTTCATCCTCTCGCTTTGGATTTCGTTGGCAGCGGGCACGAAACGGCTGCACGACCTCAACCGAAGCGGAGCGTGGCTGGTGCTGTTCGTGGGTGGACCAATTCTGCTGCTGATCGTCTCCCTTGTGGCTGCTGGCGTGTCGATTGGCGCCACTGCCTTTTCCGGAGAAACGCTCGATGTATCGCAGCTCATGCGGCTGGGCGGCTTTGCACTGATCATCTTTGCGCTTTGGCTTGGGCTCGCGATTTGGGCCTTCGTCTGGTTCGGTTGCCTGCGCGGCACCATTGGTCCGAACGATTACGGACCGGATCCATTGCAGCCGGCGGGGTATGACCCCATGAGAGTCTAACGGCCGGGGGAAAGCGGGCGCGGAGGCGAGCCAATGCGCCTGCTTGACGTGATTGGCGGCGGCACGGCTAATGCGTCCATGACTGCCGCCGATCCCATTGCCATCGCCCAGGAATTGCTGCGCTGTCCTTCCGTCACACCGGCGGAAGGCGGCGCGCTGCGCTATCTCGAAGGCTTGTTGAAGGGCGCGGGTTTTACCGTGCATCGGATGACCTTCAGCGAGCCGGGCACCGCCGACGTCGAAAATCTTTATGCGCGCATCGGTACGGCAGCGCCCAACATCGTTTTCGCCGGGCATACCGACGTGGTGCCACCGGGCGAGGTCAGGGCTTGGGCGCATGCGCCCTTCGCCGGCGAGATCGCTGACGGCCAGCTTTACGGGCGCGGCGCCGTCGACATGAAAGGCGGCATCGCCTGCGCCGTCGCCGCTGCGCTCGATTATCTCGCCGCCAAAGGCGGCAAGCCTAAAGGCTCGATCTCCTTTCTGATTACCGGCGACGAGGAAAGCATCGCGCTCAATGGCACGGTGAAACTCGTGGCCTGGGCGGCCGCGCGCGGCGAGAAATTCGATCACTGCATCCTAGGTGAGCCGTCAAACGTGCGTGAGCTGGGCGACACGATCAAGATTGGCCGGCGCGGCTCGCTCAACGGCATTCTCACTGTCACGGGGCGCCAGGGGCATGTGGCCTATCCCGACCGCGCAGAAAATCCGGTGCACGGAATTGTGGGCCTGATCGCCGCGCTGATGAATGAACCACTCGACCAGGGCAGCGCGCATTTCCAACCGTCGAATTTGGAATTCACGTCCGTCGATGTCGGAAATCCCACGGTCAATCTCATACCCGGCGAGGCGCGTGCGCGTTTCAACATCCGCTTCAACGATTGCCACACGCAAGCATCACTGAAGGAATTGATCGAGCAGCGCGCGGCTAAGGCCGCGGCCGGCCGCATTCGTTTTGCCTTGCAATGGGAGCTGTCAAATGCCGATGTCTTCGTGGTGGAGACCGGGCCTTTTACCGATCTCGTGGCGGGCGCGATCACAGAGGTGACTAAGCGCAAACCGGAACTGTCCACCACCGGGGGCACTTCGGACGCGCGCTTCATCAAGAATTATTGCCCGGTGGTGGAATTCGGCCTCGTCGGCCAGACCATGCACCAGACTGACGAGCGCGTGCCACTCGCCGAGCTCGCCGCGCTCACAGCAATCTACCGGCGGGTGCTGGAAAAATATTTCGCCTAGCGGCCTTCCTCGCCCTCATCCTGAGGAGCCGCGTTGACTATGCGTAAAATTCGAAACCCGGACTTGCGTGCGCGCCGTCTCGAAGGACGAGGGCGGCCCATCCTTCGAGACGCGCCTTTCAGGCGCTCCTCAGGATCAGGCTGAGATTGTGTCGTCTAATACTCCACTCTCACCAAATAGAGCCCGTCTGGTGGCGCGATCGGCCCGCAGGCGCTGCGGTCGCGCGCCTCGAGCGCGGCAGTCAGGTCCTTGATGCTCCATCGGCCCTCTCCCACCAGCGCCAACGAGCCGACCATCGAGCGCACCTGATGATGCAGGAAGGAGCGTGCCGAGGCGTAGATCCGGATCTCATCGCCCTCGCGCTCCACGTCAAGGCGGTCCAGCGTTTTGACCGGCGATTTCGCCTGGCATTCGGCCGCCCGAAAAGTAGTGAAGTCGTGTTTGCCGACGAGACCTTGAGCGGCGCGATGCATCGTTGCGGCATCAAGCGGGCGCGGCACCCGCCAGGCGCGGCCGCGGTCGAGCGCCAAGTCGGCGCGCCGGTTGACGATGCGATACCAATAATGCCGCGCACGCGCTGAAAACCGCGCGTCGAAATCATCAGGCACACGCTCGGCGGCGAGCACGGCCACGGGATGTGGGCGCAATTGCGCGGTAAGCGCATCGCGCACTGTATCGTCGTCCCATTCCTTGCCGAGATCGATATGAGCGACTTGACCGAATGCATGCACGCCTGCGTCCGTGCGTCCCGCCCCGCTGACAGAGACTTTTTCGCCGCAGAAGGCTTCCACTGCCTCGGTCAGCACGCCCTGCACGGTCGGTTGCCCGGCCTGAATCTGCCACCCGGCAAATGGCGCTCCATCGTATTCAATCAGCAATTTGTAGCGCGGCATGGCTACTGGCCTAACCGCACAAAAGGCGGAGGATATCGCACCGTGCCCAACGTCGGTGCATCTGCTGTGAATCGGTACACCATGAAGTGCGGCCCGGCATAGTCGGACACGAAAGGCGCAGCGGCCTGCGGATCGAATCCAAAGCGGATGTAATACGCCGGGTCGCCCACGACAAAGACCACCTTTTCGCCGTGTTGCTTCAGCGCCAGCATGCCGCGCGTGATCAATGCGCAGCCAATGCCACAGCCTTGATGGTCAGGCGCAACCGCTACTGGTGCCAACCCGATGCAGGGCACGTCTTCCACCCATAACCGGTGAAAGGCGACGTAGCCGATGACCGTCTCTTCCGCATCAACCGCAACCAGCGAGAGAACAATATCGTTGTCGACCCGCAAGTCATCGACGAGCTTGGCTTCTGCTTCTCCCTCAAAGGCGGCGCGCAAAAGGTCCCGCAACGCTGCTGCGTCGCCCGCCGCCTCGACCCGAATGGTTGTGCCGCTCACGCCAGCCTCACACCGCGT
This sequence comes from uncultured Alphaproteobacteria bacterium, assembly GCA_963750965.1. Classification (GTDB taxonomy): domain Bacteria; phylum Pseudomonadota; class Alphaproteobacteria; order Rhizobiales; family Xanthobacteraceae; genus CANKHA01. Next base: position 15,479 of record CAVVSK010000013.1, read on the forward strand.
TTGATACCGGCACCGCGCAGGAATTCCTCGGCCTTCATGGCCTGCCGGCCGGCGCGTTGTAATTCCAGCAGGCGCACAGCGCCCTCGCCGCAGGCGACCGTAAGCTGGTCGTCGAGCACGGTTCCCGGGGCACCGGAACCCTGCGCCAGTGTCGACCTCAGCACCTTGACGCGCGTGCTTTCCGCTTCGAACCAGGCACCGGGAAACGGCGACAGGCCACGGATATGATCGTGCACCGGCTTGGCGGGTTTCGACCAGTCAATGCGCGTCTCGTTCTTGCTGATCTTGTCGGCATAGGTGACGCCCGCCTCGCCTTGCGGCTTGAACTCGACCGTGCCGCTTTCCAGCGCGCCAAGTGCCCGCGGCATCAGCTTGGCACCGATGCGCGCCAGGACATCGTGCAGTTCCCCTGCCGTCATATCGGCGTCGATCGGTACCCGATCGGCCATAGCCGTGGGACCCGTATCGAGGCCTTCATCCATCCGCATGATGGTGACGCCGCTCTCGGCGTCGCCCGCCATGATCGCGCGGTTGATTGGCGCGGCACCCCGCCAGCGCGGCAACAGCGATGCATGGATGTTGAAGCAGCCGAGGGGCGTGGCCTCGAGGATGGGTTTGGGCAGGAGCAGGCCGATAGGCAACGACCACCGCGGCATCGGCGCCATGCGAACGGAAGGTGGCCTGCGCCTCCGGCGTCTTCAGCGTTGCCGGCGTCAGCACCGGCAGGGTGAGGCGGCGCGCCTCACGCTCGACCGGCGTTGGTTGCAGGTCCAGACCGCGGCGACCCGCAGGCTTCGGCGCGCGAGTGTAGACCGCGGCAATATCGTAGCCGCGTGCGACCAGCTCAGTGAGCGTCGGCAGCGCGAAACCCGGAGTGCCCATGAAGACCAGGCGAAGGGACATAAATTGATCCTAGCTCAACATCTTGAGCAATTCGCAAGTCGCCCCGGGTACTGCACAACTCCCCCTCTCACGCGGGTGAGAGGGTTGGGGTGAGGGGAAGGAAAGAGCGCTAGACAGTGTGCGTACGGGCTTTTTCATTCGGCACGCCAGGAGGGGGCTTCGCACCCCCCGTGAGCTTTGCCGCCTTGGCGAATTTCTTTGTCACCCGATCGCGCTTGAGCTTGGAAATATGATCGATGAAAAGCACGCCATTGAGATGATCGATCTCATGCTGCAGACACGTGGCGAGCAACCCATCGGCTTCGATCTCGTACGGCTTTCCCTCGAGATCGAGATAGTTCACTTTGACGCGAGCCGGACGCTCGACCTCTTCGTAATATTCCGGGATCGATAGGCAGCCTTCCTCATAGACGCCTTTCTCTTCCGAGCGCCAGGTGATTTCCGGATTGATGAAGACCTGCGGCTGCGGAGGCTCGTCCTTCTTGGCAAGGTCGAGGGTGACAACGCGTTGGAGCACGCCCACCTGGATCGCGGCCAGGCCAATGCCTGGGGCGGCATACATCGTCTCGAACATGTCCTCGACCAGCTTGCGCGTCTCCGCGTCGATCGTCATCACCGGATCGCAAATCAGCCGCAACCGCGGATCGGGCAGGATGAGTATCTCGCGCAAGGCCATGGCGGCGATGTAAGCGGAACTTGTGAGCGGGTCAACGCGCGGGGTTTGCCTTGGGGCGGCAAAACAATTGGCCTGATGTTCCCTCTTCGTTCACGAACCCGAATCGGGGTAAGACTGGGCCATGACTGAAACGATTCTCATCGTGCTTGGCTTGGTTGTCGCCATCGGCATGCTTGCCATCATCGCCTTGCTGATCCGCCAGCGTGGGCCGATGGTCGATCCCGCGGCCGAGCAGCGTCTCGCGCAGGTAAATGCAAATTTGCAGACCATGGGCCAGATGCTGGCGGCAGCCCAATCGCAGCTTCAGCAATCCGTGAACCAGCGGCTGGACGTCGTGACCCAGAATCTCGGCGAGTCGATGAAGACCACGGCCAAGCACACCACCGACCACCTGCAGCAATTGCATGCCCGGCTCGCCGTGATCGATACCGCGCAGCGGAACATCACTGAACTTGCCACCCAGGTCAGTTCGCTGCAAAACGTGCTTGCCAATAAGCAGTCGCGCGGAGCTTTCGGGCAGGGGCAGCTGGAAGCGATCATTGCCGATGTGCTTCCGAAAGGCGCCTATGAGTTCCAGCACACGCTCTCGAACAGGACCCGGCCGGACTGCGCGATCTTCATGCCGGAATCCGGCCCGCTGATCATCGACGCGAAATTCCCGCTCGAGGCGATGACCGCTCTGCGGGGCGCGGCCACGGACGATGAACGCAAGCAGGCGATGCAACGCGTCAAACAAGACATCACCAAACACATCTGCGACATTGCGGAGAAATACCTGATCCCGGGAGAGACCCAGGACATCGCGCTGATGTTCATCCCTTCCGAGTTTGTCTATGCCGACCTGCATGAACGCTTTGATGACCTGGTGCAGCGGGCGCACCGTGCACGTGTGATGATCGTTTCGCCGACGCTGATGGTGATGGCCATCCAGGTGATCCGGCAGGTGCGCAAGGACGCGCAAATGCGTGAGGCGGCCGATCAGATCCGCAAAGAGGTTGGTTATCTGTTGAAGGACGTCAGCCTGCTTGGCGACCGGGTGCGCAAGCTGCAGACTCATCTCGGCCAGACCAATACCGATGTTGACGCGATTCTGATTTCCACCGGGAAGATCGAAAAGCGGGCAGGCAAGATCGAAGAGCTGGAATTTGATAGCGATGCACAGACTGATCTCCCGATGCCCGTTGGAGTGGCGCGCGTTTTACCCGCAGCGGAGTGAGTCTTAATCCGCACACCTGCCATCTTTTTACTCACCCCCGGGCTTGACCCGAGGGTCCATCTCTACAATTCAGAATGCCGACGAGCGATGGATTGCCGGGAGCGCAGACAACTTTACGCAGTCTGCGCAAGCTAGACCGCCAGCCCAGAAATGAGGATGGAAAGGCCCATGACTCCCACGCCGACCCCCGCCGCGCGCAGCTCTTTCGTCGATGCCTTTGCCGTTTATCTGCGCCCGCGGGTGTTGATCGTGATGCTTCTCGGCTTCGCCTCGGGCCTGCCGCTGGCGCTGTCGGGATCGACGCTGGCGGTTTGGTTGACCGAGGCTAACATCGATCTTGCCACCATCGGCCTGTTCTCGCTGGTAGGCCTTCCCTACACCATTAAGTTCCTCTGGGCGCCGTTGGTGGATGCCCTCGATATTCCGCTGCTGTCGCGCCGCTTCGGGCGCCGCCGCGGCTGGCTGATTTTTTCCCAGCTCCTGCTGATCGCCGCGATCGTGCTGCTCGGATTATGCGATCCGTCGGTATCGATCCCCCTTATCACCCTCGGCGCGGTGACGGTGGCGACCGCCTCGGCGACGCAGGACATCGTGATCGACGCCTTTCGCGTGGAGAGCCTGGAAACAAACGAACAGGCTGCCGGCATGGCCGGATATGTCGCCGCCTATCGCGTCGGCATGCTGGTGGCGGGCGCGGGCGTGCTGGCGCTGGTGGCCTGGTTCGAATATCGCGGCATACCGCATGGCCTGGCCTGGACCTGGGGTTATATGGTCGCGGCCCTACTGATGGGCGTCGGCCTCGCCGCAACAATTTTGGCGCGCGAACCGGAAGGCGGCGAACGCCCCCCGGTGAAGGACGCACGCGAGGTTGCCAATCGCGTATTCGTCACCGCCTATGGCGCCTTTGAGGATTTCCTTACCCGGCCGTCCGCTGTCGCCATCCTGCTCTTCGTGCTGCTGTTCAAGTTCTGCGACGCCTTTGCCGGCGTGCTCACCGCACCTTTCGTGCTGAAGATCGGCTTTGACAAGGAAACCTATGCAGCCATCGTCAAGGGCGTGGGCTTCATCGCGGCCATCCTCGGCGGCTTCGCTGGCGGCATGATCGCCCGCGCGCTGCCACTCTCTACCAGCCTGTGGATCGCCGGCCTGCTGCAGATGGCCTCAAATCTGGTATTTTCCTGGCAGGCGCTGATCGGCGCGAATGTCGCTGCACTCACCTTCACCATCGTCGTGGAGAATTTCACAGGCGCTATCGGCACGGTAATCTTCGTCGCCTATCTCTCGGCATTGTGCGGAGACCGCGCGCATACCGCCACGCAATACGCGTTGCTCACAGCGCTGGCTGCGGTGGGCCGCACCGTGCTCGCCTCCGGAGGGGGCTTCGTCGCGGAGGCGGCCGGCTGGTTTTTGTTCTTTGTCATCACCGCTGCGTCGGCGATACCGAGCTTCCTCTTGCTCTGGTGGCTGCAGCAGCGCGGGCATTTCGCCGGGCTTGATCGACGATCCTAGAACAGCGTTCGCTGCTTGATGGCCGCCGAAAGCGTGCCTTCGTCGAGATAGTCGAGCTCACCGCCGACCGGCACGCCATGCGCCAGCCGCGTCACCTTTACCCCCGAGTCATGCAGAAGATCGGTGATGTAATGCGCCGTGGTCTGGCCGTCGACCGTGGCATTCAGCGCCAGGATCACCTCTTTCACCTCGCCGTCATGCGCGCGTGAGATCAGCGCGTCGATGGAAAGATCCTGCGGGCCGACACCATCGAGCGGCGAGAGCGTGCCGCCGAGCACGTGATAGCGCGAATTGATCGCATGCGCCCGCTCCAGCGCCCAGAGATCGGCGACGTCGGCAACCGCGACGATAATGGAAGGGTCGCGGCGATCGTCGGTGCAGACGGTACAGGGATTTTGCGTGTCGATATTGCCGCAGATGCGGCAGACCTCGATTTTCTCCATGGCCGTGGCGAGTGCGGCGCCGAGCGGAGCCATCAACTGCTCGCGCTTTTTGATCAGATGTAACGCCGCGCGTCGCGCCGAGCGCGGGCCGAGTCCCGGCAGGCGCGCGAGCAATTGGATCAGGCGCTCAATTTCAGGTCCGGCGACGGCGGTAGGCATACGGCCTTATCTCGAGTGGCGATATAGGTTACGGCCTCAGGGCGGGGCTTGTCCCCCGCCATCCACGTCTTTGCGAAGCACGATCAAGAACGTGGATGCCGGCACAAGGCGCATGGCGGCAGAAAACTTTGGCGGCTAAAATAATTTCATCCCGGGCGGCAGCGGCAGGCCGCCGGTCAGGCCCTGCATTTTTTCCTTCATCACCGCATCGGCTTTGCGCCGTGCATCGGCATGTGCGGCAACCAACAAGTCTTCGAGGATTTCCTTTTCGCCCGGCTGGAGCAGGGAATTATCGATCTTCACGCTCTTCATCTCGCCCTTAGCGGTAAGGGCCACAGTGACCAAGCCACCGCCGGCGCCGCCCTCGACCTCGATGGTATCAAGCTCTGCCTGCAACGCTTCCATCTTCGATTGCAGCTGCGCCGCCTGCTTCATCAGGCCCATGAAATCCGGCATGGCTCAGTCCTCGCGCTCGGGGTCGGGCAAAACGTCGGCATTCGGCACGGCGTCAGGGGCTGCTTCGGTCCGCCGCACGTCGACGATCTCAGCGCCGGGAAACCGTTGCAACACAGATTGCACCAACGGATCGGAACGCACGCCGCGCATCAACTCGGCCTTCTCCGTTTCCATTTTCTGGCGGACCGTCGGCGCGCCCTCCTCCGACGACACCGCCACCATCCAGCGCCGTCCGGTCCAGGCTGCGAGTTTGCGGGACAAATCGCCGACCAAAGTTTTCGCTGCGCTCGGCAATATGCCGATTTCCAGCTGCCCGTCCTCGAAGCGCACCAGCCGCACATCGCGCTCCAGCGCAGCCTTGATCGTGAGATCGCGTTTCTCAGTCGCGAGCGCGATCAGGTCCTCAAAGCGCGTGAGCGCCAAGACCGGCTCGGCCGCGGCCGATTCATTCGAGCGCGCAGCCGGTTCGCTCAAAGCCATGTTGGGCGATGCAGCGGAAGCGGCAGAGCCACGCGGAGCACTGCGGGGGGCGTCGTAACGCGGTGCAAAGGATCCGCCCCCGCTGGGCGCGGTCGAAGCCGACGCGCCGCCATTGGTCGGGCGCGCACCGGAGGATTTCTCCTCGCCGAGCGAGCGCATGACTTCGTCCGGCGTCGGCAGGTCGGCAGCAAAGGCGATGCGCACCAGCGCCATCTCAGCCGCCGCCAGCGGACGCGGAGATTCCTTCACGTCGGCCAACGCCTTCAGCAACATCTGCCAGGTGCGAGAGAGAACCCGCATCGAAAGCCGGGTGGCAAAAGCGTGGCCGCGGCTGCGCTCGGTTTCGCTGATGGAAACGTCTTGCGCCACCGAGGGCACCACCTTCACGCGGGTGACGAAATGGGTGAACTCGGCGAGTTCGGTCAGCACGATCAGCGGATCGGCGCCGGAATCGTATTGGTCACGCAATTCCTTTAGCGCAGAAGCGATGTCGCCGCGCAGCAACGCTTCAAACAGATCGACGATGCGCACGCGATCGGCGAGGCCAAGCATCTGCCGCACGTCTGCGGCCCGCACCGGACCTGCCGCATGTGCTATGGCCTGGTCGAGCAGCGAGAGCGAATCGCGCACCGAGCCTTCCGCGGCGCGTGCGATCAGCGCCAGCGCTTCCGGCTCCGCCTGTACCCTTTCTTTCTCGGCGATGCTGGCGAGATGCTGGACCAGTACCGAGGCCTCGACGCGGCGGAGGTCAAACCGCTGGCACCGCGACAGCACCGTCACCGGTACTTTGCGGATTTCTGTGGTGGCGAAAATGAACTTGGCGTGCGGTGGCGGCTCTTCCAGCGTCTTCAGCAGCGCGTTGAAGGCGGCGCCGGAGAGCATGTGCACTTCATCCAGGATGTATACTTTGTACTGCGCGCTCACCGGCGCATAGCGGATGGCATCATTAATCTGGCGCACGTCATCGACGCTGTTGTGCGAGGCGGCGTCCATCTCCAGCACGTCAAAATGTCGGCTTTCCATGATCGCCTGGCAGTGGATGCCGAGCTTAGGCATGTGAATCGTCGGCCCCGGGACGGAGCCATCCGGCAGCTCGTAATTCAACGCGCGGGCGAGAATGCGCGCGGTGGTGGTCTTACCCACGCCACGCACGCCGGTGAGAATCCAGGCTTGAGGGATACGACCAGTATCGAAGGCGTTGGAGACGGTGCGCACCATTGCCTCCTGGCCAATCAGGTCGTCGAAGGTGGCCGGGCGGTATTTGCGCGCCAGCACGCGGTAGGATGCCGGATTTGCACCCTCCAGGGCGGCGGTAGCAGGGCGGCTCTGATTATCGGCGGTGCTCATCCTGCTTTCCGATCCACGCCATGGCGGCTGCGCGGTCATTGTGCTGCAAACGGCAAGGGAAAAAGGTGGGAGGCTGACGAGCGACCCGAACCGGAGCTCGTTAGGGCTGCTTCCTTCCGGACCTGACCCGGTTGGCGAGTGGTCCGTCCACTGCCAACCTCCCGCTTTCTATATCGGGCGAACAAAGCGGGAAAGCAAGCGCAGTGGACCCGCAATTGGCCCTTTCGCCCATACCGCCCCAGGGCGAATAAAATAATCTGTCGTCTGCCATGCCCGATCCATACCTCTGGTCTTTGCATCCGCAGCTCGCTGCCGACGCCCACAGCGTTGGCGATCTGCCGCTCTCGCGGGTGCTGATCATCAAAGATTCTAATTATCCCTGGATCATCCTCGTGCCGCGGCAGCCCGGCTTGACAGAAATCCTTGACCTCGACCTGGCGCAACAGGCCCAGCTGATGGGTGAGATCACCCGTGCGGGCAGCGCACTAAAGGAGATCACCGCTTGCAACAAGCTCAACATTGCCGCTTTGGGTAACGTGGTGCCGCAGCTTCACGTCCATATCATCGCCCGTAGTAGGAGCGATCCGGCTTGGCCGCATCCGGTCTGGGGAAAACTGAAGCCGCGCTCCTATGACCATGTCACGCTGGAACGTTTTGCGGCCTTATTGGGCGCGGCGCTCGGCCTAGGCTAAGGCTTGCAAATAGAATAATTTTCTTTATAGGCTCGGTAGAGACGGGTAAAGAGAATATCCTTTCGAAAGCGTGCGGGCATTTAGCCCGGTCATTTCAAGGATTCGGCCATGGACGCCATCGACTACAAGATCCTCGCGGTTTTACAGGAGGATGCTTCCCTTTCGGTGGCCGAGATCGGCCAGCGGGTCGGGCTTTCCTCTACCCCATGCTGGAAGCGGATTCAGCGGCTGGAAGCCGATGGCGTGATCCTGAAGCGCGTGGCTCTGATCGATCAGGACAAGATCGGACTCGGCATCACCGTCTTCGTTTCCGTGGAAACAGGAGATCACTCGCAGGAGTGGCTCGGGCGTTTCGCCGAAGTAGTGGGCGCCATGCCCGAGGTGATGGAGTTCTACCGCATGGCAGGCGATGTTGATTATATGTTGCGGGTGATTGTGCCCGATATTCAGGGCTACGACGCATTCTATAAAAGACTGATCGCGTCGGTGCCGCTGAAGAACGTGACGTCTCGCTTCGCGATGGAGAAAATCAAGTCGACCACGGCGCTGCCAATTCCGCGCGCAACCGCGACATAAACCACAAACTACGGAGGATACTTTACAGAAGGCGACAGGCGCGGCCGCATATACATCTGGTCTTTTAATTGAAGCGTGCCGGTCATGACGTAACCGATCGTCGGTGTATAGCTGTAGTCCGCTTCGCTCCAAATTAGCCAGGTATTGGGCACCTTGAGCGCCTCGGGCAGCGTGACGGACCCCGAGCGTGCGGTGCCGTTCCGCGATTTGCTCCAGTCGATGCTGGCGTTGCCGTTGGCATCGATCTTGACCTGTGACACGGTCACCGTGAGCGCGCTCGACGAGAATGGCGAGATCACCGCCGCCGAAGCGTTTAGAAGGTTGGTCATGTTCGTTTCGCTGATGGTTGAATACTGCGACGCTAAGTCGGCCACCGTGCGTGACGCCAGCGTGACCTTGCGGCTCGCGCTGATTGCCTGTGCCACCTCGGCGCCGCCCAGATAAAGCGTCAACATCAGAGGCAACACGAGCGCAAATTCGACCGCAGAAACGCCCTTTGTGTCGCAGGCAACGCCGTGTGCCCAACGCCGCAGGCGAAGCTGAATGCTCATGAGCAGGTCCCCTGGTACGGCTCGTTGCGGAACACCGAGGTCGCCACCAGCAGGCGCTTGTTCCCACTCATGTCAGCGAGGTCGAAACCCATCATCGAGAGGTAGACGGGGAACGCATAGATCAGCCGCACGACCACGATCTCGCATGGGCCACCCGGGTTATAGCCGCCGGGTTTGACATTGCCTTCGTCGTCCACCGGCCGGGTTAAATCGGCATCGACGAAAACGGTGTATTTCTGCACATCGACGGTCATTTTCTCGTCGCAGTCGAAAATGCCATAGATCCTGGCACACACAGCTTCTTTGAAGGTTGCCTGGGTCAAGTTCCCGTTTTGGGCCTGGCCCGTCAGGATCAGTCGCGAAGAGTCCGCCACCGCTGTTTCCAGCGTCTGGCCCGCGAAGAACACCATCGCCGTTTCCATGATCGCGAAGAGCACGGCCAGGAACGGTGCAAGCACAAAGGCGAATTCTACCGCGACTGCGCCATCGTCGCGTCGCCGGAAGGCGCGCAGGATGTCGAAGCGAAAAATAGCGCCTGCACGCAATTTCCTGCTGATCAAATCAACCATCTGTCAGATAACCCACAAAACGGCTTTCCGCCGTGCTTTTTAGTATCAAAGAGGCGTTGTCGAAACGTTGTGCATTAGGCGCACAAAATGCCTGTCGGCATTTAGGACGCGCTAACCAAATGAACCGAAGTAGGGTTACTTGGGGGGTTGGGCGGAGGGTTGGCCGCCGCCTTGGGCCTGCCCCGTCCGGGCGCCGGTCTGCGCAAGCGTTGTCCCGAAATACGTGTTGCTGTCGCCCAAGGTAATGCGCCGCTCGCATTTCGGCATGCAGCTGATCGCGCTCGGCGCCGCGGTAGACTACACGCTGTCACGCGGCTGAACTCGATCGTCTTCTGTTCGAGCATGGCGCCGAAACGATCGAGAGCAACAATGTTGGTGACGCCGTATCCTTTGCCGGTCAGGACTGCCATGCCGCCGATTGTATGGAGATGTCGCGATCAGCGGGTTTCCCACCACCATCGTGGCCGCGCCCTCGGGCAGCTTTATCATCTGTGCCTGATCGAGCGTGAGCATAAGAGTGGACTCAGGATTTTGGTTTTGCGCGGCGGCGGGCAGTGCAGCACCGACAAGCAATGCCGCAACAAGAATAATAATGCGCCTACCGTTCGGGCCAAACTCATCTAACACGACCGACATGGCACTCTCCCGTTATGCGTTGGACCACGGCCGCAATCGGCCACGCGCAGAACAGCCTAGGATTGACGGCACATGGTGAACGAACTCCAAATGCGTCGGCCAGGATCAGTGCGGACTTGGGAATTTTTAACGTCGGCGCAAGAGAAGCCCGCCAAGTTTCTATCTGGGACCAGAAGAGACAGGAAGGCGAGCAGGGGCGAACTAATTGGGCAGTTTCACGGTCGATGATTCGGCCTCGCAACCGACCGGTGGGGGCTAATCGCCGCGGGTCTCTCGCGGAGAGATCATCACGATCTGCAGGGGCATTGGCAGGCTTATGGCTGCGAGCGAAGGCGTATAACCAGGATTTCGCTGCGGCAGAGATCTCGGGGACAAAATTGGTTGCCGTTAGTTAAAAAGCAAGCGTTCGCCCTTACCCCATTTTTAGGGTCGCCGGTCATAGTGCGCCCTACGCGAGCGTCAGACGCCGGTCCTCGATAAGTGGCAAAGAGAACCCACGCGTTTTGAATTGAGGCGGACTTTTTTGTTAGCCGTTTACTACGCTACCGCTGCAAAAACGGGGGGTCCATCTTACCCCTTCTTAAGGTCTCGCGGTTAGGGTCTGAACGCTTGCCACACGCTGTCATCTTTTTATGGAGCAACCGACTATGCGTACTGTGTCACGTTTCCTTCGCGACGACTCCGGCGCCACCGCCATTGAATATGGCCTGATCGCCGCGGGCATCTCCGTAGCCATCATCGCTGCCGTGCAGGCGCTCGGGACCTCGCTGTCCGCGACGTTCCAGGCTGTCAACACAGCCCTGCAGCCTGCGGAATAATGCTGCCAAATCTGGTCAAAGCCTGCCTCCCGCAACGGAGGCAGGCTTTTTCTTTACCGGACTCCGTTGCGCTAACCGATCCGCAATATCGGCGAGCATAGTCTGCGGGCGGGGCAAATCGCGCATGGATCCCGCATGGATGGAATGGGCGTTATGACCGAAGCCATCAAGCTGCTGTTGTTTCCGGCCATGATGGCCTTCGCCGCCTCGAGCGACCTGTTGACCATGACGATCCCCAATCGGGTATCGCTGCTTATGATTGGCGGCTTCTTACTGTTAGCCGTCGCAACCGGGATGAGTCTGGAACAGATCGCGATGCATGCGGCTGCCGGTCTGCTCGTCCTCGTTCTTGCATTCGCATTCTTCACTCGCGGCTGGATCGGCGGTGGAGATGCCAAGCTGGCGGCCGCGACCGCTTTATGGTTTGGCTTTGAGCATCTTATGGAATACCTGATCTACGGCTCGATCTTCGGCGGTGCGCTGACACTCTTACTCCTCCAGTTTCGAGCGTTTCCGCTCCCGGCCCTGCTCTTAGGGCATACCTGGGCCGAGCGGCTGCACGAGCCGAAGGGCGGCGTGCCTTACGGCATCGCGCTCGCGGCGGCCGCCATGGTGGTCTATCCCGCCACCCCCTGGATGCAGGGCATCACCGGCTGAGCGGCGTCCGGTCGCCCCGGCGGCGGCAACGTTCCATTAACTCGATTTAGATACGCCTGATTAACCATGCTTTGACCTTTGCATGATCAAATCGGCTTTGGGGAGAGCGCGCATCCGCTCCACCCTATGAAGTAGGCGACCGCACAGTCTGGGAAAGCAAGCGTATGAAAGTCGCGCGTATTATTGTGCTTGGCGTCGCTGTCGCTGCCGGCGGCCTCGCGGCACTTATGGCCGGACGGCAGACACAAGCGCCGCCGGTGCCGAAGCCAGTGGCCATGGATACGACAGAGGTGCTTGTCGCAAAAGGCGATATTGGCATCGGGCAAGCCGTCACCGCAGCCGACATGCAGTGGCAGATCTGGCCGGTCGCTGCCGCCGGTCCCCATTTTATCCGCAAGACAGAAAAACCTAATATTATCAGTGACTTAGCTGGATCGCTCGCGCGCGCGCCGCTGGTTGCCGGCGAGCCGATCCGCGAGGCGAAGTTGATTAAGACCAACGGCTCCGGATTTATGGCTGCGATCCTGCCGTCCGGCATGCGCGCGGTCTCCACCGAAATCTCGCCGGAAACCGGCGCCGGCGGGTTCATCCTGCCTAACGATCATGTCGACGTGATCCTGTCGCGACGCGATCGCGACGGGGAGAAATCGTCCGGCCAAGCTGGCTTCGTGAGCGAGACAATTCTCAACAACATCCGCGTGCTGGCGATCGACCAGGCAATTGAGGAAAAGGGCGGCCAGAAGGTGGTGGTTGGCAAGACCGCCACGCTCGAGCTTAGCCTGGGCCAAGCGGAAACACTCGCGCTCTCGCGCCAGCTCGGAACGCTCTCGCTCGCACTGCGCAGCCTCGCTGACGGCAGCAAGTCGGCGACTGAAGAAAAGGTTAACAGCGTGGTGGTCTACCGCGGCATCGAGCGCGAGTCTACAACTGCCGCCCAAATGCGAGCGGGGCGCGACGACCACGACGACGCCGAAATGAAGGACAAGAGGGGGACAGCCGAAATGCTGCATACCAACCTGACGCGGTCGCCGTCCCGGATAGCGGTGGCAGTGCTGGTCGGCGGAACCCTGCTTAATCCTGCGGGTGCCGCCGATACACGCGTGGTCAAGGGAAGGGCCGCAGCACCGGTCGCAACGGCGGCTATCACCGCGAGCGAGGAAACCTCGCAGTTCATCCCCCTGGGCATCGGAAAATCCGTGGTGATCGACCTGCCGGTGGACATCAAGGACGTGCTGGTGGCGGATCCCAAGATTGCCAACGCGGTCGTACGCTCGGAGCGACGTGCCTATTTGATCGGCGTCGCGATTGGACAAACAAACGTCTTTTTCTTCGATGCCGCGGGCCGGCAAATCGCGGGCTATGACATTGCGGTAACGCGCGACCTGAATGGCATGCGCGCGGCACTGAGGCAGGCATTGCCTGATGTGCAGATCGAAGGTGTCGGCGATGGAGTAATGCTGCGGGGTAGCGTCGCCAGCCCTGAGGAATCTCAGCAGGCTTTTGATCTCGCCGTAAAGCTCGTAGGCTCCGATGCCAAGGTGTTCAATGGCATCTCCGTCCGCGGCCGCGACCAGGTGCTGCTGAAAGTGACCGTCGCCGAAGTGCAGCGCGATGTGATTAAGCAGCTTGGGATCGACCTCAACGCCAACGCCAATTTGGGCGCCACCGTCATCGATTTCGTCAATGCCAATCCTTTCACCGCGACCGGCCAGGCCCTGAGCAACAGCGACCTGACGCTGTCGAACTCCGGCTTAACTGCAAGGCTGCGGGCGATGGAACGGGCCGGCGTTATTCGCACCCTGGCAGAGCCGAATATCACCGCAATTTCTGGCGAAACCGCAACGTTTGTTGCCGGCGGCGAATTCCCAATCCCGGCAGGCCTGAGCTGCGACACCACCCGCTCGCCGCCAATTTGCCAGCAGCAGATCGAATGGAAGAAGTTCGGCGTGAGTTTGAATTTTCGCCCTGTCGTGCTGTCGGAAGGCCGTATCAGCCTCAAGGTCATGACGGAAGTTACAGATCTTTCTACCGACAATGCGATGACATTCTCGGTGCCGGGCTCCCCTACCTCCCTGACCGTGCCGTCAATCCGCACCCGCCGGGCCGATACCGTGCTTGAGATTCCCTCTGGCGGCTCGATGGCGATGGCCGGCATTCTGCAAGAACAGACGCGGCAGCATATCAACGGCTTTCCCGGCCTGATGCAGATTCCCGTACTGGGCGCGCTGTTTAAAAGCCGTGACTACATCAACCGCCAGACCGAGCTGATGGTGCTGGTGACGCCCTATCTTGTGCGCGCGACGGCGAAAAAGAATCTGTCGAAGCCTGACGATGGCTTCGCCGATGCGTCCGATCCTTCGAGCGTGCTGCTGGGCCGTCTCAATCGAATCTATGGCATCGCCGGCCGCGTCGATCCAAACCAGATTTATCACGGAAACTACGGTTACAACCTCGATTGACCTGAGGAAACTTCCATGTCCGGCTTCCGCTCCTGCCTTATCGACCGGAGAAGACTTCGGTCTGCTGCCATCGGTGGCGTGCTCGCCGCCGCGGGCGCGGTGCTGCTTTCCGGCTGCTACACTGTCAAGGATACGACTGCTTCAATTCCGACCGATTATCGCCAACGTCATCCGATAACGATCAAGGAAACCGATCACACCATCGAGGTTTTCGTCGGATCGAACCGGGGCGGCCTCAACGCCAGCCAGCGCGCCGATGTGCTCGCTTTTGCGCAGGCATGGAAGAAGGAAGCCACCGGCGGCATCATCATCGATCAGCCGATCGGCATGTCCAATCAACTCGCCGCCGACGAGGCCGTGCGCGAAGCCCGCTCGCTCCTCGCCGCCGCCGGATTGCCGCCTAACGCCGTAGCGGTGAGGCGCTATCACCCGAAAAATCGCATCGCCCTTGCCACGGTGCGATTGAATTACCCCAGGGTAGCCGCCGAAGCGGGCCCCTGCGGCCTCTGGCCGGCCGATCTCGGGGCGACTTATGAGCCTCAGCATTATGAGAACAAGCCTTATTGGAATCTCGGCTGCGCCACCCAGCGCAATCTGGCCGCCATGGTCGCTAATCCCGCCGACTTGGTGCAGTCCCGTGGCGAAGACGCCAATGCCTACATGGCGCGCCGCACTGTCGTGCTTGAAAATTACCGCAAGGGAGACCCCACCGGCACGCGCTATTCCACTCCGAACCAAGGCATGATCACAGAAGCAGGCCGATGATCACACAGGCATTACAAGCGGAAGAAGCCGAGCTCATCCCGAACGAGCCGATCGCGCCAGACGAGCACATCGCGCCGGCGCCACGGATTTCCGTCCAGGCGTTCTGCGACACCGTGGAAACCGCCTCAGCGGTGCAAGCAGCGGGCGATGACCGCCGTCTTGTCAAGGCGCACCTGAAGCTGCAGATGGGCGGCGTCACCGCGGCGGTTGAGGCCTATCGCACCTCGCCCACGCCGAATGTGGTCCTACTCGAAACCGAGACGCGCGGGCACGACATCCTTGCCGGCCTCGACCAATTGGCTGAGGTCTGCGACGCCGGCACGCGCGTCGTCGTCGTGGGCCGGATCAACGATGTGGTGCTCTACCGTGAGCTGGTTCGGCGTGGAGTCAGCGATTATCTCATCGCTCCGGTCAGCACGATCGACGTCGTTCGCGCGATCTGCGGCCTGTATGCGCCGGCTGCGGATGCCAAGCCGCTCGGCCGCGTCATCGCGGTAGTCGGTGCCAAGGGTGGCGTCGGCGCCTCGACCATTGCCCATAACCTGGCCTGGGCCATCGCAGGCGATCTCAAGTTGGATGCTGTCGTTACCGATCTGGATCTCGCCTTCGGCACGGCTGGGCTGGATTACAACCAGGACCCCTCGCAGGGTATTGCGGACGCGGTTTTCTCGCCCGAGCGTATCGACACCAATTTCATTGACCGGCTGCTGTCGAAGTGCACCGATCATCTCAGCCTGCTGGCAGCGCCCGCGACGCTGGACCGCGTCTATGACTTTGCCTCGGAATCTTTTGAGGCCATATTCAATTCGCTGCGCTCCACCATTCCCTGTGTCGTGCTCGACGTGCCACACCAGTGGACCGGATGGACTCGCCGCACGCTGATCAGCGCCGACGATATTCTGGTTGTAGCCGAGCCGGATCTCGCCAATCTGCGTAATACCAAGAACCTTATCGATCTGCTGCGGGCTGCGCGGCCGAACGACCGTCGCCCGCTCTACTGCCTCAATCGGGTGGGTGTGCCAAAACGGCCAGAAATCAAAGTGGCTGATTTCGCCAAAGCGCTCGATGACCAGCCGGTGGTGACCATTCCCTTCGAGCCGCAATTGTTCGGCACCGCTGCCAACAATGGCCAGATGATCGCGGAAATTTCCGCCAGCCATAAGACCACAGAATCCTTCCGCCTGATGGCGCAACTCCTTACCGGCCGCCTGGAAGCTAAGCGTCAGCGGGCGGGCCTGCTGAGCCCGCTGCTGGCGAGGTTCAGTAAGCGCCCGGCCTGACGCCTCTTGGAGTTCGCCTTTTGTTTGGAAAACGCAGCACGGCGGCCGTTGAAACCCACAGCCCGGTAGCGGAAGCACCGCGGCCGGTCGCGGCCCCCACTTCCGCGCCCGGCACCCCGGCGCCCGTGGAGCACGGCCGTACGCCGTTCCCGTCGGCCGGGCTTGGCGCACCTTTGATCGGTGCGCCGGAAAGCCCCAGCCGAAATCCGTCCACGCCGTCGAGCGCACAGATGATGACTAACGCCGACACGCGGCGTTCGGAATCCTATTACGAGGTCAAAGGTACGATCTTCGGGGCCTTGATCGAGGCCATCGATTTGGCCCAGCTGGCGCGGCTCGATGCCGAGAATGCACGCGAAGAGATCCGCGATATCGTCAACGAGATCATCGCCATCAAGCATGTCGTGATGTCGATTGCCGAGCAGGAGGAACTGCTCGACGATATCTGTAACGACGTGCTCGGCTATGGACCCCTGGAACCGCTGCTGGCACGCGACGATATCGCCGACATCATGGTGAACGGCTCGGGCACCGTGTACATCGAAGTCGCCGGCAAAATCCAGCGCACCGGGATTCGTTTCCGCGACAACCAACAACTTCTGAACATCTGCCAGCGCATCGTCAGCCAAGTCGGCCGGCGCGTGGACGAATCCTCGCCGATCTGCGACGCGCGTCTCGCCGACGGCTCGCGCGTCAACGTCATCGCCCCGCCGCTGGCGATCGACGGCCCCGCCCTCACCATCCGCAAGTTCCGGAAAGAAAAGCTGACTCTGGACCAGCTGGTGAAATACGGGACGATCACACCCGAGGGCGCGCGGATCCTGCAGATCATCGGCCGCTGCCGCGTCAACAGCATCATATCGGGAGGCACCGGCTCCGGTAAGACCACGCTGCTCAATTGCCTGACGCAATACATCGACAATACCGAGCGCATCATCACCTGCGAAGACGCGGCCGAATTGCAGCTGCAACAGCCGCACGTGGTCCGTCTGGAAACCCGGCCGCCCAACCTGGAAGGCGAAGGCCAGGTTTCCATGCGCGATCTGGTCCGCAACTGCCTGCGCATGCGGCCCGAACGCATTATCGTCGGCGAGGTGCGCGGCCCCGAGGCTTTCGACCTGTTGCAGGCGATGAACACTGGCCATGACGGCTCGATGGGCACGCTGCATGCCAACAACCCGCGCGAAGGGCTTTCTCGGCTGGAATCGATGATCACCATGGGCGGCTTTACGCTGCCCTCGCGCACCATTCGCGAGATGATCTGTGCATCGGTCGACGTGATCATCCAGGCGGCGCGCCTGCGCGACGGCTCGCGCCGCATCACCCACATCACCGAGGTGATAGGCATGGAAGGCGAAGTGATCATCACGCAGGACCTGTTCGTTTACGACCTGCTCGGGGAAGACGCGAACGGCAACCTGATAGGGCGGCATCGCTCCACCGGCATCGGCAGGCCGCGCTTCTGGGACCGCGCGCGCTACTATGGCGAGGAGCAGAACCTGGCTGCCGCGCTGGACGCCGCTGAACAAGCAACCAAGAACTGACAATGCAGCCGCTCGCCCTCGCTTTCCTGGTGACCGTCGCGATTGGCGGGTTGGGATGGGTTTTTATCTATCCCCTTCTTATCGGCGAGCGGCGCGTGGAGCAGCGGCGGGAGAGCGTGGCGCGCGCGCCAACCACCCGTACCGCGCGTGTCGGCAAGTCGCGCCGCGATCAGGTCGAGGACACCCTGAAGGAGATCGACGCACGGCACAGGGCCGGCAAGCGTCCGCCGCTTAGCGTACGCATTTCGCAAGCCGGCCTCACCTGGTCGAAACAGCGTTTCTTCCTGACGGCCGCCGTGTTGGGCGTATGTGCCTTCCTTGGCTTCATGTTCACCGGTACAGGTATCATCCCGGCGGCCGGGGTTGGCTTCGCTGCGGCCTTCGGTCTGCCCTTCTGGATTCTGTCCTTTCTCAAAAAGCGCCGGGAAGCGAAATTCCTCGCGAGCTTCCCCGACGCCGTTGACGTTATTGTGCGCGGCATCAAATCCGGCCTGCCGTTGATGGACTGCCTGAGGGTGATCGCCAACGACTCTCAAGAGCCGGTAAGAAGTGAATTCCGCGTCATCATCGAGAGCCAGGCAGTCGGTATGCCTTTAGGTGAAGCTTGCATCAGGATTTACGAGCGCATGCCGGTTGCGGAGGCTAACTTTTTCGGCATCGTAATCTCCATCCAGCAGAAGGCCGGCGGCAATCTGTCCGAGGCCCTCGGCAACCTTTCGCGTGTGCTGCGCGACCGTAAGAAAATGAAGGCGAAAATCCAGGCCATGTCGATGGAAGCAAAGGCATCCGGTGCGATTATTGCTGCTCTTCCATTTGTGGTAATGGGCCTCGTCTATCTCACCAGTCCCGACTACATCATGCTGCTATTCACGCAAAAGCTGGGCAACCTGCTATTGGCCGCCTCGGCGGTCTGGATGTCGATGGGGATTTTCGTCATGCGCAAAATGATCAACTTCGACTTCTGAGCCGCCAATGATCCAGATCCTGATGGACGCGCTCCAGAATACCCGGCTCCTGGCGATGATGTTCGCCGCGCTGGCGGCCATCGCCACGGTGCTGACGCTGGCGATGCCGCTGCTGGCCAACGATGTGCTGGAAAAGCGCATGAAATCTGTGGCTTTGGAGCGGGAGAAAATCCGTCAGCGCGAGCGCGAGCGGATGGCGCAGAGCGACAAGCTCTCGCTCCGCGAGTCGCCACGGCAATATATGCAGGCGGTCGTCAACCGCTTCAACCTGAACAAATGGCTCGGCCAGGAAGAGGCGCGCGATAAGTTGATACAGGCGGGTTACCGGGGTCAGGCGCCTTATGTCACTTTCCTATTCTTCAGGATGGTGTCGCCTATTCTCCTGGTATCGGCGGCGGCTTTTTACATTTTCGTTATGGGGAAGTTCGACAAGCCTTTGGCCGTCAAAGCCGGCGCCCTGTTGATCGCCGCCTATATCGGCATGCAAATGCCTTACGTCATTCTGAAGAACAAAATTCAGAAACGGCAGATGAGTATGAAGCGCGCATTTCCCGATGCACTTGACCTGCTGTTGATCTGCGTGGAGTCGGGAATGTCGGTTGAGACTGCCTTCAAGCGGGTTAGCGACGAGATCGGCACGCAATCGGTACCGCTGGCGGAGGAGTTCACGCTTACCACCGCGGAACTGTCTTATCTTCCGGAGCGTCGGCAGGCCTACGAGAATCTGGCCAAGCGCACCGATCTGGAAGGCGTCAAGTCTGTTTGCGTGGCACTGCAGCAGGCGGAGCGTTACGGCACCCCGCTCGGCCAGACGCTGCGCACCATGGCGCAAGAAAACCGCGACATGCGCATGGCGGAAGCCGAGAAGAAGGCCGCAGGCCTGCCGCCCAAGCTCACTGTGCCGATGATCGTATTCTTCCTGCCGGTGCTGTTCGTGGTGATCCTCGGGCCGGCAGTCATCAAACTGATGGGAATACGCTAACGCGCGTTTGTTGCCGTCCCGAATTTTCAGTTTAGCTGCGGAGCGCCGGCGCGGAGGATGCCCGCCTGGGCTGTTGTGCCGGCTTGGGCTTCTGAATCTCGTCCTTTTGCTGCGCCAGCATTTGCCGAAGGTAATCGACGTTGGCTGCCGCTGCTTCGGCAGGCAGGTCGGCGCGCGCGATATCCTCGGCCTCGGCAAAGCGGCCCTGCAGGCCCACCACGAGAGCAAGATTCTGGCGCGCGCGCGGTCCGACGCCAGGCTGCACCGTGGCCTGCCGCAACGTGGCTTCCGCCTGCTTCAGATCCTTAGACAGCGCATAGGACAGACCGAGGTTGGACAGCACCGACGGCTCGTCCGGCACAATCTTCAACGCGGAGGCATAATAGCGCCGCGCTTCTTCATAACGACCAAGCTGGTCAAGCACTGCTCCCTGCGCCGAAAGGAGGCGCCAGTCCGGCATGTCGGGGGTATGCGCGCGGGAAAATACCTCGAACGCCTGATTGTAGTTGCCGATCTCAGCGAGCGCGCGGCCATAGGCGCCGAGCAGTGCCTTATCGTGCGGGTTCTTGATCGACGCCTGTTCCAGCACAGCCACCGCCTGCGAGCGTTGCCGGGTGGCGCGCAGAGCCTGCGCATAGTGCATCGCGTTGACGACGTTATCGGGATGGGCGCGATAGAGCGCCTCCCATTTTTCCAGCGAGCTGCGCCACTCCGCCTCGGTGGTGGGCCGCGGCGCGGCGGCGAGAGATCCGGTGGTCTCCGGGCCCTTGGTGGTTTTGCAGCCCGCGAGTCCCGCAGCCAGGAAAGCCGCAAGCGCGGTCGAAGTGAGTAGGCGGGAGGGACCGAAGGGGGCTAATCGCATGGCGATCGGGTCATGGCTTGGGGCGCATCCGGCGGCGCCCACCGGCCCTCAGCAATAAGGCGTTAACCCTAACGATAGGTTAACGCACCCGAACGTTCCCAAGCTCAAAATTTCCCCGGCGCAGCCTTTTTGTCCGGCTCGTCAAGCTGGATCCGCATCGCCTTCATAAAAATCCCGCCGCCGTAATAACTGGTGGCGCACATCGTCAGCTCCACGATTTCCTGCGGACTGAAATGCTTCTCCATTGCGGCGAAGGCCGCGTCATCCACGTCGCCCTTGCTCAGCGCGAGCTGATCCACATAGGCAAGTAATGTTTGTTGCTTCTCGTCGAACAGATGCGCCTTGGGCCGCCAGTCCTTGACCGCATCAACCTGCTCTTGGGTAAGCCCAGCAGCCCGCGCGAGCGGCCGGTGGTGATGCTCCTCATAGGCGCAGCCGACTAGGATGCTTGCGCGTAGGATGGCGATCTCGCGCAGTACCCGCGGCGCATTGCATTCGTTGCGCAACGCGCGGGTGATATGCCTGCCCGCGGCCTGCAGCTTTGGCGCGTGCGCCTTAGTCAGGTGCAGGTTGAGAATGCTGCCGCCGCGGCGGGCGGTGTCCTCAAACAATTCCGTGATGATCGGATCGAGCGGCTCCGGTAAAGGCGGGAGCCGCGAGACTTTGACGTTCTTGAATTCGTATTTTGGCTGATTGTCGTTCATGAGGTTCTTTCGCGGTCAGACCTGGAAACTCTGCGCGGCACTCTAGCGGTCCCGCTCGCGCCTTTCCACCGGGACCGGCTTTCGCGGCGCGCGGGCTTTGTGCTAGTGCCCCTTCGCTTCCAGTCCCGCTCTTCGATTTGAAGTTCCTTTCGAAATTTGCCGCAGGTGGTGTAGGAACTTCAAATCGGCGGCACTAGAACGGCCAACGTCTCAGAAGCGGAATTTGCATGCATCCTGTCTTTGTCCGGTCCGAAGCTTCCGACGCCGTCCCGATCTGGTTCGTCACCCCTGCCGCTTGGGAAGGCGGCGGCGGGCCGCTCGACGTCCCCACGCGCCTTTTCGCCCGCGCCGCCGGCTACGAGCCGCGGCCAGGTAGTCACCTGCTGGTGCCGGGGGCGAATAACCAGCTCGGCGGCGTGCTGTTCGGCATCGAAGAGCAGAAGGCCGCCAACAAAAACCTGTTCTTGCCCGGCAAGCTCGCCGAGCTTCTCCCGTCCGGCAACTATCGCTTCGCCAATGCCCCGCATGATGCACGGCTCGCTGCGCTTGCCTTTGCACTCGGTAGCTACCGTTTCACGCGCTACCGCAAAAGCGACGGCAAGACCGTGCGGCTGGAAATCCCGGAAAGCGTCGATGCCGGCGAAATCTCCCGCATCGTGGAAGCTGCCTTCCTGGCACGCGATCTGATCAACACGCCGGCCAACGACATGGGGCCCGCGGAGCTGGAGAATGCGGCGCGCGATGTGGCGACCCGATTCAATGCGAAAATCAGCGTGGTCGTCGGTGACGATCTGCTGGCGCGGAATTTTCCGCTGATCCACGCGGTCGGCCGCGCCGCGGCGGGGACGCCGCGGTTGATCGACATGACCTGGGGTGACCGCAACGCGCCGAAGGTCACACTCGTCGGCAAGGGCGTGTGTTTCGATTCCGGCGGATTGGATATCAAATCCGACAACGCCATGCTGATCATGAAAAAGGACATGGGCGGCGCAGCCAATGTCCTGGCGCTGGCGCAGATGGTGATGGACGCCAAGCTCAAGATTCGCTTGCGCGTGCTCATCCCCGCTGTGGAAAACGCGATTTCTGGTTCCGCGATGCGGCCACTCGATATTTACCGCTCGCGTAAGGGGATCACGGTCGAGATCGGCAATACCGATGCCGAAGGCCGGCTGATCCTGGCCGATGCGCTGGCGCTCGCCGACGAGGAAGCGCCCGAACTGCTAATCGACATGGGCACGCTCACCGGCGCGGCGCGGGTGGCGCTCGGGCCGGAGCTGCCGCCATTCTATACCGACGACGAAGCTCTGGCGGCCAAGGTCGCGCAGCATGCAGCGGCCGAGAATGACCCGCTCTGGCGGCTGCCGCTATGGCAGCCTTATGAGGCGATGCTGGAGTCGAAAACCGCCGATATCAACAATGTTTCGACCAGCAGCTTTGCGGGCTCAATCACCTGTGCCCTCTTCATGAAGCGCTTCGTCGAGGCCGCCAAAACCTGGCTGCACCTGGATATCTATGCCTGGACACCGAGCGCCAAGCCGGGCCGGCCTGAGGGCGGGGAATGCCAGGCTGCGCGCGCGATATATGCATTGCTGAAGGAGCGTTATGGCTGAATTCGATCCCCGGCTTACTCCGGCGCGACCGGACTTGGCTGCCAGACATCTGGAAGGAAAGGTGCAGGCAGCGCGTTTCGTCGAGGGCATGCCTTATGAAGTAAACGATCCGGTGGCGCCGGTGCGGCGCGCGCCGCAACCCGATTCCCCGCTCGATACCGAAGCACTGATGGGCGAGCGCCTGAGTGTTTATGAGATCACCGAGGAAGGCTGGGCTTGGGGCCAACTGGAAAATGACGACTATGTCGGCTGGTTGCCGGCGAGCGCCCTGGTGCCCCCGGCTTTGGCACGCAGTCACAAAGTCAGCGCGGTGCGCACGCTGGCTTTCCCGGGGCCTTCTATCAAGCTACCGCCGTTGCACGGCTTGCCGTTCGGCGCGCAGGTCGAGCTCGACCGGGTCGAAGGCGCGCTGGCTTTTACCTCGGCCGGATACATTCCGTTCCGACATCTGGTGCCGATTGCGGACAAAGGCAGCGACTTTGTCGGCGTCGCCGAACGGTTTGTCGGCAGCCCCTATCTCTGGGGCGGCAAGACCAGCTTAGGCATCGACTGCTCCGGCCTCGTGCAGATCGCGCTGAATGCCTGCGGCCATCACTGTCCGCGCGACACCTATATGCAGGAAGCTTCGTTGGGACAGCCTGGGTCTGTTTCCGGCCTGCGCCGCGGCGACTTGATCTTCTGGCACGGCCACGTTGCCATCGCGCGTGACACGCAGACCATGATTCACGCCAATGCCTTTCATATGGCGGTCGCGATCGAGCCGATTGCCGAGGCGGTCGCGCGTATTCGCGACATGGGCAGCGAGATCACGAGCGTGAAGCGGCTCTAGCTACTGCGCCACCACGCCTGCGGAAGCGGTTTCCAGTTTGAAGGCGGCGGCAAACAGCGCACGCGTATAGTCGCTCTTCGGGTTTTTGAACAGCTCCATCGCGGGGCCTTCTTCCACCACCTTGCCGTGGCGCATCACCATCAACCGGCTGGCGAGCGCCGCAACAACGCGCAGATCATGCGAGATGAAAAGATATGTCAGGTTGCGGCGCTTCTGCAGGTCGCGCAGCAGGTCCACGATCTGCGCCTGGATCAGCATGTCGAGCGCCGAGGTCGGCTCATCGAGCACGATAAAGGTTGGCTCCAGCACCAGAGTGCGCGCGACCGCGATGCGCTGGCGCTGGCCACCGGAATATTCATGCGGGTAGCGGAAGCGGGATTCCGGATCGAGGCCGACGTCCTCCAGCGCGCGCACCACGCGCTGGTCGCGTTCCTCGCGTGTGAGCTTCGGTTGATGCACGTCGAGGCCCTCGGCGAGAATATCGGCAATCGACATGCGAGGACTGAGCGAGCCGAAGGGATCCTGAAACACGATCTGCATATCGCGCCGGAACGGCCGCATTTCCTTGAATTTCAGGCCCTGCAACTGGTTCCCCATGAACACCACCGGGCCTTCGGATGAGATCAGCCGCAGCAGGGCCAAGCCCAGCGTAGTCTTACCAGAACCGGATTCTCCGACCACGCCCAGCGTCTCGCCCTTGCGCACTTCGATGCTGACGCCGTCGACCGCCTTGATATGACCGACGACGCGACGCAGCACGCCGCGCTTGATCGGAAACCACACCTTCAGGCCTTTGGTCTGCACCACGACGGGCGCGGCCGGCTGCAGCGGCGCCGGATCCGGCTTCGGCTCGGCCGCAAGCAGCGCGCGCGTATAGGGATGTTCCGGAGCGGTAAAGATGCGCTCGACGGGCCCCTGCTCCACGATCTTGCCCTTGCTCATGACGCAGACCCGGTCGGCGATCTTGCGCACGATGCCAAGGTCATGGGTGATGAACAGCATCGACATGCCCAGGCGAGTCTGTATGTCCTTCAGTAGTTTCAGGATCTGCGCCTGCACGGTAACGTCGAGCGCGGTGGTCGGCTCGTCGGCGATCAGCAGATCCGGCTCGTTGGCGAGCGCCACGGCAATCATCACGCGCTGCCGCTGGCCGCCGGAAAGCTGGTGCGGGTAGCTGCCGAGCCGCGTCTCCGGGTCGGGGATGCCGACCTGCGTGAGCAATTCGAGGATGCGCTGGCGCGCGGCCGCGCCGCTCATGCCGCGGTGCAAATCCAGTATCTCGCCGATCTGCTTCTCGATCGTGTGAAGCGGATTGAGCGAGGTCATCGGCTCCTGGAAGATGATGGTGATGTCGTTGCCACGCACCTTGCGGATTTCATGCTCCGGCAGGTGCAGCAATTCCTGGCCTTTGAAGTGCACCGTGCCCGAGGGATGGCGCGCGGCGGGATAAGGCAAGAGCTTCATCACCGACAGCGCTGTGACGGACTTGCCGGAGCCGGATTCTCCCACAATCGCCACCGTCTCGCCCTTGGCGATGTCGAAGGAGATGCGATCGACCGCCAGGATTATTTTATCGCCTTGTTTGAAGGCGACCGAGAGGTCTTGCACGTCGAGCAGTTTGTCGGTGGTCACGTCCATCCCGCTCACCCGAACGTCTTGCGCGGATCGAAGGCATCGCGCACCGCCTCGCCGATAAAGATCAGCAGTGAGAGCATTATCGCAACAGTGAAGAAGCCAGTTAGGCCTAGCCAGGGCGCCTGCACGTTGGACTTGCCCTGCGCCAACAGCTCGCCGAGCGACGGGGAGCCGGGCGGCAGACCGAAGCCGAGAAAGTCGAGGGAAGTTAGTGTCATGACCGATCCCGAGAGGATGAAAGGCAGGAAGGTCATCGTCGCCACCATGGCGTTGGGCAACAAGTGGCGGAACATGATCGCGGGGTTGGAGACGCCGAGGGCGCGCGCTGCCTGCACATACTCGAAGTTGCGTCCGCGCAGAAATTCGGCCCGCACCAACCCGACCAGCGACACCCAGGAGAACAGCAAAAGAATCCCGAGCAGCACGAAAAAGCCGGGCACCAGCACCGATGAGATGATGAGCAGGAGATAGAGGGACGGGATCGAGGTCCAGATTTCAATGAAGCGCTGGAACAGCAGATCAGTCCAGCCGCCGAAATAGCCCTGCACCGCGCCGGCGGCGACACCGATAATCGACGATATGATGGTGAGGATCAATCCGAACAGAACCGATATACGGAAGCCGTAGATCATCCGCGCCACCACGTCCCGGCCCTGGTCGTCGGTGCCGAGCCAGTTGTATTCAAGATCGCGGCAAGAGGTCAGGCTTTTCTTCTTCACCACCGGCTCGCATTCTTTCTCAGTCAGCAGCCAGGTGGGCTTGGACGGCGCTGGCGTTGGCAGGTCGAGATTGTGGGTGTTGTAGGAATATCGGACCGGCGGCCAGATCATGAACCCGCCCTTCTCCGCGATCAGCTTCTGCAGGAACGGATCGCGGTAATCGGCAGCGGTTTCGAAGTCGCCGCCAAAGTCGGTTTCGGAATAAGTGAAGATCGCCGGAAAGTAGGACTTGCCGTCGGCACGCACAAAGAACGGCTTGTCGTTGGCGATGAATTCCGCGAACAGGCTGAGGATGAAGAGAACGAGGAAAATCCAAAGCGACCAGTAGCCGCGCCGGTTGGCCTTGAAATTCAGCCACCGCCGCTTGTTGAGCGGCGAGATAGCAATGCGCTTGCCCTCGGGCAGCACCACGAGACCGGTCGGGGATACCGCGGTGGTTTCGGGAACGGCGATGCCGCTGCGCACGTCCATGTCAGACTTCCCGCGTCTCAAAATCGATGCGGGGATCGACCCAGGTATAGATCAGGTCGGCCAGCAAATTCACAACGAGACCGACCAGCGAGAAAACGAAAAGCGTGGCAAACACCACGGGATAATCGCGGTTGAGTACGCTCTCAAAGCTCAGCAGGCCAAGGCCGTCGAGCGAAAAAATCGTTTCGATCAGAAGAGCTCCCGATAGGAAGGCGCCGACGAAAGCCCCGGGGAAGCCGGCAATCACGATCAGCATCGCGTTGCGGAAAACGTGCCCGTACAGCACCTGCTTTTCGGTATTCCCCTTGGCGCGCGCGGTTAGCACGTACTGCTTGCGGATCTCGTCGAGGAAGGAATTCTTGGTCAACAGCGTCATGGTCGCGAAGGCGCCAAGCATCATCGACGTGATGGGCAGCACCAGATGCCAGAAAGTAATCGATGATCTTCGAGTACCAGGGCAACGCATCCCAATAGTCCGACGTCAGCCCGCGCAGCGGGAAGAAATTCCAGAAAGAGCCGCCGGCAAAAAGAATGATCAGCAGGATGGCAAACAGAAACCCGGGAATGGCATAGCCGACAATGATAACGCCGGACGTCCAGGTATCGAAACGCGTTCCATCGCCGACCGCCTTGCGGATGCCGAGGGGGATCGAGATAAAATAGGTCACCAGCGTCATCCATAG
Organism: uncultured Alphaproteobacteria bacterium; assembly: GCA_963750965.1. Lineage (GTDB taxonomy): Bacteria > Pseudomonadota > Alphaproteobacteria > Rhizobiales > Xanthobacteraceae > CANKHA01. Next base: position 42,675 of record CAVVSK010000013.1, read on the forward strand.
CCCGAGCGATATGGAGACCGGCAGCTTCTCCTTAATCAGCTGCAACACGCTCACATCCCGGAAATAGCTCTTGCCGAAATCGAAGCGCGCGTAATTCCACAGCATCAGGAAGAAGCGTTCGTAGGCCGGCTTGTCGAAGCCGAACTGCTTTTCCAGGCTCTTGATGAATTCCGGATCGAGACCCTGTGCGCCGCGGTATTTCGATGTCACCTCGATGGCGCCGCCCGGCATCTGCTGGCCGGCGCCGAAGTCGCCACCGGGCGAGCCTGAGATGCGCGAAGTCGCGCCAGTGTCGCGGCCGGTAAGCTGCGAGATGACCTTTTCCACCGGCCCGCCGGGCGCGAACTGCACCACCGCGAAAGACACCAGCATGATCCCGAACAAGGTGGGAATCATTAACAACAGACGGCGAATGAGATAGGCGGTCATGTCAGGAGATTATCTCGTCTCAGGGCCACATCGCGAGGCCAGGCGCATCTATATCGGCAATCGATCGGCAAGTCGTCAGCTTAGCGTGTTTCCAGTTTTGCGGCCTTGACCGGGTCGTGCCACCAGGTTTCCGGAACGCCGCGCGCATAGCGCGGTTTTGCCGCGGCGGGCCGGGCGAACACGTCCCAATAAGCAATCCGGTGCGAAGCCAGATACCAGTGCGGTACCCAGTAACGCCCCGCTCGAACCACACGGTCGAGCGCCCGGCAGGCGGTGGTCAGGGTGGCGCGCGTCTCAGCGTTGATCGCGATGTCGATCAGTGCGTCGATCGCGGGATCCGCGATACCGGCGAGGTTCTGTGAGCCTTTCGTAGTGGCCGCCTGCGATGAGAGATAAGTGCGCAAGCCGTCGCCCGGGGTGGAAGAAAAACTGAAGCGTTGCACGGTGATGTCGAAATCGAAATCGTCCACGCGCGCGCGGTATTGCACCGGGTCGACCAACCGGAACGTTGCGTCGATGCCGAGCACGCCGAGATTCTTGATATAAGGCATGTGATGCGGTTCGAAACTCGGCTCGTCGAGCAAAAACTCCATCCTGATCGGTTCTCCCCGGGCGTCCACCCGCTTGCCGCTCTTGATCGGAAAGCCGGCCTCCTGCAACAGCTGGCTGGCCCTGCGCAGCAGCGCGCGGTCCTGCCCGGAGCCGTCGGACACCGGGGGGACGAAGGCTTCGGAGAAAACATCGTCCGGGATTTTCCCGCGGAACGGCTCCAGCAACGCCACTTCGTCTGGCGCCGGCTTGCCCACTGCCATCAGGTCGGAATTCTGGAACACCGAATGCGTGCGCTTATAGGCGCCGTACATGATGCTCTGGTTGGTCCATTCGAAATCGAAGGCCAGGATCAGCGCTTCGCGCAGTTTCGGGTTCTTGAACTTGTCGCGCCGGGTATTGAAAAACCAACCCTGCGCGCCCGAAGGCGTGTCGTCTGGTAATATCTCGCGCTTGACGCGCCCGTCGCGGATCGCGGGAAAATCGTAGCGCGTGGCCCAGACGCGAGCGGTGAATTCCTCCCGAAATAGATAGTTTTTCCCGGTGAAGGCCTGAAACGCTGCTTCGCGATCACGGTAAAATTCGTAGCGTAGGACGTCGAAATTATTCATCCCGCGTCGCGCGGGGAGTTCCGCGCCCCACCAGTCCTTCACCCGCTCGTATTCGATATAGCGGCCGGCCTCAAAACGCCCGACCTTGTAGGGGCCGGAGCCGAGCGGCGGCTCCAGCGTCGACTCCTCGAAATTCTTCACCGCGTAATAGGCGCGCGAAAAGATCGGCAGCGTCGCTACGAACAGCGGCACGTCGCGTCCGCGCTTGGGCGCAAAGCGCACGACAACTGTATCGTCTCCTTCCGCTTCGCTTCCGACCATATCGCGCGTGAGCTGCTGAATGATCGGATGGCCTTTCTGCTTCAGCGTGGTCAGCGAGAAGGCGACGTCGTGTGCCGTGATGGGAGTGCCGTCGTGGAATTTCGCCTCCGGCCGCAGCAGAAAACGATAGGTCAACCCATCGGCGGACATGCGCACCGCGCGTGCGGCCAGGCCATAGAGGCCATCGGGCTCATCCGCCGCGGACGCCATCAGCGTCGCAAAGGTCAGTTCCATGCCCTGCGCGGCATCGCCTTTGAGGATGTAGCTGTTAAGCGAATTGAAGGTGAGGAAATTCTGGTTGTACTGTCGCGTGGAGCCGACCTGGGAGAATAGCCCGCCCTTCGGAGCGTCGGGGTTGACGTAATCGAAATGCCTAAAGTCCGCCGAATATTTCAAGTCGCCGAAGGCGGAGATGCCGTGGCGTTCCGGCTCCTCCTGCGCCAAGGCAGCAGGTGTTGCGCAGGCAGCGATGGCGCCGGCGCCGAGAAGGAGCGTATCGCGGCGCGTCAGCCATGCTTTCACGAACGCGACCCTGTCTTGGAAGCCTTGGCTTCGTCCCACCACCAGATCGTCGGGAAAGCCGACATGCCGTAGGTCGGCATCTTTTCCGGGCGCGCGAAACGGTCCCAGCGCGCGGTACGAACCTTGTCATAGGTGAATTGCGGCACCACGTAGTGATTCCAGAGCAGCACGCGGTCGAGCGCCTTTGTGGCGGCAACCAGTTCGTCGCGGTTCTTTGCGAAAATGACTCGCTCGATGATCGCATCCACGGCCGGATTCTTGATGCCGACGAGATTGCGGGAGCCGGGCTGATCCGCCGCTTGCGAACTCCAAAATCCGCGCTGCTCGTTGCCCGGGGAAAGCGACTGGCCCCAGCTTGCGATAACAATATCGAAATCCCAACTGCGCTCGCGATTGGTATATTGCGCATCGTCGACCGTGCGAACCGTGAGGTCGATCCCGAGCCTCTCCAACGACGGCTTGTAGAACAGCACGAAGCGTTCGGTATTTGGATTGTCCACCAGGAATTCGAGCCGGAAAGGCTCACCGTTTCTGCTGTCCACCAGCTTGCGGTCGCGCACTTCGAAGCCTGCCTCCTTCAGCAGGCGCACCGCTTCCCGCAGGTTATTGCGGACGTTTTCGGGATTGCCGCCCACCGGGTTGGTATAGGCCGTGGTGAAAACTTCGGCCGGCACCTTGTCACGCAGGCTTTCCAGGATCTTCAACTCCTCGCCTTGCGGCAGGCCGCGAGCGGCCAGCTCTGTGCCCTCGAAGTAACTCGCGATGCGCTTGTACTGTCCGTAGAACAGCTGCTTGTTCATCTCCTCAAAATCGAAGGCATAGTTGAATGCCCGGCGCACCCGCGCGTCCTTGAACTTGTCGCGGCGGATATTGAAGGCGAAGGCCTGCATCACGCCAACATTGCGGATGGGAAATTCCTCCAGGATCACCCGCTTTTCTTGGACGGCGGGAAAATCGTAAGAGGTGGCCCAGCTTTTGGCGCTGTTCTCGGTGCGCCAATCTACGTGATCGGCCTTCAGCGCTTCCAGCGCTACGGTGGAATCGCGGAAATATTCGAAGCGGATCTGGTCGAAATTATCCCGCCCGACATTGACGTTAATATCCTTGCCCCAATAATCCTGCACCCGCTCGTACACGATCGTGCGGCCGGGGATTAATTCCTTGATGCGATAGGCGCCATTGCCCAGCGGCGTTTCCAGCGTGGTCGCGCCGATGTCGCGCTTGTTGCCCGACTTGTCGGTGCCCTCCCAATAGTGTTTGGGCATCACGCTGAGCTGGCCGACAATCTGCGGCAGTTCACGGTTGCCGGGCTGATCGAAAGTAAAAGAGATCTCCCGCTCGCCCGTTTTCTCGGCTTTGGTGACATGGCGATAATAGGCGGAGAGCTGTGGGTGATTTTTCTTGAAAGCTTCAAGCGAGAAGATCACGTCCTCCGGCGTCACCGGCTTTCCATCATGCCATTTGGCGTTGCCGCGCAGGCGGTAGGTCACGGAGGAATAATCGTCAGGATAGCTCACCGCTTCCGCCAGCAGGCCGTATTCAGCCGACACTTCGTCAAGCGCCGACACCATCAGGCTGTCATAGAGAAGGTCGACGCCGGCCGCGAGGTTGCCTTTGACACCCGACACCACGAGATTGAGATTATCGAAGGTCTGGCCGCCGGCAATCAGGCGTACGGTGCCTCCCTTCGAAGCAGCCGGATTGACGTATTCGAAATGCTTGAAGCTGGCGGGATAACGTAGATCGCCGAACAACGACAATCCGTGCCGCCAGCTGGACGCAGAGGCTGGCGTTGCGGACTGCGCGGCGGCCGAGCGTCCGCCGAGCGCGCTGAGCGCCGGAGAGGCAAGGGTGAGAACGCCGGCTTGGACGACGGCTCGACGGGTCAGGCGCACTGCAATAACTCCGTAATGGGGCCACGAAGGGTCACGTCGGCCTAGCAATTCAGGGATTATGTCGGTTTTTGGAAAGACCGCCAGTGAACTCCCGGTAAGTTGAAACGCCCTGACGCGGCAGGTGTTTCCATGCAAACGCAAAACGGCCGGGCAATAGCCCGGCCGTTGGTTTGACGTCGTTGCCGCAGCTCAGCGTTTCGGGGCCGCCTGGCCCGGCTGCGCACCGGCATTGCCGGGCTGGGCGGGCGCCGCTCCGGGCTGGCTCTGTCCCTCAGGCGGCTTGCCCGCGGCCGGAGCTTCCGCGACCTGAGGCTTGGGTACCGGACTATCAGCGCGGGTGCGCAGATATTCGATCACATCTGCCCGTTCGCCGCCGCGTGTGAGCCCCGCGAAGGTCATCGACGTTTTGGGGATATAGACGGTAGGCGCGGCAAGGAATTTGCTGAGTTCCTCGAAGGTCCATTCGCCGCCCTTGGCCTTCATGGCGGCGGAATAGTTGAAGCCGGGGGTCGACGCGCGCTGACGTCCGACAACGCCCCAAAGATTCGGGCCGACTTTGTTTGGGCCGCTCTTCTCGAAGGTGTGGCAGGCGACGCACTTCTTGGCCGAAGCTTCGCCCCGCTCGAGCGAAGCTTTTTGCAGCAGCGACTCGATTGGCTCGGATGCAGCCGAGGCTGCGGCATCACCTGGCGCGGCCGGCGTCGGCTCAGCCACGGCGATGGCATAGCCGGGCTTTGCGGGCTTAGGCGCGGTGAAAAGCGCGCCGGCGGCGATGTTCACCGCCAGCAGGAAAAGGCAGGTGGCGAGAACCGCGCCCAGGATCTTGTTGAGTTCAAATGAGTCCATCAAAAATCGGCTCCGCGGGAGGATAAGGCGGAATTCAAGCACGAGCTTGGGGAGCCCGCGGCGGCGCAGAGATAACCGGTTTGCCTCACCCCTGGCAACCCGTATAAGCACGCCGGAACCGGCGATAAATGCATTCCTGGCCGGATGTTGCGCGGGGGCGGCTGGGGCAATGGCCGAAAGCGACCTTCTGATCCTGATTCCGGCTCGCATGGCCTCCGCCCGGCTTCCGGGCAAGCCGTTGGCGGACATCGCCGGCAAGCCCATGATCGTGCAGGTGCTGCAGCGAGCGCAGGAGGCGGCGCTCGGGCCGGTGGCTGTCGCAACGGATGCGCGCGAGATCGCCGAGGCGGTGGAAAAGGCGGGCGGCCAAGCGGTGATGACGCGGGCCGATCATATTTCCGGCTCTGACCGTGTTTTCGAGGCGCTCACCAAGCTCGATCCGCAGGGTCGCGCGAGCATCGTGGTCAATCTGCAAGGCGACCTGCCCACCTTGTCGCCGCAGGATTTGCGCGCGGTGCTGCAGCCGCTGGCCGATCCGGCGGTGGATATCGCCACGCTGGCGGCTGAGATAAAAGAGCCGGCTGAAAAGACCAATCCCAACGTGGTGAAGGTGGTGGGCTCGCCGATTTCGTCCAGCCGCCTACGTGCGCTTTACTTCACCCGCGCCACTGCGCCGTTCGGCGAGGGGCCGCTCTACCATCACATTGGGCTCTATGCCTATCGGCGCGCGGCCCTCAAGCGCTTCGTTGAGCTTCCGCCCTCCCCGCTCGAACGGCGCGAGAAGCTGGAGCAGTTGCGGGCGTTGGAAGCCGGCATGCGAATAGACGTCGCCATCGTTAGCAGCGTGCCGCTCGGCGTCGACACCGCCGAGGAGCTGGCGCAAGCGCGCGCTGCGTTGACTCGCTCAAGCAGAAGCGCGTAACGAACAGCCATGGCGAAGCACAAGAAAATCGCATTTCAGGGCGAACCGGGGGCCAATTCGGACCTCGCCTGCCGCAAAGCCTATCGGGCTTACGAACCGCTGCCGTGCCCGACCTTTGAGGACGTCTTCGCCGTCGTGCGTTCCGGCAGAGCCGAACTCGCCATGATCCCGATCGAAAATTCAGTCGCCGGACGGGTCGCGGACATCCACCACCTGATGCCGCATTCCGGCTTGCACATCGTCGCCGAATATTTTCTTCCCGTGCGACATCAATTGATGGCGCCGAAGGGCGCCACGCTGAAGACGCTGAAGACGGTGGAAAGCCACATCATGGCGCTCGGCCAATGCCGCAAGACGCTACGCAAGCTGCGGCTGAAGTCGGTGGTTTCCGCCGATACCGCGGGCTCGGCGCGCGAGATTGCAGAATCCGGCGATTTGACGCGCGCGGCGATCGCTTCCGAACTGGCAGCGAAAATCTACAAGCTGAAAATCCTCAAGCGCAATATCGAGGACGAGGAGTACAACACGACGCGCTTCATTGTGCTGTCGCGCAAGGCCAGATGGGCGGCCCGCACCCACAAGGACTTGATCACCACTTTTGTCTTCCAGGTGCGCAATATTCCAGCCGCGCTTTACAAGGCGCTCGGCGGCTTCGCCACGAACGGCGTCAACATGACCAAGCTGGAAAGCTACATGATCGAGGGCAGCTTCTCGGCGACGCAATTCTATGCCGATGTGGAAGGCCACCCGAAGGAGCGCGCCGTGGAGCTGGCGCTGGAGGAGCTGGAATTTGTCACCCAGCCGAAGACGCTGAAGATTCTGGGCGTGTATCCCGCGCATCGCTATCGCGAGACATTTCGGTAGCGTCAGCGCCGCTAGGAGGAGTTCTTACATGAGCAGCGATTCAAAACTACGGCGAACGCTGCATTTCAAATTCACGTTGCCGAACGCGGATTCGGCCCAGATCGGCGCCATGGTCAAGGCGATGGCGCCATTTTACCAGATGTTCGGTGAGACGCGCATACGCTTGCTGCAAAACGTCGACGACCCGGCAAAATTCATGCAGGAGATCGAATACGAGGCGCCCGAAGGCTTCGAGATAAACCGCCAGCAGATCGCCAGCGACGCCCGGATGCAGACGTATTTGCAAGCTTGGCGCTCGATGTTTCCCGGCGCCGTCGAAGTCGACGTCTACAAGGAAGTGTAAGGCGCGATCAGATCGTCTGGTTGTATTCGCCGACGTCCGGGAATTTGCGCAGCACCGCGTCCACCGATTTGAACATGTCGCGCATGCGCTGCTCCGAGACCGGGCTTTCCACCACCACGACCAGCTCGGGTTTGTTTGATGAGGCCCGCACCAGGCCCCAGGTGCCATCCTCCACCGTGACGCGCACGCCGTTGACCGTGACGAGGTCGCGGATCGCCTGGCCGGCGACTTTCTCGTTCTTGGCTTTGGCTTCCTGGAACAGCGCCACCACCTTGTCGACAATTCCATATTTCACTTCATCAGCGCAGTGCGGCGCCATGGTCGGAGAGCCCCAGGTCTTCGGCAAGGCGTTTTTCAGATCCGCCATGCTCTTTTCGGGATTGCGGTCGAGCATGTCGCAAACCGCGAGCGCGAAGATCAGCCCGTCGTCATAGCCGCGGCCGAAAGGCTTGTTGAAAAAGAAGTGGCCCGATTTCTCGAAACCGGCGAGCGCGCCCAGCTCGTTCACCCGCCGCTTGATGTAGGAATGGCCGGTTTTCCAGTAATCGACCTTTACCTTGTTCTGTTGCAGTACCGGGTCGGTGATGAACAAACCGGTTGATTTCACGTCCACCACAAAGGTGGAGCCGGGATGTAGCGTGGACATGTCGCGCGCGAGCATCACGCCGACCTTGTCGGCGAAAATCTCGTCGCCGGTATTGTCCACGACGCCGCAGCGGTCGCCGTCGCCGTCAAAGCCGAGCCCAACGTCCGCTTTTACGCGCAACACCTCGTCGCGCATCGCGTGCAGCATCTTCATGTCTTCGGTATTCGGATTGTAGTTCGGAAAGCTGTGATCGAGTTCGCAATCAAGCGGCACCACTTCGCAGCCGACCGCTTCCAGTACCTGCGGCGCAAAGGCGCCCGCAGTGCCATTGCCGCAGGCCACAACGACCTTCAGTTTGCGCTTCAGCTTCGGACGGTTGGTGAGATCGGCGAGATAGCGTGCCGGGAAATTCTCCACGAAATGGTAGGAGCCGCCGCCTTTGAGATCGAAGCGCGCGTTGAGCACTATCTCGCTCAGCCGCCCCATCTCGTCGGGCCCAAAAGTGAGCGGACGGTTGGCGCCCATTTTCACGCCGGTCCAGCCATTGTCATTGTGTGAGGCGGTGACCATGGCGACGCAAGGCACGTCGAGATCGAATTGCGCAAAATAAGCCATCGGCGTCATGGCAAGGCCGATGTCGTGCACCTTGCAGCCCGCCGCCATCAGGCCGGAAACCAGCGCCATCTTCACCGATGCGGAATAGCCGCGGAAATCATGCGCGGTGACGATTTCCGGCCGCACGCCCATTTCGCGGATCAAGGTGCCGAGCCCCATGCCGAGTGCCTGGATACCCATCAAATTGATTTCGCTGCCGAGCAGCCAGCGGGCGTCGTATTCGCGAAAGCCGGTAGCCTTCACCATCGGCTCGGATTCATAGGCATAGGTATTGGGTGTGAGTTGGGCTTTAGGCTTGGGGAACATCAATATCCTCGGGCGGGAAGACGGATTGCAGGCGCAGCAATAGCCTAACTATGAACGGCCGAACAGCCGCGCCAGAGCCCGGCAAACTTCATCAGCGCCCGTTTTCAAGTCGGAGTATAGCGGGCAGAAGGGGCCATCCAAGCAGTGACCGTATCAACCGCGGTTTCTAATCCCGCATCGATATCTTCGACCGCGATCAGCCAGGTTGAGGCTCGTCGTGGTCTCTCCGACCTTCGACACAGCCGGCGCTAATGCATATTCGCCCGCCAACGGGCGGAGTGATCCAGATTTGGAAACACTCGCCCGACATGCTGGAGAGATATACGGCTCTGATTTCATCTCCAGCCCAACTGGTATACGGCGGTGAAAACGAGTGGCGCGTTATCCAAGCTTGGATTTGCGGAATCCACTGCAGCAAAAACGCCCATCCTGCTTACTGTTCGAGGACAAGTTTGCCGTTGCTGTATTCGAAACGGCGCAGCTTGGAGAGGAAGGAAAGGCCAAGCAGGTTTTCGCTGAGCGCCTCGTCCGGCACGACCAAAGCGGCGACATCGCGCACGGTAACGTCGTCGATCTCCACACGGTTGAGCTGCGTGCGAGCCGCCCGCACCGTGCCGTTGGCAGTCTTCACCTCGGCGGTGAACTCGTGTAAGGCCGGACGGATGCCGAGCCGGGCCGCGTCGCGCGCGGTGAGCGCGATGACGGAGGCGCCGGTATCCACCATAAATCCTACGCGCTTGCCGTCGACACGGCCGTCGACTTGGAAATGGCCTCGGCTGTCGCGCGGAATGATCACGGTGCGGCCAGGGTTACGCGGCTGAGGCGTAGCCTGCGCGGCGGGGGCTTTCGGTGCGGGAGGGACATCCAGCACCCTTTCCGCATAGCTCGCGAAAATCGTGCCGAGCGCAAGGAAAAGCCCTGCGATGACTATGATCTGCCGCATGATTCAGCCGAATTGAACAATTTCGGGGAAATTAAACCATGCGGTTCCCAATGCCGTCCTAACGCGATCGTTTGGATAAGCCGCTTTCCGGACGAATAGTGAGCGATGAATTAATCGGAATAGTCGCATTGGGTATGTCGGGCCCGGGTCCGACTGGCCCTTCGCAAATGAAAGCGCGCGCGTGGCCCGTGCGGATCGCCTAAGTCCCACGCGGCTTGGCGCGCCGCGTCGGCGCGGCCCGCGCCGGATCGTCCGGCCAGGGATGGCGAGGATAGCGCCCTCGCATCTCGGCTTTCACCGCGGCATAACTACCGCGCCAAAAACTCGGCAGATCGCGCGTCACCTGCACCGGTCGATGCGCTGGCGAGAGCAGCTCGATCATCAGCGAAGTCTTGCCCTTGGCGATGGCCGGATGGCGGTCCAGACCGAACAGCTCCTGCACGCGGATTGAAAGCTTCGGTCCCTCCTCAGTGTATTCGATCGGAACAGCCGAACCGGTGGGGGCGGTGAAATGCGTCGGCGCTTCTTGATCCAGCCGCCGAGTCAAAGGGTACGGCAGCAGGGCCTGCAACGCGGCGGCGAATTCGTCGGCGGAAAACTGCGAAAGCGCCGTTTTCCCTTCGAGAAACGGCACGAGCCAATTGACGTCTTTGGAGAGTGAGGCATCGGAGAGATCCGGCCATTCCTCGCCTTCCGCCCGGCGCAGAAACAGCACGCGGTCGCGCCATTGCGCCAAAGCTTTGGTCCAAGGCAGGCGATCGAGGCCGAGCTGCCGCAGCCCTTCCCCCAGGATCGCCGCCGCTTCCGCGCTCGCCGGGACCGGCACCATCTGTTCGTTCAACACCACCGCAGCCAGCCGGCGACTCCTGCGGGCGCGCAGCGAGGCGCTAGCCTTGTCGAAGATGATCTCTTCGCGGCTTTCGATACGCGCGGGAAAACGCGCTTCAATCTCGGCAGGCGAAATCGGGGCGGCGAGAACGATCCGGCTTTGCGATGCCTTTCCCGCCAGTTCGGCGACTGCGATAAATGGCTCGCGCGCAAGGGGACTGGCAGGGTCGATGCCTCCGCCGCGTCCATTCGCCAGCAGAAAGGAATGCGTGCCCGGACCGCGGTTTTTAGCGATGCGGTCGGGATAAGCCAGCGCGAGGATGGAGCCGATGCTTATTTCACCTCTCTCGCTTGCGCGGGAGGTGGACAAGCGCCCCCTCCCCACCCCTCCCTCGCGCGCAGGGGCGGGAGAAGCATTCGCCCATCCCTCCGCCATTCGCCGCGCGTCCTTCGCGCGCTGCGAGCGGTCGCGGCGCAGTTCCTCAATGCGGTGGCGCAGGTCGACGTCGTTGCCGCCCAGCCCGCGCTCGGTCAACACGACGGCGATTTCCGCTGCAAGTTCACGGGCGCCTTCGCGGGCGGCGTCGACAATCATGCGCGCCAGCCGTGGCGGCAGCGGCAGGCCGCGCAGGAGCTTACCCTCCTCGGTGATGCGTCCCTCCACGTCGATCGCGTCGAGCTCACGCAAGAGCGCGCGCGCCTCGTTGATGGCGGGCTGCGGCGGCGGATCGAGAAAGCCGAGCCTGTGCGGATCGGTGACGCCCCAATGCGCCAGATCGAGCATGAAGCCGCTGAGGTCGGCGGCCAGAATTTCCGGCTGGGCATAGGGCTCAAGCGAGGCGGTCTGCGGCTCGTCCCACAGCCGATAGCAAATGCCGGGCTCGGTACGGCCCGCACGGCCCCGCCGCTGATCGGCCGCCGCGCGCGAGACGCGCACGGTTTCGAGCCGTGTCAGCCCGACATCCGGCTCATACCGCGGCACGCGCGCAAGCCCGCTGTCCACCACCACGCGCACGCCTTCGATGGTGAGCGAGGTTTCCGCAATCGAGGTGGCCAGCACGATTTTTCGCCGGCCCGGGGGCGTCGGCGCGATCGCCCTGTCCTGCTCCTGCTGCTCGAGCGCGCCGAACAGAGTGTAGACCTCAATGGCGGGATCGCTGACGCGCTCACGCAGCAGGGTCTCGGTGCGGCGGATTTCCGCAGCGCCTGGCAGGAACACCAGCAACGAGCCCTTGTCGGCCTGCAACGCGCGCATCACCGCTGCCGCCACCAGTTTCTCGATCGGCTCGCGCGCATCGCGCGGCAGATGCCGCGTCTCCACCGCAAAGGCGCGGCCCTGGCTTTCGATCACCGGCGCATCATGCAGGAGCTTCGCCACCCGGGCGCCGTCGATGGTGGCCGACATCACCAGCAGCTTGATGTCTTCCCGCAGACCCTCTTGCGCCTCGCGCGCCAGCGCCAGGCCGAGATCGGCATCGAGCGAGCGTTCATGGAATTCGTCGAACAGCACGGCGCTGACGCCGTTCAATCCCGGGTCATCAAGAATGAGCCGCGTGAACACGCCTTCGGTGACGACCTCGATGCGCGTCTTGCGCGTTACTTTCGAGCCGAAGCGCACGCGCAGTCCGACGGTGTCGCCTACCTGCTCCCCCAGCGTCGCCGCCATGCGCGCCGCCGCGGCCCGCGCCGCAAGCCGCCGCGGCTCCAACAGCAGGATCCTGCCTTTCGCCCAAGCCTCCTGAAGCAGCACCAGCGGCACGCGCGTGGTCTTACCGGCGCCCGGCGGCGCGACCAGCACGGCGGCATTCCTGGCGCGCAGCGCCGCGGTCAATTCCGGCAATGCGGCATCGATCGGCAGCAGCGTCTCGAAGCGCATCAAAGGGGAACCGCCAGTGTCATGGTTAACAATCTCCTGCCTGCACTTTGGCACGCCCTTTGCCCCGGTAAAGGCGAATGCAATTTGTCCGTCCGATTATGGGACGCAATCGCCGCAGCGGACCAGCAATGATACAGAACGCCGATATCGCAGCGCCTCGAGTTGCCTGGGTCGACTACGCCAAGGGCATCTGCATCGTCATGGTGGTGATGATGCATTCCACGCTCGGCGTCGGCGCCGCCGCCGGTGACGAAGGCTTCTTGCATGCGGTGGTCGCTTTCGCAAAGCCCTTCCGCATGCCTGATTTTTTCCTGATCTCCGGGTTATTCCTGTCGTGCGTCATAGACCGCGACTGGAGGACGTATCTCGACCGCAAGGTCGCGCACTTTGCGTATTTCTACGTACTGTGGATGACCATCCAGTTCGTCTTCAAGGCCCCGGCCTTCGCCGCCGAGCATGGCGCGGCAGCGACGCTGCAGCTCTACGCAATGTCGTTCGTCGAGCCCTTTGGAACGCTATGGTTCATTTACCTGCTGCCGATCTTCTTTGTCGTCAGCAAGCTCACGCGCGGGCTACCGCCGCTCGTCATCTGGCTCGCCGCCGCGGGGCTGGAAGCAGCAACGATTGAAACCGGCTGGATGATCGTCGATGAATTCGCCAGCCGCTTTGTCTATTTTTACACCGGCTATTGGCTGGCTCCCCACATCTTTAGGTTCGCCGGCGAGGTGCAAGACAAACCGGCCGGCGCGCTCGCTGGGTTGCTGCTCTGGGGCACGTTTAACGCGCTGATGGTCTCCGGCGGCTATTCGGAATGGCCCCTGATCTCGCTGCTGCTTGGCCTGCTCGGCGCGGGTGCCATCATCACGCTCGCCACGTTGCTGGCGCAGCTGCGGACCTTCGATGCGTTGCGCTATTGTGGCGAACATTCCATCGTCATCTATCTCGCCTTCTTCCTGTTCATGGCGGGCACCCGCGTGCTCCTCCTCAAGACCGGCCTGGTTTCCAGTGTCGGGGTGATGTCGGTGATCGTCACGTCGGCCGGCGTTATCGGACCGCTGATGCTGTTCTGGCTCGTGCGCAAGACGACGCTGCGGTTCCTGTTCGAGCGCCCACAGCGCTTCTGGCTCGCTCCCAAGCCGCGCGTTATTCTTCAACCGGCTGAATAACGTCAATCCTCAGGCTGAGGAGCGGCCGACAGCCGCGTCTCCAAGGGTAGGGCCCTGCTTGTCAGAATCGAGTGTGGATGATCGGTTGATTCATCCGGCTCGACGGCCCACATTCGGGCCATGCCGTCAGCCAAATCCAACCCTGCGCCGAAGCCGGCGCCTGCCCAGCCCGCCGCAGCCAGGCCGGACGCGAAAGCCCTTGCCACATCGCGCGCGCTGAAGCCGGGAGACCATCTCTTCCTGGTGGACGGGTCCGGCTATATTTTCCGCGCCTATCACGCGCTGCCGCCCCTGTCTCGCAAGTCCGACGGGCTGCAAGTCAATGCCGTGCTCGGCTTCTGCAATATGCTGTGGAAGCTGCTGCAGGAGATGCCGCCCGACAATAGGCCAACCCATTTGGCCGTGGTCTTCGACAAGTCGGAAAAAACCTTCCGCAGCGACCTGTATGGCGAATACAAAGCCAACCGCTCGGCGCCACCCGACGATCTCATTCCGCAATTCCCGCTGATCCGCGAGGCGGTGCGCGCTTTCGATATTCCCTGCCTCGAACAGTCCGGCTTCGAGGCCGACGACCTGATCGCCACTTATGCGCGGCTCGCCTGCGAAGCCAAGGCGACGACCACCATTGTATCTTCGGATAAAGACCTGATGCAGCTCGTCTGCGACACGGTGATGCTCTACGACACCATGAAGGACAAGCGCATCGGCGCGACGGAAGTATTCGAGAAATTCGGCGTGACGCCGGACAAGGTGATCGAGGTTCAGTCCCTGATCGGCGATTCCTCGGACAACGTGCCGGGTGTTCCCGGCATCGGCGTGAAGACCGCCGCGCAGCTCATCATTGAATATGGCGACCTGGAAACGTTGCTGGCGCGCGCCGGCGAGATCAAGCAGGAGAAGCGCCGCCAAGCCTTGATCGAGCACGCGGATAATGCGCGGCTTTCGAAGAAACTTGTCACGCTCGACCAGAATGTGAAGCTCGATGTGCCGGTCGCCGATCTCGCGGTGCACGAACCGGATTACAAGAACCTGATCGCCTTTCTGAAGGCGATGGAATTCAACGCACTGACGCGCCGCGTCGCAGAGAAGGGCACGCGTCGACGCCGGCGAGATCGAAGCCAATTCAAAACTTATTTCCGGCGAGATCGCCATCACCAGCCCACCGCCGTCTTCAGCTTCCCCCGCGCGCGGCAGGCCGGGAGAGCTCGATCTCGGCGATTTGCCCGCGCCCAAACCCATGCCCGCAGGGGAGGAAAGCGGCCTCACCCCCGTCTCGCTGGCTGAGCGCCGCATCGAAGCGCTGCGCAGCGCGAAGTTCGATCATGCGAAATACGACACGATAGCGACGCTCGGCCGGCTCGATCACTGGATCGCACGCGCCTATGACACCGGTTTCCTCGCGCTGAAAACCGAAATCAGCAGCATCGATCCGATGCAGGCAAAGCTGTGTGGGATCGCGGTCGCGGTCGCGCCGAACGAGGCGGCCTACCTTCCGCTCGGCCATCGCGAAGCCGGCGACGAGAGCGGAGCCGATGCCGGTTTGTTCGCGCCCAAGCTCTGCGCGGGTCAGATTTCCGAGCAGGACGCGCTCGCCGCGCTGAAGCCTGTCCTGGAAGACCTCAGCGTTATCAAGATCGGTCACAATGTGAAGCAGGACTGGCTGGTGCTGGCCTGCCGCGGTGTCCGCATCGGCGCTGTCGACGACATCATGCTGATGTCCTACGTGCTCGACGCCGGTAAGGGCGCGCACGACATGGACAGCCTGGTGAACCGCTATTTCGGCCGCAGCCCGTCCCGTTTCAACGACGTCAAGAACAAAGAGCGGGCGTTGCTGACGCCGGAAGCGACGCCGATCGCGCGCACCGCCAGCTATGCCGCCGAAGATGCCGATGCGACGCTCCGACTTTGGCAGGCGCTTAAGCCACGCATGGTGGCCGAACGCGTGGCGACGGTTTACGACACGCTGGAGCGACCGCTCGCGCAAGTCCTCGCGCGCATGGAGGAACGCGGCATATCAATCGACCAGGCCGTGCTCGCACGCCTCTCGCAGGAATTCGGCAAGAAACAGGCCGCGCTGGAGCAGGAGATCAACAAGATCGCGGGAACGCAGGTCAATCCGGGAAGTCCCAAGCAGCTCGGCGATATCCTGTTCGGCCAGATGGGTCTGCCGGGCGGCACCAAAACCAGGACCGGGCAATGGTCGACCGGCGCGCGTGCGCTCGAAGAACTCGCCGAGATGGGCCACAAGCTGCCGCAAGTCATCCTGGATTGGCGGCAGGTATCCAAGCTGCGCTCGACCTATACAGAGGCGCTGCCTACCTACGTCAATCCACGGACCAACCGCGTGCATACGTCCTACGCGCTGGCGGCGACGAGCACCGGCCGTTTGTCGTCATCCGAGCCGAACCTGCAGAACATCCCGATACGCACAGAGGAGGGTCGCAAGATTCGCCGCGCCTTCGTGGCGACGCCGGGCAAAAAGCTGGTCTCTGCAGATTATTCGCAGATCGAGCTGCGGCTCTTGGCCGAAGTCGCGGACGTGCCAGCACTGCGCAAAGCCTTCCAGGAAGGCATCGACATTCATGCCATGACCGCCTCGGAAATGTTCGGTGTGCCCGTGAAGGATATGCCGGGCGAAGTGCGCCGGAGAGCCAAGGCCATCAACTTCGGTATCATCTACGGCATCTCGGCCTTCGGTCTGGCCAACCAGCTCGCCATCGCCCGCGAGGAAGCCGCCGCCTATATCAAGAAATATTTCGAGCGCTTCCCTGGCATCCGCGACTACATGGACGAGAGCAAGGAATTTTGCCGCAAGCACGGCTATGTGCTCACGCTGTTCGGCCGCAAGTGCCATTATCCCGATATCAGGGCATCGAATCCCTCGCTGCGCGCCTTCAATGAGCGCGCGGCCATCAATGCGCGGCTGCAAGGAAGCGCCGCCGACATCATCCGCCGCGCCATGGTGCGGATGGAGCCGGCGCTGGCCAAGGCCAAGCTCTCGGGGCAGATGCTGTTGCAGGTACATGACGAATTGATCTTCGAGGTGCCCGAACGCGAAGTGGAAAAGACGCTGCCCGTTATCCGGCAGGTCATGACCGACGCGCCGCATCCCGCGGTCTCGCTGCATGTGCCGCTGCAGGTGGATGCCCGCGCCGCCGACAACTGGGACGAGGCGCACTAGCCTTTCCCCTCTCCCGTGGGGAGAGGGTGGCGAGCGGAGCGAGCCGGGTGAGGGCGTACGGCCTCTCTCAGACCCGAACCCCCTCACCCCGACCCTCTCCCCAATGGGGAGAGGGAGAAGAAGCGCCGCATGCCGATCCGTTATTCCGGCAGCATCGCGATCGCCTCCACTTCCAGCAATACGCCCTCACGCGCGAAACCGACCACGCGCACGCTGGTGCTGGCCGGCGCCGCCGCCATGTTCAGGTAGAGCGCACGTACCTCGCGCAGGATCGCCTGATGTTCGAGTTCGACGAGGTAATTGTTCAGCTTCACCACATGCTCGAAGCGCGCGCCCACGGCCATAAGCGCGGTTTTCAGGTTTTCGAAAGTCTGCACCGCTTGCGCGCGGAAATCTCCCGGCACCAGCTTGCCGTCGCGGCCCACCCCGATCTGACCGGAGATAAAAACCATCCGGCCCGGCGTCGTCACCTCCACGACCTGGGAATAGGCGGGCGGCTTGGTCAAGGTTTCGGGATTGAGGAAACGGGTTTTCGCCGGCACGGGGATCTCCTTTAGGAGGCATTCACCACATCGTGTTGAACGCGAACTGATGCCTTCATGATGAAGGCTTGTGCCCAGCATTCAAGCGTATCCAAAGCAACCTTTCTTTACCCGCTGCGTTGATGCTTGGGAAACGGCTGCTGGCAGGAAAAAGCGTGTTAAAACATCGCAAGAATAGGGGGAGTTTCGCACTCGCGGTGGCGGCGGTCGCCTGCACGCTTGCGCTTCCTATCACCAGCGCTTCAGCCGCCAATATTTTTGAAATGCTGTTCGGCGGCATCCGCCGCCCGGCACCGCCCGCACCCCCGCCGGCACCCTTGCCCTCGGTGCGACCTTACGCCGATCCTTCCCGCTCGATCGAGGGCTACCGCAGCGAAAGCGGCCCCTCGACCGCTTATTGCGTGCGGCTGTGTGACGGTCATCCTTTCCCGGTACAAAGCGTGGACGGCTCCGCCGCGCAGGCTTGCGCCTCCCTGTGTCCAGCGGCGCAAACCAAGCTGTTCACCGGGGGCAGCATCGACCATGCGGTTTCCTCCGACGGCAAACGCTATGCCGCCTTGCCTGCGGCTTTCGTCTATCGCAAGCAATTGGTCTCCGGCTGCACCTGCAACGGCAAATCGGCCGGCGGGCTGGTACATGTGGACGCGCAATCCGATCCGACCCTGCGGCCCGGCGACATTGTGGTCACCAACGAAGGCCTGGTGAGCTATCGCGGCAATAACGGCAGGGGCTCCGACTTCTCCCCGGTGCAGGATCGCAAGCTTGCGAGCACCCCGATCCGGCCGCGGTCGGTCTCGGCTGCAGCACTGGCCGCCAACGCCCGCGCCGAAGAGCCGCGGTCGCGGAACGTCGAGGAACGTACTTCCGGCAGCGATAGCCCACGCCGCATTCAAGTGAGATAGGAAACGACTTCGTCAGCGATGGAGAGCGACGAGGTCAACCCCGGCGATTCAATTCCAAACAGATGCACCAGACCGGGCAGCCCATGCTGGAGCGGGCCCTCGATCATGAAATCCTGCTGGGGCACGCCGGGACCCGAGAGCTTAGGGCGAATACCGGAATAAGCCGGCATCAGCGCGTTGTCCGGCAAGCCGGGCCAATAGCCCCGGATGCGCGCATAAAAGGCTTCGGCGCGAGCCGGATCCACCGCATAATCCTCGCGCTCCAGCCACTCCACATCCGGCCCAAATCGCATGCGCCCGGCGAGGTCGAGCGTGATGTGGATACCGATGCCTCCGTCGACCGGCACGGGATAAATCAGCCGGGTAAAGACTGGACGGCCGGCATAGGAGAAATAATTCCCCTTGCAGAGGATGAGCGGCGGGACTCGCTCATCGGGGTAACCTTCGGTGCACTTGGCTAACGCTTGTGCGCCCAGGCCTGCGGCATTCACCACGGCATCCACCACGACGGTGCCCGCTTCCTTGCCACCGAAACGCACCCGCCAGCGTCCGTCCGCGCGCGATACTCCTTCCACCGGCGTGTTGAAGGCGATCCGACCGCCGCGGTCTTCCAGATCCCCGCGCAGGGCGAGCATATAACCATGGGCGTCGATGATGCCGGTCTCGGCGGAGACCAGCGCGCCGGTGCAGGAAAGGGCGGGTTCCAGCGCCCGCGCCTCGGTCGCGCCGATCAGGCGCAATCCCTCGACGTCGTTGCGCAGACCCTGCGCGTGGATGCTTTCAACCTTGACCTGCTCCGCCGCGTCGGTGGCGACGATCAGCTTTTCGCATTTGCGATGCGGCACGCCATGCGAGGCGCAATAGGCGTACAACATCCGTCGTCCCGCGCACGCAATGTCGGCCGCGCAGCGAGCCGGTCGGGTAATACATTCCGGCGTGGATCACCTCGCTGTTGCGGGACGAAATCCCGGTGCCGATGGCATTGGCGGATTCCGCCACAACCACCTCATGCCCGGCCTGCGCGGCAGCGCGCGCGGCAGCCAGCCCGATCATGCCCGCTCCGATGACAAGGATCTGCATGCAGCCCCCAGTTTATCCCGGCTCGGCGGCCAAAGTGGCACGTCCATGCCGCTAGAATCGAGATGGCCGGGACAAGCCCGGCCATGACGACAACATAGCGAGGAAAACTTACTCCGCGGCGATGCGCACTTCCGGCGCCGCGGCGAGCACGTCGGCATCGACGTGTTTCTCGTAAATCGAAAAATTCTTCTGGAACATGTGCACGAGCTTACGCGCGGTGACGTCGAACTCGTTCTTGTTTGCCCAGGTTTTAACGGCTGCAGAATGTGCGGCTCGATACCGGGAACCGAGGTCGGCACCGCAAAGCCGAAATACGGATCGGTGCGGAATATGGGCGCTTCTTCAGGCTGCCGTCGAGCGCCGCGGTGAGCAGCGTGCGCGTCACCTTGATCGGCATGCGCCTGCCGACGCCGTAAATGCCGCCGGTCCAGCCGGTATTCACCAGCCAGCAATCGACCTTGTACTTGGCGATCATGTCACGGAATAGATTGCCATAGACCGAGGCATGGCGCGGCAGGAAAGGCGCCGCGAAGCAGGTGGAGAATTCCGGCTCGACGCCGACCAGACCCTTTTCCGTGCCGGCGACCTTGGCGGTGTAGCCGGAGAGGAAATGATACATCGCCTGCGCCGGGGTGAGCTTGGCGATCGGCGGCATCACGCCGAAGGCATCGGCCGCGAGCAGCACCACGTTCTTCGGCTGTCCGGCGCGGCCATCGAGCGACGCATTGGGAATGAACTCAATCGGATAGGCGACACGGGTGTTTTCTGTCTTCGACTCATCGTCGAAATCGCAAACGCGCGTTTCCGGATCGAACACCACGTTCTCCAGCACGCTGCCAAAGCGCTGGGTAGTGGCATAAATCTCGGGCTCCGCTTCGGGCGATAGCCGGATGGTCTTGGCGTAGCAGCCGCCTTCGAAATTGAATACGCCCTCCGGGCCCCAGCCATGCTCATCATCGCCGAGCAGCATGCGGTTCGGATCAGCCGACAGCGTGGTCTTGCCTGTGCCTGAGAGGCCGAAGAACAGTGCCACGTCGCCGTCCTTGCCGACATTGGCGGAGCAATGCATCGGCATCACGCCCTGTGACGGCAGAAAGAAATTAAGGGTCGAGAATACCGACTTCTTCATCTCGCCGGCATAGTAGCTGCCGCCGATCAGGATAATCTTGCGGGTAAAATCGAGCGCGATGACGGTCTCACTGCGGACGCCATGCTTCTTCGGATCGGCCTTAAAGCTCGGCAAGCAAAGAATGGTGAGATCGGGAACATAGCTGGCGAGTTCGGAGCGCTCGGGGCGGCGCAGCAGCGCGCGAATAAAAATCGAGTGCCAGGCAAGTTCGGTATAGACGCGGGTCTTGATGCGGTATTTCGGATCAGCGCCGCCGTACAGATCCTGCGCGAATAGTTCCTTGCCCTTGGCATGGGCGAGAAAATCCTTCAACAGCACGTCGAATTTCTCGGACGTGAGCTTGCCGTTTTTTTCCCACCAGACCGTATCTTTGGTGGCTGTATCAACGACGACGAATTTGTCTTTCGGGCTGCGGCCGGTATGCACGCCGGTATCGGCGCAGAGCGGACCGCCGGCGGTGATCTGCGCTTCCTTGGCGGCGATGGAAAATTCGTAGAGATGCGGCTCCGTCAGATTCCAGTGAACGGCTTTGAGCCCTTCTAGCCCGAATTTATCGGCGCCATGGGCGCCGTTCCTCACACCAGATTCCTGCACGAAACACCTCCACCAACGCTTCCGCCCGAAGACAAGCTTCTTAAGCCAAAGCTTTTTTCCGAGTATCGCCTAAGTCGTAACGAACAATATACGCGCCTGCGGGCGCATGCGCGAGCTATAGTTCAATAACCGATTGCCTGCCAAGGGTATTCAGCGAAGCCCAGGTATGTATGAAACCGCGTCGGTCGTCCGCCGCTGCGAAGCCCTTCCGTCAGGCCACGGCCCGCGCCTTTTCCGCCATATCTTTCAGGCTTTGGCGGAGCGCCCCAGGAGAAATGATGCGCTGCGGAAAAAACAGCCGCAGCGCCGTCCGGTCGAGCTGCAATTCCATCCCTTCAGGATCGCAGCCGACGCAACGCCAGTCCCCCTCCGCCGCGCCCAACAGCTTCGTCGCATAAAGCCGGCAGGTATCGGCATGATCCTGGTTCATATGCGCCACGATATCCGGCTCCGCTTCGACCAGCGCTGCGGCATCGCTGAGATCCGTCAGAACCTCGCCGGGCTCAAGATCGACGATGCGCCCGAAGCCCGCTACCAGATGCACGCCGGTGAGTTCGACCTTGTAAAAAGCAAAATCGCGGAATCCGGCGAACATCTCGGCCTCCGGATGGCGCAGCAGATAACGCCTGCGGATGATCGGATCATCGGTGACCACCGCCTTGCCCATGAGCATCACCCGCGCACCTTCCAGCGGGTCGCCCTGCTTGCGCTCGTCCAGCATCAGCGAAACGCGGTTATCAACGAGGATATTCTTGGTGTGCACGGCAAGCTTGGAGATCAACAAGAGCGGCGTACCGTCGGCGGCGGTCGCGACATTGACCAGCGAACAATAAGGGCCCCCCGAGCCCGGCAACAAAGTCGCGAGCGCGCCGCTACGTGCCTCACGCAGCAGTCGCTTTGCCGCCCGCTGCGGATCGAAATCGGACTGTTCTTTCATCGCCGGCACGCCTTAAGTGGTTAACGGGCGTTCATATTCAAAAATACATTTCAGTCCTGCGGCTGGCACTTCTAGCTCCGGAGGCTTATGTTCGGAACTCATTGGCGAATCATTGGTTTGACGTAGATATGTCACATTTCAGCCTAGCTTTACGGGCTTCAACGCAACGGGGTGGCTTCCGTCAACGAAAGATAGGCTCATGCCGACCATCGCTCTCGTCGACGACGACCGCAATATACTGACTTCCGTTTCGATCGCCCTAGAAGCAGAGGGCTATCGCATCATGACCTATACCGACGGTGCCTCAGCGCTTGACGGGTTCAAGACGTCGCCGCCGGATCTGGCCATTCTCGATATCAAGATGCCGCGCATGGACGGCATGGAGACCCTGCGCAGGCTGCGGCAGAAATCCGACATGCCGGTGATCTTCCTGACCTCAAAGGATGAGGAGATCGATGAATTGTTCGGCCTGAAGATGGGCGCCGACGATTTCATCCGCAAACCTTTCTCGCAGCGACTGCTTGTGGAGCGCGTGAAAGCTGTGCTTCGCCGGGGCACGCCGAAGGATGCCGCCGCGCCGAAGGAAGTCGACGCTAAGGCCTTGGAGCGCGGACAGCTGCGCATGGATCCGGAGCGACACACCTGCACCTGGAAGAATGAACCGGTCACGCTCACCGTCACCGAATTTCTCATTCTGCAGGCGCTCGCGACCCGGCCTGGCGTAGTGAAGAGTCGTAATGCGCTGATGGACGCGGCTTACGACGATCAGGTTTACGTGGACGACCGCACGATCGACAGTCATATCAAACGGCTGCGTAAGAAGTTCAAAGCGGTCGACGACGACTTTGACATGATCGAGACGCTCTACGGCGTCGGATATCGTTTCAAAGAGACCTGACGCGCCCGCCCTGGGGCCTGACGGGTGGGGCCGGCTGTTCTAGAATGCCGAACACCATGGCGGCTAAATGAACGGGCAGGCTTGAACCACGTGCTCGATCGGACAATCCAGATTGCCGGCAGCGAGGCCGAGACCGAAGGCACGGAGGAGACTATCCACTCCGAGCCGCGCGGTCTTCGCGCATGGCTGCGCCGCACCTGGCAATTCTTCATCGCTCTCACCTTCTCCAGCCTCAACCGGCGCATCGTCTCGCTTAACGTCCTTGGGCTGCTCGCGCTCGTCATAGGCATTCTTTATCTCTCGCAGTTCCGGGCCGGCCTGATCGACGCACGCATCCAGAGCCTGCTGGTCCAGGGCGAGATCATGGCCGGCGCCATTGCTGCCTCTGCGACCGCCGATATCGATTCGGTGCAGATCGATCCCGACCGGCTGCTCGAATTGCGCGCAGGCGAAAGCTACGGCCCGACGGACGAGGCGCTGTCCGGCCTGGAATTTCCGATCAATCCGGAACGGGTCGGTCCGCTGCTACAGCGGCTGGTCTCTCCCACCAGGACGCGTGCGCGCATCTACGACCGCGATGGCGGCCTCATTCTCGACAGCCGCAACCTCGACCGCCGCGGCGACGTGCTGCGTTTTGATTTGCCCTCCCCGACCGCGGAAAAGCCTGGGATGATCGAGCGCAACTTGACCGCTATTCGCACTTGGCTCGGCCGTGGTGATCTTCCGCTTTACCGCGATCTCGGCCCGGAAAACGGAATGGGCTATCAGGAAGTGGCGCTCGCGCTGACCGGGCAGAAAGCCAGCATGGTTCGCGTCAACGATCGCGGCGAGGTGATCGTGTCGGTGGCGGTTCCTGTTCAGCGCTTCCGCGCTGTGCGAGGCGCGCTGATGCTGTCCACGCAAGGCGCCGATATCGATGGCATGGTCACGGCCGAACGCCTGCAGATCGTCAAGGTCTTCCTGATCCTGCTGGGGGTAATGGTGGTGCTGTCGAACGTGCTCGCCGCCACCATCGCCGGCCCGGTGCGGCGCCTAGCGGAGACCGCTGAGCTCGTGCGCCGGCGGATCCGCTCGCGCGTGGAGATTCCCGATTTCACGCGCCGCCGCGATGAGATCGGGCACCTTTCTGGTGCGATCCGCGACATGACCAATGCGCTTTACCGCCGTATCGACGCGATCGAGAGCTTTGCCGCGGACGTGGCCCATGAATTGAAGAACCCGCTCACCTCACTTCGCTCTGCGGTGGAAACCTTGCCCCGCGCCAAGACCGAGGAAAGCCGCGGACGGCTGCTCGCCGTCATCGAGCATGACGTCAGACGGCTCGACCGGCTGATTTCCGACATTGCCGACGCCAGCCGACTCGACGCCGAATTGCAGCGGCAAGAATCCGCCCCGGTGGACGTGGCGAGGCTGCTGAACACACTGATAGCGGTGGCCAATGAGGTGAAGCAGGAGAATGTCAGCGTCGCGCTCATGTTTGAAGGCGGGGGTCCGCAGGCCTTCAACGTGCCGGGACACGACTCCCGCCTCGGTCAGGTGATCGGTAATCTGGTTGACAACGCGCGCTCCTTCTCCCCGCCGGGAGGTGTGGTGCGGGTGACCTGCCGGCGGGTGAAAATCGAAGTCGAGATCGTGGTAGACGATGACGGGCCGGGGCTGCGTCAGGACGCGCTGGATCGCATCTTCGAGCGTTTTTATACCGACCGTCCGCACCAGGGATTCGGCCAGAATTCCGGGCTCGGGCTTTCTATCTGCAAACAAATCGTAGAGGCGCATGGCGGGCGAATTTGGGCGGAGAACCGCACGCGCAGGAGTGGCGCCGGCGAGGAGGAAGTGCTTGGAGCGCGCTTTGTCGTTCGCCTGCCGGCGACGTGATGAACGCACCTTCGCGTGCTTCTTTTCACCTCTCCCATAGGGAGAGATCGGCGCACACAGTGCGCCGGGTGAGGGGTTACAGCCTCTCGATGGGTCCGAACCCCCTCACCCCAGCCCTCTCCCCACTGGGGAGAGGGATAATCAACCGCCATGCCTGATCGCTCCCCCTCAATTCACGCCTGTGCCGTGCTGGTCGGAGCCAAGGCGGTGCTGATCCGCGGTTACTCCGGATCCGGCAAATCACGACTGACGCTTACATTGCTACAAGCGGCACAGGACGGGCGTCTGCCTTTTGCCCGCCTTGTCGCCGACGATCGTGCGCATGTGGAAGCGGTGAATGGCCGCCTAATGGTGCGGCCCGCCGCAGCTTTGAAGGGGCTGTTGGAACTGCGGGGCGGCGGCATTCGAACACTCGAAGCCGAGCCAGTCGCGGTGGTCGGCTGCGTGGTCGACTTAGCGGCGGAAGACGCTACCCGTCTGCCGGAACGGGATGCCCAGGAGACTGTTATCGAAGGAATTCGCCTGCCGCGGCTTGCGGTCGCATCCGGCCAGGAAGCCCTTCCCTTGGTCTTGGCCCTGCTCCACACCCTCGGGAGTGAGCGGTCCCAAGGCAGTCCGCCCCACTGAGCGCGAGTAAAAAAGTAACTATATACGTCATAGGCTCCTTATCCGGAGTGTTGGGCAGACAGGTTTCTGCCCCTTGATACCGCAATGCAATATTTCCCCGAATTGCCAGAAAAGGCCCTTGCGCTCGGGCTGCGGATAGTAATGAATGCGCGACTTTCGTGCACTGCACCCAGCATGTGCACGTGGATCGGTGTTTGATGATCGGCGTTGTCCTCGTCACCCATGGAAAATTGGCCGCTGAGTTCCGCTCGGCGCTAGAGCATGTCGTCGGACCACAACGGCAGATCGAGGCCGTGACGATCGGCCCCGAGGACGACATCGAGCATTGTCGCAACGACATCATCGAGGCGGTGAAGAAGGTCGATAGCGGCGAAGGCGTCGCCATCCTCACCGACATGTTCGGCGGAACACCCTCCAACCTTGCTATTTCTGTGATGAGCCGGCCCAAGGTCGAGGTGCTGGCGGGCATCAACCTGCCGATGCTGATCAAACTGGCGAAAGTGCGCGAGACCTGCGGCCTGCCGGATGCCGTCGCGGCGGCGCAGGAAGCCGGACGCAAATACTGCACGATCGCCAGCCGGGTCCTCAGCGGGAAATGAGAGACGGCGCGCTAGGCGACGGTGATACCCCGCAGCCGCGCGAAGGTGCCATCCGCCGGGTGCTGGAGATCGTCAATAAAAAGGGCCTGCACGCCCGCGCCTCCGCGAAATTCGTGCAAACCGTGGAAAAATTCGATGCCGAAGTCACCGTCACCCGCGGCAGCGAAACCGTCGGCGGCACCTCCATTATGGGCCTGATGATGCTCTCTGCCGCCACCGGCACGGAGATCACCGTAGAAGCCACCGGCAAGCAGGCCGCGGATGTGATGGACGCCATCACCGAGCTTGTTACGGGCGGATTCGGGGAAGAGGACTGAACCGCTTCTCCTTCCCCTCGGGGACCTGGCGAGCGGAGGCGAGCCGGTTAGGCTCGAACGGCGCACCCTGACCTTCGCGCGCCGGGGGAGGGAAAGTACATATAAAGAAATCTTTATATGCTTATTGCCGCCTGCTGCTAGGCCTGCTATAGCCTGCCCCAGCCGCGCCCGGGCCATTTGCCTGGCGCAAACGGCGTGCACTTGTCGCGTGTGCGCTACCCTTCATGCCGTGCAAGGATTGTCATGACCGCCGCCCGTAATGCCGCGAAGAGTACCGCCCCCGCCACCGATTATGTCGTCAAGGACATCGGTCTTGCCGACTGGGGCCGCAAGGAAATCGCGATCGCCGAGACCGAGATGCCGGGCCTGATGGCGACGCGGGAGGAATTCGGCCCAACGCAGCCACTGCGCGGCGCGCGCATCGCCGGCTCGCTGCACATGACCATTCAGACCGCGGTGCTGATCGAGACGCTGAAGGCGCTTGGCGCCGACGTGCGCTGGGCGTCCTGCAACATCTATTCGACCCAGGACCATGCGGCGGCCGCCATTGCCGCCGGCGGCACCCCGGTCTTCGCAGTGAAGGGCGAGAGCCTGAAGGACTACTGGGATTACACCCACCGCATTTTCGAATGGGCCGACGGCGGCACCCCCAACATGATCCTGGATGACGGCGGCGACGCCACGCTCCTGATCCATCTCGGCATTCAGGCGCGCGACAACCCCTCCGTCATCGCCAAGCCGACTAACGAGGAAGAGGAGGTCCTTTTTGCCTCCATTAAGCAGCGGTTGAAGCAAGATCCGGACTGGTATGAGCGCGTCGGCAAGGCCATCAAAGGCGTCACAGAGGAAACCACCACCGGCGTGCACCGGCTTTACATCATGGCGAAGGAAGGCCGCCTGCTCTTCCCCGCCATCAACGTCAATGACAGCGTTACCAAGTCGAAATTCGACAACCTGTACGGCTGCCGGGAATCGTTGGTGGACGGAATCCGCCGCGGCACCGATGTGATGATGGCCGGCAAGGTGGCAATGGTCGCCGGCTTCGGCGACGTCGGCAAAGGCTCCGCCGCGTCGTTGCGCAATGCCGGCTGCCGCGTGCTGGTCTCCGAGATCGATCCGATCTGCGCGCTGCAGGCGGCGATGGAAGGTTATGAAGTCACGACCATGGACGATGCCGCGCCGCGCGCGGACATCTTCGTCACCGCCACCGGCAATGTCGACGTCATCACCATCGAGCATATGCGAAAGATGAAGGACCGGGCGATCGTGGCCAATATCGGCCACTTCGACAGCGAGATCCAGGTCGCCGCCCTGAAGAACCTGAAGTGGCACAATGTGAAACCGCAGGTCGACGAGATTGAATTCCCCGACGGCAAACGCATCCTGCTGCTGTCTGAGGGTCGGCTGGTCAATCTCGGCAACGCCATGGGCCATCCGAGCTTCGTCATGTCGGCGTCCTTCACCAATCAGACGCTGGCGCAGATCGAGCTCTGGACCAATCCGGGCAAATATCAGAAGCAGGTCTACACCTTGCCCAAGCATCTCGACGAGAAGGTCGCGCGGCTGCATCTCGCCAAGATCGGCGCCAAGCTAACCAAAATGACCGATAAGCAGGCGACCTATATCGGCATCCCGCAGGAAGGCCCGTTCAAGACCGATCATTATCGATATTAAGGCGACTGATCGCGGCGAGCTAAGCGATCGCGGAATGTCCTGCCATTTTCGTTTCGCGGCGACGCAAAGCCATCTGCGGAGTGGAGCTGAGGTGGTCGCAAGTCCCGCCCGGTGGTAAGCTACGGCATGCAAAGGGGAGCCGTGACATGCTTGACATCGCTAAGACGTGCCTGCTCGCAATGTTGCTCGCTACCGTAACGGCCGGCGTTTCTCGAGCCGAGATCACGAACACGAACTGCGGCGCACCGATCCAGAGCATCGTCGCTACCGGAAACGAGCCGTTTGCAACGAACAGCAATAGTTTTGTCCGCATACGCGGCGCCGTCCTCTCCGTGACGGTGCCGTCGGGCCAGACCCGCTGCGTCAAAGTGCGGTTTACCGGCGGCGTGACCTGCAAAGGGGGCACCGGCAACGAGGTCTGTTTCATCCGCGCTCTCGCGGGCGGCGAGGAACTGCGTCCCGAGAGCGGTGGCAACCAGGGCCTCAGTGGCCGACTCCTGCGACCGACCGGCCTCGGTTTTCAGTGGATGAGACGCCTCAGCGAGGGCCAGCATGTCATCCAAATTCAGGTGCGCGCGTTTGATTTACCGGAAACCGTCACTGTCGGCATCAACGACTGGATGCTGGACGTGGAAATGCTGAATTGAACGTCAGCGTCTGAAGACCTGTCCTGCTCCTCTCGCAATTCGCCCTGCTGCTTCTCCGCTTATTCCGAGGCGACGCGCAAAACTTGGCAGCGAACAAACGCACGACCCGCGGCATCAACTCACTTTCGTCCATAGCGCTCTGACGAACTGCACCCGCATGCCGGCCCGCTCCATGTTGCGATGGCTTGCGGAAAGAAAGTTAGCGCCGCCGCACACAAAATCAGCGCCGGCGGCAGCGGCAGCGGCAATCCGTTGCGCCAACAGCGCTCGATGCAGGCCGCGGCCGCGAAAACCCGGATCGGTCGCGGCATCCGCGCAGTAGCCTGTCTTTTCGTGCATGAACAGCGTTGCGGCCGCCGCTGGCCGGCCATCGACGCGGGCGAGATAAAGCGACCAGCCCGGCCGCCCAAGCCATTCTCGCACATTAGCTTTGAAGGCTCCGCGATCCCCGCGTTCAAATCTCCAACCGGCGACATACGCATCAAAAAAGTCATCGAGGAGTGCGGGATTGCCGACCGGCTCAATCTCGACACCTGGCGGCAGGACCGGAGCGGCCGCATCAGATTCTGCCACCAGCGCAACGTGAAATCCGGAATGGAAGTATCCGGCCTTATGCAGTTCGCGCGCCAAAGCTTCATCAAACAACCCCGGTATCAATTCGAACTGGCCGTTGACACCATTCTCACGATACCAGGTGGCAATCGCCGCGATCTGCGTCTCATCGCCGGGGCCCATTCCTTTGACACTATTGAACAGAGGCAGCGGAATACGTCGCGCCATCAGCGCCATGCCGCCGTCGCCGAAGGCACGGAAGGCGACGCCGAACGGATTACCGGAGTTGCGCTCGACAACCTGCAACCGGGAAACCGCGTACGCGGTTTCGGCGGCGATGGTGCGGCGGACAAGATCGAGCGCGGGAAGCAGGCTCGGCTGGGGGAACAAAAAGGCCTCCCGACGAAAATTAACGAGCAGATGAAATCACGATTCAAGGAAGGTCGGAAGATCCGCTGCCTGCCCGATGAGCACGCTCGAAGGCCCATTCAGACCGACCATTATCGCTACTGGTCACCGTAGGCAGGCCGAGCTGACCAAAAGAGTGAACTTGTCGATCTCGAATTCCGTCTCCAGGTCGAGGCCGTGCAGCTTGAGCCATTGATCCTGCGCCAGGTAGGCCGGCTTTTCCCGAGCTGCCGGGCACTCGTAAGTGAGCCCGGCCAAATTCTGCAGGTGGTGGACCATCTCGTGCACGAGCACGGACAGCTCCGCGGGAGTCGTTCCGGTCCAGGCGTCAGGAAGGAAGATCGTCCGGGACTTATCGTTGTATACGGCGACGACGTCGCGCTCCTGCGCAACATGCATCGCTGGGTCGCGCATGCCGTCCTCGCGCCATTGGTCCGGCAGCAGGCCCTTGTAGCGCATGGCCATAAGGTTCATCGGAGACGCAAATTCGACCCGCGGCAGATCCCCGATTGCCGGCAGGTCGAAATCCGTCGACAGCCAAGTCGCTATCTTCGCCAGCAAGGCTTCCATGGTACGGGTTTTATCCGCCCGGAATTCGGCCGCGCCGAAGTGGGGATAGCTAATTCCTGAAGCCCTATTGACCTGTAGCGCGGCCGCAATGGCCGGCGGCATCGGGATGTCGTAAGATTGCTCGGATGTTTGCGCATGTGACGGGTGGACGATCGCAAAGGTGACAAGCGCCGCGTAAGCATACAGCTTGATTTGCTTGGGCATGGTGCCCTCCATCGCAGGGGTACAAAGGTCCCCGTGCGATGTTCCTTGCGCCCAGCCGTCCCGGCGTGCATTGGCATTTCTCAATGCGAAATCGGCTGCTAGCAGATGATTGACTGGCGTTAATTGGGTCACGTCCGCAGGCGAACACAGACAGAGAGGCGTCCATGCTCCAACATGAACGCATAGCCGGGCTTAAACGCGTTCCGATTTTCGCCAAACTGTCGGATGAAGCGCTGGAGCGTGTCGCGCGCACCTGCGCATGGTCTCAGCACCAATCCGGCGGAGAGATCTTGAGTTTCCAGGATCCATCCACCGATGTCTTGTTCCTGTTGGCCGGCAGAGCGCGCGTGGTCATTCACTCTTTGGAAGGCAAAGCCGTGGTCTTTGTCGACTTGAAGGCGGGGACAATGTTCGGCGAGCTCGCAGCTATTGATCGAAAGCCGCGCTCCGCCAGCGTCGAAGCGCTCGAACGATGCACAATCGCTTCATTATCCGCCGGGAAATTCGAAAGCCTGATGCTCGAACAGCCGAGCGTGGCTATTGCCACGCTTCACCATCTGACTGCCGACGTGCGGCGGCTATCGGAGCGCGTATTCGAGTTCAGCACGCTTGTCGTTCAGAATCGCGTACATGCAGAATTGCTGCGTCTGGCGCGCGAAGCAGGTGGCCGGCAAACCGAGGTCGTGTTTTCCCCTGCGCCCTCGCTTTCGGACATTGCCGACCGCATCAGCACGCACAGGGAGGCAGTCTCGCGGGAGCTCAGCCGGCTCACCACGATCGGTCTGCTCCGGCGCGAAGGTAGCGACCTCAGAATCACAAACGTAGCGAAACTGGCAAAGCTCGTGGACGAGGCAAGAGGGGATTAGCCGATCGACAGCTGCGGGCCGGCTGCGGCGGCGGCTTTGGATGGCCCCAAGCCATCCATGCGCATCCCCAAAATGTTGTAGGCCGGGACCGGCCGGTGAAATCCCTTCAACACCAGATCCCCGATCGGCGCGGCTTCAATGCTGGTCTCCACCTTTGCGAAGACGCGTTGCGCAACGAGTATTTGAGTGTCCTTGGCCTCGCCGCAAAGCCGGGCAGCGAGATTACAAGCCGGGCCCACAGCGCCATAGTCGAGCCGTTGCTCGAAGCCGATCGTGCCGATCGTCGCGTAGCCTCCGGCGATGCCCGCTCCGAAGCCAAGCTCATGGCCCCGCTTTCGCCAGCTTGCTGACAGCGCGGTCAATGCTTCCCGCATGGCAAGCGTCATGCGGATCGCCTGTAATTCGTGGTTCTCAACCGGCACGGGCGCATTGAACAGGATCATCATGCCGTCTCCGGCGAAATGCTCGATCGTTCCGTCGTGCGCAATGATGATGCGGCCGAGTTCTGCGTGATACTGGCGTAGCACGCTCATGACCTCTTCCGGCTCCGCGCTCTCGGTAAATCCGGTGAAGCCGCGCAGGTCGACATACACCACCGTGATCTCCGAGCGGCGCGTCTTCAGCGAATCGTCCGCATCGCCGGATATGATCAGGTCGCTGATTTTCGGCGAGAGGAATCGCGTGAGCTTGGAAAATCGCCCAAGCTGCGAGACCTGTTCGGCAACGCGCGTTTCGAGCTTCGCATTCCATTCGGCGAGTTGGGCTGCCTGTTCCTCCACCTGCCGGTTCTTGTCTTGAATCTCGCTGAACAGCGCTTCAAGCATCCGGTTCTTTTCCGTAATGAGCTTGTTGGCCTCCTCGGTCCGCTGCTTGGCCTCAAGCAGTTCGCGCTCGGCCTGTTTTTGCTCGGTGATGTCGGTCATCACCGTGACCGTTCCGCCTGCCGCCGCCCGGCCGGCGGCGAATGCGATACCACCGGCCGTCCGGCGTGTGGTCCTCGAAGCTCTTGCCCGTGGGATTGCGCAGACTCTCGACGCGCTTGGCGACCAACGCATCGACCTCGCCCTCGCCGTAATAGCCGTTCTCAGCCAGATAACGCAGGAAATCAGGATAGAAACGGCCCGGTTCCAGTAACTCTCGCGGCGCCCGGTACATCTCTTTGAAGCGATCGTTGCAGGTGACGATGCTTAGATTGTCATCGGTGTAGACAAGGGCGCCCGGCATGTTGTCGAGCGCGACATGCAGTTGCGCCTCCTTCTCCGCCAGCTTGCGTTCGGCCTGTTTTTCTTCGGTGACGTCAGTCATCACGGTGACGGTGCCGCCGGCCGGCGAGCGGCGCCGGCGAATGCGATACCACCGGCCGTCCGGCGTGTGGTCCTCGAAGCTCTTGCCCGTGGGATTGCGCAGACTCGCCACGCGCTGCGCCACCAGGGCGTCGACATCGCCGTCGCCGTAATAGCCATTCTCCGCCAGATAATGCAGGAAATCGGGATAGGGACGGCCGGGCTGCAGCAGCTCTCGCGGCGCTCCGTACATCTCCCTGAACCGCTCATTGCAGAAGACGATATTGAGATCGTCGTCCGTGTAGACGAGCGCGCCCGGCATGTTGTCGAGCGCAACATGGAGCTGCGCCTCGATCTCGGTTGGCCGCTGATCGCCAGTGATAACCTGTCGCAGGTGTGCCACGGCTGCCTCCGGACCACACATTAGGCCTCTGGGGAGACATTGCCCAGCCTCACCGTCCCGGTCCGCCAGGTGCAGCTCTGGGCCACCCGCTCCAAAGCAGAGTTGGCCAGCTCGGCCAAAATCGGGATCCGTTTAAGGGCGGGTACGCACTCATGCCGAAGCAAGGCAGCCTCCCTGTCTCTGCCTGAATAGACCCAAGTCCTATAAGATGGCCACCTGGCGCAGCCCAGCGATCCACTACGATGGCATGCATTGGTTGCGGTTTCGAGTTGTTGGGGGAATTTTCCTTCTGTCCGCGCTGCGGGCGACGGCAGGCTTTTGCATGCCCGGCGTGCGGGTCCTCGTGGGACGCTGATTTTGCATTTTGTGTCCGGTGCGGCACGGCGCTCGCGCCTCGTACTACGACGAAAGAGGCGACCCACCGAGAAGCAGACAGACGCCAAGTAACGGTGCTGTTCGCCGACGTCACCGATTTTACCAGGCTTGCTGAAGCGCTCGACCCTGAAGACGTCCGCGCGCTGCAGAATGCGATATTCGAAACATTCGGGCGGGCCGTTACGCGCTACGACGGGTTCGTGGAAAAATTCGTGGGCGACGCGGTAATGGCGGTGTTCGGTGCGCCGGATGCCCATGAGGACGATCCGGAGCGGGCGCTGCACGCTGCGCTTGCCTTGCTCGACGGCAGCGCGCAACTGAGCAAGCTTTGGGAGCCGCGCCTTGGAAAACCGCTGAATCTGCACATCGGGATTCACACCGGCCCGGTTGTCGCCGGAAGCTTCTCCAATGCAGCGGGAGTCTCCTACGCAGTGACTGGCGACACGGTGAATACGACCGCCCGTCTCTTAGCGGTAGCTTCGAACTCGATCCTTGTGTCTGATGCTACCCACGCGCTCACCCGGCATCGTTTCGCATTCGAACAAACCCGTGAAATGACTCTGCGCGGCAAGTCGGCGCCGATCGTGGTTCACCGTCTCCTCGGCCCGCTTGCCGAGCCACGTTCGGCGCGTGGGCTAGCGACGCACGGCATGGTCGCGCCGATGATTGGGCGCATCGAGGAGCTTGGCCAGCTTCTCGCAGCGTTCGAGAACATGCTGCGCGGACAAGCCCAGCTAGCATGCCTGATCGCAGAGGCCGGCATGGGCAAGTCGCGGCTTATCGCGGAGTTCCTCAAACGCCTAGAGTCGGACGGACGGCTCTCGAGCATAACCGTGCGCCAGACGGCATGTTCGTCGCTCACTGCGCCTACCTACGGCATCTTCGCATCGCTCTTACGCGAAGCCTACCAGGTCGAAGCCGACGACCCGCTCAATGTCGCCCGGCAAAAGCTGGAGGCGGGCGTACGCACGTTGGACGGTCCCGTCGAGGTGGCGGGAGCCATTGCGCCGATGCTGCGCTACGTGCTTGGCATCGAGCCGATGCGGGCTGGCGACTTCGAGCCCGAACAGCTCAAGCGCCAGATCTCGCTGGCGATACGCATGCTGATCGAGCGGCGACTGCAACAAAGTCCGCTCATGGTCATCGTAGAGGATCTCCACTGGGCCGACGCAGCCTCGGTGGATCTGCTGTGCGACATCGTGGATCATTTTGCGAACCGGCCCTTGATGGTGCTCGTGTCGCACCGCTCCGACATGCCCGCGCTGGTGACGAATCGGGTGGCACAGTCCATCATCCAGCTTGCACCGCTCGTCTCTGACGATATCCGGACCCTGGTCAGCGAATTGTTCGGCCCGGTGGACGGAGCCGAATTCACGCACGTGCAATCGTTCGTCGCGACCCGATCGGGAGGCAATCCCCTGTTCGCGGAGGAGATCGTCCGCAGCCTGGTGACCGGCGGAGCGCTCGTTCGCGAAGGCGATCGTTGGACATGCGCGACCGCGCGCGAAGCCGCCAGAATTCCGCCCACGCTGCACGGGCTACTGCTCTCCCGGGTCGATCGACTTACCCTCGGCCACCGGCGACTGTTGCAGCAGGCCGCGGTGCTAGGAATGGAGTTCGACAAAGCGCTTCTGCTTGAGATTGCGAGCGACGTCAGCGATGCCGATGTCCTACTCGATGGCCTTATCGAATCCGGTTTTATCCAGCAGGTGGGGCATGGGCGAGAGCCAAGCCGCTACAGGTTCACGCACGCCCTAGTTCACGAGGTGGTGTACCAGAATCTCCTTCTGTCCCGACGGACGGAGCTGCACGAACGGGTCGGCCGCGCGCTCGAACGCGCCGCCGGAGCGCATCCTGGACGGTTGAGCGACCTGGAAGCTCTTGGGTATCACTGGAGTTTGGCACCGGACAAGGCCAGGGGCGCGCGCTACCTGATGGCGGCCGGCGACTGGGCGCGTGGGCTCTATGCCAACGACGACGCGATCCGCCACTACGAGCGCGCGTTGCACACGCTCGCCGATTGTCAGGCTTGCCATACCGAGATGCAGACGGTGCGCGAGCGGCTAGCGGATCTGCTGGCGCTCGCCGGGCGGCGGACAGAAGCGCTGGAGCACTACGAAACGTTGCGACAAGCGATCGAGACCACAGCCGATGGGGCCGATATTGCGCGACTGCATCGTAAGATCGGCTGCCTGCACTGGGAAGCCGGCGACCGCGCGAAAGCCAGCGTCTGCCTCACGCGGGGTCTCGAACGGCTTGGCTCCGAGGGCAATTCGATCGAGCGTGCTCAATTGTTTCAGGAGATCGGCCGGCTTGCGTTCCGCGCGGGCGACAACGCAGCAGCTATCGACTGGGCCAGGAAGGCGTTGGCTGAAGCAGCCAGCGAACTAGGTGCCGCCGTCGACGGAGAACGCGCGCACGAGGCGGCCGCGACGCGGGCACAAGCTTGCAATACACTAGGCGTCGCGCTGGCGCGCACCGGCTCCCTCGGCGAGGCGGTCGACCAGATTGAGCAGAGCATCAGGCTCGCGGAGGCGCACGACCTTCCACAGGCCGCCTGCCGCGGCTATGCGAACCTCGGCGTGCTCTACAGCTCCCTCGATCCGCGCCGAAGCATCGACACCTGCCTGCGCGGACTTGAGACCGCGAAAAAGATCGGCGATCTTGGCTTCCAGTCGCGGATCTACGCAAACCTCGCGGTCTCCTATTGCGCGCTTACGGATCGTTGCGAGGCGCAGGGCGTACAAGCCGCCCGGATGGCTATCGATCTCGACCGTCGGCTCGGGCTGGTCGATCACCTCGCAGTGCCGCTGATCGTGCTTGGCCAGATTTACCAGTGCCAGGGTGAATATGCCGTGGCCTTCACTTCGTTTGAGGAAGCCCTCGAATTGGCCGAAAAGGCCGGCGAACCTCAACTTCTTTTCCCGTGCTACGACGGGCTGGCTACTTTACATCTCGATACCGGGAACCAAGCGCTGGCCGAGGTCTACCTGGCAAAGTCGAAGGACGTGTGCGAGCGCGCCGGAATCGATCCCGACGCATTGATGGTCTTGCCGTTTCTCAGTTGAGATGGAGGGTCCATGACCACGACAGAACGCCGCTCGCCGGTCCGCGTAGGAGAGCCCGCTCCAGAATTCGTGCTACCCGCCGTGAACCGGGAGGGCACCATATCCCTGTCCGACTATCGCGGCAGGACGCCGGTGCTACTCGCCATGATGCGTGGGCTCTCTTGTGCATTTTGCCGGCGCCACATCGCCCAGCTCGGCGCAACGCGCCAGAAGCTGCAGGCGCTCGGAGTTGAGGCCTTGGCCATTGTCGCCATGCGGCCGGAACGCGTGCGGCTCTATTACAGCTATCGGCCGGTGAACGTGCCGCTGGCGGCCGATCCGGAATTGGTTACGCATCGTGCCTACGGCGTGCCGCAGCCGCCATTGACACCAGATATCCTTCAGGCCGTGGAGAGCAGGCACATTGAGCTGGCCCGTGACCTGCAGATTCCTTCGCCTGACCTCGTGGGGATCAAGCGCGCGCTGACCGAGCGGGACGGCTTCGTTCCAGTGGAAGCCGAACTGAAAGACCGGCGCGATTGGTCGGACCGCTACGGCGGGCAGAGGATCGGACAATTTTTGGTCGATCGCGAAGGAATTGTCCGCTGGGCCAATATCGAGGGCGAGAAGGACGGGTTGGCAGGCCTGGAGAAGTTTCCGACCGACGAAGAATTCCTTGACGCTACACGACAGTTGGAGCGCTGAGGAAAGGCATTCCCAACCCTCTCTCGGTGGGGAAGAGCGAGAAGAACTCGCCTTGTTCCCACCGAACTCGGGTGCTATCTGCCCCCTATGACGGCCGGCCCGATCCAAAACATCCGCAATTTTTCCATTGTCGCGCATATCGACCACGGCAAGTCGACATTGGCCGACCGGCTGATCCAGCTCACCGGCGGGCTCACCGACCGCGAGATGCTGGGCAAGGAACAGGTGCTCGACTCGATGGATATCGAGCGCGAGCGCGGCATCACCATCAAGGCGCAGACCGTGCGGCTGAAATACCGCGCGAACGACGGTAAGGATTACATCCTCAACCTGATCGACACCCCCGGCCATGTCGACTTCGCCTATGAGGTGAACCGCTCGCTCGCTGCCTGCGAGGGCTCGTTGCTGGTGGTGGACGCCAGCCAGGGCGTGGAAGCGCAGACGCTCGCCAACGTCTATCACGCGCTCGATGCCGGCCATGAGATTGTGCCGGTGCTCAACAAGATCGACCTGCCGGCGGCAGAGCCCGACCAAATCAAGCAGCAGATCGAGGACGTCATCGGTCTTGACGCCTCCGATGCCGTCATGATCTCGGCCAAGACCGGCCTCGGCGTTCCCGATGTGCTGGAGGCGATTGTCACCCGCCTGCCGCCGCCCAAGGGCGACCGCAACGCCACGCTGAAGGCCCTGCTGGTGGACAGCTGGTACGACGCTTACCTCGGCGTCGTCGTGCTGGTGCGGATCGTCGATGGCGTGCTCAGAAAAGGCCAGCGCATCCGCATGATCGGCATCGAGTCCTCCTACGAGGTCGATCGCACCGGCGTGTTCACACCGAAGCTGACGCTCGTTGATGAACTCGGTCCCGGCGAGATCGGGATGCTGACCGCCTCAATCAAGGAAGTGGCCGACACGCGCGTCGGCGATACCATCACCGACGAGCGCAACCCGGTGGACGAGCCGCTGCCCGGTTTCCGGCCGGCGATCCCGGTGGTGTTCTGCGGCTTGTTCCCGGTCGACGCCGCGCAATTCGAGGATTTGCGCGCGGCCATGGGCAGGCTGCGGCTGAACGATGCCAGCTTCTCCTACGAGATGGAAACCTCGGCCGCGCTCGGCTTCGGCTTCCGCTGCGGCTTCCTCGGGCTTCTGCATCTGGAAATCATCCAGGAGCGGCTGGAGCGCGAATTCAATCTCGATCTGATCGCGACCGCGCCGTCGGTCATTTACCGCATGAAGCTGCGCGACGGCTCGGAGATCGAAATCCACAATCCGGTCGACATGCCGGACGTGATGAAAATCCTGGAAATCGAGGAGCCCTGGATCGAGGCGACCATCCTGACGCCCGACGAATATCTCGGCGCCGTGCTGAAACTCTGCCAGGACCGCCGCGGCATGCAGAAGGAGCTGACCTATGTCGGCAGCCGCGCGATGGTGAAATACGATCTGCCGCTGAACGAAGTGGTGTTCGATTTCTACGACCGGCTGAAATCGGTGTCGAAGGGTTATGCCTCGTTCGACTATCATCTCACCGACTACAAGGTCGCCGACCTCGTGAAGATGCAGATCCTGGTCAATGAGGAGCCGGTCGACGCCTTGTCCATGCTGGTGCATCGCACCCGTGCGGAGGCGCGCGGCCGCGGCATGTGCGAGAAGCTGAAAGAGTTGATTCCGCCGCACATGTTCCAGGTTCCCGATCCAGGCTGCGATCGGCGGCAAGATCATCGCGCGTGAGACCGTGCGCGCCTTGCGCAAGGACGTGACCGCGAAATGCTACGGCGGCGACGCCACGCGCAAGCGCAAGCTGCTCGACAAGCAGAAGAAGGGCAAAAAGCGCATGCGGCAGTTCGGCAAGGTCGACATCCCGCAGGAGGCGTTTATCGCCGCGCTGAAGGTGGATACCTAGCCATCTCTATTCTCTGCGCGCGATACGACTTCATCGCGCATCGCGCTTGTAATCCCCACCTGAGACTGTCCACAATGAAGGTCCGGCCAAGGGCGGGACCAACCGCCCGGCCGTTACCGGACGAGGGAGGTCCTCATGACGTATGCCCGGCGCCTTCGCGCCTCAGCCGTTTTCATTCGTGATGCTTGCTGCCGGTGCCCTCAGCATGCCGCACACCGCCATCGCCCAGCAAACCCCCGCCTCGATCACCGTCGAGCTCGGCGACGTGTCGCTCACCAAGCTGCCTTTCATCATGGCGGCCGACTACGGCATCTATGAACGCAATGCGCTGAAGGTCCGGCAATACATCACGCCGTCCGCCGCCAAGGCAGTGGAGGCTAGGGGTGTGAAAGTGCCGCCGGAAAATATCGGCCGCGAAGAAGGCAACATCAACATTGGCGGCGGCAGCCCGACCATGGTGCGCATGCACTCGGTCGCCACCGCGCCGCATCGCGTGATCCTGGCGACTACCGACATCTACTCGCGCTACCACATCCTGGCGCGCAGCGACATCAAGTCGGTCGATGACGTCAAGGGTAAGCGCATCGGCTACGGCAATCCCGGCGCGCTCAGCCACTTCTCGATCCTGATGTGGCTGAAGAGCATCGGGCTCGACCCGGAGAAGGACGTCGAGATGTACTCCAACGGCGGGGATATCGAGCATGTCATGCAGGGCCGCGTCGATATCATCACCGCCAACGGCATCACCGTCGACGAAGCCGTCAAGCACGGCATGAACGACATCGCCAATCTCGTCCCGAGGAAGATCCACATGCCCGGCTCGGGCGTGAACGCGGAGAAGGCCTGGCTGGCGCAGAACCGCGACGTGGCGGCACGCTTCGTCAAGGCAACGGTGGAAGCGATCGCGCTGATGAAGCAGGACAAGGAGAGGGCTTTCGCTTCGATGCGCAAATGGTACGGCATCAACGACCAGAGGGTGCTGGAAGGCATCTATGCGGAAGCGACCGACCTGCCGATCAAGCCCTATCCCTCGATCGAAGGTCTGAAAAACATGCAGACGGTGTACACGTGGCGCGCGATCACGAGGAAGAAGCCGGAAGAATTCGTGGACGCGAGCTTCGTCACCGAGCTCGACAAGAGCGGCTATATCGACAGCCTCTACAAGAAGACCGAGGCGGCCGCCGCGCCGAAATAGCCGCAAACACAAAGGGCGCGCATCGGCGCGCCCTTCTTTTCCGTTGCCGGACTTTGGCTTTTTACTCCGCGCCCTTCTTCGTCTTCGGCACTTCCACCGTGTTGGTCGGGACAATGGCGAGCTTCACTTTTTCGCGGATGTCGGCCGGCGCCTCAATGATGTCTTTGATGAGCTGCGCCAGCTCCGCGCCGCTCATCGCGCGAATTTCCATGCGCTGCTTCTCCGCTTCGGCGAGAAACTCCGGATCCGCCAAAGTGGCGTCGAAGGCCTTGCGCAAAGCCGCGACGCGTTCGGGCGGCACCCCGGGAGTGGTGGCGATCGGCCGCCCGACCGACACTGAGCGCGAGATGAAGTCGATGACCTGCTTCTGCTCCGGCGTCTTGGCGAGGTCGCGCAGCAGCGGCACGTCGGGGAGATCTGGCTCCTTCTGCATGCCAATCTGCACGATCGGCTTGATCATCTTTTTCTCGACGAGGTGCGGCGTCGCCGCCTTGTAACTTACCCACGGGTTGGTCGCGCGCGCATCCACCTCGCCACGCTCCATCGCGAGATTGACATCCGCCCCGTCGGCGTATCCGACCACGAGCTTGAACTTGGCGCCCAGCACATTGTTGTAGAGCGCCGGCACCTGGGTGGAGATCGAGCCGGCGCCGGTCGTGCCCATCACCGTCTCGCGCTTGAGCGCATCTTCCCAGCTCTGCGTCTTCGAGGTGTGCCACACCACCGAGACCTGGTTGTGCGAGCTCATATTGCCCAACCAGTTGAAGTTGCGCAGATCGGCCTCAAGTCCCGTGTTGATGCCGAGTGCCTGGTCCACCGGCAGGCCTTGGCTGGCGATGGTGAGGATGGTGCCGTCCTTCGGCGCGACATTGGCGACGTAATTGGCGGCCTTGATGCCGCCGCCGCCGGGCATATTGACCGGGATCACCGTCGGGGTGCCGGGGATGTGCTTGCCGATATGCCGGCCGAGGACGCGGGCGTAGAGATCGTAGCCGCCCCCAACGCCGGAGCGGATGACGAATTGAATCTGCTTGCCTTTGTAGAAATCGGCCACCGGATCGGCGAGGGCCGGCGCGCTGAAAAGCGCTAGGACAAGAACTACCGCAGAGACCAGATGCTGCATCGCTTCCTCCCTCATCCGTTCGCTGGAAGATAGCATGCGGCCGCAGGCACCCCACAACGCGGGCCGTAACTCCCCCGTATTTGCAAATGGTTCTTAATTGCAGTATCGTTCCTTTAAACCAACCAACGGGGGAGCGTCATGCGGTTAGCAGTTTCGATCGCGCTTGCGACGGCGGCCATGCTGGGCGCCGCCCTGATCCCAACCGCTCAGGCCGCGGGCGACCTGTCGCAACAAAATCCGATCGAGGTGACGGTCGATCTCGGCATGGGCGGCAAGCACGTTTTCGTGCCCAACAAGCTGCGCTTTGAGACCGGCAAGCTCTACAAGCTGGTGCTCCGCAACGCGAGCAAGGACCCGCATTATTTCACTTCGCACGCTTTTTCACACATGATCTGGACCCGAAAAGTGCAGGTGACCCAAGAGCGCGACGGAAAAAAGAGCACGCTTGCCGAGTTCAAAGGCGCGATCCGCGAAGTCGAGGTCTATCCGGGGCACAGCGCCGAATGGTGGTTCGTGCCGGTGGCCGCCGGCCGCGCCGACGATCTGCGCTGCGGCATTGTGCAGGCCGACGGAACCACGCACGCCAGCCACGGCATGACGGGCGAGATCGTGATCGAATAAAAACGGAAATCGGCTGCGGTCAGCGCGAAAAAAATTACCAGTGAAACCCGGGCCGCTCGAAGCGCGCAGTGCGCAGCGGCCTTTGCGTCTCGCGGTGAGCGCGGCGCGCCGAATTCTTCTTCTCATGCAAGACGGCGGTGGTCTCTGCCGGCGCGCCCGCGGTCGCTGTCACCTGCGGCTCCACGATTTTCTGCGGCAGGGCCATTGCTTCGACCACCGGCGTTTCTGTCACGACGTTCTCCGCCACGAAGTGACCGGGCTTCTTCCTCGGCGCATCGCGCGCCGAATTCTTCTTCTCATGCTGAACGGCGGTGGTCTCTGCCGGCGCGCCCGCGGTCGCTGTCACCTGCGGCTCCACGATTTTCTGCGGCAGGGCCATTGCTTCGACCACCGGCTTTTCTGTCACGGCGTTCTCCGCCACGAAGTGACTGGGCTTCTTCCTCGGTGCATCGCTCGGCGCCTCGATCAAGTCGTCGGAAACCACCACACGGGTATTCGCCATCTGTTTCTGCACAAGCGAATAGAGCGTCGCGGCGTTGTCGGGGTGCAGGCGCACGCAACCATGCGAGGCGGTCTTGCCGAGCCGGGCAACTTCTGTGGTGCCGTGGATGGCGTAGCCCCTATCGAAGAAAATGGAATGCGGCATCGGCGCGTTGGCGTATTGCCTGGAGCGCCACTTCCGCGCCAGCCACTGCGGCTTGTAAACGCCGCTAGGTGTTGTGTAGTGCTTGGCGCCGGTCGACACCGTCCAATTGTAGCGGGCGGTGCCATCGACCAGCACCGACATCCGCTGCGCGGTCTTGCTGATGTTCACCAGAATGTCGGCGGCGGCGGGTCGCGATCCGGTCACAAGCAGGGCAAATATGGCCGCCCATGCAGCTGCGATGATGACCGTATGCATGACGATCCCCGGCCCAAAACAAGCTTAACCGCCTGTTAACCAGCATCGCGCGCCTGGAAGCCGTTGTAAAGCCTTGTGGTCATTGAAGTTTGGGTTAGGAAAAGGGTTGCGAATCCGCGCCTGCCTCGGTGAAATGGTGAAGCCCTGCGCTATAATCCTCTCGATTTCGTCCACCAGCCTCGACTCGGACGCGGCGTGGATAAGGGAGTTCAAATGTTTGCGAAGGTGGTCGCCTGGTGTGTTCTGATCTTCGCTTTGCCTGCGGGTGCCTGGGCGCAAACGCCCGGCACGGTCAACCCAAAGCCGCTGCCGCCGCTCGCCCAACCGGACGATCCGAAAACTCCCGCGAAGGAATTGTTTGGGCGCAAGGACGGGCCCGCACCGCTCGAAGCGCGTGCCCTCGGGTGGTACGCCAAGGGATGTCTCGCCGGCGCCACCGCGCTGCCGGTGAATGGCGAAACCTGGCAGGTGATGCGGCTGTCGCGCAACCGCAATTGGGGACATCCCAATCTGGTGCGCTTGATAGAGCGGTTGTCGGAAAAAGGAAAGAAGCTCGGCTGGAACGGACTATTGGTCGGCGACATGTCGCAGCCGCGCGGCGGCCCGATGCTTACCGGCCATTCTAGCCACCAAGTCGGCCTCGATGCCGATATCTGGCTTACGCCGATGCCCGACCGCGAGCTCACGCGTCAGGAGCGCGAAGAAATGTCGGCTGTCGACATGGTCGCGGACCACCGCAAGGACGTCGATCCGAAGGTTTGGACTTCGAAGCACGTCGCCATTATCAAGGCCGCCGCCGAGCAGCCGGAAGTCGAACGCATCTTCGTGAACGCGGCGATCAAGAAAGCCTTGTGCCGCGACAGCGGCAGTTCGCGCACCTGGCTCAACAAGGTGCGACCCTATTGGGGGCACAACTATCATTTCCATATACGGATGCGTTGCCCGGCGGGAGAAGGAGAGTGCAAGCCGCAGGATCCGGTGCCGGCTGGCGATGGCTGCAAGGAACTGGATTGGTGGTTCCGCGACGCAGTGCTGCACCCCAAACCGCCGAAGGAACCGGTGAAGCCGAAGCCTCCGATCACCATGGTTGAACTGCCGGCGGCCTGCCGCAAAGTATTGATGGCACCGTAGACGGGCCGACGCGCTTACAAAACCTTGAGCGCGCGGGCGAGTTGCCAGGCGGAAAGCATCACCACGAGAACGCCGACCATTGTCATCAGCACGCGCGGCGGCAGACGCTTCACGGCCCATCCGCCCAGTGGAGCTGCGATCACGCCGCCGATCACGAGAGCGATCAGCTCCCGCCACGGCGCGATGCCAAGTTCGATGAAGAAGGTCGTGGCCGCCGCGACCGTGACAAAAAATTCCGTGGTGTTGACCGAACCGACGGCTTTGCGCGGCGCGTGACCGGAACCGATCAAGGTGGAGGCGACCATCGGCCCCCAACCTCCGCCGCCGCTGGCATCCAAGAACCCGCCGACTAGG
The DNA here is from genome assembly GCA_963750965.1 of uncultured Alphaproteobacteria bacterium. GTDB lineage: Bacteria > Pseudomonadota > Alphaproteobacteria > Rhizobiales > Xanthobacteraceae > CANKHA01. Next base: position 86,877 of record CAVVSK010000013.1, read on the forward strand.
CCGAGCGGCGGGGCCCAAGCAAATGGCGCGTCGCGCCTGGGGATCTGGCGCGCGGCTTTCGCCAAAATAAAAATACCGAGCAGGAGCAAATAGAAGGCGACGAATGGCCGCGCCGCACTGGCATCGACATTGGAAAGGAACCAGGCGCCGAGCACCGCGCCGATAACGCCGCCGATGCCGAGCCGCGCCACCAGTTTCCAATCCACATTGCCGTGCGCGATATGCGAGGCGGCGGAAGCGGCGGTGGTGAATACTTCCGCGGTGTGCACCATGGCGCTTGCCTGCGCCACCGGCACCCCCATCGTCAGCATGGCCGACGTCGAGATCACGCCGAAGGCCATGCCGAGCGCACCATCGATGAGCTGAGCGACGAAGCCGATCGCGCCCAGCAACAAATAGTCCGAAAGCATCAAATGAAGACCCCGTAGGCCGCCGCGCCGATCACCCCGGCCCCATGGTGTCTGCGCACCGCCGCATCAGGCGACCGCCCAGGGGGCCGGAATGAGTAGCCAACAAAGCCGGGCACTGCAAGGCAAGTTCGCATGAAAGGAGGACATCCCCTACTTAGCTGCCCGTATCACATCAGGAAAAAACCACGCAGCTGTATGTCCTTGGAAGATCGTTCTCTGCCCGCCTTTGCCCGCAAAGCAAAACTTGCTAGCGTTGTGCGCGACATGCGCCGCGTCGTGCACGCGCCGCAGACCCCGAACGGCGGTTCGTGGGCGGTCTCTTCCGATTGATGAATGAAGCCCGTGATGGCGGCGCCGTCGGCGCTGCCGTCTGGAGGACGCGTCGTGAAATATGCTCGGATCCTGCTCACGCTTTTGCTCGCGTTCGCCGGTTGCGCGCCTCATGCGCTTGCGCAGGACCAGCGGCTCCTTGTATTCGCGGCGGCTTCGCTGAAGGACGCGCTCGACGAAGTGAATGCGGCCTACATGAAGGCAAAAGGCATCCAGGTCTCCGCCAGTTATGCGGGGAGCTCGCAACTGATCAGGCAGATCGAACAAGGCGCGCCTGCGGAAGTATTCATTTCCGCCGATCTGGAGACGATGAACTACGGCGCACGCACAAAGGCGGTGCAGGAGCACACCCGCGTCGACCTGCTCGGCAATCAGCTGGTGCTCATCGCGGCAGCGGACGCAGCCATAGGCACCGTTGAGATCGGCTCGGACTTCGATCTTGCGGCACTTGCCGGCAAGGGCCGTATCGTTACGGGCGACGTCCGCGCGGTTCCGGTCGGCCGCTATGCCCAGGCGGCGCTGCAAAAGCTTGGGCTTTGGTCGTCGGTGCAGGGCAAGCTCGCGATGGTGGAGAATGTGCGCGTGGCGCTGTCGCTGGTGGCGCGCGGAGAGGCGCCGCTTGGGATCGTCTACGGGACCGACGCCAAGGCCGAGCCGAGGGTGAAAGTGATCGGCGTCTTTCCAGCGGATTCGCATCCGCCGATCGTCTATCCTGCCGCGCTGACTGCGGGAGCAAAAACCGGCGGGGCGTCTTATCTTGAATTCCTGCAGTCATCGCTCGCGCGCAGCATTTTCGAACAGCGCGGATTCACCTTTCTGGCGAAGAACTCTTAACGCGGGTGCATATTGATTTCGCCAATTTCCCCCCACCCGCTCGCTGCGCTCGCTTCCCTCCCCCGCAAGCGGGGGAGGGATAGGGAGGGGGAGCTACTTGTGACGCAAGATGTTTGATCTTTCTCCCGACGAATGGATAGCGGTCCGGCTATCGCTGCGCATCGCGGTGACGGCGACGCTCGCCGCATTGCCCTTCGGCATCGCCGTGGCCTGGCTGCTGGCGCGCAAGAATTTCTGGGGCAAGTCGCTGCTCGACGGTATCGTGCATCTGCCGCTCGTGCTGCCGCCGGTGGTGACCGGCTATCTGCTGCTGCTGTCTTTCGGCCGCAAAGGACCCGTCGGCAGTTTTCTTGAGGACAATTTCGGGATCGTGTTTTCCTTCCGCTGGACCGGCGCGGCACTCGCCTGCGGCGTCATGGGTTTTCCCTTGCTGGTGCGAGCGACCCGGTTGTCGTTCGAGGCGATCGATCGAAGGCTGGAAGACGCCGCGGCCACGCTCGGCGCCGACCGCGTCCGCACCTTTCTCACCGTCACCTTGCCGCTGGCGCTGCCCGGCATCATCGCCGGCATGGTGCTGTGCTTTGCCAAGGCGCTGGGCGAATTCGGGGCCACGATTACTTTCGTCTCCAACATTCCCGGCGAGACGCAGACCATTTCGGCGGCGATCTATACTTTCCTGCAGGTGCCGGGCGGCGAAGGCGCGGCGAGCCGGCTTGTCATTGTCGCCATCCTGATCGCGCTTGCGGCGCTGGTTGCCTCCGAATGGCTGGCGCGGCGGGCCGGCACGCGCTTCCACGGAGAGTGAGATGTTGTCCGTGGACGCGGAAAAGCAGCTTGGCGACTTTTCGCTCGCGGTGCGCGTCGAGGCCAAGAGCGGCGTCACCGCTCTGTTCGGACCGTCCGGCGCCGGCAAGACCACGCTCGTCAACATGATCGCCGGACTGGTGACGCCAGACCGCGGACGCATCGTTCTCGAGGACAGCGTGCTGTTCGACTCCGCGGCGGGCGTCAATGTGCCGGCGCACCGGCGGCGCATCGGCTATGTTTTTCAGGAGGGCCGGCTGTTTCCGCATTTGACGGTGGCGCGCAACCTCGATTATGGCCGGCGCATGAGCGGGCTTGCCGCCGACGCGGCGCAAATGGACCGCGTCATCGAACTGCTCGACATCCGTCCGCTGCTGGGGCGGCGGCCGGGGAAATTATCCGGCGGCGAGCGCCAGCGCATCGCCGTCGGCCGCGCGCTGTTGATGCGCCCGCGCCTGCTGCTGCTCGACGAGCCGCTGGCCTCGCTCGACGCCCGGCGGAAGTCGGAAATCCTGCCCTATCTTGAGCGCCTGCGCGACGAGGCGCGCGTGCCGATGGTCTATGTCAGCCACAATGCGAGCGAATTGCGGCGCATCGCGACCTCGGTCGTCTGGCTGGAAGACGGCCGGGTCAAAGCGGTGCGCGGGGCCGACTTTCTCGATGCCATGGCCGCGATCGGGAGCTGAAGCGTCATGTTTCCTCCCGAACGCGTCGTCTGCCTGACCGAGGAGACGGTCGAGACTCTCTATCTGCTCGGCGAGGAACGGCGCATCGTCGGCGTCTCCGGCTATGCGGTGCGGCCGCCGCAGGTGCGCAAGGAGAAGCCGCGCGTCTCGGCCTTCATTTCCGCCGACGTTCCGAAAATCCTCGCGCTCGAGCCGGATCTCGTGCTCACCTTTTCCGACCTGCAGGCCGACATCGTGGCGGAGCTGGTACGGCAAAATATCGCCGTGCATGCCTTCAACCAGCGCGACATCGCCGGCATTCTCGACATGATCCGCACGCTCGGCGCCCTGGTCGGCGCGGCGGACAAGGCGGAAGCGCTCGCGCGCTCGCTGCAACAGCGGCTCGAGGCCGCGCGTGCGCGCTCCGCAGCGCTGCGCAAGCACCCGCGCGTCTATTTCGAGGAATGGGACGAGCCGATGATTTCCGGCATCCGCTGGGTCTCGGAACTGGTGGAGGCGGCGGGCGGCATCGAGACTTTTCCGGCGCTGGCGCTGCGCAAGAACGCCAAGGACCGCATCGTCACCGGCGCGGAGGTAATCGCGGCCAGGCCCGACATCATCGTCGGCTCCTGGTGCGGGAAGAAATTCGTGCCGACAAAGGTGGCGGCGCGGCCGGGCTTCGAGGCGTTGCCGGCGGTGCGCGGCGGTTGGCTGCGCGAGATCAAATCGAGCCTGATCCTGCAGCCCGGCCCGGCGGCGCTCACCGACGGCCTCGATGCGTTGGCTGGTATTGTCGAGGAGTGGGCAGCGCGAAGGTCCTTGCGCGATTAGAAGTCCGGACGTTCGCTCATGATGAGTATCCAAAAAGCGTGGTCACGCCTCCAGAAGCCTGCGCAGCGGCAAGTCGCTGTATCTGCAATACCAGCCAGTCATCTTCGTTGCCTCGGTTTTCGCCTGACGTTGTGCGACGCATAACGCGCATCGTGCAATGCGTCAGCAGCAAGTCAGGATGCCCGTTCGCGATCCGGCCAGGCCAAAGACTGTTTGCCGGTCCGCAGCCTAGCTAACCCCGCCTTCGCCGCCAGCGATCGATGCCGGGAGACGGCCGCACATCCCGCGGCCTAAAGTTTCGTCCCAGCACGTCCGCGAGATAATCCAGCGCCTCGATCAGCGCCGGCCCGCCGCACAACGTGTAACGCGTCGGCAAAGCGATGCGCCGGTCGGGCGGATAAAGCGCGGTCACCGCCGGATGGGTGAAAAAAAGCGCGCCCTGATCCTCCGCCTGCAGCGGCGGATCCTTCAGCACCAGCACATCGGGGCGCGTCACCAGCAGCGTCTCGAGCGACATATAGCCGCCATAGCCGGAGGGCGCTCCCGCCGGCAGGCGCAGGCCCACTTCCGCCAGCAGCGTCGCCGTCAGGCTTTGCGGCCCTTCCACATACCCGCCGCGCTCGACCACGAGCGCGGTCTTTGCAACCGGCCGTGCAGCGGCGGCGAGCCGGGCGCGTGCGTCCTCGAGCGCGCGCACCATCGCTTCGCCGCGCTCGGGATGGCCGAGGCGCGCGGCTATCGAGAGGATCTGGTCCCGCGCCGTCGCGATGTCGGTTACTAGCGCAACGTCGGCCACGGGTATGTTGAGCGCGTTGAGCATGCGGCGCGTCTCGCGCCGGTCGTTGGGGCCTACCAGCACGAGGTCGGGCCCCAAGGCGACGGTGCCCTCGGCGCTCCAGTCGAGCATCGGGAAGGCGCGTGCCCGCTCGGCAACCACGGACAAGTGACGATCTTGTGCATAAGGCGAGAGCGCGGCGATCTGATTTGAATCCGCCAGCGCCACCACCAGCTGATCGGCGCAGAGATTGAACGACACGACGCGGCGCGGCGAATCGGCGAATGCCGGCAGGCCGGACAAAATCAGCAGCAGCGCAGCGGCAATTTTTCTCATCGGCGAATCCCCGACACCCCATAACACAACCGCAAACCCATTGGAGCCTGGGCCGGGACGCTGTAGGAGATGGCCACCCATTTCACGGGCGAAACGCGAGCGGACAACCGATGAATTGGTTCAATCGCCAGGACCTGAGGCTCAATGCGGCCTTGGCGGCGCTCGTGGTCATCCTTTTCGGTCTTTCGCTAATGGTCGGCCCTGCCAATCTTTCGCTCGACCGCGTGATCGACGCGCTTTTCCGCGGCGAAGGAATTTCGGGGATCATCGTGCGCGACATTCGCCTCCCACGCACTATCCTGGCGCTGCTCATTGGCGCGACTTTCGGCCTCTCGGGGGCTGCCTTGCAGGGATTATTGCGCAACCCGCTGGCGGAGCCCGCGCTGTTCGGCGCCCCGCAGGCAGCGGCCGCCGCCGCCGCGCTGGTCATCGCCTTCGGCCTGGCCGGTGCGACCTCCTATGCCGTGCCGCTCGCCGGCATCGCGGGAGCCATGCTGGCGATCGGGGCTCTTCTGGCGATCGCAGGCCGCCGCGCCAGCCTGACGGTGACCATGCTGGCCGGGCTTGCGCTCGCGAGCTTCGCCGGGGCCGCCGTCGCACTCATTCTGAATCTGGCGCCCAATCCTTATGTCGCGATGGAGGTTGCCTTCTGGCTGCTCGGCTCGCTGCAGGACCGCAGCAGCGATCATCTTCTGATTGCTTTTCCCTTTCTGCTGGCCAGCTGGGTGATGCTCGGCAGGAGCGCGGGCGCGTTCCGCGCGCTAACGCTAGGCGAGGATGCCGCCGCCTCGCTCGGCGTCAACATCGATCGCACCCGCCGGGCCGTCGTCGTGGGTGTCGCCTTCGGCGTGGGCGCTGCAGTGGCCATCTGCGGATCGATCGGCTTCGTCGGCCTGGTGGCGCCTCATCTGGTCCGCCGCCTCGTGGGCTATGACCCGGCGCGGCTGATGCTGCCCGCGGCACTCACAGGAGCTGCGCTCCTGCTTGTGGCGGATATCGCCGTGCGTCTATTGCCCGGCGTGGTGGAGATCAAGCTCGGCGTGGTGACGGCGCTGATCGGCGTTCCGTTCTTTGTCGCGATGATTTTCTCCGAGCGGCGCATGCTGGAAGGGTCGCCGTCGTGAGCGCGCAAGCCGCAGCGGCGCTCCTGTCCGCACGCGATGTGACCGTCCGGCTGGGCGGTGCTTCCGTGGTGCGGGGCGCGAGCGTGACGCTGCATGCCGGCGTGTTGGTGGCGTTGGTGGGACCGAATGGCGCCGGCAAAACCACCTTCATCCGCGCCTTGGCCGGACTATTGCCGGCGGACGGTGAGATCATGATCGGCGGGCGCCAGCTTGGCGTCATGGGTAACCACGAGCGGGCCCGCGCCGTCGCCTATCTGCCGCAAGGCCACGTATTCCATTGGCCGATGCAGGCCGCCGCGGTCGTCGCGCTCGGGCGGCATCCGCATATGGACCCGTTCGCAACGCCTTCGCCGCAAGACCGCGCCGCGGTCATCCGCGCGATGCAGCGAACCGCAACCGAAGCTTTCGCCGACCGCCGCGTCACCACGTTGTCCGGCGGCGAGCGGGCGCGCATCGCGCTGGCGCGCGCGCTTGCCACGGAAGCCCCCGTGCTGCTCGCCGATGAACCCACGGCCTCGCTCGATCCGCGGCATCAGTTGGTGGTGATGGAACTGCTGCGCAGCGCCGCGCGTGACGGCGGGGCCGTGCTCGCGATCCTGCACGATCTCACGCTGGCGGCGCGTTTCGCCGACCGGGTATTGGTGATGGATGGCGGCCGCATTGTCGCCGACGACGTGCCCAGCGAAGCGCTATCGCCGCAACGGGTGGCGGAGATATTCGGGGTGGAGGCGATAATGGTGGATACCGGCGAGGGCGTCGCCCTGATCGCCCGGAATCCACTGTGATCATAGCTGCTTCAGCCAGTCCTTGATCCGCATCCATAGCGAACGGGGCTCGTCCGTGTCGGGATCGGCCAGTCGCAGGCCGACATTTGTCACGCGCCCGTCGACCACTGTATGCGCGATAAGCGCGATGCATCCGAGCGGCAACATGTCACCCTGTTTTGCCGCGCGCATCAAATGCGCCTCGAAATCCTCCGCCAGGGTCATGTGCGCGTCGCTCGCCGCGATCTGCAAATCGTAAGTTTCGGCGAGGGTCCCGAGCGTTACATCGCCGGAAACGAAGAAGTCGCCGAGCAGCCGGCATCGGCCTTTGCAGGCGGCGGCGGCATATTGATGAAGAAGCGATCGAGCGCTTCGGCTTTTTCCGGCGGCGCCAGCAGATAGATGTAGTCGCCAGCCTCGATGACGTCGTTTTCCGCGGCCGGAAGCACCTGTTGATTGCGCACGACCAGCGTCGGCTTCGCCCAGGAGGGAATGATGCGGCGGCGCAGATAAGGGCTGTTGGCGCCGACGGTATAGCCGACCAGTTCCTGTCCGAGCTGACCCGGCAGATCGAGTTCGATACGTCTCGGCAGGCGGTTGCGCGGCGGCAAGGTCAGGTGCAGCCAGCGCGCGGCAGGCGCGATGGTCCAGCCCTGGATCAGAAGCGAGTCACCACGACCACGAAGGCGATATCGAAATAGATCGGAGCGTTGGGCACGCCGACCAGCAAAGGGATCGACGCGAGGAAGACGCTGACGGCGCCTCGCAGGCCGACCCAGGAAACGAAGAACTTTTCCCGGACCGGGTAGCGGAACGGAAGCAAAGACAGAAAAACCGCCGCCGGGCGTGCGACGAGCATGAGCACGAAAGCCACGACGAGCGACGGCCAGGAACGTGCCGGGCAAGCGGTTCCGGGCCAGGCCAGCAGGCCAAGCAGCGTGAACATCGCGATCTGCGCCAGCCAGGTAATGGCATCGAGAAATACCACCACGGTATTATGCGCGCGCGTCGGCCTGTTGCCGACGACAGGCCCGCCAGATAGACCGCCAGGAATCCGGAGGCATGCATGACCGCGGCTAGCCCAAACATAACCAGCGCGCCCGTCGCAAACAAAGGGAGCGTGCAGGCCTTGCGGTAGAGCCAGGCGGTTGAGCACCAAGACAATGGCCCACACGACCGCCCAGAACCGATAACAGTCCCGAGGCCAGCCTCGTTGGCGAAACTGGCAGCACAGTCAGCCAAGGCTGGTCGCCAAGCATAACAATCTGGACCAACGATGGGCAGAAGATGGCAAAGGGATCGTTGATGCCGGATTCGACCTCGAGCGTGGCGCCCACGCGCGGGCGCAGCCGCAGTCCGCGGGCATGGATCAGCAGGAACACCGCGGCTGCGTCGGTCGAGGCTAGTACCGCGCCGACCAGCAACGCTTCCAGCCAGCTCAAGTCGAACAGCAACTTGGCGATCGGCGCGGTCAGTGCCGCCGTGAGCAGAACACCAATAGTTGCGAGCGAAGCCGAGGGGACCAGCACGCTGCGGAAGGTGTTGAGGCGCGTGCGCAACCCGCCATCGAACAGGATGAGCGCGAGCGCGATCGAGCCAACTGTGTAGTCAGCCCGACATCGTCGAACTTGATGCCGCCCGGGCCGCCTTCCCCGGCCACCATGCCGACCAAAAGGAAGACCAGCAGCAAAGGGGCGCCGAAACGCAATGCGACCAGGCTCGACAGGATGCCGGCCAACACCAGAACCGCGCCCAGCAGGATGGCGATGCTGACTGAGTCGAGGGAATCCATCGAAATTCGAATCCTTTAACCGCGTAGAGGGAGCAACGGCTCCTGCCAGCAAGCCATGGCCCGGTTTTGCCACGTTATCAGCAGTTTTGCGAAGGCGGGACATGCACCTGCTATCTGGTGCGCGCGTCGAAAGGAGGCTAGCGACGCTGCGGCATTCGCGCCCTAAATCCCTTCCCCTTGCGGGGAGAGGGGTTGGGGTGGGGATATCCAAACCGATGGCTTGCTGGATGACTTCCTCAGCGCTGCTGCCAGGAAATTTGTATTCTTCTTTTATTGCTTCGACTTCATAGACGGCTTGTGGCGAACGCGCCCTAAATGGTCGAGCACCATAGGACGTCTTCCCGGAAGGCCAACATATTCATCTTCGGAGCGACGTCCTCGATGATCCTCGACGGTCACGACAAAGCGCGGCCCATTCATAGTTACTGAATAGCAGACGGTCAGCTCTCGAAACGCTGAGATTGAGGTCCCATGCCTGATACATAAATCGGCCAAGGCGCCCTTGTACAAGGCGATCGCCCTAGCGAGAGATTGGGAAGGAGTGCCCGCCGGACACGTTCCAGCCAGGAAATCGACCGAAATGAAGCCCTCGGGGCTTCGGTTAGCTTCCCCAAAAATGTCCGTCGGGTAGTCCCCAATCAAGAAACCAAGCCCGCTGGCAAGTGAGTCAGCAACGTTGTGGCCGACGGATCGGAGCTCATCGAATTTTATGACGATGAGTTTACCCCATCGCGCGGGTTCCCAAACGCTCTCATTGTCGTTCTCATCCGGACTGCTCGCTACGCTGCCTCGCGGCTCGTCAGAAACTCGCCCATGCGGCCGAGTGCCTTGACAATATTTTCTCTGGAATTGGCGTAGGACAGCCGCACGTAGCCCTCGCCCAAAATGCCAAAGTCCGGCCCGCCGATAATGGCAACACCGGCTTCATCCAGCAGCGTGGAAGCGAGAGGCTTCGCCTTCCAGCCCGTGGCCTTGATGTTGGGAAAGGCGTAGAACGCGCCCTTCGGAGTTGCGCAGGACACACCCGGCAATTTGTTCAGCCCTTCCACCACGACCTTGCGTCGGGCGTCGAAGGCAGCAACCATTTTCGTCACCTCGTCCTGCGGGCCGGTTAGCGCGGCGAGGCCGGCGAACTGCGTCGGCGCATTCACGCAGGAATAGGAATTCACCGCGAGCTTACGCGCATAATCGTAGAGCCTCTGCGGCCATACTGAGTAGCCAAGCCGCCAGCCGGTCATGGCATAGGTCTTCGACCATCCGTTTAAAAGGATTAGCCGCTCGCGCAAAGACGGATAGGAGAGTAGGCATACATGCGACTCCCCGTCATACGTCATCTGGTCGTAGATCTCGTCCGACATCACGGCGACGTCGGGAAATTTTTCCAGGCCCGCGACCAGCCTGTCGACTTCCGCCTTGGGGGTGATGCCGCCAGTCGGATTGGCTGGCGAATTGAGTATGAGCAGGCGCGTCTTGGACGTGATCAATCGCAATGTCTCTTCAGCCGAGAAGGCGAAACCGTTCTCCTCGCGGATCGGCACCGGCACAGGTGTCGCGCCGGTATATTCGATCATCGAGCGATAGATCGGAAATCCGGGATCGGGGTAGAGAATCTCGGCGCCCGGCTCCCCGAACATCAGGATGGCCATATACATCGTGACCTTGCCGCCTGGCACGATCAGCACGCGGTCGGGGGCGACCTCGACGCGGAAACGCTTGTGCAGGTCCGCCGCCACCGCTTCGCGCAGCGGCAGGATGCCGACCGCCGGCGTGTAGCCATGCTGGCCGTCACGCAGCGCCTTCACCGCTGCTTCCACGATATGAGGCGGGGTCGGAAAATCCGGCTGCCCGATGCCGAGATTGACAATATCCCGCCCCTGTACCGCCAGCGCGGTGGCACGCGCCAGCACCGCGAAGGCGTTTTCTTCACCCATCCGGTCGAAAGAAGCGATTGTCTTGAGCATAGGTTCCTCAACTTGTCTTATTGTCGCTGATCGCGTCGATTAAGCTCATTTCATCGGGATCGGCGCCCAAACTGGAGTTCTGCCATACGCATAACCTCAAAGATGATCGCTACGGACCACCCGATTAGCAGCAGGCCGTTCAGCGCCATGATAGGACCTATCAGGCGCCAGCCGCTGCCGGCAACGACGTCGCCATAGCCGAGCGCAACGTAATTCTCGAAAGCGAATTCGAACGGCGTGAGATTTGGCGCGGTGATGCCGGCGACGGTTATGAAGGCGGCCCACACCGCGATCTCCGACACATGGGTGGCGGTCAGAGCCACCACGGTGACCAGCATCAAGGCGCTAATGCGCATGAAGACATGCAGATCGTCGGTGGTTCCCGCAATGTGGCGCGTGACGACCACGATCAGACCGGTCACCGCCGCATGAATACCGAAATTGGCCAAGCTGACCAGCGCCCCCGTCAAGAGTTGAATTAACATCTACTCAGCGCTCCTTAGCCTTGCCAGCGCAGTTCAACGCATCCCGGCTGTGAAATCAAATCGAGATGCCTAGATTAAAGAGTTACATCCTCAGGAGGCCCGGATGGCGAAGAAGTCGAAGCCGCAAGCACCGCCTAAAGGCGCGTTGCGCTCCCGCCTGTGGTTCGACAATCCGGATAACCCCGGGATGACTGCGCTTTATCTCGAGCGCTATCTCAACAATGGGCTGACCAAGGAAGAATTGACCGGCGGCAAGCCGATCATCGGCATCGCGCAGAGCGGCTCTGACCTCGTACCTTGCAACCGACACCATCTCGAGTTGGCCAAGCGCGTACGCGAAGGCATCCATGCCGCCGGCGGGGTCGCGCTAGAGTTTCCCACTCATCCCTTGCAGGAAACCGGCAAGCGCCCGACCGCCGCGCTCGACCGCAACCTCGCCTATCTCGGCCTGGTGGAGGTGCTGTTCGGCTATCCCCTCGACGGCGTCGTGCTCACCACCGGCTGCGACAAGACCACGCCTTCGGCTCTGATGGCGGCGGCGACCGTGAACATTCCCGCCATCGTTCTCTCCGGCGGGCCGATGCTCGATGGCTGGTATAAGGGAAGGCGTGTGGGCTCCGGCTCGGTGATCTGGCAGGCGCGCCGCGATCAGGCCGCCGGCCTGATCGACTACAAAGAATTTCTCGACATCGTCGCTGCTTCCGCGCCGTCCATTGGGCACTGCAACACGATGGGCACAGCCTCGACCATGAATGCGCTGGCGGAAGCACTCGGCATGTCGCTGCCGGGCTGCGCCGCAATTCCGGCGCCCTACCGCGAACGCGCGCAGATCGCCTATGAGACCGGCCGGCGCATCGTGCAGATGGTGCGCGAGGACCTCAAACCGTCCGACATCCTCACCCGCAAGGCCTTCGAGAACGCTATCGTGGCCTGTTCCGCCATCGGGGGGTCGACCAATGCGCCGATCCATCTCAATGCCTTGGCGCGTCACATCGGCGTCCGCCTGGAGATTGAGGACTGGCAGAAGATCGGATTCGATGTCCCCCTGCTCGTAAATATGGAGCCGGCTGGAGAATATCTCGGGGAGGAATATTACCGCGCCGGCGGCCTGCCGACTGTGCTGAAGGAATTATTGAAGGCCGGGCGCATCCACGGCGACGCGCCAACGGTCAACGGCAAGACGATTAAGCAAAATGTCCGGCGCGCCACGGCGCCCGATAGCAAGGCTATCTTTCCTTACGGCAATCCGCTGAAACAGCATGCGGGCTTCAAGGTGCTTAGCGGCAACCTGTTCGATTCCGCCATTATGAAGACCAGCGTGATTTCGGAGGATTTTCGCGCGCGCTATCTGTCAAATCCAAAGGAGCCCAATGTGCTGGAAGGCCGCGCTGTCGTGTTCGACGGACCGGAGGATTACCACGCGCGTATCGATGATCCTTCACTGAAGATCGACGAGGACACGCTGCTGTTCATCCGCGGCTGCGGGGCAATCGGCTTTCCCGGCAGCGGCGAGGTGGTGAACATGCAGCCGCCTGCCGCTCTGATCAAGGAGGGCATCGATTCCCTCCCCTGCATCGGCGACGGCCGTCAGTCCGGCACGTCCGGATCGCCTTCCATCGTCAACGCGTCGCCCGAGGCCGCCGCGGGCGGCGGCTTGGCTTTGCTGGAGACCGGCGACCGCGTGCGGATCGATCTCAACAAAGGCACCGCCAATATTCTGGTTTCCAAAACGGAGCTCACCATGCGCCGCGCGGTGCTGGAGCGCGCCGGAGGTTACCAGGTTCCGAACAGCCAGACGCCGTGGCAGGAGATGCATCGCGCCAGTGTCGAGCAGCTTTCCGAAGGCATGGCACTGAAGCCGGCGCTGAAATATCAGCGAATCGCGCAGAAGACGACGCCACGCGACAGCCACTGACCCTCATTCCGGCCATCCTGGTCAGGCCAGGCCCTGCGCCCCCGAATTAGCCGCCATGCGCGGTCCACGCTTGCGCCCTGCCGGGAAGGCTCTACATTTCACACCTGTACACTTTTGATGGTTCCCCAATGAATTACGTTGACGCTGGGCTTGCGCCCCTGCGCAAGACCGGACAGATCAAGCTGCACGGCCCAGATGCCTTCCAGCACATGCGCAAGGCCGGCCGGCTGGTAGCCGACTGCCTCGATATGCTTGTGGGCGAGGTGAAACCGGGCGTCAGCACCGAGCGCATCGATCAGCTCGTCCTGCAGTTTGCGCTCGACCACAACGCGATTCCCGCAACCATGATGTATCGCGGCTATCGCAAGGCGACCTGCACCTCGATCAATCATGTCGTCTGCCACGGCATTCCCAGCGAGAAGCCGCTGAAGGAGGGCGACATCGTTAATGTGGACGTCACACTGATCGTCGACGGCTGGCATGGCGATTCCAGCCGGATGTACCCGGTGGGGGAAATCCCGCGCCGCGCCGAGCGCCTGATCGAGGTTACTTACCAAGCTATGATGCGCGGCATTGCCGCGATCGCGCCGGGCAAGACCACCGGGGACATCGGCGCCGCCATCCAGCCCTATGTCGAAGCCGAGCATATGAGCGTGGTGCGCGACTTCTGCGGCCACGGGCTCGGGCGCCTGTTCCACGACGAACCGAACATCGTGCATATCGGCTCCCCCGGCGAAGGCGCCGTGCTGAAGCCCGGCATGTTCTTTACCGTGGAGCCGATGATCAATCTCGGCCGTCCGCATGTGAAGGTGCTGGCCGACGGCTGGACCGCGGTGACGCGCGACCGCTCGCTCTCGGCCCAGTTTGAGCACACCGTCGGCGTCACGCAGACAGGCGTGGAGATTTTCACCACTTCGCCCAAAGGCTTCCACAAGCCGCCCTACGGCGGCTGACGCGGCAAGGCCCCTTCCCTCCCAGCCGGCAAAAGCCTCTAATAGAGGTCGTTGAGTGCTTCAGAGGCGGCGGGCATATGTCGAGCGATCACCTTGCGGAAGGTCCTGCCAAAGTCGCGGAAGTGAAGCCGCATTATCACGGCCATCGCGAACGCCTGCGGGCGCGTTTCCGCGAAGCCGGTGCGGGGGCGCTCAGCGACTATGAACTGCTCGAGCTTTTGCTGTTCCGGGCACAGCCGCGCGGCGATGTAAAACCCCTGGCTAAGAGGCTGCTCAGCAAGTTCGGGTCGTTCGCCGAAGTGATCGCCGCGCCGGAAGCCCGCTTGCTGGAAGTAGACGACGTCGGGCCGGCAACCGTCTCAGACTTCAAGGTGGTCCACGCCGCCGCCAATCGGATGCTGCAGGATCAGGTGAAGCGGCGTCCCGTGCTGTCCTCGGGTCAAACCGTGCTGAATTATTGCCGCAGCAGCATGGCCTTCTCCGACAAAGAGCAATTCCGCATCCTGTTCCTCGACAAGCGCAACCACCTAATCGCCGACGAGGTGCAGCAGACCGGCACCGTCGACCACACCCCGGTTTATCCGCGCGAGGTGATGAAGCGCGCGCTAGAGCTCAGTGCGACCGCGATCGTGCTCGTGCACAATCATCCCTCCGGCGACCCGACGCCCTCACGCGCGGACGTCCAGATGACGCAGTCGATCATTGACGTCGCGCGTCCGCTCGGCATCGCCGTGCACGACCACATCATCGTCGGGAAAGACGGACATAGCAGCCTGAAGGAACTGAAGCTGATTTGAGTCGACGGCTCCTTATCGAACGCGGTGACCCCTCATGCCAAAGGTGTCGATGCAGCGACCGCAGTTGCTGCCCAGCTGTGGTGGCCTCGTGTCTCGTCTGGCTTACGAGCGCGCCACGCAGGAAGGAGTGAACGCGCGCGAACTACTGAAACAGGCGGGCCTGACCGTCGCGGATATCAGGGAATCCTCTACCAGGCTCAGCGTCCCCAGCCAGATCAGGTTTGTCGAACTGGTCGCCGATGCAATAGGCGATCCCGAACTCGGCGTGCATCTGGCGAAAGATTTCGACCTGCGCCGCCTGAACTTTCTTTATTACGTCCCGAGCTCCGCCGATACCCTGGGGGCTGCCCTGCTGCGGCTGGAGCGGTATTGCGGCCTCGTGAACGAGAGCGTCGTGATCAAAGTCAATAAGGGAAGGTCGGTCCGGATATCATTGGAATACGCAGGCGTCGCGCGGCATACCGACCGGCAGCAAATCGAATACTTCATCACTGGGCTGATCCGGGTTTGCCGGCATTTGGTGGCTCGAAACCTGAAGCCGTTGCATGTGCGGCTCGCTCACCCGCGTCGCCCCGCAAACAACGATCTTGATAAATTCGCCGGTGTCGCGATCGAACGCGCCGGCGCCGACGAGATCGTACTCGCTGCGGCGAGCTGGACTCTTCCGATCGCAAGCACCGATCCATACCTGCATGACCTGCTGGTGGGCTATTGCGAAGAGGCGCTATTGCGCCGCGAAACAAAGAGCAGCGCGCTTAGGGTCCGGGTGGAAAACAGCGTCGCAGCCTTGCTGCCGCACGGGCAGGCGCTGGCGAATGTCGTCGCAGGCAGACTCGGCATGAGTCCCCGCACCCTGGCACGGCGGTTGGCGGCGGACGACCTGACGTTTTCCAAAATCCTGAGTGAGCTGCGCTTCACCCTGGCGTCCCGTTATCTCGCGGAGCCCGCGCTGCCGGTGTCGCAGGTCGCATGGCTGCTCGGCTACGGGGAAATCGGTGCCTTCAGCCATGCGTTCCGGCGATGGACCGGAATGACGCCTTCAGAAGCAAGAGGTCGCGCCAGCCCGCGGCAGGCAAAGACAAGCAAATTTCTGGCCCGAGATCGCAAGACCCGGTTTGCCTGATGATCTATCGACACGCCTGCAGGCTCGCGCGATCGGGCCCCAACTACAGGCTGTGCCGGACGTGGACCCGATCCAGAAAGCTATTCAGCAATTGCAGGCGGAGAACCGGCGTCTATGCGACATCGCGCTGTCGCTGAGCCTCACCTTGCTACGCACTGCGGCCGTGCATTCGGTTCCGAATCAGAACGGGGGCCGCGCCGATGTACAGAATCTCCTGGTTCTGAGTGAGGAATGCTTCCGCTGTTCCGCCTTGCCTGGCCTCAAGCAGCCGATAGCGGAAGGACTGCAGGCCGCCGGCCACGAGCTCATGGCCAAGGCCGTCGAAATCGATGCACGGCTTCAGCGTGAGGCGGAGAAGAAGCCACCCCCTCCCCCCGCTCCGCCGGCGCGCACTTGATCAGCGATTGAGGAATGGATTCTGCCAGCCGCGTTGCGTGCGCGGCGCGAAAAGTCGCCTCGAGATAATTCGGCACGGTCTCGCGTCTTGGCATCGAGCGGTGGCATATTGTGCTTGGCACCATCAGATTGATGGAATCTTCCACTGCGGCGGTTCATGCCCGGCTGGAAAATGAACCCTCGGGGTTAGGCGAACCACGGAATGTAAATTTTGAACAGTTTACAGGTCTTAAGGTTCTCTCGCGAACGCTACGCCCGGTTCGTCGATGATGCGGTCAAGCAGGCCCTTCTCCCAGTCCAAATATTCCTGCATGGCGTTTTCTGCCCCCGACGTTAAATCGTAAGGACGATAGAACACATCGGTCGGTCGCTCTGGAAGATTGCCCGGACCCGATTCCACGGGCAGGCCAGCGGCAATCCATGTAGCCGTGCCGCCCTCGATTGCCAAGGCTTGAAGGCCGTGGCTGTGCAGTTCTCGCGCAACGATACGCGCGAGACGCCCATCCGGCGAGGTGAGAAGCACCTTGCCGCCAGTGCGGCCAGCGGTGACCTTGGCGTCATGACGCTCCGTAAATAGCGCGCCCGCAATGTGCGCGCGCCGATAGTCCTTGCTTGTGCCGAGATCCAGCACGCCGAAGCCCGCAAGGCGCAATGCCTGCGCGTCATCAAGGCCGACCACTGGCGCGTCGTTCAGCAAGGCTTCCGCTTTCGGAGCTACCGGAACACCGGTCGACGCGGGGACATCATCGCAAACGGTGAAGACGTCCCGGATGCCCATCTGCTTCAGCCACGCCGCCGTCATCGGCGCGCGGACGCCATCGCTGTCACACAAGATGAAGCGTGCGTTATGCACGGCAGCGAAGGTGTCCAGCGTCTGGACCAATTGTCCACCCGGCGCGGAAACCGCGCCGCAGCGATGACCTTCCGCGTAATCGAGAGGATCGCGCACATCAAACAGATAAGTTGTCCGCCGGTCTCCTGCGAGAAGGGCATCGCATTGTCCAGAAGTCAGGTTTTCTACACCTGCGCGCTCCGCACGCCGCGAAGCGAGCGCGCGTGTCTCGGAAAGGCTTCGCGACCCCGGACCTTCCGCGCGGCGATCTTTGCCGCGATCAAGCTTGAAGCCGGCGAGATGCCATCCCATCGTTCCGTCGCGCAACGCAACAACCCGATTGGGGACGTTAGCATCGATGAGCGACTGCGCTCCGATAATACTGCGCGTGCGCCCGGCGCAGTTCACCACGACTGTCGTCTGTGGCGAGGGAACATTCTCGAAGAACCTGTAGACCAATTCTGCGCCCGGACAATTGATGGCGCCCGGAATGCTCATGACCTGGTATTCCGCGAATGGCCTGGAATCCAGCACCACGATTCCCTCATTGCCGTGCAGCAATCGTTCAAGCTCTTCGGGTGAGACATGGGGCGTGTCAGCCTCGGCCTCGACGAATTCACCGAACGCCTTGCTGGGAACGTTGATGCCAGAGAAAAGCTGGCCGCCCGTTGCGGTCCATCCGTCATTCTCGCCGTCGAGAAGGCAGACGTCGGCGTACCCATATCGTGCGAGTACATCCCCGACATCCTCCGCATGGGGCCCCTTTGCAGCGATGGTGATCGGTGTGTCGGCGCGAGGCACGAGCTGTTCGATTCTCACCTCAAGAACAGAACGGGGAATGTTGCATGCAAAGAACAGGTGACCTTTGGCAAAATCGCCCTCTCGCCGAACGTCGAGAATGGCGTGCTCCTGTTTTCCGCGCAGTCTGGCGCGCAACATATCCGGCGAAATGAGACGCATTCCTGCAAAGCCTTCAAGAGTTCGCGCAGAGGCGCGGACAGCCATGATCGAATGGATAAATACGAATTGGTGGCAGCAATCCAGGCTTTTTCGCACGTGGCGCGACGAAGCTAGCAAGAAAGGTCGCCGCGCCGGCCGCCTAGGGTGCTTGCGAGCTGGAGTATCAGCGATAAGGCGTTCTGTTTTAAGTCGGTTCGTCCTGGGGTCTGGCTAGGGCAATCACCGATTGAGGAATGGATTCTGCCAGCCGCGTTGTGTGCGCGGCGGAAAAGTCGCCTCCAGGTAATTCAGCACGGTCTCGCGCGTCTTGGCGTCAAGCGGCGGCATGTGATGCTTGGCCACCATCAGATTGATTGAATCTTCCCACTGCCGGCGGTTCATGCCCTGCTGGGCGATCAGCTTGAAACCGTGGCAGGCGGTGCAGCTATAAAAGGTATCGTCGCGTCCAGGGCCGGCCGGAAAGTCTTCAGGATTTTCGTCGCGCGGTGTGAAAGGCGACGCGGCTTTGTTGCGCGCTGGTTACGCCGGGCAGCAGCCCGAGCAGCGCACAGGCAAGAAAAAGCCGCCGCGCCACCTGTGCGGCGGCTTTTTGCATTTCGCGGCGCATCAGCCGACCAGCACCGCCACGCGATGCATCGGATTGCCCCCGTAGCCCTGCGGATTCCAGAAGCCGGCAATATGCGGCTGCATGATGCCGCGCGAATCCATGCCCCGCGTCCAGATCTCGTAATAGCCGTCTGACGGCAGCTTCACCGATGCGGTCCAGCGCTGCCAGTCGTATGCATTCTTCGGGCTGCCGAGTTGGGCAGGGGTCCAAGTTGCGCCGAAGTCTGTTGAGACATCGACCTGTTTGACAGTGTGGTCGCCGGCCCAGGCGGCGCCGCGCAGCGGCACTTCCTTCGTGCCCGCCGGCAGCTTGGTGCCATTGGCTGGATTGGTGATGATCGAGCGCACCGGCATCGACTCCAGATCCTTGAAGTTCTTCTCGTCCGGCTTGTCGCCGGGAAGCATCGGCTTGATTGCGACACGGTAGGAGGTCGCGCCCATGCCGGGACCGTCATGCTCCTTGTCGCGAATCCAGATGCGGTTGAGCCACTTGCTCGATATCGATCCGGGCCAGCCCGGCACGACCAGACGCACGGGGAAACCATGGATGTTCGGCAACGGCTGCCCGTTCATCGCCCAGACGATCAGATTGTTTTCGTCCATCAATTTCTTCAGCGGCACCCCGCGCGACAGCGAGGGTCTTGGCTCGCCGGAGAGATGCGGATCGGAACCGTAATGCCCGCTGAACACCGCCGAAGGCTTGAGCCCCGCGGCCTTCAGCACGTCCGCGACCCGGACGCCGGTCCATTCCGCGCAGCCAACGCCGCCATTGGCCCACTGATTGCCGCGAGCCTGCGGCGTGAAGAAAGAACGCCCGTTGCCGCCGCATTCGAGAACCATGCGGAGCGTCACCGGGTTGAACTTCGATTTCAATTCGCCCAGCGTCAGTTCGAGCTTGTTGTTGACCTCGCCATCGACCGTGATCTTCCAGCTGTCCGCATCCTTGGCCTGATCCGGAATGAGACCATTATTGCGGATGAAGAATTTGTCGGTCGGCGTTGTGTCGTCGTCGAGCAAGCTCTCGGGCGTCTCCGCCACCAGCGGTTTTTCCCCAAGTACGACAAGCTTGTCGCTCTTACCCGGGAATTGAAGATATTGCGGGCCTTTCGGCGCCGCGGCGGGAGCGGCCGGAGGAGTGGCGGCCGGCGCGCTTTGCGCCAAGGCTGCCGGGATCAATCCAGCCGGCATATTTTGCCCGAACGGGATGACGCCGCCGACTAGCGGCACCCATCGCCGCCAAACCGGCGCCGCCTAAAAATCCGCGGCGGCTTGGCGCGGTATCGCGTCCAAACACGATTGCATCGGCGCGTTCGGGATCGTCCCGATAAAGCTCTTCGATGGAACGTTCGGTGCGGCCTGACATGGTGTTTCCTCTATCTGTTGGAGAACCGCCTCTCCGTGCGGATTAGAGAAATATCCTCTGCCCCGACCCTGTGATGGTCAAGTGCTACTGCAAAACAGGAGAACGAGGGAAAAAAGCCGATGCCCGCAGTGGCCGTGCTTCAGCCTCCGCCTTCGGGCGGCGTCACATCCACCTGCCGCACCAGCCAGAGCGGGTCGGTGCCTTCCGGCACGCGCCGCCAGGCGATCTCGCCGGCTTCCTCGAAGCGCCAGGAGCCGCGAGCGGAAGAGATGACCAATTCCCCGCGGTCCATGTGCCAGGACGTGGGATTGAATCCGGTCACCAGCGCGCCGCAACCGGGCTTCAGCTCAAGTGAAAAATTCTCTCTCGCCGGTTTGTTGGAAAGCGTGATGACGCAGATCGACTCATCCGTGCCGCGGCTGACGTGCCACTCGCCGAAGACCTGCTCGGGCTTGGCTTCGGCGCGCACCGCCGTGAGGCTCTGCACGAAATAGCGGCCCTCGCCCGGGCGCATCCCTTCGAACATGCCCTGCTCCACTTCGTCGAGATTGAGCAGCACGCGGCCCCTCGAGTCGACGAAATGCAAGCCGTCTTTGTGGCGCCGCCACGCGCGGATTTGCTTAGTCAACTCGAAGGCTTCGGCGCAGGCAGGCTCGAACTCGAGCTTCATTCCGCCCGGCGCGGGTTCGGGCGTGAGCGTCACCGTGCAGAGCTTGTCGCGATCCGCATTGGAGATTTCCCAGGTGCCCTGCATTTCCTTCGCTTCTTCTGAGGGCTGCGTGCCTTGCGCGCAAACGCCGGCCGGAAGCGCAATGACGGCACCGAGGAATGCGACTATACGCAAATTCAGCATGCGCCAATGATAGCTCAGCTTGCGGCTCCGTTCCAATTGCCGCGCCACGGCGTTTCCGGCACCGGGGTTAACGGTGGCTTGCCATCGGCCCAGGCAAGCAGGTTATCGACCACCAACTGGTCCATCGCGTGCCGCGTATGTACCGACGCCGAGCCGACATGCGGCAGCAGCACAACCTGTTCCATGTCGATCAGCGTCTGCGGCACGCGCGGCTCATCAGCGAAAACATCGAGGCCAGCAGCATATATTTTTTTCTTCTGCAAAGCCTCGATCAGCGCCGTCTCGTCGACCACCGAGCCGCGCGCCACGTTGATGAGGATGCCATTCGGCCCAAGCGCTTCCAGCACCTGCGCATTGATAAGATACTTGGTGCCGGCGCCGCCGGGGGTGATCACCAGCAGCACGTCGACCGCGCGCGCCATCTCCACCAGGTCGGGATAGTAGCGATAAGCCACGTCCGGCTGCTGGTTGCGTCCGTGATAGGCCACCGGAACGTCGGAAGCATCGAGCCGGCGCGCGATCGCCTTACCGATGCGGCCCAGCCCGACGATGCCGACCGTGCGGTCGCGCAACGTCTGGGTATGGGGAAATTCCCTGTTCAGCCACCCGCCGCTGCGCAGGAAGCGGTCCGCCTGCGGCAGCTGCCGCACGGTACAAAGCAGAAGGCCCATGGCAGTGTCGGCGACTTCTTCGTTCAGCACGTCCGGCGTATGGGTAGCAATGATGCCATGCCGTCCCGCCCAGGCGGCATCGATGTGGTCGTAACCAACGCCGAAGCTCGACACGATTTCGAGTTTGGGCAGCCGCGACATCAGCGCTTCATCGACCCGCCCGAACGGTCCGCTGACCGAAACCGCGATCGCACGCAGGTTCGGCGCAAGCTTGGGCACCAGCGCATTGACGGTCTCGTCGTCATTGGCTTTGTGCAACGTGAATCGCGGCGACAGGCCGTCGACGATCGTGGCTTTCTCCGGCCCGAGGACCAGCACGTCAGGTTTTTGGCTCGCCATTCCCTTACCAGTTGGTCGAAATGTATTGCGTCTGCAAAAATTCCATCAGCCCTTCATGCGCGCCTTCGCGCCCGATGCCGCTCTGCTTCATGCCGCCGAAAGGCGCCGCCGGATCGGAAACGAGGCCGCGGTTCAGCCCGACCATGCCGCATTCGAGCTGTTCGGAAATACGCATGCCGCGGCCAAGATCGCGGGTATAGAGATAGGCGACAAGCCCGTAGATGGTATCATTCGCACGCCGGATCGCCTCTTCCTCCGACGTGAAACTCTGGATGGCGGCGACCGGACCGAAAATCTCGTCATCCAGCATCTTGGCGCCGTCCGGCACGTCCACCAGCACGGTCGGCGGATAGAAATATCCCTTGCCATTCGGCGGCTTGCCGCCGGTGAGCACCCTTGCGCCCCTCTTCACCGCGTCCTCGACCAGCGCCACCACCTTGTCGCGCCCCTCCTGGTTGATTAGCGGCCCGACCGCAACTCCGTCGTCGAGCCCATTGCCAAGCTTCAAGGCTTGCATGCGCTCTGTGAGTTTCTTGGAAAACTCCTCCTGCACTTTTGCGTGCACCAGGAAGCGGTTCGCCGCTGTGCAGGCTTCCCCCATGTTGCGCATCTTGGCGATCATCGCGCCGTCGACCGCCGCATCGACGTCGGCATCCTCGAACACGATGAAGGGCGCGTTGCCGCCAAGCTCCATGGCCGGCTTGATCACGTTTTCCGCCGCCTCCTGCAGCAGCTTGCGGCCGACTTCCGTCGAGCCGGTAAAGGAAAGCACCCGAACGCGCGCATCGTGCAGCATGGCGCTTACCACTTTGCCCGATGAGCGCGAGGGAATGACATTGACGACGCCGGCCGGCACGCCCGCTTCCTGCAGAATCGGCATCAGCGCCAGGATGGTCAGCGGCGTGTCTGACGCGGGCTTCAGAATGACGGTGCAGCCGGCGGCTAGCGCAGGACCGATCTTGCGCGTCGCCATGGCGGCAGGGAAATTCCATGGCGTCACCAGCACCGCGACGCCGGCCGGCCGATGATGCACCAGGGTGCGGGCGCCGGATGCGGGCGCGTTATAGAACTGGCCGAGATTGCGCACCGCCTCTTCCGCGTTCCAGCGGAAGAATTCGGCGGCATAGGCCACCTCGGCACGCGCATCAGGCAATGCCTTGCCATTCTCCAGCGTCATCAGCTTGGCGATTCGCTCGGCGTCGCGCATGATCAACTCGAAGGCCTTGCGCAGAATTTCGCCGCGCTCGCGCGGCTTCTTCGCCGCCCAGGCGGGAAAGGCTTCGCTCGCGGCGTCGACCGCAGCTTTGGCATCGTCAACCGTGGCGCTGGCAACCGAGGTGATGATGTTTTCGGTCGCCGGATCGATCACGTCGAAGCGCTGGCCGTCCGACGATTTGCGCCAGGTGCCGCCGATCCAGAGGTCGGTCGGCACACCCGCGAGAAGATTGTCATACATGGTTCGTCCTCACCTTCTTCCGATCATTTTAGATAGCGGACCTTGGCTCTACACGACAATATCCGGCGCGGGCGGGATGACACGGCGTCGACGCTCACGATGGATCAGGTAAAGGCCGGACGCGATCACGATCGCGGCACCCATCAGAGTCCACTCGTTAGGAACGTCTCCGAAGACAAGATAACCAAGCGCAATCATCCAGACCATCTGGCTGTAGATGAAGGGCGATAGCACCGACGCCGGCGCGAGCCGATGCGCGACAATCAGGAGATAATGGCCGAGGCCGCCGAGGAAACCCATCACCAGCATCAGTGCCCACGAGAGCCCGTCTTGGGGCGGCGTCCAGACGAAAGGCAAGATCGGCAGCATGCAGACGACGCCGACCAAGTTAGTATAAAACAATGTCGTTTCGTTGGAATCGGTGCGCGCAAGGGCCCG
The DNA here is from genome assembly GCA_963750965.1 of uncultured Alphaproteobacteria bacterium. Lineage (GTDB taxonomy): Bacteria > Pseudomonadota > Alphaproteobacteria > Rhizobiales > Xanthobacteraceae > CANKHA01. The sequence continues at coordinate 110,690 of CAVVSK010000013.1, forward strand.
GGTCATGATGCCGTAGACGGCATAACAGAGCGCACCGGCAAACATGAGCAGCGCGGCTGGATGGATGCCGCCGGTACCCGGACGCGTCACCAGCAGCACGCCGGCGAAGCCCACGGTGATCGCGGCCCAGCGGCGCCAGTCCAGCCTTTCGCCCAAGGACGGTCCGGCCAGCAGCGCCACCAGGAATGGCGCCGAAAACATGATCGACAGGGTCTGGTCGAGTTGCAGGTAACGCACCGCGATGAAGTTGAACACGGTGGTGGCAAGCATCAGCACAGAGCGGACAATCTGCAAGACCGGCCGACCTGTGACAACAAGCCGGGGATGCGTGATCGGATTGACCAGCACCAATGCCAGCAAAAATGCGGTGATGTAGCGCGCGGCGACAATCTGCGAGGTCGGCATCTGCGCGCTGAGATATTTCGCCACCGTATCCAGAAGCGCAAATAAAGCGACCGTACCGCACATCAAGGCGATGCCGGTGAGCCGCTGGCGGCGTTCGTGATGGATGTCTTTCATAAGGGGATTCAACGGTTCATTGTGAGCAGCACGACCGCAACCTAATGAGCCGCGGCGGCCGTCGCGAGAGGCCAATAGTCTGAGCAGTGATGCCGGCGCGCTATTGTCCCGATCATAGGCTTACGTTAAGAAACCGCGCGGGGCCTGCGGCGGTCGCCCCGCTCTCCAAGGCTTGCGCCCAAGCACCGCCTCCTTCGGGAAACGAGGGGGGACTATGGCTGCTGGGCCCTAAATTCTTCAATCACCACTGACATCACTGAACAGGGGATATCGCGGCCTCCCCTAAAGATGGAAATCCCATCCAAGCGCTACTCGCCTCAATCATAGGAGCGAGCCATGGATGGTATTGGTCTCGGACTATTTCTTGTTGCAGCGTTCTTGGGTGGTCTTGCATCTGGTTTGGCGGGCTTCGCCATGGGCTTTGTAGTTTCCGGCATATGGCTGCACGTCATCACGCCTATCCAGACAACGGCGCTCATCGTGGGCTACGGGTTTTGGACGCAAGGCTACGGCGTATGGAAGCTCAGGCATTCCCTTCAGTGGCGAAGCCTAGCGCCATTCATCATCGGCGGCGCAATTGGTGTTCCCATTGGCACGATCCTGCTCACCTATATCAATCCGGCCTATATGCGCGGCGGGGTTGGTGTGTTGCTGGTGTTGTTCAGCATCTACGGCCTCGCGCAACCGAAATTCACTCCAGTGCGGGCTGGAGCGCCAGCCGATGGTGGCGTGGGATTACTAAACGGGGTGCTTTGCGGACTGACAGGGCTGCCCGGGCTCATCATTACCATCTGGTGTCAATTGCGCGGATGGCCGAAGGATGTGCAGCGCGCGATTTTTCAGCCCGTGATGCTTGGTGCCATCGTCATGACCGCCATTTCCGTGAGCGTGACTGGTGTCGTGACCTCCGATATCATCAAACTGTATCTGCTCGGTCTTCCTGCTTTGCTCGTCGGTCTGTGGCTTGGATTCAAACTCTACGGCAAGCTGGACGAAGTCATGTTCCGGAAGGTCATCCTGGTAATGCTTTTCTTTTCTGGATCGGCATTGATCGTCGCTCAGGTATGGCCATTCACAAATCACAGCACAGGCTGATCCTTGCATCGCGTGGAGTCTGATGAGACTATGGGGCTTGCGCGTCTTCGTACTGCGACGTAACTTTGCAACTCGGGGATACGCAGGCTCCCCTTCAGACGGTCTCTCACGTCCAAGCTCTGTGCAACACTCGGAATTGTCGAGGAGATTGCGCATGGACGGACAGAACGCTTCGATTTCCCCTCACGATCTATATGCCCGGCTTGGCACGGCTGCGGCTCCGCTGGTGCTGGATGTTCGGCCCGTCGCGGCATTCGAGAGGGCCGAAAACCTGATTGCTTCGGCTATCCGCCGCGCACCGGATGAAGTGCAGGCGTGGCGGCAGGCGTTGCAGGCGAACCGTCCGGTGGTTGCCTATTGCGTTCATGGGCATGAAGTCAGCCAGGGCGTCGCGGCAGCGCTCCACGCGGCGGGGATTGATGCGGCCTATCTGGAAGGTGGAATCGAAGCTTGGAACGCTGAACCATTTCCCGTGATGGGCAAACGTGCCCCGGATGGAGGGGGCAAATGGGTGACGCGCGAGCGCCCCAAGATCGACCGCATTGCGTGCCCATGGCTCATTCAACGTTTCATCGACCCGAATGCGGAATTTATCTACGTCCCGGCTAACCGGGTCGTCGCGGTTGCCAAGGAAACCGGCGGCACGCCCTACGACATCGATGGCGTTGAGTTCACGCATGAGGGCGAGCGCTGCTCGTTCGATACGATCATTCGCATCTACAGGATCAAGGACCCCGCGCTGGATCATCTGGCCACGATTGTTCGGGGTGCGGATACGTCAAGGCACGAGCTTTCACCGCAATGCGGCGGGCTCTTCGCCATTTCGCTTGGCCTCTCGGCCAACTTCCCGGACGACCATGAGATGCTAAAGCACGGCATGGTGATCTATGACGCGCTTTATACGTGGTGCCGCAAACTTCAGGCAGAGACCCATAACTGGCCCTCGACAAAAACGAAGGTGGCATAAGGTGACGGAACTGAGCATGGGCGAACGCTCAACAGCGCCCCCGAAGCACGGGGTCTCTTGGCGCGAAGCCTTCCGCGTCTGGCTGCGCATCGCTGCCCTGAGCTTCGGCGGGCCGGCGGGTCAGATCGCGGTGATGCATCGCATCCTGGTGGAGGAGAAGCGCTGGATCTCCGAAACCCGTTTTCTCCATGCCTTGAACTACTGCATGTTGCTGCCGGGGCCTGAGGCGCAGCAGCTGGCCACCTATGTCGGCTGGCTGATGCATCGGACGCGCGGCGGCCTGCTGGCGGGTGGGCTTTTCATTTTACCCGGCATCATCGCCATCATGGCGCTGAGCTATGTCTATGCCGCCTATGGACAGGTCGGCGTCGTGGCAGCGCTGTTCTTCGGCCTGAAAGCCGCCGTGCTCGCGATCGTGGTGGAGGCGGTGGTGCGCGTCGGCAAGCGCGCGCTCAAAAATAACATCATGATCGCGCTCGCAGGCGCGGCTTTCCTATGCATCTTTTTTCTCGACGTCCCCTTCCCCATTATCATCTTCGGCTCGGCATTGATCGGTTTCCTCGGCGGCTGGTTCAACTGGAGCGCATTCCAGGCGGGCAACGGGCATGGCGTGAGCGGCAAAGAAACCGCGGTGGTAGACAGCCTGCTCGGCGACGAAGCTCCCGATCATGTGCGGCCGACGGCGGGACGCGCCCTGGGGGTCGCCGCGACCTGGCTGACACTCTGGCTCGCGCCTGTGGTGGCGTTGTTGCTGACGCTCGGAAGCGACAACGTCTTCAGTCAGATCGCGGTGTTCTTCAGCAAGATGGCGCTGGTCACCTTCGGCGGCGCTTATGCGGTGCTGGCTTACGTGGCCCAGCAGGCGGTGGAGAATTATCGCTGGCTCAATCCAGGTGAGATGCTGGACGGCCTTGGCATGGCCGAGACAACGCCGGGTCCGCTGATCATGGTGTTGCAATTCGTGGGCTTCATGGGTGCGTTTCGCGATCCCGGCACGCTGTCGCCGATGCTGGCGGGAACGCTCGGCGGGTTGCTTGCCACCTGGGTTACTTTTGCGCCGTGCTTTCTTTGGATATTCCTCGGCGCGCCCTTTATCGAAAAGCTGCGCGGAAACAAATCGCTGAGCGCAGCGCTGTCAGCCATCACCGCGGCGGTCGTAGGCGTAATTCTCAATCTCGCATTATGGTTTGCGATCCACACGATCTTTCACCAGGTGCGGCCGGTGCGGGGCTATGGCTTCGCCTTCGATGCGCCGGTACTGGCGAGCGTCGATCCCTGGGCGCTCGCGCTGTCCGTCTCGGCGGCCATCGCCATTTTCCGCTTCAAAGCTGGAATGATGATGACGCTGGCGGCCTGCTCACTCGCCGGGATGGCTCTCTATTATGCCGGCCTGCGCTAGTCTGGTGGAACAAGACACTAGCCTTCCGGCTGCAGCGCGCTTTCGTGCCAGCGGCGGAGCACGAGGTGCGACAGGAAAGTGAGCGCGAAGAAGATCGCGACGCCCACCACCGACAGCAACAAGAGCGCCGCAAACATGCGCGGTATGTCGAGCCGATAGCCCAACTCGGCTATACGATAAGCAAGCCCGGAGCCCGCGCCGGCGGAACCGGCAGCGATTTCCGCCACCACGGCCCCGATCAGCGCCAGTCCGCCCGCGATGCGCACCCCGCCCAGGATGTAAGGCAGCGCCGACGGCAGCTTGAGATGGCGCAATATCTTCCAGCGCGACGCGCCATAAAGCCGGAACAGGTCGACCAGGTTGCGGTCTACTGAATTGAGCCCGAGCGTGGTATTGGCGAGCACCGGGAAGAAGGCGACGATCCAGGCGCAAGCCAGAACCGCGGCGGGTTGCGGCAGATAGATCAGGAGCAGCGGTGCGATCGCCACCACCGGCGTCACCTGCAACGCCACCGCATAGGGATACAGCGAATATTCGACCAGCCGCGACTGGTTGAAGAGCACCGCCAAGCCAATGCCGCCGATCAAGGCCAGGAGAAAGCCTTGCAGCGTTGTGAGCAGCGTCACCGCGAGTGACGGGCCCAGGATGGACCAATCTGAAAAAAGCGTAGCGAAGACCAGGCCGGGTGACGGCAGCACATAAGGCGGAATGCCTTTGATCCGTACCACCAGATCCCAAACGAGGACACCCAGCGCGAGCGCAATGGCGGGCAGCAGAATGCGGAGAGCGCGCTCGTTCATGCAGCACCGGATGCTTGCGCCAATGCCTGCGACACCATCCGGCAAAGCGCGGCATATTCCGCCGAGGTGCGGAAACTCTCGTCGCGCGGATACGGCGCCTCGATGACGATCTCCTGAAAGATGCGCCCGGGCCGCGGCGTCATTACCACGATGCGTTGCGATAGAAAGACGGATTCGAATACCGAATGGGTGACAAAGACCACCGTCTTGCGCAATTGCTGCCACAGCGCGAGCAGATCGTCATTAAGCTTGAAGCGGGTGATCTCGTCGAGCGCTGCAAAAGGCTCATCCATCAGCAGCAGCTTCGGATCGGTGACCAGCGCACGGGCGATGGATACCCGCATCATCATGCCCCCGGATAATTCGCGTGGATAAGCGCGCGCGAAAGCATCAAGCCCGACGCGTTCCAAGGTCTGTTGCAGGCGAGCTGTTGCGGATTCGTCGCGCCCAAGCAGCATCAGCGGCAGCCGCACATTACCGGCGACCGTCGCCCACGGCATCAGCGTCGGCGCCTGGAAGACAAAGCTTAGGTCCCCGGGGATCTCTTCTCGCGCCAGGCAATGGTGCCTTGCGAGGGTGTGAGGAAACCCGCCAGCATGCGCAGCGCGGTGGACTTGCCGCAGCCGGATGGGCCGAGCAGCGAGACGAACTCACCTTCCTGGATGTCGAGATCGAGATTTTTGACGGCGGTGACACCGCTGGGAAAGGTTTTGCCGACGCCGCGCAGCGTGGCAATCGCGCGGACCGGCGAGCCCGCCGCGTCTTGCCCACTCCCCTCGCCGATTATTTTGGCGCCCGGTTCCATCGCGGACGTGATGATGACAGCGCCGGTGACGGATCGCCAGCCGTGTTCACGTGCGATGCAAAGATCAGCTAGTCGTCTTCCGGAAAGCGGCCGCCGATGGCGGGTGCCGCCACGCGTCCGGAGTATTGCGGGCGATCGCTTTCTTTCGCCGGTTTGTCCACCAGACTAAGCGCGGCGCGCAACTGTCCGCCGGCGCGACTGAGGATGTCGTTGGCCTCATTCAGGTCGCAACCATGCAACAACAGCACCGCGAGCTTCAGATTGCCGCCTGCCAAGGCAAGCGCGGCGCGGGCGTCATCGCCATCATGGCCGGTGAGCCTCGTCAAAATGCGCTGGCTGCGCTTCACCAGCTTCTCGTTCACCGCCTGCAAATCGACCATCAGCCCGTCATAGACGCGGCCGAGCAACACCATCACCAGCGAAGATAAAACGTTCAACGCAATGCGCTGCGCGGTGCCGGCGTTCATCCGGGTCGAGCCAGCAATCGGCTCCGAGCCGGTGTCGAGCCAGATCGGATGATCGGCTTCCTTCAGCAGCGGGGTATCCGGATTGTTGGCGATGCCGATGGTAAGCGCGCCCCGCTTCTTGCCTTCGCGCATGCAAGCGAGCGTGAAGGGCGTGGTGCCGCTGGCCGCCACCGCGATCAGCACGTCTTTCGCACCGATCTCGTGATCCTGCACCAGCCGATGCGCGTGCTCGACCTCGTCCTCGGCACCTTCCACCGCGCGGGTCATGGCGTCCTGGCCGCCAGCCATGAAGAGGAGCAGCCGATCCTCCGGCCAGCTGAAGGTGGGCATCAACTCGGCGCCGTCCTGCACCGCCAGGCGTCCGGAGGTACCGGCGCCGGCATAGATCAGCCGTCCGCCTTCCTTCAGCAGCGCTTCGGTGGCGATTGCCGCCCGCTCAAGGGCCGGCCGAACCGCACGCACGGCGGCGACCGCGGCCAGTTGCCCCTCAATCATGGCGTCCAGGATGTCTGCGGGCTCCCAGAGGTCGATATTCGTGTAACGCGGGCTCGGACGCTCGGTATTCATAGCTCACCCCAGGGCTTTAACCGCTGAAGACAACGCGACTGATCCATTTTCGTTCTGGCGCGTTAACAACTTGACGGGGCTAGGGAAACGGAGTGCTTCGGAGTGCGTCCCTTGGGCCCAAATGCGCTGCTACTGGGCGTTGACGGCGGCGGCACGCGATGCCGGGCGCGCCTGAGCGACCCTGCGGGCGCGAAACTCGGCGAAGCAACCGCCGGCCCGGCAAACATCCGCCTCGGCCTAGAACGCAGCTTTTCAGCGATTCTCCAGGCAGCAACAGAATGCCTCGTCCAGGCCGGTCTCTCAAGCAGGGATTCCTCCCGCATCACCGCCTGCCTTGCGCTCGCGGGGGCGAGTGAGCCCGAGCATCTGGCTGCGGCGCAGGACTATCCGCATCCCTTCCGCCGGGCGATCGTGACCACGGACGCGCATGCCGCCTGTATCGGCGCGCATGGCGGCCGCGATGGCGGCATCATCATCATCGGCACCGGCAGCATCGGCTGGGCGGAGCGTAAGGGGCTTCACTTTCGCATCGGGGGCTGGGGTTGGCCGATCTCCGACGAGGGCAGCGGCGCCTGGATTGGCCATGAAGCGCTGCGCCGACTGCTCTGGGCCTATGACGGGCGGATTGATTGGTCGCCGCTATTGCGCGCGCTTTTCGCGCGGTTTGAGCAGGACCCGCATGCTATCCTGCAATGGACGCTCAATGCTTCACCGCGCGACCTCGGCTCTCTTGCGCCGCTGATCGTGGAGTATGCGGCACAAAACGACCGTATCGGCCGGGAGCTAATGCAAATGGCTGCAGTCCATATCGACGGTTTGGCGGAACGCCTGATCTCGCTCGGAACGCAGCGGCTGTCGGTGGTCGGCGGTCTCGCCGTGCATGTCGCACCCTGGCTGTCGCCAGTCATCAAATCTCACATCGTTGCGCCGGAAGGCGATGCGCTGGATGGCGCGCTGCGTCTGGCACGACAGACCGCCGTACGCCCCCGCTTTCCGCTGCTTGAGCGCGCCTGATGGACCAGCGCGATCGCCAGATGGCGACGGAATTCCGCGAGGCGCCGGTGGTGGTGGGGCGCCAGGCGGACGCGCTCGCCGCCCCGCTGGCGGAATTGGCGGCGCGGCTCAAACGCCGCCCGCCCGACGTGGTGGTGACCTGCGCGCGCGGAAGCTCGGCGCACGCTGCCACTTTCGGCAAGCATCTGTTCGAGCGGCATCTAGGCATCATTTGCGCGCCGGCGGCGCCCAACATCGCCAGCGTCTACCGCAAGGAGATGCGGCTGAGAGATCAGCTCTTTCTTTCCATCTCGCAGTCTGGCCGGAGCGATGACCTGGTCGAATCCGCGCGCATGGCGAAGGCGTCCGGCGCGATCACCGTGGCCATGGTCAATGACACGGCCAGCCCACTGGCGGCGGATTCCGATATCGTGTTGCCGATCGGCGCCGGGCCCGAGCATAGCGTGGCAGCGACCAAGACCTTCGTCGCATCGCTGGCAGCGCTGTTGCGGCTGACTGCAGCATGGACGGAAGATGCAGATTTCGCCACAGCGCTCAAGCGCTTGCCGGACCGGCTGGCGGCAGCCTCTGACCTTGATTGGAGCGCCGCGCTGGGCGCGCTGGCCGAAGCGACCAGCCTGCTGACGCTGGGCCGGGGACCCACGCTGGCGATCGCGCGTGAGGCGGCGCTGAAATTCAAGGAGACCTGCGATCTTCCGGCCGAGCCTTTCAGCGGCGCCGAATTCATGCATGGCCCCGTGTCTTTGGTGGATACGCATTATCCGGTGCTGATCTTTATGCCGACCGACGCCGCGGCGAAGGGATTGGCCAAGCTCGCGGCCGACCTGGGCAGCAAAGGCGCATCGGTCTTTGTCACCGGCAGAGGCGAAGGCTCGGGAAGTCTTCCCTCCTTGTCACCCGAGCATCCCGATGCCGACGCTATTTGTTTGATCCAAAGCCTGTATGGATTATTGGTCACGCTGGCCGGACGGCGAGGCACCAATGTCGACCAGCCGCGGCATCTGCGGAAAGTCACGCGAACGCGATGAACAATAATACGACGCAAGCTGTGGCGGCGGACCACATCTTCGACGGGATAAGCGTGCGCCACAATGCGGCGGTGCTGATCGAAGGCGAGGACATCGCCCGGATCGTGCATCGGCGAGAAGTACCGCGCGATACGCCCGTCCACGCGCTGCCTGAAGGAGCATGGCTCGCTCCCGGTTTCATCGACGTGCAGGTGAATGGTGGCGGCGACGTGCTGTTCAATGACAGCCCGACGCCGGAAGCGGTGGCCACAATCGTGCGCGCACACCGCAATTTTGGCACGACGGGATTATTGCCGACATTGATCACCGACGCCGCCGAAAAGATGCCAGCGGCGATTGATGCCGTACAGACCGCCATGGATCGCGAGCCGGGTGTGCTCGGGATTCATCTGGAAGGCCCGTTTATTTCGCTCGAGCGGCCCGGCGTGCACGAGATGAAATTCATCCGGACAATCACGCCGGCCGATCTGGCGTTGCTGACGAAACCGCGTAAAGGCGTCACGCTGATCACGCTCGCACCCGAACAGATGCCGAAAGGCGCCATCGCGGGGCTTGCCAAGGCCGGCATTCGCGTCTCGCTCGGACATTCCATGGCCACTTACGAGCAGACGCGCGCCGCGATGAATGAGGGTCTCACCGGTTTCACGCATTTGTTTAACGCCATGCCGCAAATACTGAGCCGGCAGCCCGGGCCGGTGGCGGCGGCGCTGGAATCGCCCGATGCCTTTTACGGACTGATCGTCGATGGCGAGCATGTCGACCCGGCCTCGCTTCGCTTTGCGTTGCGCGGGCTGGGACGGCCAATGCTGGTCACCGATGCGATGCCGCCGGTGGGCGGAAGCCGCACGACGTTCACCCTTTACGGCCACGAGATCAGCGTGGGCAGCGGCCAGTTACGCCGCAACGACGGCACGCTCGCGGGCGCTTATCTCACCATGGCGCAAGCGGTGAAGAATTGCGTGCAGATGCTCGGCTTGCGCTTGGAAGACGCTCTGCCGCTGGCATCACGCAACCCGGCAGAATTCCTTGGGCTCGGCGGCCGGCTCGGCCAATTGGCGGGGGGTTTTCGCACCGACATGGTGGCTTTCCATCCCGAGCAGATCGAGGTGATCGAAACCTGGGTGGCGGGAAAACGATCTGCGAACGCAGATCTGGCGTAACGCTTCAGAGCGCGCGCCGCCGCATCGCTGAGTGCTCTTACTGCTTCGGACGCAGATCCAGCCCGACGCCCTTGTTGACGAATTGGGTGGAATAGGCGCGGCGATAATCGACATTCGGCTTGGTCACGCCCACGCGCACCATCTTGTCGAAGAAGCTTTTCATGCGCGCATCGGTCAGCGCGCCGATGCCGAGTTTCAGCGTATCGCCGGAATCGACGATGCCATATTCCTTCATCTTGGCGACCGAATAGGCGAGCAGTTCGTCGCTCATCTCGGGATTATGTTGCCGGATCAGCGCATTCGCAGCCTTGTTGTCGCCGTAGAGATAATTGTACCAGCCGATAACAGAGGCATCGACGAAGCGCTGCACCAGGTCAGGCTTCTTCTCGATCAGGTCGCGGCGGGTTTCGATCAGCGTCGAGTAAGAATCAAAGCCCTTGTCGGCCAGCAGAAAAATCTTCGGCTTGAAGCCGCCCCGCTTCTCCACCGCATAAGGCTCCGAGGTGACATAGCCCTGCATCGCCGAGCGCTTGTCGACAAGGAATGGCTGGGGGTTGAAGGTGTACGGCTTCACCTGACTGTCCTTGAAGCCGAAGTCCGCCTTCAGCCACTGGAAATAGCTGGCCATGCCTTCCTTGGAGACGAACAGCGTCCGCGTCTTCAGATCATCGAATGACGCCACGTCCTGATGCGCGAGCAACACCTGTGGATCCTTCTGGAAGATCGCGGCGATCGACACGGTGGGGATGTTCTGCTCGGCGGCATCGAAGGCCTGCAGCGAATTGGCGCTCATGAAGAAGTCGAGCTTGCCGGCGGGCAGCAGAATGCGGTTGTTCACGTTGGGGCCGCCGGGAATGATGGTCACGTCGAGGCGGTACATCTTGTAGGTGCCGTCCGCCACAGCCTGATAAAATCCCCCGTGCTCCGCTTCCGCCACCCAGTTTGTCGCGAAGGTGGCCTTGTCCAGCGTTTGCGCGGCGGCGGGCGCAGCGGTGACCGCGACAATCGTCAGGGCGCGCAACAAGCCCGCGAAATTCATCGTTTCATCCTCTGTTATTTTCCGCGACAATAGGCGAGCAAAGAGTGGTTGGCGAGACGCGAATGAGTACACTTCCCAAGCGCGACTGGGCGGAAATGACCGCGCAGGATCTCGCCGCAGGTGTCGACAAAACACGCTGGATCGCCGTGCTGCCGCTTGCCGCCGTAGAACAGCATGGCCCGCACCTGCCGCTCGAGGTGGACGTAATTATCGCGGAAGCTTACCTCGCGCGGACGCGGAAGATTATTCCCGCGGACTTGCCGGTGACCTTCCTGCCGCTGCAGCCGATCGGTTTGTCGCAAGAGCATGTGGCTTTCCCCGGCACGCAGACGCTCTCGGCAGAAGCCGCTATCCGCGCCTGGACGGAGATCGGCGAGCGCGTGCACCGCGCCGGCTTGCGCAAACTGCTGCTGATAACCAGCCACGGCGGCAACACCGCTGTTATGGACATTGTGGCGCGCGACCTGCGCGCACGGAACGCAATGTTGGTGGTGACCTGCGGTTGGCATCGGTTCGGTTACCCGGACGGCCTTTTCTCCGCCGAGGAACAAAGACACGGCATACACGGCGGCGAGATCGAAACTTCGCTGATGCTGGCAGCGCGGCCGGACGCCGTGCAGATGGATAAGGCCGATAATTTCACCCCGGCTACGGTGGCGATGGAAAAGGAATTCCGCTGGCTGCATGCCTCGCGTCCGGCCGGCTTCGGCTGGATGACGCAGGATTTGCATCCCTCCGGAGCCGTCGGCAACGCGCGCATTGCCACGGCCGAGAAAGGTGAGGTCGCGCTGGCCCATGGCGCGAAAGCCTTCGTCGAGTTGCTGCGGGAGATCGATCGGTTCGATCTTGAGGCGCTCCGCGCGGGTCCGTGTGACTTAGCCGCAGTCCCGCCGAGTGTGATAAGCAGACGCCGTGTCCGCCGATGCGGACGAGCAACCTGGACAATCCCATGCAGCGCGTGACCATTACCCTCGACGACGAGCTTATGGCCGAGCTCGACCGGATCATCGCGGCCCGCGGCTATCAGAACCGCTCCGAGGCCATTCGCGACCTCGCCCGTGCCGGTATCCGCCAGGAAGCCGCCACGCTGGACGAAAAGGGCGAATGCGTCGCCGCTCTGGTCTATGTGTATGACCATAACGCCCGGCAGCTCTCCAAGCGTCTGGCCGACACTTTCCATGACCATCATGAGATGTCGCTGGCCTCCATCCACTCGCATCTCGACCATGACAGCTGCATGGAAGTGACCATCCTGCGCGGAAAGACCGGCAAGGTGCAGCACTTCGCCGAACATGTGATCGCCGAGCGCGGCGTGCGGCACGGCCGGCTGGTGCTGGTGCCGACGGATATGCTGATCAAGCCGCACTCGCACGAGGAAGGCGAGCATGACCATCCGCATCCGCATCCCGTGAAACACCGTCACCGCCCGGAATAGGGTCGCATCCAGGCTGCGGAGCCCTTGCGTCGGGTAGGACATTCTTGCTAAAAGATCATACTTGATATGATGTTTTCTGCAGAACATCATACTCCTGCTCCTGACATTTCGGAGGTTCCTGAATGGCGTCCCGGCTTCTGCGTGTGTTCGATGACAGCAATACCCACACCCGCGGAAAGACCATCGGGCTTTATTCAGTGCTGATCGCCGTCAATATCGCCGTCTGGGCCTGGGCCTTTCTGGCGCTGCACGACAACCCGATCCTGCTGGGCACCGCCTTCCTCGCTTACAGCTTCGGTCTGCGCCACGCGGTGGATGCCGACCATATCGCCGCCATCGACAATGTGACCCGCAAGCTGATGCAGGAAGGCAAGAAGCCGCTCACCGTCGGCCTGTTCTTCTCGCTCGGCCATTCGACGGTGGTGGTGCTTGCTTCGGTCGGCATCGCGATCACCGCCATGGCGTTCAAGGATCAGATGGAAGAATTCCATCCGGTTGGCGGCATGATCGGCACCTCGGTTTCCGCGGCCTTCCTGCTGCTGATCGGCGCCATCAACCTGGTCGTGCTGATCAATGTCTACAAGGCGTTCCGCCGCGTGAAGAACGGCGGCACTTATTCCGAGAGCGACCTCGACATTCTGATGGCCAATGGCGGGTTTTTCGCCCGCATCTTTCGCCGCCTCTTCAGCCTGATCGGCCGTAGCTGGCACATGTATCCGCTCGGCTTCCTGTTCGGGCTCGGCTTCGATACCGCCACCGAGGTGGCGCTGCTCGGCATCACCGCGGCGCAGGCCTCGAGCGGATTGTCGATGTGGTCGATCCTGATTTTCCCGGCGCTGTTCACTGCCGGCATGACGCTGCTCGACACCACCGACAGCGTCTTGATGGTTCGCGCCTATGGCTGGGCTTTCGTCAAACCGGTGCGCAAGCTCTATTACAACATGACGATTACGTTTGTTTCCGTTGTCGTCGCGGTGCTGGTCGGAGGAATCGAAGCGCTCGGACTCATCGGCGAGAAGTTTGGCCTGCGCGGCGGACTGTGGGATCTGATCGGCGCATTGAACGAAGAGCTGGAGATGCTGGGTTATCTGATCGTGGCCGTCTTCATCGGCAGCTGGCTGCTCTCCATGCTGATCTACCGGCTGAAAGGCTATGACCGGATCGAAGTGGCGCCGGCTCCGGCTCAGAGCTAATCGTCATGCCCGGCCTGAACGTCCGCTTTTGACCGGAACGAGCAGGCGCCGGCCGCGCTCGAACAGCGCCGAGATCACCGGCCAGAACAGCAGCACGATCGCCAGCGTCGTGATCGAGCCGACCAGGCCGTTCGACCAGAACACCTTCATGTCGCCGCCGGAGCCGATCATCGACAGGCGGAACGCATCCTCGGCGCGGTTGCCGAGCACCAGCGCCAGCGTGAACGGCGCCAGCGGAATGCCGATCTTCTTGAAGACATAGCCGACGACGCCGAACCGCAGCATCAGCCAGATGTCGAACATCGCGTTCTGGATCGCGATAGGCGCCGATCGCGCAGGACACCACGATCATCGGCGCGACCGCGGCGAACGGCACCCGCAGGATCGGAGGCAAAGATCGGCACCGTCGTCAGCACCAGCACGAGGCCGACGACATTGCCGAGATACATCGAGGCGATCAGGCCCCAGACGAAATCCTTGTGCTCGACGAACAGCAGCGGGCCGGGGTTGAGGCCCCACACCATCAGCCCGCCGAGCAGGATCGCCGCGGTGCCGGAGCCGGGAATGCCGAGCGCCAGCATCGGCAGCAGCGCCGCGGTGCCGGAGGCATGCGCCGCGGTTTCCGGCGCGAACACGCCCTCGATGCGGCCCTTGCCGAAGCTGTTCGGGTCCTTGGAAAAGCGCTTGGCGAGGTTGTAGCCCATGAAGGACGCCGCGATCGCGCCGCCCGGCGTGATGCCGAGCCAGCAGCCGATGAAGGAGGAGCGCAGCAGCGTCACCCAGTATTTCGGCAGGTCCTTCCAGACCGCCAGCACCACGCGCAAGCGTGATGCCGGCGGCATGGCCGCGCAGCGCCAGCCGCTCCTCCATGGTGAGCAGGATTTCGCTGATGCCGAACAGGCCGATCACGGCGACCAGGAAATTGACGCCGCGCAGCAGTTCGGTGGAGCCGAAGGTCATGCGCAACTGGCCGGACACCGTATCCATGCCGATGCCGGCGAGCAGCAGGCCGAGCGACATCGAGATGACGGTCTTGTGCTTGGCCTCGCGGCCGAGCCCGACGAAGGAGCAGAAGGTCAGCAGATAGACCGCGAAGAATTCCGGCGGTCCGAATTTCAGCGCGAAGCGACGAGATCATCGGCGCCAGGAAGGTGATCAGCATCACCGCGACCAGCGAGCCGATGAAGGACGAGGTGAAGGCCGCGGTCAGCGCTTCGGCCGCCCTGCCCTGCTGCGCCATCGGATAGCCGTCGAAGGTGGTCGCCACCGACCAGGCCTCGCCGGGGATGTTGAACAGGATCGAGGTGATGGCGCCGCCGAACAGCGCGCCCCAATAGATGCAGGACAGCATCACGATCGCCGAGGTCGGATCCATGGTGAAGGTCAGCGGCAGCAGGATCGCGACGCCGTTCGGCCCGCCGAGGCCCGGCAGCACGCCGACGAAAATGCCGAGCACCAGCCCGACCATCATCAGCGCCAGCGTCTTCCAGGTCAGCAGCACGGCGAAGCCCGTGCAAGAGGAGGCCGAGAGCTTCCATGACGTTAGCTTCGCCTAGCGGCCGAGGGCCGCTTCGAGCGGCCCCTTTGGCATGATGACGTCGAAGGCGACGTCGAAGGTCGATGAACATCGCGGCGGTGAACACGAAGGCGGTGAGCAGCGACTTCCACAGCGCGATCTTGCCGACCAAGCGCATGAAGCCGGCGATCAGCAGGAAGCTCGCGACATAGATCCCGAGCAACTGCATGGCGAGGCAGAACAGCAGCGTCGGCACGAACACCTGCAGCACGCGGCGAAGCTGCGCCCGCGTGACGAAGGACTTCGGCGGCTTCCTTGCGCGACAGGAACGCGGCGACCGAGGCCATAGAGGCTGGCGCCGCCGAGGATGACCGAGAGATAGAACGGAAAATAGCCGGCCTGCGGGCCGGTCGAAGGCCCAGCGGCATGCCGGTGCGCCAGTTGTCGAAGCCGAGTCAGCGCCGCGAGCGCCGAGCAGCAGCAGCGACACGACCACGTCGACGGTGCGGATGCTGGTCACCGCAGGCGAATTGGCTTCGCCGGCGCGGTCGGATCCTCGACGACGATTTCGATTTCGGATTTGGACATGGAGCGATTGCTGGGACCACAAAATTCGATGCCCCGCTCTCGCGGGGCATCACGGTGTCATCGGATTATTGGGCGACAAAACCCGCTTCGGTCATCAGGCCTTTGTTGAGCTTGTCGTCCTCTTCGAGGAACTTCACCATGTCCTTGCCGGTGAGGAAGACAGGCTTGAGCGCCTGCTTCTCCATGTAGTCCTTGTATTCCGGCGTCTGCGTCACCTTCTTGAACAGGTCGACGTAGAACGCCGTCTGCTCCGCCGTGACCTTGCCGGGCAGGAACATGCGCGCGCAGCATCAGATACTGCACGTCGAGGCCCTCCTCCTTGCAGGTCGGGATGTCGTTCCAGGACTGCGTTTCGGTGACCTTGGTCTTGTAGGCGATGCGCTCCTTGTCGAACACGCAGAGCGCGCGTACCTGACCGGCGCGCCAGACTTCGAGATTCTCCGACGGATTGTTGACGTTGGCCTGCGGTGTGGTTGCCGACCAGCTGCGTCGCCGCCTCGCCGCCGGACTTGTAAGGCAGATAGGCGAACTTGGCGCCGGTCTTCTTCTCCATGAACACGGTGAGGACGTGATCCTCGCGCTTGGAGCCGGTGCCGCCCATCTTGAACGGCGGGCTGGCGGCCTTGGCGGCGTCGACGAATTCCTTCACCGTTTTGTACGGCGCGTCGGCATTGTCCCACAGCACGAACTGGTCGAAGCGCGACGACGACGACCGGCGTCAGCTCGCGCCAGTTGAACGGAATCTTGGCCGACAGCGGCAGCATGTAGATCAGCGAATAGGCGATCAGCACCTTGTTGGCGTCGCCTTCGCTCGACTTCATGTACATCAGCGCTTCGGCGCCCGATGCGCCGCCCTTGAGCGACACGACCATCGGCTGCTTCATCAGATTGTTCTTCTGGATCGCGGCCTGCATCATGCGCGCCATCTGGTCGGAAGCGCCGCCGGCGCCGGCGGCGACGACGATCTCGACCGGCTTGGTCGGCTCCCAGGCCGCAGAGGCGCTGCCTGTCGCGAGCATCAAGCTAAGTGCGGCAGCCCCGCACAGGCGGGACGCGGTCAACATGGTCATGGCTTTCCTCCTCGG
This sequence comes from uncultured Alphaproteobacteria bacterium, assembly GCA_963750965.1. Classification (GTDB taxonomy): domain Bacteria; phylum Pseudomonadota; class Alphaproteobacteria; order Rhizobiales; family Xanthobacteraceae; genus CANKHA01. Next base: position 127,367 of record CAVVSK010000013.1, read on the forward strand.
AGTGCGTGATTGCCGTTTTGCCAGCGGCTTTCCGATGCCGCTTTTTCGTGGCCTAGATTGCCTGCTTATTCTCCCGGAATTCAAGGGAATTCGGGTCATCCGTTGGCCACTCGCAGGACCGTCCGGTCAGTTTCCGTGCGCCGCCGCGGCGATCATTCTCGTCGTCCCGATCGTCTTGCCGCTGGTCATAGCCGCCGGGATCGATCCGGTGCATTTCGGCATCATCGTCACGCTCAATCTCGCCATCGGGCAGCAAACGGAGCGGATCTGCGGCCAAACGGCTATGCCTGTTTGCAGCGTCGAAATTTCCCCTAGACTTCACGCCCGGCGCCGGTCTAAGAATTCGGCCATGGAAAACATCCTCAGTCTCGTCGGCGAATACTGGCCACACCTCCTCGGCTTTTCCTTTTTTGCCATTATGGCCTTCAACGCCCGCTCCTGGTTCAAGGAGCGACGGGCGCAAGGTTGACGGCAGAGGGGCCTCGATCCCGCTAGCCGCTGCCTGATCAGAAACGTTCGCGTGCTGAGCGCGGACGAAAGCCGGCGCTTGCCTGGCGGCGATTTGATCATCTCCGAGCCCGGCCCGAGCGGTACCGCGGCCGATGCGGCTCGCTGCCTTTGCAGCTGAGATAAAACTGGACGGTCAGATCCCGCGCGCCGCGGCGACACTCATCGCCAGCACGCGCGCGACATGGATGGCCTCGCGTCCCGCGCCATCCTGGATCTGATGCCGGCAGGAGGTGCCGTCGGCCACCACCAGCGTGCCGTGCGTCGCCTTGCGCACCGCCGGCAGCAGCGACAATTCGCCCATGGCGAGCGAGACATCGATGTTGTCGGCGCCGATAGCCGAACGACCCGCCATGCCGCAGCAGCTTGAGTCCACGGTCTCGACATCCAGCCCCGGTACGAGCTTGAGCGTTGCCTCCACCGCGCCCATGGCGCCGAAGGATTTCTGGTGGCAATGGCCGTGCAACAGCGCCTGTCTGGCCACAGGCCGGAGCGCCAGTTTCAGCCGCCCGGCTTGCGCCTCGCGCGCCAGGAATTCCTCGAACAGCATGAGCATTGGCGGCAAGGCGCTGCGACGCGTCGCCCGGAATAATCGCGGGGATTTCATCGCGGAAGCCAAGGATGCAGCTTGGCTCCAGTCCAACCACCGGAACGCCGCGCGCGAGATAAGGATCGAGTGCGGCCAGCACGCGTTCGGCTTCCTTGCGCGCCTCATCGACCAGCCCAACCGCAAGAAATGTGCGGCCGCAGCAGAGCGGGCGCGCTTCCTCATCGACCGGTGCCGCAACATGCACGCGATAACCGGCGGCCTGCAGCACCGACAAGGCGGCGTCGAGATTCTCACGCTCGAAATAGCGGTTGAAGGTATCGGCGAAGAGAACGACCTCGCCCGCTGCTCCGGCCGTCTGGCCGTGTTTGGGTTGCTCAAAGATATTGCGCCGCCATTTCGGAAGTCTGCGCCGCGCGCTGAAATCCGCGACGACTTCGGACAGCTTCGCCGCGCCGGGAATAACGTCGCGCAGATTGAGCAACCAAGACAGCCGGCTGGCATAGGGCGCGTAGCGCGGGAGATAGCCGACGAGCTTGTCGTGCAAGGAAAGTCCATACTTCGCCGCGCGGGCCGCCTGCACCTCGATCTTCATGCGCGCCATATCGACGCCGGTGGGGCATTCGCGCCGGCAGGCTTTGCAGGAAACGCAAAGCTTGAGCGTCTCCGCCATATCGTCGGAAGAAAGCGCGTCGGGCCCAAGCTGACCGGTGATGGCCAACCGCAGCGAGTTCGCCCTGCCGCGGGTGACGTCACGCTCGTTCTTGGTCACGCGATAAGACGGGCACATGACGCCGCCGGAAAGATTGCGGCAGGCGCCGTTGTTGTTGCACATCTCCACAGCGCCCTGAAAGCCGCCGCCCACGCCGGGATAGGCCGACCAGTTCAGTTGGGTTGTCAGGGGTGTCGGGTGATAGTCCGGACCGTAGCGCAGCACGTTGCGGTCATCGAATTTCGGCGCCCGCACGATCTTGCCGGGATTGAACAAGCCGTTGGGATCAAAGCGGTCCTTTACTTCTTCGAAAGCCTGCACCAGCCGCGTGCCGAACATCGGCTCATGGAATTCCGAGCGCACGATGCCGTCGCCATGCTCGCCGGAATGCGAGCCCTTGTAGGCGCGCACCATGGCAAATGCCTCTTCGGCAATACCGCGCATCGCCTTGAGGTCGTTGTCGAGCCGCAGATTCAGCACCGGCCGCACATGCAGGCAGCCGACCGAGGCATGCGCATACCAGGTGCCGCGGGTGCCGTGTTTTTCGAAAATATCCGTCAGCCGGGCGGTGTACTCCCCGAGATGTTCGAGCGGGACCGCGCAATCCTCCACAAAGGAGATCGGCTTGCGCTCTTCCTTCATAGACATCATCACATTGAGGCCGGCGGTGCGCACGTCGGTGATCGCGGCCTGCAGCTTAGGATCGAGTATCTCGACCACGCCGCCCCAACGCGCGCCGCTCTTGTCCCAGCCGAAGCCGAGATCGCCCATCACCTCGCCCAGGCGGCGCAGGCGGCGCAGGTTTTCTTCGTGATCGTCCTCGCCGAATTCCACCAGCAGGACGGCGTCGGGTTCGCCACGCACGAATTGTTCCAGCGTAGGCCGAAACATGGCGATGTGACTCGCCAGCTCAATCATCGTGCGGTCGATCAGCTCCACCGCAATCGGACCTAACCGCACGAGATGTTGCGCGCTATCCATCGCGGCGTGGAAGCTGCCGAAATGGCAGGCGCCCACCGCGCGCTTGCCGAGCAGGGGCGAGAGCTTCAATTCGATCCGGGTGGTGAAGGCGAGCGTGCCCTCGGAGCCGATCAGGATATGCGCGAGGTTCGGGTCGTTATTGCCTGGCAGGAAGGAATCGAGGTTATAGCCGCCGACCCGGCGCTGCACCTTGGGAAAGCGCTTTTCGATCTCGTCGGCCTCACGCGCGCCAATGGCCAGCAGCTCGCGCGCGAGCGGCTGCAGCGGGGAAGTGGCCGGAAGGCTTGAAAGATCCGGCGCCACCGGGCCGAAATGCGCGTTTGCGCCATCGGGCAGGACTGCATCGACGGACAGCACGTTCTCCTTTGTGTTGCCGTAGCGCAGGGAGCGGGCGCCGCAGGAATTGTTGCCCACCATGCCGCCCAGCGTGGCGCGCGAGGCGGTCGAGATATCGACCGGAAACCATAAGCCATGCGGTTTTAGCGCGCGGTTGAGTTCGTCCAGCACGATGCCCGGCTCCACCACGCAGCGGCGGCCGGCGACGTCGAGCTCAAGGATGCGCGTGAGATGCCTGGAGCAATCGATGATCAGCGAGTCATTGATGGTCTGGCCGCATTGCGAGGTGCCGCCACCGCGCGGGGTGACGCTGACGCCTTCCGACCGGGCAACGGCAAGCGCGCGCTCGGCTTCCGCTATGCTCCGCGGTACCACGACCCCGAGCGGCACGATCTGGTAATGGGATGCATCGGTTGCATAGCGCCCGCGGGTGAAGCGGTCGAAATGCACCTCGGGCAATTCGGCCTTCAGCCGCCGTTCCAGGCCCGGCATATGCGCTACAGCCAAATCAAGCCTCGTCTGTAAGGGCTGTTATTACGGTTCGAAACGGCCGATCCACGCAAGGGCAGGATCAGAATTGTGGTCACCGAATTTACGTCCGATCGTGCGGTAGCTCTAAAACCTGGCGTAAAAATCTTATCGGCGAACCGGTTCCCACTTCGCCGGATTATGCGCTAAGCCATTAGTCCAACGGCTCTTGACCCGACTGTCGCATTCATAGTTCAACCCCACAAGATATCCGGCGGGCAGCCCCCGCACACAAGGGACTACTGCAATGGCGAAGAATTCCTCCCGTCCAATCGGCCGGCATTTCCTGCATATTCCAGGCCCCACGCCGCTTCCCGACCGCGTGCTGCGGGCAATGGATACGCCGATCATCGACCATCGCGGGCCGGAATTCGCCAAGCTCGCCAAGCGCTGCCTCGACGGCATCAAGACCATATTCAAGACCACCAACCCGGTGATCATCTACACCGCCACCGGCACCGGCGCCTGGGAAGGCGCGCTGGTCAATACGCTCTCGCCCGGCGACCGCGTGTTAATCGTCGAGACCGGGCAGTTCGCTCTGCTGTGGAAAAACATGGCGGCGAAATACGGTCTCGTTCCGGAGGGCATTTCGACCGACTGGCGGATCGGCGCCGACCCCGCAGCGATCGAAGCCAAGCTGCGCGATGACAAGAACCACGAGATCAAGGCGGTCTGCGTCCTGCACAATGAGACCGCAACCGGCTGCCTCTCGCCCGTCGCCGAGATCCGCAAGGCCATCGATCGCGCCAAGCACCCGGCGCTCTATTTCGTCGATACGATCTCTTCGCTGGCTTCCGCCGACTATCGCCACGATGAATGGGGCGTGGACGTCACCATTGGCGGCGCACAGAAGGGCCTGATGCTGCCGCCCGGCATGTCATTCAATGCCGTGAGCGACAAGGCGCTGGCGGCGTCGAAGACGGCCAAGCTGCCGAAGTCGTTCTGGGCATGGGACGAGATGATCGCCATGAACAAGAGTGGCTTCTTCCCCTATACCCCGGCGACGCAGATGCTGCACGGTCTCGCCACTGCGATCGACATGCTGCACGAGGAAGGGTTGGAAAACGTCTTCGTCCGCCACAACCTCTTGGCGGAAGCGACGCGCCGCGCGGTGCGGGCTTGGGGGCTGGAGATCATCTGCCGCGACTCAAAATATTATTCCCCGACGGTGACCGGCGTGCTGCTGCCCGAAGGGCACAACGCCGACGCCTTCCGCAATCTGGCGCTGGAACGTTTCAACATTTCCTATGGCACGAGCTTCGGACCTTTCGTCGGGCGGTATTTCCGCATCGGCCACCTCGGCGACACCAACGAACTGATGCTGATGGGTGCGCTCGCGGCCACTGAAATGACGCTCGCGCTCGCCGGCATTCCGTTCAAGAAGGGCGGCGTGCAGGCGGCGATGGATTACATCGTCTCGGCCGAGAAGCCGGCGCGGGCGGCCGCCGAGTAGCGTCCGCAGCACCTTGCGACCAATGGCCGGAAAAGGCGCGCGCCGAGTGCCGCGCGACGCCGACGCCTGCGTATGAGCCGATTGCTAGAGGTTCCTCCCCGTTTTTCGTCTTCATATGAAATTACTTTCTCTTTTCTCGGCGACATCAACTCCTATATAGAAAAATATGCTATTTTGTGATGTTTAGGGCGCCATGAACGCCAACCTGAAGGCCGTCGAAGCGGCCAAGCTTAGTGAAAAACTGGCAGAGGCGACCCCGGCGGCGATCGTCGCGGAGGCGCTGCACAGCGTTGGCCGCGGCCGCGTCGCGGTGGCGTCTTCCTTCGGCATCGAGTCCGCAACGCTGTTGAAGATCGTCGCCGACGTCGATCCTTCAATCCCGGTTGTCTTTCTCGATACCGGCTGGCTGTTTCCCGAAACTCTCGCCTATCGCGACACGCTGATTGGTCGTCTGGGGCTCACCGACGTGCGCACGATCACGCCATCAGCCGCGGCATTGGCGCAGAAGGATCCGGCGCGCGATCTCTGGGCCGTTGATCCGGACGCCTGCTGCTATTTGCGCAAGGTCGAGCCACTTGGTGATGTGCTCAATGACTTCGATGCCTGGATCAACGGGCGCAAGCGTTATCAGGGCGGCCAGCGCAGCGGCATTCCCGCTGTGGAAGTCGAAGGCTCGCGGCTGAAATTCAACCCGCTTGCGCGCATCACCCCTGCCGAAATCACCAAGATGTTCAAGAGCTGGAACTTGCCGCGTCATCCGCTGGCGGGACAAGGCTTCACCTCGCTCGGCTGCATGCCCTGCACCCGCCGCACTAATCCCGGCGACTCCGCGCGCGCCGGCCGCTGGGCCGATAGCGAGAAAACCGAGTGCGGCATCCACACCCGCATGCCGCTGATAGACGGCGCTGGTATCTAGCCGCCGTTGCTTTGAGGAAAAGGAAAAGGCCGCATCCTTCGATGCGGCCTTTTTGTTTGAAGCCTCGCCCTTCGCTTAGCGGTGCTGGGTGACGGTGTCGACCAGCGCGACGCGGCCCTTCTTCACTTCCGCAATGGCGCGCTCGAGCGCCGGGCGGATATCCTTCGGGTTGTCGATCGGTCCCTCGCCATAGCAACCCATCGACTGTGCAAGCTTGCCGAAATCCGGCTCCGGCCCGAACAGGTCCATGCCGATATGAGCCTTGGCCTCGTCGGTGCCGCGCAGCTTGGCCATGCGGATCTGATGCTCCCAGTCGTTATAGTAAGCGCGGTTGTTGTGCATCACGATCAGCATCGGGATCTCATACTTGGCCGCCACCCAGAGGGCACCGGCGTCGAACATGAGGTCACCGTCGGGTTGGATGTCTACCACCAGCCGGCCGGCGGCCTTGTGCGCCAGCGCCACGCCGATCGAGATGCCGATCTGCGTCGAAGTGCCTAGCTCCACACCGGGCCAACGATAGGGCTTGTCGAAGTCCCAGACCTTCGGGATCGTCCGCTTCAAGTCGTTGGCGGCGAGCACCCAGTCTTCGTTCTTGATGACCTCCCAGACCTCGTGCGATAGGCGGCCGAAGGTGATCGGGGATGCATCCCAGTTCTTCTTCGTGTCCTCCTGCCACTTGGCCCAGACCTCGTCATGCCGCTTGCCGATCGCCGCTTTGCGGTCGGCGATCTTCTTTTGCAGCTTGCTGTCCTTGGCGATGCGCTCGCCGCAGATGCGGGTGAGCTCCGGCACGCCGAGGATGGTATCGCCAAGCGCGCGCACCGAGGTGGGCTGCATACGGCAATAGTCCATCGCCCATTTGCTGATGTTGATCTCGCCGAAGCCGATCTCAACGAAATCGCAGTTCTCCGGCACCAGCGACTCCAAAGTACGCATGGTGCTGTTGAGTTCCATGTACTGCTTTTCGTAATCGCGCACGTCGAGGCCGAGCAACAAATCGGTCTTCTTCAGCGACTGCTTGTCGAAGCTAAGCGAGAGGGGATGTTTGTTGGGGAAATTGAGCGAGCTCGGAATGCTCCAGACGGCCGCTCCTATCGTCTCGGCCAGCTTCACCAGGCTCTCGAAGCCGCCTTCGCGGCGCCCGTGGTATTCCGGCATTAGCATCGGATGCTCGGCGTCCAGCAGTTTGTCGGCAATGGCCTGTAGCGCCTCCGGATTCGGCATCATGCGGGCCGGCGTGGCGGCGGCGTCCTTGGGCGGCAGCGGAATTTTCTCGGTCAGCGGCGCTTCCTGCAGCGCGGCGTCGTAGCACATGTAAATCGGGCCGGTGGGCTCCGTGGTCATGATCGAATAAGCGCGCGCGAAGGACTCCGGCACGCCATGGATGGATGTCGGCTGATAGTCCCATTTGGTGTAGTCGCGCACGGCATTGCCCTGCACCAGTGCGGTATGCGTCCAGTCGATGTGCGGCCGGCGTTTGTGCTCGTCCATCGGGCCGGTGGCGCCCATGATAAAGAGCGGCACGCGGTCCAGATTGGCGTAATAGATCGCCATGCAGGCGTGCAGCAGACCAACAAGGTTGTGCAGAATCACCGCGGCGGGCTTGCCGGTGGCCTTGGCATAGCCGTGTGCAATCTGCACCGCGATCTCTTCGTGGTTGCACAGCATCATCGGCGGCTCGTTATTGCCGTAATTAACGATTGAATCGTGCAGGCCGCGGAAGCTCGCGCCCGGATTCAGCGTGATGAAGGGAAAGCCGTATTGCTTGATCAGGTCGACAATGATGTCGGATTGCCAGCCCGTGTAATTCTTGGTCTTCTTCTCTGTTTTCGCGTCCATTGGGAATACCTTCGTGATTAAGCGCCGCTACCGGCCGAGCTGGATGTGTCTTGTGTGGAAATGTCGGCGGAGAACAACCCCCGCCGACATTTTTTTGTCGATTACTTTCCGACCTTGAGCAGTTCTTCCGTCTTCTTTGCAATCGCGGGATCGACCTTGTAGGCCTCGGCCACGATCTTCTGCACCTCTTCGCCGGGGATCGGAGTGACTTCTAGCTGTGCCTTCTCGGCTTCGGCAAGGAATTCAGGATCCTTCATCGTATCCATGAAGGCTTTGCGCAGCGCGGCCACGCGGTCCTGCGGAATTCCCGGAGGGGCGACGAAGGGCCGGCCCAGCGCCTGGCGAGCAAACACCAGGGTCAGGATCTGCTTTTGCTCCGGCGTCTTCGCCAAATCGAGGATCAGCGGGACATCCGGCAGTTCTGGATGTTTCTGCAGCGACAATTGGACGAGAACGTGGATCTTCTTGCTTTCATACCATTCCTTTCGGGTGGCTACGACGCTTGACCAGGACCAACCGCAGCGACCCTGCACTTCGCCGCGTTCCATGGCGAGGCTGACGTCGTTGCCGCCTGGGTAACCGCTCACGATCTTCATTTTCGTGCCAAGCACGCCGTTCACGATGCGCGGGAATTGATCGGTATCGGCTGACGGGCCGGTGCCGCCCACGACGAGCTCCTTGTTGAAAGTGTCCTCGATCTTAGTGATGCCGGCGGTATGCCAGGCGACGCAGACGCTGACTTCGTCATTGGCGCTGCCGATCCAGTTGAATTTGCTGGCGTCGAACTGAGCAGCCTTATTGCCAAGGAGCGGATCGAAAGCGCCGCCGCGGGCGATAGTGCCCAACACCGTGCCATCCTTCGGCAGTGCATTGTAGAGGGCGTTGGCAAGCCGCAGGCTGCCGGCGCCTTCCAGGTTCTTCACGACGACAGTCGGGTTGCCGGGAATGTGCTTGCCGAGATAGCGCGCGACCATACGCGCGTAGACGTCATAACCGCCACCGGCGCTGTAGCCGACCATCATGTCGACGGTTTTTCCTTTGTAGAACTCCGCGGGGGTTTGGGCCCATCCCACCGTCGCCGGCATAACGGCCAACACCGCTGCAGCAGCCGTGCCGCGAACAAGACTTCTGATCCGCATTGCTTAACTCCATTCACTTGATTTCCGGCATCGGGCTTTTCGCCTTGCCGCGAGCTTCGAATTGAAAGCTGTTGAATGCGGCTGGGCTCCATAACCCACACTTGGTTTGGTGGCTACTTACGCAGAGAAGAACTCGCATTTCAAATGCAAGTTCGCTTTTGCTGCGGTGCACCCAAAAAGTCTCGTCCGGTGGCAAATCGCTGCGTCATCAGTTGCGCATAACAGCCTTCGCGTGATCGTGGTCAGTGGAAGCTCACGCAGCCGTGTTCCAAAACAAGGCGTCGCGCTGACCGCGCAGGGAACGCCGACCGAACAGGGGCTGGCCGATAGGATCGCCACATGCATGGTCACACGTTGGCGGTTTCTGCCTGCCCGTGCGGCAGCAACACGGCGCCTCTAATCACTCAACGCGGCTTAAAAAGCGCATCGAAAGTTTTCTGCCATTGTTTTTCTTCCTCCGGCGTCAGCAGGACCGTAATGATTTTCTTCTTCTTCAACGTTTCCACAACACCGGGCGGATTACTGGTGACGTCGGGCCGCGTCGGAATCCTGCCGAACTTGGTCAGGAACTGCTGCGATTCTTTGCTGAGCATGAAATTCGCGCCGAGACGTGCGGCATTAGGATGCGGCGCCTTCACATTGATGCCGACCTGGCCGAATAGCAGCACGACCGGATCCAAGGCCCAGAAATCGGTGGGATTGCCGGCGAGCTTCACGTTCATCGTCAACATCAGATATTGGTTCAAGGCAACCAGGTATTCTCCCGAGCCGACCGAACGGGCCAAGGCCAGGTGGCCGTCCACGACCACTGGATTGAGATTGGCGACGATGTCTTTGATGAGTTTCGTCCCCTTCTCCTCACCGTAGTGGATCATGATTCCTTTCAGCCATTCGTTGTCGCTGCGATCAATCGCGATCCTTCCCGCCCACTCCTTACGGGTGACGAAGTCCTCATAACTCTGCGGCAGCTCGGACGGCTTGACGTGCTGAGTGTTGAAGCTCGGCGTATTGTAGTTGGCATAAACGCCATACCAGCGGCGGCCGGGGTCGCGCGCTTCCGGCAGGATGTTTTTCGCTTCGGAAGGATCGAAAGTCGCCAACAGTTCCGGAGGCACCTTGTTCAGCGTCGTGGTCTGCAGGATATCCCAGGTGTTCTGGCCACTGCTGCGGTATTCCATAGCGATACGGCCCATCAGCGGCCCGTCGGCACCGCGGATGTAGTTTACTTTAACTCCGGTGGCATCCTCGAAGATTTTCCAGAGCGGAAGGCCCTCTTGCTCATTGGTGGAAGAGTAAACGGTCAGGGATCCTTCCGCCTGCGCCGCCTTCAGCAGCTCCGGGTCGAGCCAGGGACGATCCGCCGCTGCGCTTTTCGCGCTTTGCCCATAGGCGGGTGCGAGGGCGAGCGACAACAATAGGCCGAAAAATCCGACCATACCGGCCAAAGAGCCAGCCGTGCTAAAATGCATTCTTGCCCTCCTCGCGTCCTAGGCTTCCATCGCCGCCTTCACTTTGTCGCGGGTAAGAGGCAACTCGCGCAGCCGAGCGCCCGTGGCCTGGGCAATGGCATTGGCGATGGCGCCCGCCGCCGGTCCCTGCGACGCCTCTCCTACGCCAAGCAGGGGCTGGCCCGGCCGATCGATCACATGCACCTCGATGTTCTCTGGCACGTCGGAGAAACGCAGGATCGGATAGCTGTCCCAATCCCGGCTGGTGACGCGGGTGTGGTCGAAGCCGACCTGCTCATGAAGCGTCCAGCTGATGGATTGCAGGATGCCGCCCTCGATCTGGTTGCGGATACCGTCGGGGCTCACCGCTTGGCCGCTATCGGCGACCGAAACGACACGCGGGATCCGCACCACCCCGGTCGACGGCTCGACCTCAGCCTCAAGCGCGACCGCCACATAGCTTGAAGAATTGCGATAGCGCGCATAGGCGAAACCGCGTCCCCGCCCCTTCGGCAGCTTGTCCGTATTCCAGCCGAAGCGTTCCGCGGTCATTTTCACGACGTCCTTGGCGCGCACATCCTCAAGGTATCGCAGGCGGAACTCTACCGGATCGGCGCCCGCCGCCGCGGCCAGTTCGTCCATCAGGCTCTCGATGGAGAAGACGTTCATGTAAGCTCCGAGCGAACGCAGAGCGGAAACGCGCAGCGGCATTTCCTTGACGTGATGATGGGTCACGCGCGCGCTCGGCAGTTTGTAGGCCGGCTTGGAATTGCGGTTGCCGTCGGATTCCGAGCCCGACGGCACGCGCGGCGGCGGCAGCGTCAAAGGCTGCTCGCGATACCAGGCGGCGGCCATGCTCTTGGCGCCGCCGGGCCGCGTCGAATGCGCCATGCTCCACACGTCATAATGCCAATCAACGATGTTGCCGGTGTCATCGAGCGACACCCGCGCCTTGGTCACCATGGCCGAGCCGTAAGGCTCCCAGGCATGCTCATCTTCGCGCATCCATTGCACCCGCACCGGACGTCCAGGGAAAGCCATCGCCAGAACCGCCGCGTCGCCGCCGGCATCATCCGCGCCGTTGTGGCCGTAGCAGCCCGGCCCTTCCATATGGATGCAGCGGATCTGGTCTTCCGGCAGCTTCACCAATTCGGATACCGCCTGGCGCAGCGGATAGGCGCCCTGATTATGCGCCCAGACCGTCAGCTTGCCGTCCTGGAACCAACCGACGCCGCATGAAGGACCGATGGCGCCGTGCATCTGGAAGGGACGGCGATAAGTCGCCTCAATGACGCGGCCACTCGGCGCCGGGCTTGTTTTGGTATCCAGCACATTGACTTTGTCGGATGGCGTTGTTTGCAGGAAGTCATAGAGAGCGGGATAATCGGTCAGTTTGGCCTGCTCCTCCCATTGCGCCGCGGCAGCCAGCGCGCGCATCGCCGTGATCGCCTGAAACTCCTTCTCCGCAATGACGGCCAAATAACTGCCGTCGCGCACCACCTTCAGCACGCCCGGAAGTTTCTCGACCTGCGCAGTATCGACTGAGCGCAGGCGTGCTTCGTAGCTCGGCGGACGTACGACGCGGGCATGTACCATCCCGGGCAATCGCAGGTCCTGCAGGAAGGCAACGCCGCCGGTTACCTTCGCCGGAATATCGACGCGTGCAAATTCCTTGCCGACGACGCTGTAAGTTTTCGGGTCCTTAAGCTTGGCTTGCCGATTCAGCTTCACATGCATCACGTCGTCGGCGACCAGGTCACCAAAACCGACGCTCTGGCCGCCCGGCGCGACGATCCTGCCCTTCTCCAGCTTCAGCTGCCCGGCATCCGCGCTGAGTTTAGGCGCAGCCGCATTGAGCAATATCTCGCGCAGATGCGCGGCCGCTGCGCGGACGGAAACGCCGCCATCCGCCATGGCGCGGCTGCCGGAGGTATAGCCTTCATTCGGCGTCAGCGCGGTATCGCAACTGACGATCTTCACGCTTTGCGGATCGAGATTGAGTTCCTCGGCCGCGAGCTGGATCATCGCGGTCTTCACGCCCTGCCCGAATTCGGTGCGGCCGGTGTAAACGGTCACCACGCCTTGTGCGTCCACGCGGATCCAGGAATCCAGCATGGCGTTGTCGGGAACGGCCGCGCCCGGCTGCGGCACGGTCTGTGCGGTGACTTCGCTCATGCCGAACAGCGAGAAGCTGACGACAACAGCACCACCGCCGGCGAGCAGGCCGCGGCGGGAAATGTCGATCGAGAGCGGCGCGTTCATTGGGCGGCTCCCTTGGTTTGACGATTGGCATCGGCGCGCTGCATCGCGGCGCCCGCCCGGCGCACCGCGCGTACGATGCGCGCATGGGTGCCGCAGCGGCAGAGATTGGGTGACAGCCCGGCGCGGATTTCAGCTTCCGAGACCGCTGGATTTTTCTCCAGCAGAGCCTGCGCCCGCATCAACACGCCAGCAATGCAATAGCCGCATTGCGCCGCCTGCTCTTCAATGAAGGCGCGTTGCAGCGGCCCGGGATCGTCCGCCGTACCAAGACCCTCCACCGTTTTGATCGGCCGGTCCTGCACGCTGGAAACCGGCGTCACGCAGGAGAAATGCGCCTCGCCGTCGATCATCACCGTGCAGGCGCCGCATTGACCGAGACCGCAGCCGAACTTGGCGCCATTCATCTGCAGATCGTTGCGCAACACATACAGCAGCGGCGTGGCCGGATCAGCATCCACCCGATGTGGCTTGCCGTTGACGGTGAGAGAAATCATGCGTTCCTCCTGACGTTTTGATCTATTTAACCGGGAAAACCGCCTCGTGGTCCAGCCGTCTTATTCGGCCTGCGAAGTCTGGATTGACTGATCTCGATGCCATAAAGTCCCCGCCGAAATTACAGCCATCGGAGGATCTGACATTGCCTTTCACGACCGCCAACGGGATCAGCATTCATTACAAGCTCGAGGGCGCAAAGGGGCCTGTCGTCCTGCTCCTGCACGAGATGGGGGGAACACTCCACAGCTGGGACAAGGTGACACCCGGGCTGACCGATAACTTTCGCGTGTTGCGCTATGACCAGCGCGGCGCCGGACTGACGGAAAAGACCCGGCCGCAATTCAGCAACGACACAGCCGTCGATGATCTCGGAGGCTTGCTGACGGAATTGAAGCTCGAGCCGCCCTATCACATTGTCGCCGTGGCGGCCGCGAGCACGCAGGCGCTCGCCTTCCGCGAGCGGCATCCGAACGACGTCGCCTCGCTCGTTTTGTGCAACCCCGCCCTGGGCGTCGATCCGAGCCGCGCGGGCGCGCTCAACGACCGCGCCGATCTTGCCGAGCGCGATGGCATGCGCGGCGTGTTGGCGATCACGCTGGAGAAATCCTATCCGCCGGAACTGACCGATCGTGAAACCTACGAAAGCTATCGCGGGCGCTTTCTCGCCAACGATCCGGTCGGCTTCGCCCATGCCAACCGCATGCTGGCGCGCACCAATGTCGTCAGCATGCTGCCGGCCATCAACGTCCCGACCATGGTGGTGGGCGGGCGCCAGGACACCGTGCGACCCCTCGCCGGCAGCCAGGAGATCGCCAGCAAAATTCCGAACGCGCGTTTCGAAGCCATCGATGCCGGACATTTCATGCCCACCACCGGTCCCGCGGCGCTGCTCGCGCTGCTGAAGGATTTTCTCGGAAACGCGCGCGGCTAATCACGTTCCAAAAAGGATTCACGCACCTCATGCAAATCAAGGCGAACGGCATCACGTTTAATTATCGGATCGAAGGTCCCGAAGGCGCGCCTTGGCTCGCCTTCTCCAATTCCCTCGCCACCAATCTGTCGATGTGGGACGAGCAAGCCGCGGCGCTGAATAAATCCTTCCGGATTTTGCGCTATGACCATCGCGGCCATGGCGGCACCGAGGCCACGGACGGCCGCTATAATTTTGATCTGCTGGTTGCCGATGTGATTGGCCTGTTCGATGCGCTCTCGATCAAGCGTGCGCATTTTGTCGGGATATCGATGGGTGGGATGACCGGGCTGGCGCTGGCGTCAAACCACCCGGACCGCGTGGACCGGCTTATCGTCTGCGACTGCGGCCCTGCCTCCTCGCCCGCGTCCGCCCAGCAATGGGAAGAGCGCATCGCCATCGCGCAGAAGGACGGGATCGAGCCGCTGGTGGACGCTACCGCCCGGCGCTGGTTCCCGCCGGAATTCATCGAGAGCAATCCAGCCGTATTTCAGAAAGCCTGCGACATGATCCGCAAGACTCCGGTCAAAGGCTTCATCGGCTGCGCCGGCGCGCTCGCCAATTATGACCTGCGCCCTGGGCTGCCGGGCATCAGTGCGCCCACCTTGCTCATCGTCGGCACGAAGGACGCCACCGTCCCGGGCATAAAGGCGATCAACGCTGCGATTCCCGGGTCCAAACTGGTCGAACTGGAAGGTGCCGGACATCTTTCCAATCTCGAACAGCCCGGAAACTTCACCGGTGCACTGCAGCAATTCTTGTCAGCGCGTTAATCGCGATCAATTGATAGCTATCGTTTTTCGCGAGGGTGCAATGCGCGCCGCTTCGTTGCAAAAGCCAAACCAGGACTATAATTGATCCTAGAGCCCGGCTGGTCGGGCAACCTTTTCTCTCAGGGAGACGTAAAATGGCCGTCGCCACGCAGGAAGCACCCGCGCCGATCCAGAAGGCGCGCCAACTGCTTGAGCAGCTCAATCAAGACGCGTCTAGCCATCACATCTGGGTCCGCACCCAGATGAACGCGCCGGCGCAACTGCCCTGGTTTGCGGACACCGGTGGCGACACGGGTATCGCGCCGCTGGCAAGCGGCCGCGTGGCGGCCAATCAGCTCAAGACAGCCGCCCACCGCTGGCGCTGGAAGGAGTACAGCCCCTTCCTCAACCGCATCGCTGGGATCGCCAGCGAGGCCGAAGTCTCGCCGATCGAATTCACCGACCGCCAGAGCATCCTGCTCACGAACCCCGGCCTCGGCGGACGCCTGCAGGTTACCAACACCATCCGCTGCGCCATCTCGATCTACAACCCCGGCGACGTCGCCCCGGCGCATATTCACAGCCCGAATGCCAGCCGCACCATCCTGTCAGAGAAAGGCGGCTTCACCAATGTGGAAGGCGAGCGCTGCGAGGCGGTGCGGGGCGACATCATCCTGACGCCGAACGGCACGTGGCATGACCACGCCAACGACGCGAAGGCGCCGGTCATCTGGATCGACATGCTGGACTGGCCGTTGATGGAATTCCTCGACTGCGCCTGGGTCGACCAGGAGTATGAGGGAGCGCCGGGCAGCAACGAGAAAAGCCAGCCCACCATTTACCAAGACGGTCATTCCTCGCGGCTCTACGGCAACGGCGGCCTGCGGCCGACCTTCGTCAACCACCAGCGCGGCTGGGGTCAGGACCCGACCCCGATGTTCCACTACCGTGGCGCCGACCTGCGCGCCGCCCTCGACAAGCTGCGCAAAGAACAGGGCGATGCCTATGAAGGCATCCAGATGCAGCTGGTCAATCCGGTCACCGGCAAGCCGGTCTATCCGACCCTGGATTACAAAGTTCAGTTGCTGCGCCCGGGCGAGGAGCTGAAGTTCAAGCGCGAGACCTGCAGCACCTTCATCGTGGTGATGGCCGGCTCCGGTTATTCGGAGATCGGCGGCAAGCGCTACGACTGGGAAGAGAACGACATCATGGTGGTGCCGAATTTCCAGTGGCGCCGCCACGTCAATACCGGCAAGAACGACGCGGTGCTCTACACCGTGTCCGACTCCGCGTTGCTGAAGAATATCGGCCAGTACCGCTCGCAAGGTAAGGGCGCCGACGGCAAGGTCGAGCAGATCGTCGCCTGAGCGTTCCCGCTAGCTGACAACGAAAAGCGCCGCCTTCGGGCGGCGCTTTTTTTTGAGAACTTGCGGCCATTATTTGCGCGTGCTCGACGGCGGCGCGTGATGCGCGGCTCCGCAGCGAGTGCGCTAACTTCACGAGTCCCACCCCTACAACGCCCGACAGCGTTCGAGGCCCGAAGCTTAAGGCTAAATTATGCGGGCCGTTTCGAGGGTCCAAGGTCCAAAAGGCTTGCAAATGATAAAATCCTAGGCGTTAGGCCATGCCTTGCAGCCTGCAAGGAACTGCCTCCAAAACACGCTTTACAACCGACCGTATTCATTAAAGGATACTGGGTGCGGTTCCGAACTTACGTCGCGTTTCATGGGCAAAATTAGTCACGCCCAAGCTGATGTCTTACACGGTGCAGAAGCCGGCGAACTTCTTGTTGTGTCTGTCGACTGCCTCGCTCCCCGCCTTAATTTCCCCCACCGCCTCATGGATAACCGGCCATGAGCACGCTGGCCCTCCCTTCTATTAGCGGCCGAACTCGAGCATGGGGACCCCTCCTCGCGGGCCCCGCCGTGGTGGCCGTGCTTTATCTACTCGGTGCCGAAGCGGCTTTCCTGATCGGTACTTTGTCAGACCGCATCTTCGCGCCATTCTGGCCGCCGAACATCGTGCTGTTCTGTGCCTTACTGCTGGCGCCGCCGAGGCTGTGGTGGCTGTATTTGTCTGCGGTTTTTCCTGCCCATGTCATCGCCGAGCTGGGCGTCGGGATGCCCCCATCGCAACTGCTCGTCGCCTTTGCGACCAACTGTGCTGTTGCGCTCGTCAATGCCAGTGCCGCCCGCTATCTGCTGGGCCCGCTTCCCTGGTTCGACAGCCTGCGCAAAACTTGTCTCTACATTGCGATCACGGCAGTGGCGAGCCCGGCGCTGGTCGCCCTTGGCGGCGCCTTCGTGCCGATTTTGGGGGGCGGCAGCGTCTCCGATTATTGGACGTTTTGGGCGCAGTGGTGGGTGTCGAACGCCGTTTCTAGTCTGGCGCTCGGGACGGTGGCTCTGACGTGGCTAGGCAGCCGTAACGGCCCACTCACCCGTTTGCCGGCAAGAGTGGCGATCGAAGGCTCCATTTTGACTGCCGGTTTATTTCTCGTTTGCGCCGTGGCTTTCGAAAGCAGCAAAGGTGACGCTGCTGACGGATTGCTGCCCGCGCTTTTGTACTTGCCGCTCCCCCTGATCCTGTGGTCGGCCATTCGCTTTGGCGCCAAGGGCGTGAGCGGGGCGATGCTGGTTGTCGTTATCGCCCTGCTGTGGCGAGCGCTGAACGGACCTAATCCGTTCACAGGTGAAACTCCCGAAGAAAGCGTGTTTGCCATCCAAGCCTTCCTTATCGGCCTCGCAATACCCGTGCTGCTGCTCGGGGCAGCGATCGAGGAGACTTGGCGTGCCGAACAGGCCGTCCGCAAAAGCGAAGAAAGCATGGCGTTTGCCGCCGTGGCGGCCGACCTGTCTCTTTGGAACTTTAACTACAGATCCGACCAGTTCTGGATCACCGATCATGGCCGACAGATGTTCGACCTCGTTCCCGACAAATCCGTAACCAAGCAGTCGATCGTCGATGTGATCCACCCGGACGATCAACCGGAAGTTCGGAGCGCGATCCGTTCCGCGGCTTTGTCGGATCGGCTGATCGACAAGGAATTCCGTATTGTCCGGCGAGACGGCACAATTCGGTGGGTCCGCGCCCGCGCCCGCGCAGATCGCAACGAGCGCGGGGAGAGGATCCAGTTAAGCGGAACGTTCGCCGACATCACAAGCCAGAAAGCGGCTCAAAACGAGCTGGCCCAACAGCGACACGACCTTGCGCACCTGATGCGCGTGTCGATACTGGGAGAGCTGTCGGGCAGCCTTGCCCACGAACTTACGCAGCCGCTGACGGCGATCCTCTCGAATGCCCAGGCCGCCAAGCTTCTCATGACAAATGACCGCCCCGATCTCGCAGAAGTCGCGGCCGCGATTGACGATATTATTTCTGACGACACCCGCGCCGGCAATGTGATCCATCACATGCGCGCGATGCTGAAAAAAGGCGAAGCAAAGTTCGAATCGCTAAATGTCAATGACTTGGTCGGCTCGACGCTGCAGCTGCTCGACAACGAGCTGATCGCCAGGCGTATTAGATGTGATTGCAGTCTCACGAGGGAATTGCCCCAAACATCGGGCGATCCCGTGCAATTACAGCAGGTTTTGCTCAACCTCATCATGAATGCCATCGAGGCTATGCATGATGTGTCATCTTCTCGTCGTATCGTGACGATACGCACCAGGAGAATCGAGGAAGGCAAAATATCAATTGACATTTCGGACCGGGGGACAGGATTGGTGCCGATCCACGACGAGCGTATCTTTCAGCCCTTCTTCACGACCAAGGAGCGCGGCCTGGGGCTTGGACTTGCCATCTGTTCCTCAATCATGAAGGTGCACGGAGGCACGCTGGACCTCCAGAACAATCCCGGCGAGGGCGCGACGGCCACCCTCGTGATTCCAGCAGAGCAAGCTCGTCTCGTATCGTAACAGGGGAGTTGCGTCATGAGTTTTGTGACATTTCTTGTCGACGACGACGGGGGTGTGCTGAAAGCCTTGGCCCGATTGCTGCGAGTGGCCGGATACGAAACCCGGGCTTACGCCTCCCCGCAGCACTTCCTGGCCGAATATGATCCCGAGATTCCGGGATGTATCATCCTCGACCTGACGATGCCCGGCCTTGACGGATTGGCCCTGCAGCAAGATTTGGCCGAGCGCGATCCAGGACGGCCGGTCATTTTCCTCACGGGTACGGCAGACATCGCACGCAGCGTGCGCGCCATGAAAGCCGGCGCCGTGGATTTTCTGACCAAACCGGTCGACGGTACGCAACTGCTGACCGCAGTGGACCGCGCGCGGCAGAAAGATGAAGAGGCCCGCGGCGCCCGGACCAATCGGGAAGTCTTCGACCGAATGATTGCCCGGTTAACCCCGCGCGAGCGCCAGGTGCTGGATCATGTCGTGCTCGGCCGGCTGAACAAACAGATCGCGGCGACACTCGGCACCGTCGAGAAAACGATCAAGGTCCACCGCGGGCGCGTGATGGCGAAACTGCAAGTGCGAAGCGTGGCCGAGCTCGTGCGCCTGACCGAACGGGCCGGGCTGCGACCCTCCGGTTAAGGCTGCCTGCGGTAAACGTAGGCCCTTTGGCCAACTCGACAGGGCCAGCAAGCCGCCCGAGGGTGGACGCATGGCGAAGGCTCCGACCCGCGTGGCAATCGTGGACGACGATGCGTCGGTTCGCAAAGCGCTGGCGCGACTGCTTTCTGCCTCGTCGTTTGACATCACGACCTTCGGTTCGGCGCGGGAGTTTCTGAAATCCGTCAAAGAAGCTCCTCCGGAATGCCTCGTCCTTGATCTACACATGCCGGAGGTCACCGGTCTGGAGCTCCAGCGTCATCTGGTGCGCGCGGGAATTCACATCCCAACGATCATGATGACCGGCTTCAACGAACCGGGACTGCGCGAGCGCTGCAAATCCGCCGGCGCCGCCACATTTCTCGTAAAGCCGGTCGATGCAAAAATTTTGATTGGGGAAATTAACTCGGCAGTCCATCAAGGATAGTGTCGAGCCGAAAACGTAGCGGTCAGGCCGCGGAGCCTCTCCGGCTCTCCCCGGTCGCCCCGACTTTGCGTCAACGCCCTACCTCGAGCGGCGATTTAGCGCTCACTGCAACATACTATGAGACGACAATCCGATATTGGCCCTAAGGGCAATATCGGCGCTCGCAAGCGCATCAATAATACGCATGAAAACCGAGGCTCGGATGGCAATTGTGAGCATCCCTATGGGCGGACCCGAAGATTCTTCTGCGGCGGTCAAGGGCTATAAGAATCCCCTCAGCGTTGCCGAACGTCTTCGTCAGCAGTTTTTCGTTCCATTGCTTATGGTCTTTTTACTCATTCCATTTTCGGTGCAAGCACAGGGTGTTTCTACAGCACTGCAGCAACGACAGGAACTTTCCATTGAGGAACAGCCAGGACTTGAGCCAGGCATTCAAGACGAAATACTACCGCCGGCGTTTCAGCGCACGTCCGTCTTCTTCCGCTCCACTGAAATCCCCGGCACAATCATTGTTCATACATCAGAGAGGTTTTTATACGTTGTCCAAGGCGGCAATCGCGCGTTGCGCTATGGTATTGGTGTGGGACGGGATGGATTTCAGTGGGCCGGGTTGCTTAAGATTTCGCGAAAGGCCGAATGGCCCGATTGGACGCCGCCGCCTGAGATGATCGAACGGCAGCCTTACTTGCCGCGCTTTATGGCGGGTGGTCCCGGCAATCCCCTGGGAGCTCGGGCCATGTATCTCGGCAATACGGTCTACCGAATCCATGGAACCAACCAGCCGCAGACTATCGGGCACGCCGTGTCTTCCGGCTGCTTTCGCCTGGTCAATAAGGATGTCATGGACCTGTATGACCGCGTTCCCGTCGGCACCAAAGTCGTCGTCCGACATGCTGCCGCACTTTAGCCAGCCCCTGTGGTTGACTGCTACGCGCAACAAGGTGCCCTTGTCATGAAAAAGCTCATTGTTCTCCTGTCCCTTGTGATTCTATCCGGCGGCCATGTCGCGCACGCCCAAACGCTGCAATTAATCAAGGAACGCGGATCCGTGATCTGCGGCGTCGGGCAAGGCCTCTACGGCTTTTCGTCTGCCGATCCAAACGGCGAATGGACCGGTTTCGACGTCGATTTCTGCCGCGCGCTCGCGGCTGCTATTTTCAACGACCCGAAAAAAGTCCGGTTCGTTTCCCTTTCTACCGGCGACCGCTTCCAGGCGCTTAAATCCGGCGCCATCGACATCCTTTCGCGCAATACCACCTGGACCATGTCGCGCGAGACATCGCTCGGATTCAATTTTGCCGGCGTCACTTATTACGACGGACAGGGCTTCATGATCAGGCGTGCTCTCAAGATCGATTCCGGTCTTGAGCTCAGCGGGAAGGTTGTTTGTGCTCAGTCGGGCACCACAACGGAACTGAACGTGGCGGATTATTTTTCCAGCAACAAGATGGCCCATGAGCTGCTCGCGTTCCCCACCGCAAGCGAAGCGCTCGAGGCTTACGAAAAGTCGAGCTGCAACGTGCTGACCTCAGATATCTCGCAGTTGCACGCGCAACGGCTGAAACTGACAGACCCTGACAGTCACGTAATCTTGCCTGACATCATTTCCAAAGAACCGCTAGGCCCCGTGGTGCGACAAGCGGACGACCAATGGCTTAATATCGTGAAATGGACGCACTTCGCGATGTTGAATGCAGAAGAGCTTGGAGTGAGCTCTCAGACCATCGATAGAGCCCTGCAGTCGGAAAAGCCTGAGGTGAGGAGGCTGGTAGGTGTCGAAGGCGACTTCGGACCTTCAACCGGACTCAGTAAGGATTGGGCTGCGCGAATTATCAAGTTGGTCGGAAACTATGACGAGGTCTTTGAACGCAACGTCGGCACCAACACCAAACTCGGTATTCCGCGTGGCCTAAATAGCCTCTGGACGCAAGGTGGAATCCAGTACGGGCCGCCAATACGCTGACCTTCATAGGCAGAAATCTGATGGATTACTTTTCAGTCCTCTATCCCGCGATTGCGGCCCTAAATCCGAACGAGCCGCAAACCCGCGCTGCTATCTACAATCGTGCACGACACATCATTTCGGACCGCCTCGCGGACTCTGACAATACCCGCCTCTCAAAAGAATTACTTTCCTTGGAAGACGCAATTCAGCGTATCGAAAGCGAATTCCTGAGGAACGATGTCGCCAAACGCGGAAGGTGGGAATTGCCAAGCCTTGATTGGATACGATCCCTTTTCCGGCCTGCAAGAACGAACACGATCATTCTGAGGCAACGCTCTGGTTTGCTATGGAATACCGCTGCGGTCGTTTCGATTGTTCTTGCGATAGCCATCAGCGCCGGCATCGGACTGTCGTACTGGATGCAAAATAAGGCGAAGCCCTCGCCCTACCCTGAGGATCGCCTCTCCCAAACAAAAGCGTCAGACACCAACGTCGAAGTTCCGAGCCCCGGCGCCGATCAACGCCCTTACACCCTCAGACGCCAACTCGTTTATTACCGGACGACCCATCCTCCCGGGGCGCTGGTTATCTCCAAATCCCAGAAATTCTTGTATCTCGTCCGCCCGAACGTTGTTGCCTTGC
The DNA here is from genome assembly GCA_963750965.1 of uncultured Alphaproteobacteria bacterium. Lineage (GTDB taxonomy): Bacteria > Pseudomonadota > Alphaproteobacteria > Rhizobiales > Xanthobacteraceae > CANKHA01. The sequence goes on from CAVVSK010000013.1 coordinate 149,837, forward strand.
GCTACAGCATCGGGATCGGTCGCAAATGCGCAAACTCGGTCGGACTGTATCAAATTTCAGAGAAGGAAGAATTTCCGGGATGGGACGACGCCGCACCAAGCGGACAGGTCGATTTACTCACCCGGAACGCAAATCCATTAGGTGCGCGGGCCTTGTACCTGGAAAGAGACGAAAGACGCATCCACGGAATTAGCAAGGCAATCGGGATGGGCTCCGCACTCTCATGCTTTCAACTTGTAAACGACGACGTTATCGACCTTTTCAATCGCGTTCCGGTTGGGACGCGTGTGGTCGCGACCAATTAATTGGGCGAGCGAGGGCCGCCCAAGAATTGGCTGCCGAACGCAATAAAAAAGTTATGCGCGCCGACGCCGCTATTGCGACGCCTCATTAACGACTACCTTGGTCCATGTTGGATTGGGGTAGAATGTCGTCATCCGTGCGGCGCGCCTTGTCGTGTACCTACCCAGGTCCTTCTGAAAGACTTCGCCCATGTGATTGACAAGGAATGTCATCACGCCGGAATTCCCGTATTCGGCCGGATAGGCCACCAGGGCGAAGCCTCCGATCATTTTGCCGCGAACGACATAACTCATCGCGCCGCCGGGAGCCGACGCGCCCTGCCGCGTCAGGATCTTGAAATAGTATCCGTGGAACGGTGCGCGTTCGCCGCCGGGCCGGTAACCCTCAGCCGTTGCCCGCGCGACGAGCTCACCCAGCGGACTGTCGTCACCAGGCCAGTAGAGACCGTCCTTCTTGCCGGGGCTGCTGACGATGCGTTGCGCGTAGATGGGCATGCCGGCGCCTGTCGGATCCTTTTCCGCGTAGTCGTTCTGCGCGTCGACATAGGCGAGGCACGCCTGGATCGTGGCAAGTTCGTTACGGCCAATGCGCCGGTACAAAATCTCCAACTTGCCGGCGGCGCCGGCGAACTGCCAGGCGCCTTTTTTGCGGACAAGCGGAATCGGAAGCGGATAGTCCTCTGGGCCGATGAATAGCTCAGCGAAGTCCTCACCCTGCTTGGACACCTGATGCTTGGCGTCATAGGCGGCGAGGAACGCCGCGCGGATGTTTTCATCCGCAACCGCGTCGCCTGACGAGACGATATCGGCGCCGCCGGGCCCGAGCACAGCAATCACCCCCTTCGGCCAGTCATTTTTGACAGCGCTGGCAAGCGCCGCTGCCGCTTCTTCCGGTGTTTCGAAGGATTGCTGGGCATGGGCGATGGAAATCGACCCAAAGACAAAAATGCCGGCAGCCAGAAATGCCATTTTGCCGATGAACGAATGGCGCTGACGCCGTGTGAAAAAGTTGATCTGGTTCATGATCGTCTCACCGATGATGCAAATATGCCGAAGTGCGAGCTTGCTATTTCTCCCGCTATCGGCGACCACCGCCGCCTCGTCCGCCGCCGCCTCGTCCGCCGCCGCCCCCGGCGTGACCACCGCCGCCTCGACCGGCGCTCATATGCGAACCCCCGCCGCCACCCCGTCCGCCGAGGCTTGCTTGTCCGCGGTTGCTCTGTTGGTGAGCGACTTTACCGGACTGGATATTGCCCAGTCCGCTATCGCGTTGCGGCCCCTTAGGTGCAGGACGATTTGCAGCTGACGATGGCCGGCTGCCGGAGTCCGGCCGGTTAGGGGTGCGGTCTGCCGTATTTGGCCGATTAGGAGCGCGGTCGCCGGCATTCGGACGATTGCCCTGCCCCCGGTCGCCCGCGTTGCCGCGGTCCCCTCCGGGCTTATTCACCTGGTTGCCATCGCGGCCGCGGAAATCATCCCGTTGATTGCTGCTGTTCCGGATATTGTTGTTGCTGCCGTATTTATTTTGCACATTCGAATTATTGTATTTCACGCCATGGCGGTGCGCGGAATTGTGCTGCCAGTTGTTGTTGATGTTGACGTTGGTATTCCGGTTCACGTTGATGTTGTTGCCGCCCCAATTGACGCCGCCGCCCCAGTAGTTTCCCCCGCAGGCCCATCGGCCGATGGCATAACCTGCGCCGAAGACAAGTCCCGTTCGTATGACTCCAGCGGCGAGATATCCGGGCGGCGGGAAGTAGTAGGGCGGATAGGCCGGGTAAGCCCATGCTCCATAGACGACGGCAGGATCATAATAAGGAACATAGATCGTGTTGGGTACCGCCGGTTCGATAACGATGATTTCCTTGTTCGCTTGCTTCTGGACCGAAACCTTCTGCTCCTTCGTCGAGTCCAGCGTCTTGTTAGCCTGCGCCTTGCTCCGTAGCCGCTGGACGGCATCCATCACGTCGGCCTGCTGGGCAAGCACGGCATCCCCAAGCTTCTGCGTCCAATCCAGTTTCTTGCTCATGTCCGACAGTACCGATGGCGTAGCAACCAGCGAGCGCACGCTTTCATCCCATGGCTGTTTGTCGACCGCGGCTTTCAACTGATCGCCTTTGAGGGCCTTGTTCGCGGTCGCCCAGCGCTCGGCCTGCACGACTTCCAGCGGATAGGTCGAGGCCATGAGAACCTCGGCAAGCAGCGTATCCGGGTAGAGCGCGATCGGCGCCACAAGCTGGTCCAACTGGTCGGCCTTGAGAAGTTGTTCCGCCGGCTTGGCGGCGGGTTGCTGCGCGCCCGCCGCCGGTGCTTGCGCAACTGCCACGTGCAGCGGTGTAAAGACGACAGCGGAGGCGAGAAACAGGATCGTCGACGTTCTCATTTTTCTATTCCCGCAATTATGCCTTGGCATAAAGAAATGGGCTGGTTGAGCCCTACGGCGCTGGATTTGGAGGGTATGGCGGGTAACGGACCGCGGGGTCAGTTTCCAATGTGGGATTCTGAGCCCACCAAATGCGGGCGCTCGGGCTTCCCGGAGAAGACTGGGGGGAGATGCGGGGGCAATGAACCGGCACGCGATCCGCCGCGCCTCCATTCAGCTCGTGAATTTGCCGCGAGGTTTTCAGCACATTGTCCATCAGGGCAGTTTTGCCGCCAGGTCAGCTCCAGCGATATTGCCCTAAAGGCCAATGGGAATTCGACCGAGCGCCGCAGCGGCGGTCGAACGACTTCGCAAAGATGCCCGAGTATCGATTTGCCGAAAAGAAACGAGCTCAGCGCAGCGCTACTGTTTTCTCGATCCATGATCTTTGGCCCGGTGGGAAAAAACGAGCCCACTTGCCGCGCGTGCGGAGCGCCGAACTATTTCTCGTCGACAATGCGGCTGCGCAGCGTGCCGATGCCGGAGATTTCGACCTCCAGCACGTCGCGGGCCTTCATCCAGACCGGCGGATTGCGCTTGCCGCCGATGCCTTCCGGTGTCCCGGTAGCGATGACGTCGCCCGGCGAGAGCTCGGTGAATTTCGAGCAGAAGGCGATGATTGCCGGGATGTCATGGATCAGCATGTCGGTGCCCGACTTCTGCATCTCCTGGCCATTCAACCGTGTCTTCAGCACCAGCTTGGTGGGATCGGGAATTTCGTCGGTCGTCACCAACCAGGGACCAAGCGGGCCGGTGCGCGGGAAATTTTTGCTCGCGACCAGCGAGTATTTGGTGAAGTCGCGGGCGCTGCCATCGCAGAAGCAGGTATAGCCGGCGATGTGGCTCAGCGCGTCCTCAGGTTTGATCGCGCGACCCGGTTTGCCGATGATCAGCGCAAGCTCGCCTTCGAAATCGAAATTATTCGACGCTTTGGGTTTCACCATCGCGCCTTCGTGCGCGGCGAGCGTATCGGTGAAGCGTGTGAAGATATTCGGCAGTTCCGGTGCATCATGGCCGGATTCCGCGGCGTGGGATTTGTAGTTGATCCCGACGCAGAGGATCTTTTTCGGGTTGGTGATGACCGGCTGGAACCGCACATCCGTCAGCTTGTGGTCGGGCTCGGCACCTGTCACCGCGGTGCGCATTTCGTCCAACGCGCCTTGTTCCAGCGCGTGGCGCAGGGTGCGGTAATTGCCTTTGAGGCGGCGGCTCAAATCGACCACGCCATCACCGACCACGGCGCCGAAAGTAGGCTTGCCGTCCACTCCATAGCTCGCGAGCTTCATTTGCTATCTCCGGCCGCCGCGCGGCTTACTTATGTTCGTGTTTGTGATCGTGGACGTAGATCGGCCCGCCATCCGGCCGGTTGAGCAGGTGGCCGCAGCCGGCCTTGTTCGCCCAGTATTCCCAGGTGCGCCAAGTCTCGGTGGAATAAGGACTATAGCCCCTATTCCGGGCGTCGATCTCGCCTTGCGACAAGTATCTGATCTTGCCGCCGAGCACCTTGGCGTTCTGCAGGACGCGGGCATTGCGCGGCAGATAGACCGACATGCGCACGACCTCGATCAGCGATTTGGAGGCCGACGCAAAACCGTGAGCGCTCATGAGCGCCACATTGTTGCCCCCGAGCTTTTTCGCCAGATCCCGCGCCTGCTCTATATTGGAAACCAGCACATTGGTGTCGCCGAATTTATCCGCGATATCCCACACCGGCACATTCGCGCCGATGAAGCTGCCGGCATGGATCACCGGCCGCAGCGGCATATCTGTTGCGATGCCAAAAGGAAGGATGTCCTCGGCATGCGCATGTACCACCGCCATTACATCCGGCCGCGCTTCCAGAATACCGGCGTGAATGAAACGTTCGAGATAGAGCGGACGCTTTTCGTCACGCACCGGCTCACCGTCCATGCCGAATTCGACAATGTCGTCGCGCGTCACCAGTTCCGGCGCAAGCGAACGCGCGAGGAAGAAATGATTGGGCTTGTCGGGATGGCGGATGCTGACATGGCCATAGGCATCCACCACGTCTTCGCGCGCGAGAATGCGATTGGCGATCACGAGGTCATCCATGATCGCGTCGATTTTATTCATGGCAGTTGGATCTCCGTGATCAGAATGCCGGCTCGGTGTGCCCGTAAGTCTTTGCGAATAGATCTTCGACCGGCATCTTCTTGGCGATGAAATGCTGCTCCTGCATGTATCGCACCAGCGCTTCAAGCGTTGGGCGATTATCCTCGACGCCATAGGGCCAGGGATCGTCGCCGAAGACATCGCGAATTTCGTCGAGTTGCGCCGGCAGGAACGGCATCATGTAGCGAAGCGCACGCGTGGAGAACATCTTCTTCAGCGCCAGAATCTTGGCCTGCACGAAGGCGTTGTAGAGACTGGTCGCGACAAAGGGATGCTTCTCGTAGACGTCCTTGCGGATGGCGACGAGGTGCATGATCGGGAAGATCTTGGTCTTCTTGTAGTAGTCCTTCTCGTCCTGATAATAGTTCGGCAGGAGCCGGCCGACGTTTGGATTGCTCAGGATCGAACGGGGAATGCTGGTGCCCATGGTGCAATCGACCTCGCCCGAGACCAGCATGTCGTCGAGCGACTTTCGCGGGTCCGCGTAAGTGAGATCCGGCTGCTTCAACAACGGTAGCACATGCGGATCGCCGTGCGAGCCAGCCGTGTTGATCGCGCCCTGCACCCATTTGCATTTGGAGAAATCAACGCCGTATTCGTCGCTTAGGAGGCCACGGACGAAGATCGCCGCGGTCATGGTGTAGAGCGCAACGCCGATGCGCTTGCCTTCGAGATCCTTTGGCTTGTTGATACCGGCATGCTTGTTGATGCCGATGACGTCATGACGGAAAGAGCGCGATGGAAACACCGGTATCGCTATAAAATTGCACTTTCCGGCGGCGTAGCGCTGGATGTATTCGGAGCTGGAATACTCGGCAACGTGGAATTCCTCTCCACCCGACATGCGGTCGAAAATCGGACGCGGGAGTTCGATCGGAATGAAGTTGAGGTCAATGCCCTCCGGCCTGATCTCGCCGGTGTAAAGCGGCTGCAGACGATCGTATAGCGATGCAGCGAAGTTAAGCTTCAATGCGGCCATTGATAATCCCCGATAACTGGTGGCGCACCGCTACCATGCGGCTGCGCGTGTAAAAACCCCCGCAGGCGCGGGACCAAGATGGCCTCAGGCCTCGTCGACCACGGAGTTCCGCAGCACGCCGATTTCCGGAACCTCGACTTCCACCACATCCCCCGGCTTGAGCCATTTCGGCGGCGTGTGATGGCCGCCGGCGCCGGTGGGCGTCCCCGTCATGATCATGTCGCCGGGGCGGAGGGTCGTGAAGGTGCTGATGTAATTTATCAGCCAGGCGAAGTCCCAGGTCAGGTGCGCAGTATTGTCATCCTGCCGCAATTCGCCGTTGACCTTGGTGGTGAGATGCAGACCCTTGCCGGGATCGACATCCTCGGCCGGGACCACCCACGGCCCGAGGCTTCCGGAGCGGTCGAAATTCTTGCCCTGGGTGACGTTCAGCGTCCCGTGCCGCACCCAGTCACGGACGCTGCCCTCGTTACCGAGAGTCACCCCGCCGATGATCTTCAGCGCCTCTTCCTTCGGAACATTGCGACCTTCGCGCCCGATCACAAGGACGATCTCACCCTCATAATCGAACTTGTCCGAGACTTTCGGCCGCACCAGCGGCTGGTCATGCCCGACAAAGGAGGATGGAAAACGCACGAACAGGTTCGGATATTTCGGCGTGGGTCGACCGTCTTTGTATTCTTCGTTGCGTTCCGGATAGTTGATCCCGACGCAAATGATCTTTTCCGGCGCGAGGATCGGAATCAGCATTTCGACGTCGCTTAGCTGATGATCCGGCTGACCGGAAACGGCCTGGCGCGCCTCCCCTATCGCATTGGCCCGCAATACGTCGAGTAGCGTGGGATATTTGGCGGAAAGCTTGCGGCCGATATCGACAAGGCCCTTGTCGGTCACGGCGCCGTAGCTGGTACGGCCATTCACGCGGAAACTGGCGAGGCGAAGAGACATCGGCGGGCAAAGTAGCGTGTGGCGGCCCGGCGTCAAGCCGCATTTGCCCACGGGCCACGCCCTTGATTTGCATGATGGGGGAAGGCAATAAGCCTTTTTCCCCAACAAGCAGGCTGCCATGATCGTCGATTTCCAGCATCACTTCACGCCGCGCGAGCTGATCAAAGAGGATCCCGGCGACCGGCGGATCCTGCGCTACGACGAGAACGGGGCGCCGAGCTACACCATCCACTCCCTGCTTTATAACCTCGATGAGCATGTCGCGATGATGGATGCCTCGGGGATCGACGCGGCTTTCATCACCAGCGCGGCCGGCATGTGCGCCGACCTGGAAACCTCGAAAATCGTCAATAACAACGCCAAAAAGGCCGAGCGCGATTATCCCGACCGCTTCATTGGTGCCGCGCATGCGCATCCGCTCGGCGGCAAGGAGGCCTTCAAGGAATTGTCACGTTGCGTGCACGAACTCGGTTTCCCGGGAGTCGTCATCACCTCGGAGACCGACGGAAAATATCTCGACGATCCGGCCTACGAGGATTTCTGGACGGAAGCCGAGCGGCTCGGCATTTTCGTCTTCGTTCATCCGGCGCTGAAGTTGAACCAGACGAAGCAATTCGACACCCTGGATCTGGCGCGCGCGGTCGGTCGGGAATTTTCGCTGATTGGGGCCACCATCCGGTTGGTGGATTCCGGAGTGTTCGACCGGCATCCGAAGCTGACGGTGCATATGGCGCATCTCGGCGGCGGAATCTCCTCCATGCTCGGACGCATCCGCGGCTTCCGCGACAAGGAATTCTGGGGAACCCAGGGTGACCCGCGCCACGGCATGAAGGCGGAAAAGGATTTTGACTACTACCTGCGCAACAACATCATCTTCGATACGGCGGGCTTCTGCTGCGAGATTTCCGCCATCAAAACCGCGCTGGTTGAGATCCCTTCCGCGCGCATCGTGTTCGCCACCGACTATCCGCAGGAGGTGCGTGAGCGCCATGTGGTGAAAGACTTTGTGCAGCAGCTGCGCGGACTGGGCACGGACGGCGAGAAGATTCTTTCCGGCAATGTCGGCAAGTTGATCAAACCTTAGCAGTCGTTCGCATCATGCAATCGTGGTGGTCAAGACGCCGATACGCTCGATCTCGATCTTCACCACATCGCCGGGCCGAAGATATTCATTCCGCGCGGAGCCAACTCCCGCGGGCGTGCCGGTAAGGATCACGTCCCCCGGATGCAGCGTCATGCCTGATGACAGATGCGCGATCTGCTCGGCGATGTTGTAGATCATCTTGCCGGTATTGGAATCCTGCTTGATGGCGTCATTGACCCAGAGCTTGATCGCCAAATTATGCGGATCGGGAATGTCCTGTGCCGGCACGATCCACGGCCCGAGCGGACAGGAGCCATCGAAGCTCTTCTGCCCGATCCAGTCCGATTTGAAGGCGGAGGTGTCGGGCACATGCGGACGGCGGGAAAGATCGCGCGCGGAAAGATCGTTCGCCGCCGTGTAACCGGCCACATGGTCGAGCGCCTGTTCCACCGAAACGTTCTTCGCTGGCTTGCCGATCACCGCCGCCAGTTCAACTTCCCAATCCAGTTTCTGGGTATAGCGTGACGCGTTGACCGTAGCGTCCGGATCGGCCACCGCGCGCGAGGCCTTGATGAAGTGCCACGGCTTGAGGCCCAGCGTTTTGGGGTTGGGCTCCTCCGGCCGGTTGGCCCGCTTCGCCATTTCCGCCGCGTGGTCGCTGTAATTGGCGCCGGCGCAATAGATCGCCGAGGGCCACAGGATCGGCGCACGCAGCCGCGTCTGCACCAGCGGCATCGCCTTCGTCTCCTGGCCGCGCTTCGCCAGCGCCGACTGCAAGGTGTCGTTCGCCCGGTGCCAGTCTTCCAGAATCCCGAGCACGCTGGCGTAAGAAGCCTGGCCGCTCAGCTCGGCAGCGTCGAATACACTCTCTTCCACGACGATGCCGGCAAGCGGACCTTGCATGGATTGATAGGTCGCCAGCTTGTACCCGACCATCGGTCCTCGCTCCCTGACTTCGTTATCAATCGACCAATGCGCTTTTCAGCGCTTCCCAGACCCGGTCCTGGCCCATGCCCGAACCGCGTGTATGCCCCGCGGTATTGGCCTCGCGTAGCGCGCATTCTTCCGCCGCCATGTATTCGATGCGCCCGCCCGCCGCCAGCATGACCGCCTGCATCTGGATGCGCGCATTAATTTCGGTATAGACCGCGCGCGCGACCGCGAGACGCAGATCGGAGCCCACGACCACGTCACCGTGCCCGCGCATCAACGCGACAGAATGGTTTCCGAGACGCTCCGCCAAAGCCTGGCCGCGCTTGACGTTGGTGACCAACATATCGGTCATGCCCGCAGCGTCGCGAATTTCGAACACCGGCACACCGGTGTGCAAAAAGGCGGCCGGCGGCATGACCGCGCGCAGCGGCACGTCGGTGATGCTGAACGGAATCACTCCGGGCGAATGGCTGTGAATGACGGCGTTAACGTCAGAGCGCTTCTTGTAGATTTCGGAGTGGATGAAACGCTCGCTATAGATGCCGCGACCCTGACGATCGACCGGCTCACCTTCGGCGTCGAATTCCATGATGTCAGCCGCGGTAACCAGCTTGGGACCCATGGCGCGCGCCATGAAGAAGCGATCGGGTCGCTCCGGGCTGCGGAAGCTCACATGTCCGAAGGAATCCACCACTCCTTCGGCGTGCAGGATGTGGTTGGCTAGGACCAGATCGTCGATCTCCGAGGCGAGATCGACCTTGTTCTCCGCAAAAGCCATGGGCTGTATTTCCGTGAGGGTTGTCGCCGGAAGAGGCGCGGCATTGTGGAAGAAGACGGGCGCGGGTCAAGCCCGCAGCGGCAGGCGACAAAGACTATTTCTTTCCGCTGCCGCCGTGCGCTAGGGTCAGCTTCCCGCGCGTGCTTCATTTTTGCCACCTGGAACGCATCCGCCTCGGTCCTTTTGATCTCATGATTGAACCGCTTTATCTCCTCGGCATTCCGGTCGATTTCATCTTGTTCGCGCTCACGCTGCTGGGCGTGGCGCTATTTCATCACTACACCTTGCAAGTAGCGCTGACGGGCTTGGCGACCATCGTCGCCTACAAGCTCATTTTTACGGGATTCAAGTTCGGCACCGGTTTTGTCGGGCTTGCGCTGCACATGCAGCACGAATGGGTGGTCCTGGCCAATCTGTTCCTGCTGCTGATGGGTTTTGCGCTGCTGTCGCGGCACTTCGAGAAAAGCCGGGTACCAGATGTGATGCCGGCCTATTTGCCGGAGGACTGGAAGGGCGCCTTTGTGCTGCTCGTCCTGGTCTTCGTGCTCTCGAGCTTCCTCGACAATATCGCCGCCGCCCTGATCGGCGGGACGATGGCGCGGCATGTGTTCAGCGGCAAAGTGCATATCGGCTACCTGGCCGCCATCGTCGCCGCCTCCAATGCCGGCGGCTCCGGCAGCGTGGTCGGCGATACCACCACCACCATGATGTGGATCGACGGCGTCAGCCCGCTGGTGGTGCTGGAGGCTTATGTCGCAGCGGTAGTCGCGATGGTGATCTTCGGCATCCCGGCGGCTTTGCAGCAGCACCGCCATTCTCCGATCGCGAAAGACGCGCCGCGCGGCCTTGATATCGAATGGACGCGCATCGGCATCGTCGCGGCCATTCTGGTGATCGCGATTTTGGCCAATGTGATCGCAAATCTGCGGTTCCCGGCGCTGCTCGACATGATCCCGGTAATCGGTTTGGCGGTCTGGGCGGTGATCCTGGTGACTGCGACCCTGCGCCGCCCGGATTGGGAGATCATGCCGGAGACCTTCAAGGGCACGATCTTCCTTCTAAGCCTGGTCACCGCCGCCTCGATGATGCCGGTGGAGAAGCTGCCTGCCGCTTCATGGCAGACCGCGCTCGGCTTGGGCTTCATTTCCGCGGTATTCGACAATATCCCGCTCACCGCGCTGGCGCTCAATCAGGGCGGTTATGACTGGGGCTTCCTGGCCTATGCGGTCGGTTTCGGCGGCTCCATGATCTGGTTCGGATCCTCGGCCGGTGTCGCGCTGGCCAACCAGTATCCCGAAGCGAAATCGGTCGGGCTCTGGCTGCGCCACGGCTGGCATGTTGCGATCGCTTATGTCATCGGCTTCTTTGTCATGCTCGCCATTCTCGGCTGGCACGCGGACGAAGGTCACAGGAAACGGGTCGAGGCGCCCTCACCGGCGGCCGCTGTCCTCATCACCTAAAGGGGAAAACGAATGGCGTTTACGAGTTGGCGTGGAACTCTGGGCTGCATCAAGCCGACCAAGCGTCCGGGTTCGCTCGAGGAGCTGATCCGCATGCTGCCGGAGGGCATCGGTGTCGTGCCGCTCTATCTGAGCATCAACAAGGGCACGACCGAAGAATTCAAGCGCTCCGTCGAGCCATTCGAGCCTCTGGTCAAAGAATTGGCTGAGCTGGAATGCGACCTGATCCATCCGGAAGGTGCGCCGCCCTTCATGTTCCTCGGCTACAAGGGCGAGGCCGAGCTGCTGAAGAAGTGGGAAAAGAAATACAAGATCCCGATGTTCACCTCAGGCACCAATCATGTCCGCGCATTGAAGGCTTTGAAGGCGAAGAAGATTGTCGGCGCCACCTACTTCACCGGCGAGATCAACAATCTCTTCGCGAAATATTTCAAGGAAGCCGGCTTCAACGTGCTCAGCATGGACGGCATCGATGTGCCGTTTGATCAGATTCAGAATTTGTCGTCAGAGATGGTCTACGCCCATATCAAGAAGATGTTCCTCAAACACAAGGGCGCCGACGCGATCTACATGCTTGGCTCCGGCTGGCGCGTGCTGCCGGTAATCGACATGCTGGAGCGTGACCTTGGCGTCCCGGTTATCCATCCGGTTCCGGCGCGGTGCTGGGAAATCCAGCACCGACTGTCGATCCGCGAGCCGGTCAAGGGCTTCGGCCGGCTGCTCGCAGAGATGATCCCGGGGTAATTCCTACTCGATCTTCGTTACCAGCGACTTCAGCAATGCGACCACGTCATCCGGCTGGTTCATGGCCCGCTGGATGGCGTTGGCCACGTCCTCGCCGTACATCGGCTTGATCGTGCGTTTCGCCTTTGCGGCATCGGCCAACAGCTCGGGGCTCTCCAGCGTCTTGCGATAGACATCGCGCAGAAATTCAAGCCGTTCCGCCGGAATGCCGGGCGGCCCCGCGGCGATGCGCGCCAACAGCGACTGTGCTTCCAGAAGGCTGACGATTTTCCTGGCATCCTCGGTTTCCGCGAAATCGCGTCCATCCGGGAAGTCCGGCAGTTCCTTGCCGAACTGCATCATGATGACGCCCTCGCCCTTGTTGACGAGCTGCAGCGAGGTCTCCGCGCCGTCCATCGTGGCGTGCGTCTCCCCGCGTAACATGCTCATCATGCCTTCATTGCCGACGTACCCAGTGAGAATCTTGGAGTTCAGCCCGAAGGCGCGCGTGACCATGTGGGCTTCGATATTGGAGCCCGAGCCGATGCCGGAAGTCGCAAACAACACTTGCCGTTTGGGATCGCGCATATCGGCGAGAGTTTTGATGCCGGACTTCTTGGTCACCATCATCACGCGAGAGTCGGATGCGGCCTTGCCGATCCACGACATTTTGGCGAGATCGAACTGAATCCCCTGCATCTCCACCAACTGGGCGTAGACCAATCCGGTGCTGAATGAGCCGACGGTCAGGCCGTCCGGCTTAGAGAGATAGACCGTATTGGCGCCGATGATATGGCCGGCGCCGGGCACGTTCTTCACGATGATCGTCGTGTCGGGAATGAATTTTTGCATGTGGCGCGCAATGAGACGCGCGTAGAAATCGTGTCCGCCGCCGGGCCCCGTCGAGACCATCCAGGTGAGCGTCTTGCCTTTGTAGAAGTCCGAGGCTTCGGACGCGCGCGCGGACAAACCGCCGAACACACCGAATACCAAACCGGCGGCCATGATCAGGCCGAGAATCCACGCTTGCCGTCGCATCGAACTCCTCCCTCTCGTCAGCGTCCTCCCGTAGGCGCCGGTATTTCTTTGCTCGTTACCGGTCACGCATTTGCATCGACGACGTATTTGCCCTCGATGTTCTTGATCACTTTGCCACCCTCGTTGTGGCGTTCCTTGCCCGACGGTTCACCCCGGCTGCCAAGCAAGATCATGTTTTCGCTGCCGGTATTGTGCAGCTGATAGTTCTGATCTTTCGGAATCACCACGAGCATTCCGGGCTTCAATTTCTCGCTGTCGCCGTCGGGAAAATGGATCGTGCATTCGCCTTGCACGCAATAGAAAATCTCGTCGGCCGAGTGCTTGTGCATCGGACCCTTCTTGCCGGGCTCGCTGTCGATATGCACCCAGACATGATAGTGGTCGGAACTGAACAGTGTGCCTTTGGTGCTATGGCCGGTCAGCGGCGGCTGGTTCGCAATATCGACGAACAGCGCCTCCATCACTTTCCTCTGAAATGGCGCCATACCGATTCCTCCCTGGTTATTGTTTTCTCGGCGTCACGCGACGACTGACCGCAACCCGCCCGGCTTGTCGGCGTAAGACGGCTTTTGCGCGGCGATGCGCAGCTTGTCGGCATAATGCAGCCACGCCTTGTCCTGCGAACGCTGCTTTAGGATTTGCTGGCTGATCTGTTCGGATTCCTGCAGCGAGAAATGTTGCGGCTTGCCGCCCATCTGCCGGGTGATCGCCAATATCTTGCAGGCTTCTTCGAGGTAAAGCGTCAACAGCAGGGCTTCTTTGAGGTCCTTCCCGACCACGATCGTGCCGTGTCCTTGCTGCAGGAGCGCGCAGCCGGGCCCGAGCGCCCGCGCAATGTCCCCCGCCCGGTCTTCCGACTTGGTCTGGCCGGGGCTGGCATAAGTCGCAATCTTTCCATGGAACGGCGCGCCGTAGTGATGGATCGGACGGAATTCTTCATTCAGCGTACCGAAGGCAATCGCGTAAGGCGGATGGGTGTGGACGATGGCGCCGACGTCGGGCCGCGCCGCGTAGATCGCCGGATGCGCCTTGTAGTCCTTCAGCGCGGCGCCGGGCTCATAGATTTGAATATTCTCGACGGTGACTCGCGTCGGGCTCGTAATCGGGTGCGCCATCATGCGGCCGCCCGGGAGCCGACAGCTCACGTTGAAGGCCGCTTCCGCGACGTTCTCGTTGACCAGGATGTGACAGGCTGTAACGAAGTCTTCTCGTAGCTGCCGCTCATCGTGACCGCTGCCGATACCGGCAACCTGAGCACCCGCCATAGCCGTCTCCCTTACTAGCTTATCCCTTTGTTATTGCTGGCAAGCATAGCACAGACCCGCCCGCGTCATGGCGGGATTTTACATCTTTCGAAGGCCATTTCAAAAAATGGCTTAGGCCGGTTCTTTCTGTGCCGTCATGTAGTGACGCACGAGCTCGGCCGTCAGAACGACGTTGGGGTCGTATTCTGGGGCATTCTCGAACTGCTCGAGGTCATTCAGCCCGCAGCTCTGGTAGATGCGGTTGATTGCGGAGATCAACCGCGCCGGCCGCTTCGGGTCGGCGTTAAAATGCTGGTGAATGGTGTTCGGCGGAATGTAGATCATGTCGCCGGCTTCCCACTCGAAGCGCTGGATCTCGCTCACCGGCGTCCAGTGATAGGTGTCGGTGATCTCCACGTCGCAATCCTGATGCAGATCGTAGCCGCGGCCCTCGACTACGTAGAGGCATTCTTCCGCCAGATGCCGATGCCGGCCGGAACGGCTGCCGGGTGGGATGAACTGCATGTAAGCGTCCACGGTCTCCATGCGTGTGTTCATGCGCGCATTGAGCAGGTGTTTGAGCAGCCCCTGCCGCGACATCTCCCACGGCATTTCGTCGGGACGGATGACCTTCTTGCGCCGCGCGTTGCGCTCCGGCGCTTCCGTGGCTTCATCCAGCAGCGCCTGGTAGAATTTTTCGTTCAGCGCGCCCTGGTTCCAGGCCTTCGATTCATCCCACGCCATTCCTCGACCTCTTCGCTTCCCGTTGACCGTGCCGCTTTATTCTGCCGGGTGATTGTAATTTTCTTCGTCGTCGCGCGGCACGAAATTGCCTTGCGTCGGAGAGGGATTCTTGTCCTCGCGTTCCACGGTGTGCTGGAACAGCATGTTCATGAACAGGTACATCGGCTTGGTCTTCAGCACCAGAGACCGCGCCGGCTCCCGCTCGCTCGCATTGAAGTGCTGATGCACGCAGTTGTTGTGCACGATCACCACGTCGCCCGCCTGCCAGTCGTAGCGGATGCCGTCATGGATCTCGTAGCCCTTGCCGTCGAGGATGTAGAAAGCCGCCTCATTGACGTGGCCGTGTTTTGAGGTCTTGCCTCCTGGGGCATATTCCTCGAGATGAATATGCAGCGTTTGGGTGCGGCCGTCCTCCGGCTCCATATAGTGGCGGCTGTAATGCTGCGGCCCGCCGTCAAGTTTGAGGTCCTTGCCCTTGATGACGCGCGGTATCGAGCGGAGTCGCTTTAGCTCGTCTTTCAGCCCGTAATTGCCGGTGATCGCGCGGACAAAAACCCGCTCTACATTTGGATCGTGCGCTTTATTTCCCATGGGTTCCTCTTGTGCGCGCCATTGGCGCGATTGTCGGCGAAAGTTTATCCCAGGCCTGCCTTCCGTCTAGCTGGGAATGTCGACAGCCATCACCCCGCCGTCGACGAACAGATTCTCGCCGAGCACGAAAGTGGCGTCGTCGGACACAAGAAACAGCACGGCCTTGGCAACGTCGGACGGCTCGACCGGCCGCTTGAGCAGGTTGGTGATCGGCCGGTCGGGATTGAACTCGTCCCGGCCTACCGGAGAGCCCGCCTTGTTGGGCGAGACCGAATTGACCCGGATATTATGCGGTGCGAGCTGCACCGCCATGCTGCGGGTCAGGTTGATCACGCCGCCCTTGGCGGTGGTATAGGCGATGGCACGCGGCCGCCCGCGCCAGCCCGAGGTCGAGGCGATATTCACCATCTTGCCGCCCGAGCCCTGCGCGATCATCTGCTTGGCGACGAACTTGCCCATCAGGAACGGGCCCTTCAGGGTGACGCTCATGACGCGGTCCCATTCCTCTTCCGTCAGGTCAATGATGGTCTTGTTGTCGGAGATCGCCACATTGTTAATCAGGATATCGATGCGACCGAAGCGGTTGGCGACGTCTGCTACGCCCCGTTCCACATCGCTGCCCTTTGACACGTCAACCACGAAAGCGGCAGCGGCTCCACCGGAGGCCATAATCTCGGCCGCGACTTTTTCTCCGCGCGCCTTGTCCATGTCGAGGATCGCGACCCTGGCGCCTTCAGCGGCAAACAGCTTGGCGATTTCCTCGCCGATATTGCGGCCACCGCCTGTAACGATCGCCACCTGATCTTTCAGCTTCATCCATCAGCCGCCTTGTTTTGTGAGTTCTTGGGCCATTCCTATCGCCGGGGTAGGTCGGTGTCGAGCCGCCGTCGCGCGGGCCTTCGACCCTGTTTCCCTCGCCGCACAGGCTGCGCTAGGAAGAACCCCAGCAGCAGACCGGAAGAACAAGGTATTTGGGAATGGGGCGTTACCGCGTAACGGTCGACACGGGCGGGACATTTTCCGATTTCGTCTATTTGAATGAGGAAACCGGCGCGGTTTCCATCAGCAAGGTGCCGTCCACGCCGGACGATCCTTCACGCGCGATTTTGCACGGCCTCGAGATGCTGCTGGCCAAGGGCGTGCGCGCGGAAGAGATCAGCTATTTCTGTCACGGCACCACGGTCGGCACCAATGCGCTGCTGGAAGGCAAAGGCGTCGCCACCGGGCTCCTGGTGACCGAAGGCTTCAGCGCCGTCTATCCCGTAGGCGAGCAGGCGCGTCCCTACGGCGCGGCGATTTTCGACGTGATGTACGATAAGCCGCGGCTGCTGGTCACGCCTAGCGCGACGGGAGAAGTGAAGGAGCGCGTCGATTTTCGCGGCACCGTGCTGCGGGAGCTGGACGAGGCGGCGCTGCGGCAAACTCTCCGCAGGCTAAAGGAGCAGAAGGTCGAATCCCTCGCCGTCTGCCTGCTCTTTTCATTTCTGCATCCGCAACACGAGCAGCGCGTGGCGGAGCTCATCCGCCAGGAAATACCGGGCTGCGCGATTTCGCTTTCGTCGGAAATTCTGCCCCAGATCCGCGAGTATTACCGGCTGAGCACGACGGTGATCAACGCTTACCTGCAACCGATACTCGCGCACTACATTGCTCAACTCGAGCAGCGGCTGACTGGAGCGGGTATCAACACCAAACAAAAATACATCATGCAGTCGAATGGCGGCATGTCGACCTTCGACGCCGCTGCGCGCAAGGCGGTGACGACCGTGCTGTCCGGACCCGCCGGCGGCGTGACTGCGGGAGCCTATGCCTGCCGCATGACCGGAATGCAGAACATCATCACCTTCGACATGGGCGGCACTTCCTGCGACGTCGCTCTGATCAAGGACGGCGAGCCTTTCCTCTCCAGCCGCGGCAAGATCGAAGGCCGCGATATCGCCGTGCCTATGATGGACATCAACACCGTGAGCGCGGGCGGCGGCACCATCGCCAAGGTGGATCGTTTTGGCGCGCTTGAAGTTGGCCCCGAAAGCGCAGGCGCAGTGCCCGGTCCGGCCTGTTATTCGCGCGGCGGCAAGGTGCCGACCATCACCGACTGCAATGTCGTGCTTGGCTATCTCGGCGAGGACAATTTCCTCGGGGGCAAAATGCATCTCGACGCCGCCAAGGCGCGTAAGTCGATCGAGGATGTGGTTTGCAAACCGCTGGCGATGGAGCTGGCGGATGCGGCCGAAGGCATCGTGCGCATCATCGATGTGAAGATGGCAGAGGCGATCAAGGCCATTTCCACCATGCGTGGACATGACCTGCGCGATTTTATGCTGCTGGCTTTCGGTGGCGCCGGTCCGGTGCATGCCTGCCGGATCGCGCGCGACCTCGGCATGGCTGGTGTCATCGTGCCGCTCTATCCCGGCGTCTATTCCGCCATTGGCCTGGTTATGTCGGACGTCAAGCATGACTACATCCAGTCGCGCATGACGCCGCTGGCCCAGATCGCGGCTAAAGACTTGACCCATATGTTCGATAAGCTTGTCTCGCAGGCGCTGGAGGATCTGCGCGCCGACGGATTCGCCCCCGACACGATCCGCATCCAGCGCTCGCTCGATATGCGCTATGCCGGTCAAGGGTATGAAATCACCATCCCCTGCGAGCCGGAGATGATGACTGCCGAAGGGCTGCGAGCCCTGCGCAAATCCTTCGACGAGGTGCACCGCGGCATGTTCGGCCATATGGCGCCGGAAGAGCCTGTCGAGATCGTCTCCTATCGCGTCCGCGGCATCGGTTTAGCGCCCCCGGTTGAGATGCCGCGCTTTGAGCGCACCGGCACCTCGCTGAAAGATGCGTTGCGCGAAACACGCAAAGTCCGCTTCGATAGCAGGACAATTGATTGCCCGATTTATCAGCGCGAGAAGCTGGACGTGGGCTTGACCTTCAGTGGGCCGGCAGTGCTCGACCAGTTCGACTGCACCACCGTAATCTGCCCGGGCCAGGCAGTGCGCGTGGATGAATGGAAGAATTTGATCGTAACGCAGGAGCGGTGATGCACATCGACGCGGTCGATCTCGAAGTCGTAAAGGCCAGCCTCTCCGGTATCGTGCAGGAGATGCAGAATTCGCTGTTCCGCACCGGCTTTTCCACCATCGTGCGGGAATCGCAGGATGCTTCCTGCGCGCTGATGAATGCCAAGGGTGAAGTGGTGGCGCAGCACGTGGTTCTGCCGCTGCATATCGGTGCTTTCCCCGCCTGCTGCGCGGCGGTGCTGAAAGAATTCGACGACATCGCCGAAGGTGATGCCTTCCTGATCAATCATCCCTATCAGGGCGGCAGTCCGCACGCGCCGGACATGGCGGTGATCACGCCGATCTTTATTACGGGTAAGCTGTTCGGCTTCAGCGGCAGCATCGCGCACAAGAGCGACATCGGCGGTCCGGTGCCGGGAAGCTGCTCTGGCCAGGCGCGCGAGACCTTCAACGAAGGCCTGCATCTTCCCGCCGTGCGCTACCAGAGCCGCGGCGTCACCTCAGGCGACATCGAGCGCATCATCGCCGCCAATAGCCGCACGCCCGAGCTGGTGCTCGGCGATATCCGCGGTCAAGTCGGCTCGTGCCGTCTCGGCGAACAGCGGCTGCTCGAGCTCGTCAGCAAATATGGCATTGAGAAGATCGAGGCCTGCTACGCGCGCCTATTTGAGCTATCCGAGCAGCGCCTGCGCGGCGCTGTCGCCGAATGGAAGGACGGCCGTTTCGAAGCCGAGCGCCTGGTCGATGACGACGGCATCGAGCTCGAATACGCCGGTACGCGTGCATGTGGTGGTGGAGAAAAAAGGCGACAGCATCCATTTCGATTTCAGCGGCTCGGCCGATCAGACCAAGGGGCCGGCAAATATCCGGCCCCCGCTGGCACAGGCCGCCGCGGCCTATGTGCTGATCTCGTTAATCGACCCGCATATGTATGTCTGCAGCGGCATGATCAACGCTTTCACCATCACCGCGCGCGAAGGCAGCGTCATCAACCCCCGCTTTCCCGCACCGGTGAATACCTACAATCCGACCGTTCACGCGGTCGTGGATGCGATCTTCGCTGCGCTCAGCCATGTGGTGCCGGGACGTGCGCGCGCCGACGGCAGCGGTAGCCGCTCGATCGTCATCGGCGGACGCAGCACCTATACCGGCAAAGGCTACGTGCAATATGAGATCCTCGCCGGCGGCGCCGGCGCGCGTGCGGCAAGGGACGGCGGTTCCGGCATTACCGTCAACCAGAGCAACGCCAAGATCGCCCCGGTGGAGATCATCGAAAGCGAATTCCCGACGCGGCTGACGCGGTTCGAATTAATTCAGGATTCCGGCGGCGCCGGACAGTTCCGCGGCGGGCTGGGCTTGCGGCGCGAATATCTCAACCTGGCAGACGCGCGCTTCTCCATCCGCTCGATGAAGCACACGATCCCGCCGCATGGCTCGAATGGCGGAAAGACCGGCCGAACCGGTGATATCTGGATCAATCCTGACACCGCCGCCGCCAAGCGACTGCCGACGCGCTATGCCGATTATCCGCTGAAGGAAGGCGACGTCTTCCGGCTCGATACACCGGGCGGGGGCGGTTTCGGCGACCCGCTGGCACGTGATCCGGCACAGGTGCTGGCCGACGTGGCGCAGGGTTATGTCTCGATGGAAGCCGCCGAGCGCGATTATGGCGTTGTGGTCGATAAAGCCGGGCGCGTTGTGGACGAGGCCGCGACTGCCAGGCGGCGCGCTGCCACGAAAGCCGGGTGAATGGGATGACCGACGCCGTGATCCGGAAACGGCGGGTGTTCCATCTGCCCGGCTACGATCCCGCCCCGCCCACCGCAGTGAAGCAACGCTTTGCGCGCGAATTGGGCCGCTTCGAAAAGACCTGGTCGGTGCAGGCTTCGGTTGCCGACGGCCCGGACGATACGAACTGGCGGGTAACCGCCTCGGCCCCGAACTGGCAAGTCGACACGCACTACCGTCTCGTCGACTGGAGCGACGTGATCGAAGCGGCGGCGGAGAAGCCGATGTGGCTGCGCATTCCGCACGGGCTATTGGCGTTCGTCGATTTTGCCGTCAATGCGTTGCCACGATATCTGCGCGCAAACTGGCGTTATGCGGGATTTTTCCTCTATCCCTTTGTGATGTTCGCGGCACTGGCGGCGCTTGCCGTATCCATCGGGCCGCTACGCCGCGAGCGCGAGCGGCTATTTGCTCGTCGGCATCGCGGTCGCGCTCGCCATCTTCGCCCTGCTCTGGCAATGGCCGGGACGGCGTTTCTTTTTGCATCTACTGTTCGACGACTGGATTTTCTCCCGCGATTATGTGCGCCATGGCGATCGCGCGGTCGAAGCCAAGCTCGACCGCACAGCGCGCGAACTCGTCGACGTTGCCCGCAAAAGCGAGGCGGACGAGATCGTCGTCGTCGGCCACAGTCTCGGCGCCGCGCTGGCGATCGACTTGCTCGACCGTGCGCTGAAACTCGAGCCCATGCTGGGCCGAACAGGCCCGCGCGTTGCGCTGATTTCCGTCGGTTCTTCCACCCTGAAAATCGGGCTGCACTCGTCTGCGTCGCGTTTCCGCGCTTCGGCCGAGCGTGTCGCCTCCGCGCCCGGCATCTTCTGGGGCGACTATCAGGCCATCTCCGACATCATGAATTTCTACAAGCGCGATCCGCTCGCGGCGATGGGCCTGCCCGCGCGTGGCGTGCCGCTGGTCCGCATGGTGCGTATCCGGCACATGCTCGATCCCGAGATCTACCGGCGCATCCGCTACCACCCCCTGCGCATGCATCTGCAATTCGTCAGCGGAAACAACCTCCGCAACGCATATGATTACTTCATGCTGGTGTGCGGGCCATTGAGCGCGGAGCGGCAGGTGCGCGGCGACGGCGCGCTCTCCGCGATTGGCCCGGACGGCGCGCTCCTGGAAGGAGCCTCTGCATGACTCCTGCCATTGCCAAGGCGATCTATGTCCTGCTTGCCGTAAGCTGGTACGCTATCCGCTATCCCTATGCGCGCCGTGCGCGGCGCACGCCGGTCATTCGCAGCGCCCGCGGCGCCCGCGAAATTGCGCTGCTGCTGATCTCACTGACCGGTTTGGGAATCCTGCCCTTCCTCTATGTGGCGACCGGCTTTCCGCAATTTGCCAATTATCCATTCCGACCGATGCAGGCCTGGCTTGGTTTGCTGTTGGCGATTGCTGCCTTTGCCATGTTCTTGGCCACCCATCGCGCGCTTGGCCGCAATTGGTCGGTCAGCCTCGATGTGCGCCAGGATCACCGGCTGATCACCGAGGGCGTCTACCGGCACGTGCGGCATCCGATGTACACGGCCTTCTGGCTGTGGGCCGTCGCCCAGGCATTGTTGTTGCCCAACTGGGTGGCGGGACTTTCGGGGTTGTTCGGCTTTGGAATTCTGTATTTTCTCCGGGTCGGCCAGGAGGAGCAGCTGATGCTCGACACCTTTGGTGACGACTACCGAGCCTATATGGCGCGCACCAAACGGCTGATTCCGGGGGTTTACTAAGCCACGCGGCGTGGCGGATTTACCGCAGTCAGCGAAAATCTTTTGGCGCTGCTACGAACAGACTGCATCCTGAGCAATGTTTGGCGCTTAAATCCTTACCTCCGGCGCCGGTCGTTTATACCGTCGCGAGGACAGGGCAATATGAGCGTCGAATTGATTCGGGTGGGGGCTGGGGATGAATCGCAGGAATGGCATTCGTGGCCTGGTGAGCGTCGGCGCGCTTGGATTGGCGCTCGGTGTGCCGCTTTCCGCTACACAGGCCCAAATCCTGGCCCGGCTCAGCGATCCGAGCCCCCCGGCTGCCATCCCTTCAGTGACGGATGCAGCGAAGAACACACAAAAATCAGCGCGCGGCATGGTCAGTCTGGGCGGCTATAGCCCGGGCACCATTGTGGTCAAAACGCGCGAAAGACGGCTCTATTACGTGCTCAGCGACGGCAAGGCCGTGCGCTATCCGGTCGGCGTGGGCCGTCCCGACAAGCAGTGGTCCGGGCAGTCGGCCATCAGCGGCAAATACATCAGGCCGGCGTGGTCGCCGCCGGAGGAGATCCGGCGCGACAATCCGCAGCTGCCCTATGTGATTCCCGGAGGCGCGCCGACCAACCCGATGGGGGCCGCTGCCCTGACGATTGCCGGCGGCGAATACGCCATTCACGGCACAAACCGTCCAGGCTCGGTTGGAGGATTCGTTTCCTACGGCTGCATCCGGATGCTCAATTCAGACATCCTGGACCTGTTCGAACGAGTCGCGGTCGGGACGCCGATTGTCGTGGAACGCTAAAAGCTCTTTGGTTCCTTGGGAATTCCGGAAATTCGGGCGGGAAGTGCAGCCTTTTGGGGAGGAAGTGTGGCTTTTATGCACTAGCAACGGCGGACGGATTTCTCTTATATGGGATCGTGGGTTTTTACCTATCAAACATGGTGTGGCAGAGGGGTTCTCCATGAAAAAGATCGCTATCGCTTTGATCGCCTGCTTCGCGGCGGCGAGCCTTGGCTGGATGTGTTGGCAAGGGCAAAGCTCCGGTCGGCAAGGGCAAAGGCAAGGCGCCTGCGCCTGCGCCGTCGTCACTAAGGGCTAAGCTAATCTTGACTGGCGGGCCGGGGTAAAAGCCGGCCCGCCATTCTTGTTTCCTCGCGGGCTTCCCGGCTCGCGCCGGTTAGTATTAGGACACGTGGTAGAGCGTGTATTGCGCCGCGAATGCCGATGCGGCCGCCGATGCCCGCTTCTGGAGAAATCGGCGATGCAGGC
This sequence comes from uncultured Alphaproteobacteria bacterium, assembly GCA_963750965.1. Taxonomy (GTDB): domain Bacteria; phylum Pseudomonadota; class Alphaproteobacteria; order Rhizobiales; family Xanthobacteraceae; genus CANKHA01. The sequence goes on from CAVVSK010000013.1 coordinate 172,997, forward strand.
AAACAAGAAAATCAGTTTCCTGGCGGCTTTATGCGCTGTCGCCCTGTCCTGGGGGATCTCGCTTCCGGGAGCGATGGCGCAGGAAAATCCGCGAGAAGCGGCAGCGGCGTCGCAAGCTGCTCCGATTACGATCTCACAAAATTCAGCCGGAAAGCGCTACTTCGTGGAATTCCGCTCCCGGAGTGCCCTGAGTTACGGCCACACCTTCTTGGTGCACGGGAAGCTTAATGCGAATGGTCAAGTCGGGCAGGTAAGGAAAGAACAGGTCGCCGGCCTGCATCCCGCGACAGAAAGCTCCGTGCCCTGGATGATCGGGCACGTCGATCCCGGTGGTTTCCGAAAACGGCTGGAGCGACGGCGATACTGAGGACGAATACGTCACCGCACGCTACCGCGTTCTTCTCACTGAAGAGGAATACGCCCAGGTTTCGGCCAATATCCGCAAGCTCCAGAAGAATTCGCCGCTCTGGCACGCCGTTCTCTACAACTGCAACGCATGGGTTGGCGACGTGGCGAAGTCCATGGGCTTGAAGGCCCCCAACGCGGGACTCTATCCCGAGGATTTCATCAGCTCCTTGGCCAGCCTGAACGGAGGAACGGCCTCGCGGCCGAATCCATCGATACGGTCGCCCCTGCCGGGCACAGCCCAACCTGCGGCCGCCAAACCGCGCACTACTAAGCCTGCCAAGCCGCAAACCGCGACCACACCGACGGCAGCGGCTCCGGAAGCTCAGACTGTCCGCTAGGACGGCCCGTTAAAGCGATTGTGGGGGATGGGAAACCCTCCGCCGGCTCCGGTCGGCGGAGGGATTTTTCTTTATGCCGCGTAACGCTTCGGCGGATAGCCCGCCGACAGCGGACCCACTAAGCTCAGCCGTAACTGTTTAGGCAGCCATGATCCTCTCTACCCGGTGGTGGGCCCGTGAATGACGATTTCATCCTCGTAACCGACGGCCTCACCAAAGAGTTTGCTGGCTTCGTGGCCGTCAGCGGTGTCGATCTCGCTATACGGCGCGGCAGCATTCATGCCTTTATCGGACCAAATGGCGCCGGCAAGACCACCTGTTTCAACCTGCTCACCAAATTTCTCAAGCCAACGCGCGGCCGCATCGTATTCAAAGGTAACGACATCACCAAGCTTGCCCCGGCGGAAGTGGCGCAACTCGGCCTGGTTCGCTCATTTCAGATCTCCGCCGTTTTTCCTCATCTCACTGTGCTGGAGAATGTTCGGCTTGCGCTGCAAAGAAAGCGCGGCGGCTCTTTCGATTTCTGGCGTTCGAAGCGCGTCCTCGACGATCTCAATGGCCCCGCGGCCGCGCTGATCGAGGATGTCGGCCTGCAGCAGTTCGCTCTGATCCCCGCCGTCGAGCTGCCTTATGGCCGCAAGCGAGCGCTGGAGATTGCAACGACGCTTGCAGTCGATCCCGAGCTGATGCTTCTGGACGAGCCGACGGCCGGCATGGGACACGAGGATATCGACCGCATCGCGGCGCTCATCAAGCGAGTGGCAGCCAACCGAACGGTCTTGATGGTCGAGCACAACCTAAGCGTCGTCGCTACCATCTCCGACCGCATCACTGTGCTCACACGCGGGCGCGTGCTGGCGGAAGGTGATTACGCCACCATCTCGGCTAACGCGGAAGTGCGCGAAGCTTATTTGGGGACGGGCCATGAATGAAGCTCAGGCTCTCCGCCCCCTGCTCGCGGTGCAAAACCTACAGGCCTGGTACGGAGAATCGCACATCCTGCATGGCGTGACTTTTCAGGTGCGCGCCGGTGAAGTGGTAACGTTGCTCGGCCGTAACGGCGCCGGCAAGACCACGACGCTGAAATCAATCATGGGCATGGTCGGCCATCGCACCGGGTCGGTCCGTTTCGAGGAGCGGGAATTGATTTCGCTGACCTCGGACACGATCGCGCGCGCCGGCGTCGCCTTTTGCCCGGAGGAGCGCGGCATTTTCGCCAGTTTGAGCGTAGACGAGAATTTGGACCTGCCGCCGCAGGTGCGCCCGGGCGGCCTGTCACGCGCAGATATTTTCACGTTGTTCCCGAATATTTCCGAGCGCCTCGACAGCCAGGGCAGCAAGCTGTCCGGCGGCGAGCAGCAGATGCTCGCGATCGCCCGAATTCTCCGAACGGGCGCGCGTTTTCTTTTGCTTGATGAGCCGACCGAAGGGCTGGCGCCAGTCATCATCAACCAGATCGGAAAAACGATCCGCGCGCTCAAGGAGCAAGGCTTCACCATCCTGCTGGTCGAACAGAACTTCCGTTTCGCCGCAACCGTCGCGGATCGCTATTTCGTGATGGAGCACGGGCGCGTTATCGACGGCTTTGACGCTCCGGAACTAAAGACTAACCTTAGCAAGCTGCACGCCTATCTCGGGGTGTGATATCGTTGGCAGGCCCTCACGACGGAGAGGAAGGCTATGAAAATTCTTAGAAATCTTGTGGTTTTGAGTGCGATTCTGACCAGCAGCTCCGCCTTCGCGCAATACACCGACGGCCTCATCAAGATTGGCGTGATGAACGACATGTCGGGCACCTACTCCGACCTGAGCGGCCAAGGCTCGGTTCTCGCCGCCCGCATGGCGGTGGAAGATTTCGGCGCGGCCGCCAAGGGCATGAAGGTCGAGATCGTCGGCGCCGATCACCAGAACAAACCGGACATCGGCTCCAACGTCGTGCGCACCTGGATCGACCGCGACCAGGTCGACGTCGTCGTGGACGTGCCGACATCCTCCGTCGCGCTCGCCGTGCACGAGATCGTGCGCGACAAGAACAAGGTTTTCCTGGTTTCCGGCGCCGCCGCCTCCGATCTGACCGGCGCGAAGTGCTCGGCCAATACCGTGCACTGGACCTACGACACCTGGGCGCTGGCCAATGGCACCGGCACGGCGCTGGTCAAGACCGGCGGCGATACCTGGTTCTTCCTTACCGCCGACTACGCTTTCGGCCACGCGCTCGAGCGCGACACCGCCGCGGTAGTGGAGAAGAACGGCGGCAAGGTTCTCGGCAAGGTGCGGCATCCTTTCCCCGGCACGGATTTCTCCTCTTTCCTGCTGCAGGCGCAGGGCTCCAAGGCCAAGATCATCGGTCTCGCCAATGCCGGTGCTGACACCATCAATTCCATCAAACAGGCATCGGAATTCGGCATCGTCGCCGGCGGGCAAAATCTGGCCGCGCTACTGGCCTTCATCACCGACGTGCATGCGCTCGGTCTGCAGACGGCGCAGGGCCTGATCATGACCGAGTCCTGGTACTGGGATCTCAACGACGCCAATCGCGAGTTTGCGAAGAAATTTGCGCCGCAGAACAGAGGCGTGCATCCCACCATGGTGCATGCCGGCGTCTATTCCGCCGTTACGCATTATCTGAAGGCGGTCGCACGAGCTGAAAAGCGATGCTGACGGCAAGGCGGTGGTGGCCAAGATGAAGTCGATGCCGACTGACGACAAGCTTTTCGGCAAGGGCGAAATCCGCGCTGACGGCCGCAAAATTCACCCGATGTATCTGTTCGAGGTGAAGAAGCCGTCGGAATCCAAGGCTCCGTGGGATTATTACAAGGTGCGCGCGACGATCCCGGCGGATCAGGCCTTCCGGCCGCTCAAGGATGGCGGCTGTCCGCTGGTCAGCGGCTGACGTTGAGGGCGCCGCTCATATAGCCGTACGTCTTGCCGAAGGATTTCTGAATGTTCGAAATCTTCGGCATTCCGTCGCAAGCACTGTTCGGGCAGCTCCTGCTCGGGTTGATCAACGGGTCGTTTTACGCGCTGCTCAGCCTTGGCCTTGCCGTCATATTCGGCATGCTCAACATCATCAACTTCGCCCATGGCGCGCAATATATGATGGGCGCCTTCGCCGCCTATTTTCTCCTGAACTATGCCGGATTGAACTACTGGGTCGCGCTCATCGTGGCGCCGCTCGCCGTCGGCGCCTTCGGCGTGCTGATCGAGCGTAGCTTGCTGAAATGGATCTACCGGCTCGATCATCTCTATGGGCTGCTGCTCACCTTCGGACTGGCGCTGATCATCGAAGGTATTTTCCGGAATTACTTCGGCTCCTCCGGCCTGCCTTATCGCGTTCCCGAGTTGCTGCAGGGCGGGCAAAATCTCGGTTTTATGTTCTTGCCCAACTACCGCGCCTGGGTGGTGGTGTTTTCCCTGGTCGTCTGTCTCACCACCTGGTTCGTGATCGAGCGCACGAAACTGGGCTCTTATCTGCGCGCGGCCACGGAAAATCCCGCGCTGGTACGCGCCTTCGGCATCAATGTGCCGCGCATGATCACCCTGACCTATGGTTTTGGCGTGGCGCTGGCGGCGCTGGCCGGAGTGATGGCGGCGCCGATCTATAACGTGTCCCCGCAGATGGGCGCTCACCTCATCATTGTGGTGTTCGCGGTGGTGGTGATCGGCGGCATGGGCTCCATCATGGGCGCGATCGTCACCGGCTTCGGCCTTGGGCTGATCGAGGGACTGACCAAGGTGTTCTTCCCGGAAGCCTCTAACACCGTGATCTTCATCATCATGGCTATTGTGCTGCTGATCCGGCCGGCCGGCCTGTTCGGGCGGAGCGCTTAGCATGACGCAGACCGCCAGCCTGACATCTAGTCCAGCCGCACCCGCCGTTTCGCGGAGCGAGACGGTGGCTTTCGTCATGATGGTGCTGGCGCTCCTGATCGCGCCGTTTTTCATTTATCCGGTATTTCTGATGAAGGCGCTATGCTTCGCGCTCTTCGCCTGCGCCTTCAACCTGCTGATCGGTTATGTCGGGCTGCTGTCCTTCGGTCATGCGCTGTATTTCGGCTGGGCGAGCTACGTCGCAGCGCATCTCGCCAAGGTCGGCACCATCCAGATCCCTTATTGGGCCGGGAAGTGGCTTGTCATTCCGCTGCCGCCGCTCTCGACCGAGCTGGCGATCCTCGGCGGAACTTTCGCTGCGGCGGTGCTCGGGCTGATCGCGGGTTCGATTGCCATTCGCCGGCAGGGAATCTATTTCGCGATGATCACGCTCGCGCTGGCGCAGATGATGTTCTTCTTTGCCGTCCAGGCCCCTTTCACGCATGGCGAGGACGGCATCCAGGCGGTGCCGCGCGGGCATCTGTTCGGCGTCATCAATCTCGCCGATCAAAGCAACATGTATTTGCTGGTGCTGGCGATCTTTCTTGGCGGATTTCTGGCGATCTACCGCATCATCAATTCGCCATTCGGCGAAGTCCTGAAGGGCATACGGGAAAACGAGGCGCGCGCGATTTCGCTCGGCTATCGAACCGAACGCTACAAGCTGGTCGCTTTCGTGCTGTCGGCGACCTTTGCCGGTCTCGCCGGCGCCACCAAGGCGATCGTGTTTCAGCTCGCTTCGCTCACCGACGTGGATTGGCCGACTTCTGGCGAGGTCGTGCTGATGACCCTGGTCGGAGGCCTCGGCACGGTGTTCGGACCTGTTGCCGGAGCCTTCTTCATGGTCAGCCTGGAAAATTTTCTGACCCATATCGGCCAATGGGTCTTCGTGGTGCAAGGCACCATCTTTGTCGTCTGCGTGCTGCTGTTCCGCCGCGGGATCGTCGGCGAGCTGGCGCAGTTATTGCGCATCAAGCTTTAGCCGTCGCGACCTGCACAGCTCTCGACTGCCTCAACCCGGCTTTGTCGGATCCCGCGCTCCTATAACGTCTTCAGATATTCGACGAGATCCGTCTTCTGCCTGTTCGTAAGGGAAAGGCTGAGCAGCGTATTGTAATGATTTACGACGGCGAGCAAGGACGCGGCGCCGCCATCATGGAAATATGGCGGATGCTGCCAAAGCGCGCGTAATGGTGTCGTCCGATACTTTTTGGTGGCGCTACGCAATGCATACGCCGGGTCCTGTCCTACCTGGGACGGAGCGTGCAGCAATGGCTTGCTAGGATCGGGGCCGTTGTTCACATCGGTGAGTAGCGGCTGCGTGTGGCACGTATTGCATCGAGCGGCACCATCGAACAACGTCTTACCGCGGTCGGCCGCCGCCTGATTGAAGCTTCCCGCAGGAGGCGGGGGTGTTTGCAGGCTGAGCTGATATTGAAACAGCGAGGGGAGCTTGGGCGTTACGAGATCCGGGGTTTGCGTGATGCTCGATTCCTATCCGCGGATCGCTGAAACTGCCATGCCCGCCCATCTGCGTTACAGCAACATAATTGTTCCAGTAAGAAATCGGCCCATCGCCGGTGAACGTCTCGAAACGGACGCCTTGCAGGCCGAAGGCTGGCGGAATCACGGCGGGAAGCGTGGTGACTATTTAGAGTAATAATATTGGTGCCGTTGAAGGCCCGAAAACGCGCGTCGTATTTGCCGGGACCCCAGCTTCGATAGGGTGATTTGTCGACGATCGCGGGCGACAGCGCGATGATTGCACCGACATTGAGTGTGCGATTAGGCCAGCCGTCCTGACGCCTGCCGATCCCCGGCGCGACTTACCTTCGTTGGTGTCCTAACCAGCCGCGATGCTAGGCGAACGAAGCAACATCCGGCGTCGTCTCCAGTTCCGAATCTACACTTGGTTCAGATTTATGGTCCTCCGGTTTTGGAACGCCGGCCTTTGGCGAGCTGGGCGGGATGACTCGACTGGAAACACCAGATGCATCAGCCCCGCTTAGCGCCGGCGGCGCCGGCGGTGACCTCGTCTTTGTGGGCGGCGAAGGCTGCCAGGACTTCGTCTTTCTCGCGCTTCGGGACCTTGGCAAAGTCCAGGGTCCGTCCGAGTTCCGCTGCGACCTCGTCGAATTCCGCGGGGGTAATCTTGAGATCCCGGTGGGCCTCCTCAAGTCCGAGCGGCGTCTTGCCCGGCTTGGTAGCCTTGAACTGGTAGGGCCCACCCGAAGCCTGGGCGACCCATAGCGTCCGCATGAACTTCAGGCCGGGCAGCCTTTTCAGGTTCTTGGTGTGCCATTCCTGCAGCTGCGGGTTCTTGGATTTTTGGCCGACGATCGGGTTCTTCACGACGGCGTCGCTGAAGTGATCCACCACCGCCGCGATGGCGAAGATGCCGCCCAGCCGCTCGTAGAGACTTTTGTCGCTTTTCTCAGCGGTGGGTTGCTGCGCCTGAGCGTACGCTTTGTTCTTCCCTGCCAAAGTCACCGGGGCGGCGGTCAGGGCCAGCCCTGCGACCATGCTTCGTCTCGTCATGGAACTCGTAACAGCCTTTGCCATTGGTCAGATCCTTTGATGACTGCGGAAGGGCTATGTCCGTTCAGAGCATGCCGTCCGCTCAAATTTTCGCCTGGGCCGCATGGATGGTGTGTGACCAAACAAAGCAGCGCTCCAATGGAGCGTTCCCGCAGGCCTCAATAGTCCACGCGATTATGCCAGCAGGATCGGCACACAACCCGTCGCGCTTGCTGTTTTATACAAACTGCACCAAGTGCAGGTGCAAGTCTCGTGCGCGGGAATGACGATGAAAGAGACCACAACAAGCTGTGATGTCTTCGCGGTCCGAGCGCGCCACATATTGCAATAGTGGCTTAAAGTCTCCGCGCCTTCGGCATGGTGCGCGATAGACCGAGCTGGTCCAGCAGCCTTTGCACGAGCGCGTCACAGCGCGGCTTTTCGAACGGAAATACGTCCTTCAGCGCCGATGCAAGCTGCTCGCCAAGGCTCTCTCGCAGCATGCGCCGAGCACGATGCAATCTCGTTTTAACGGTCTCCTCGCGTATTCCAAGCAACTTCGCTGTGTCCGCCGTACTAAACTCTTCCACGTCCCGCATCACAAAGACGACACGGAAGGCGGCAGGCAAACTGTCGATCGCCTTCTCCAAGACTTTTTTGATCTGACTATGGGCCGCTGCACTCTCTGGATCACGATCCCGCGCTGTCAGCGAAGACGAATGGATCGGTCGTCGCATCCGCTCTTGCGCTGCGTGCAGCGCATCGAGATCGACCGTAGGGCGCCGACGCCGCGGCGTCTAATTGCCTCATTCAAAACAATGCGCGTCAGCCACGTTCGCAGGCTGGCGGCACCGCGAAAGTCACGCAGACCAGTGAATGCTCTGATGTAACTTTCCTGTACGGCGTCTTCTGCTTCATGGTCCTCCGCCAGCACGCTTCGAGCAATACGGTACAGGTGCTTATCATGGCGCCGGATCAGCGTATCGAATGCAGCGGCATCGCCCTTCCGCGCCTGTTCGAGCAACTCGCTGTCGGAAAGTTTCCGCATGTCCAATCCTTGGCTGCCACGGTCTTATGCCAGGAGCATGACTTCAGAGCGGATAATCGAACACCTCCACCTCTGCCCGCGGCGACGATTGTAAGGGGTGCGGCGTACCAAACAAGACAGATGCCGTTGCAAATCAAGGCCTGCGGCGCAGTCACAGCCCGCGCAGAATGCCGGGAACCTTTTGACGCCAGGATGGGTCTAATCCGTCAAACACGGAATAAAACTCCACGCGTGGTGTTGTCGGTTCGTCGGGGAGACGATCAGAAACTCCTGAAAGTCGGTGAACGCGCCGGCTCCCTGGGAAAATCTTCACATCTGTTTTCTGCAAACTGCCCAATGTAGGTGCAAGCGCTCTTTCGGACAGCTGTCATGAAAAGGATGATGATCGGAACTCTCGCGGCTGCAACCGGCGTCAAAATTACGACGATTCGGTATTACGAACGTGCCGGATTGATGCCTATGCCAACGCGTACGGCTGGCCAACATCGTAATTATGCAGAAGATCACCTGCTGCGACTCATCTTTATTTGTAGGGCGCGTGAGCTTGGCTTCAGCGTCGATGACATTCGGAAGCTGCTTGTTCTTGCTGACCCAGCACGGCAATCATGTCGCGAGGTCGAGCACCTGGCCGCGGCTCACCTGGGAAGGCTCCGTAAGAAAATAACGGAGCTGGTAAAACTTGAGGCTATGCTTTCGGACGCGATCGGTCAGTGTTCGGAAAAGCCAAACATCCTTTGTCCGGTGCTGAAATTACTGAACACCCCTGAGCAAGACAGACCTGCAGCGCAGGAGCAGCTAACCTCGGCCAGCAATGGCCAAGCAAACCCAGTACGCAGCAACGTCACGTCCACAGACGCTACTTGCTTCTAACAACGTCCTCGTAGGCCGGCGCTTCCTTCAGAAAGCCGCGATCCAGCATCCAGTCGACCTTCTCCTGGAATTCCGCTGGTTTGTAGCTCTGCACACCGACGAGTTCGGGCAAAAGGCCGTTCGGGCGTAACTCTGGCCTGAGATCGCGCAACAGCTCCTGGCGCGAGCGGTCGTCGCTTTCGCGCAGCCACTCGACCGCGCGATTCAACGCCCGGCGCAATTTCGCAGCCGTATCTTCGTCCACGTCCCCGCCGGCAACGATGCCCCCGCGCCAACGCAGGTCGGCAATTTTACGCGCGCCCGCTTCAGCTGCGCGACTGACCAGCGGCTCCATCAAAGCAGCGGCTTCGGTCTTCCCGCTCAGGAGAGCTTCAAGACGGTCATTGGCGTGGACGAGTTTGATGTCTTCAAAAGGCACCCCCGCCGCCTCGAGCACTTCGATCGCGGCATAGAAAGTGCCGGCATGCCAGGTCACTGCGATCGGAATATTGCGCAGTTCCGCCACGCTTTGAATCTTGGAATTAGCGCGCACCATGATAGCGCCGGTGCGGATGGTGGTGTCGAGCCCGATGATCTTTCCCTTGCCCAAGGTCTGCACGCGCTCGATCGCGCCCCATTCGCATACTGGGTAAACTTCCAAGGCGCCTTGCTGCAGCTGGGATTCCTTCCAGCGCTGGGAGAAATCCTCGACCCGTCCCGCTATACCTTTCGGATTATCTTCCTGATATTCGACCGTCAGCCCTTCATCGGCAAAAAAGCCCTGCTCGACGGCGACCATCCAGGGACGGTCATGCGCATTGCTGTCACCTTGGAGCCGAATTTTCTGCGCCATACTAATCCTCCGCGTCCTTATCTGCTAAAAAGTCGCAGCAAGCATCTGCAAAAAATGCCAAAACAAAGGGGCTATGTCAGATATTGTAACGCTCATCAATTTGCTTGTCACGTTGGGATAAGAACGCGCGAATAACTCAGTTCGTAGGACTCATCGCGGCGGCGGGCACACTTTGTGCCCGCTTGCCGTGATCCGCAAAGGAGAAGGGCATGCTCAGGGGAAGACGTCTGCTCGTCATGCTTGCCGTTGGTGCCGGTCTTACCGCGGGAACCCCTGCATCGGCCCAAAACCCCGCAGAATTTTACAAGAACAAGGAAATCCGAATGCTCATCAGCCACCCCGCCGGAGGTGGTTACGATCTTTATGCGCGTTTCTTCGCGCGCCATCTTTCGCGCTTTTTGCCCGGTAATCCGACCGTCATTCCGCAGAACATGCCCGGCGGAGCGGGCGTCGTGATGGCGAGCTATATCTATTCCAGCGCACCACAGGACGGGACGGTGATCGGCCTTGGACCGGGTTCCACGGGCACCGCAGCGCTGTTCGGCTCGCCCGGCGCGCGCTACGACGCGCGCAACTTCTCCTGGATCGGGAGCATGACCAGCGACGTTGCCGTATCGATCGCGTGGCATACGGCTGCGGTGAAAACGGCAAAGGATCTCTTCACCACCGAGCTCATTACCGGCGGCGCAGGGGTTACCGACCAGAGCGTCATGTATCCGGTTGCGCTTAGCCGCATCCTCGGCGTGAAGTTCAAGGTCATCACCGGCTACGGTGGCACCGCCGATACCACCCTCGCCATGGAGCGCGGTGAGACCTTTGGCATTGGAGCTATGAACTTCTCCTCCATTCAGGCCAACAAGCCGGACTGGTTGCGGGACAAAAAGATCAACGTGCTCGCGCAGTTTTCCCTGGAGCGGCATCCGAGCCTGCCGGACGTGCCGACGGTGATCGAGCTCACGCGCACGGATGACGAACGCGAGGTTCTTCGGCTTATTGTGGCCCAATCAACCATGGCGCGCGCCATCTATGGTCCGCCAAACATTCCAGCCGACAGGCTGCAACTGCTCCGCAAGGCCTTCGATGCCATGATGACGGACCGCGACTTCCTGGCCGAGGCCGAGAAGTTGAATATCGAGCTCAACCAGCCCATGTCGGGTGAGAAGATCACTGAATTTGTGAACCGACTCTATGCTGCAAAGCCGGAACTTGTCAGCAAGGCGCGCGAGGCGATCGGCACTAAGTGATCTCGCGTACCGATTAGCGCGAGGCCAGCTGTCTGACGAAATCGCGGCACGCCGGGTTCGCGAGAACCGTTGCCGCGAGTGCGATGTTGCTGCGCAAGATCGACGTCATCTGCATATTGACATCGTCCTGCATCTTGGAGAGCTTACGTTCTCGCGGCAACATGATCCGATGAAGGTGAAGGCCATGGTATCATCATATTCAGCAGTTTCGCGCGCTCCGCGACTAGCGGGCACGCTGGTCGTAGCCACCTCGCTTTGCCTTGGAACTATGTCAGCCCTCGCCGACTATATGCCGCCGAAGCTCGTGCCCTATGACGAACTCGTCACGGCGACCAAAGAGGTTATGGGTCGGCCCAACATTCCGACCACCGGAGCCGACGGATGGGTTGAAGATGTCTTCCGTATCAATGCGGCCGGCATGGAATGGGACATCGGCACGGGCGTTTACGCTCCCTCCGACCCAAGCAAGATTGCCGTCGGCGCGGACGGAAAGAAGATCGGCGTCTTCCTGCTGCATGGCGGATCGGGCGACTTCAAGTCTATGCACCTGCAAGCCGCCGCGCTCTCGCAGAAATTCGGCTACAAGGTCGTCACCATGAGTTTTCCCGGCAGGCATTACCTGCAGGAGGCCGGCCGCGACTGGCCCGGGCAGACGGTGGAGAAAGACGGCTCGATCCGCACGCCGATCTGGGTCAAAGACGAACTGATCACGCGCGATCAATATGACGTGGTGGAGGACAAGACGAAGCGCCCGCGTTACGGCGTGCGACGCCTCGCCAAAGCCAAGCCGGGTACGCTGTTCTACTATCGCATGGCGGCCTGGCCGCTCGCCTTCGAGGAAGGCGGCAAGCAGGCAATGCGCCGGCACTTCCCGGAGGGCGAATTTTCGATCTACGTACATGGACATTCGACCGGCGGGCCCTTCGTCAACATGTTGTCACAACGTGTGCCAAACGTGGCTGGCGTGCTCGCCATCGAGAATTCGCCGTTCGGGTATATCAACCGGGCGAAGCATGCCTGGAGCGGCGAAATGGGCAAGATCAAAGGATATGAGCTGGTGGAAACCGCCAAGCAGCTCCCCTCCCGGAAGGATCCTTTCGAAGAGCTCTATATCCGCAGCTGGCGCGACCTCGCCCGTTACGTCGGACCCGAAGTGCTGGGCAAGGAAGGTCCGCAGGCGCTGATGCGGCTGCCCATGATCATGGAAGACGTCCTCGACAGCTGGGACAAGTCGCAGAAGCGGGCGCAGTTCAAGGCCGAATATGTCGTCACGCACGCCATCGACGGCTCGCTGGAAAAGGCCGCCCGGGTGACCGCTGAGCGCATGAAATTAAGCGAGTCCGATACCAACGCTCTGGTGGCGCGCTACATCGGATTTACGCGTGAGCTGGAAGGCCCGAACGTCAAGCCGGTGCCGCCCAACCTGTTCATGATCTCGGCCCATAGCCGCGATCACAGCAAGGAAGTCTATGAGCAGGTGATCATCCCGCTTTACCAGAAGATGAACCCCTCACCCAAAACTGCCCTCATCCAGTTTGACGCGGGCAAGCACGGCTATATGTCGGGCGATGACGACGAAGGTCTCGACCTCGGCATCGGGCCGGCAGTGTTCAGGGTTTGGGACGAAGCGATCAAGGGCGGCTGGTTCGTCACCGAGGGTAAGGCCGGCAAGGGAGGCAGCTAGACGCATTTCGCTGCGCGCCTGGCTGCCAGCATCGCTCGGCATCAGAGATGCTTTCAGACTTTTGCAACGATACCGACTGATCCTGCGTACGCCAGGCGACCCGAAAGTAATTTATGGGCCAATACTATCAGACTTTGGATCGCCCGCATTTTGAATATGATCTTTTTACGATCGACGGTTTAGGCGACACTTATTTTCGTGGCCCGGCTTTCGATCGGTCGAAACCTTATGTGGCCTGTATCGGCGCGGCCCATACCTTTGGGCGCTTCGTCACCCGACCTTACCCTGCCATCCTGAGCGAAAGGTTGGGCTTCCAGTTTCTGAACCTGGGCGTCGGCGGCGCTGGTCCTTTGCTGTTTGACGCACCGCAATACATAAACTTTGCGAACCAGGCCAAGTTTGTCGTGGTGCAGGTGTTGTCAGGGAGAAGCGAAAGCAATTCGCTTTTCGACAACAGTGGAACCGGCAGCCTCATGGGGGTTCGGAAGGCCGATAAACGATTCATGCGTTTTGAAGAGTTCGTCGCAGAGCTTATGGAAACGGAATCGAGGGAGCGGGTCATCGAGATTATCCAGGAGACGCGGGCGAGCTACCTGCACAACATGATGAATCTGCTTCAACATATTTATCGGCCCAAGATTCTCTTTTGGTTTTCCCGCCGCGCCCCTTCTTATAAGGAAGGATTCGGCAGCCCTTGGGAGCTGCTGGGCGAATACCCGCAGCTCGTCAACAGGGCGATGATCGACAAACTGAGGCCGTTTGTTGACGAGTATGTCGAGTGCATATCTTCACGCGGTCTCCCGCAAAAGCTCTGGCAGTCGGATAAACCGATAGATGGCACCTGGTTAGAAGGCGGATGGTTGCTCAATCGGTATTATCCGTCGCCCGAAATGCACCAGGAGGCAGCGCACCTGCTAGCGCCCGTGTGCGCCCGCTACATGTCCGGGAGCCGCCGAAGACGCCAGCGTGGTGGAGTGCGTTAAGTGCAGGCTTCTCCGGCAACCGCCGCGATTGGCTTGTAATATCTGTCGTAGGAAAAAAGAGGAATCATGTCGGTTTCTGGCGTGACTCCCCTTTCTGACCACAACACTAGCGTCATCTATCGCCGCTGCGCGGCCGTAATCGCACGCCGCGCGGTATCGATTGCCGCGCGCCGGCGCGCCGCCTCACTCGCTCGGGCTTCCTGGCGATCGCGCGGAGGCGCGCTGGCGCTCCGCGCAACTGACGGGGGATCGGAGCCGAGAATAACGATGCGAGCCAAGCGCGGTTCATCGCTGCTGGTGTCGTAGAACATGACGTAGCTCACGCGAGCAAGCAGCCGGCGAGCGAGCTCGATGGGTGATCCTCTGAGACCGCGGCCCTGCACCATTTCGTCGGCAAAGGCCTTGTTGCGCCACTCGATCTCCACCTCGCGCTCAGCGAACAGGCGAGTGAGGATCTCGCGGCGCGTCGCGGCGCTGGACTCAAGCACGATCTCGCTGTCACGCCCGGTCTGCAGCGTGAGCTCGCCGTGTCGCCCGTTCTCCGGAACGGGCTCGCCGGCCTCGGTCGGCATGACGTCGACCGCGTCGGCCGCCGGGGGCAGCAAAGCGGTCCTATCCGGCACCTGCGCCTGGGCATCGATGTGCAAGAGGCCCGCGGCCAGCACCGCGAGCAGAACTGCGCGCAACGAAAGCATCATCGCCGGACCACCCAAAATGCAGGCAGGGCCCGCCTGAGTGCGCGGCCCCGGAAGCCGGGCGGGCGCCGGACGCGAGGCCGCTTTGGCCAGACCAGCGCCCGCCCAAGTGAAACCCGCCGACGTGTCTTCAGCCGGCGGGCGATCGATTATCTGACGTCAATCAGTTGCAGCGAGTTCACCAGCATGGACCGGCCAACCGTGACGTAGCCCGGCTCGCGAATGGGCGCGTCAACAGGGGCCGCAGCGATTTCTGCTTCCTCGTGGTAGCAAGTCGTGACCGCACCCTGCACCAATGCCGCGGCGGCCTCGAGGGCGTTCGCACTCGCGCTCGTCGGTTGCGAAAGCCGCTGCTGCACTTTCGTGAGGTCGGCGCTGCAGTGGTTGGCCAGCGCCGGGCCGCTCAGCAGCAGCACGGCGGCGCACGACAACAGCGTTAGATTTGCATGCTTCTTCATCGCAGTTCTCCCTTTCCGCCGGATCAGTTGGTGTTGGCGCAGAGCGCATAGGCTGTCGCGATCGTGGTGGCGCTGCCAGATTGTCGGGCGAGTGTGACGCTCCAGCTGCCATCGGCGGAAGGCCAGCTTTGCACAACCTCCCAAGTCGCGCTCGTGTGGGCCACACCGCCGCCCAGAACCTTCTTTGTGCCAGGGCAGATGGCGGTCACGGTGTTGTTCGCAGTAGTAAGAGTCTGTGGGACGCTCACCCTTTCCCAGGCACTCAGCCCCGGCACCCCCTGCGGGCCTTGAGGGCCGGTGGCACCCGTCGCGCCGGTAGCACCCGTCGCGCCGGTAGCACCCGTGGCGCCCGTGTCGCCCTTCGGCGCCGGTAGCGCCGGTGTCGCCTTTCTCGCCTTGGGGGCCCTGCGGGCCGATGGCGCCGGTGTCGCCCTTCGGGCCTTGCGGGCCAGTCGCGCCGGTGGCGCCGGTGTCGCCCTTCGGGCCTTGCGGGCCGGTCGCACCCGTGGCGCCGGTGTCGCCCTTCGGGCCCTGCGGGCCGGTCGCGCCGGTGGCCCGGTGCGCCGGTGGCGCCGGTCGCGCCCTGCGGACCCATGGGGCCCTGGGGTCCTTGCGGGCCAGTGGGGCCCTGCGGTCCGACGGGGCCCGGCGGGCCTTGTATTCCCTGGACGTTCCAGGAGACGGCCATTTCGTTGTCCTTGCAATCGGCGAGGGAAGCGACAAAGCGCACGCGGCCAGTGTCGTTGGGCCAGCAGGCGTTGACCGTCGTTGTCTGCGCTTGCACTGGCGTTGCGCCAGATAGCAATGCTGTCGCGGCGGCAGTCAGCAGGAACATCCGCGCGCCCGTACCGCCCGCGAGACTACGGGTCATAAATTCCGTGATCATGTGACTCACTCCCCCCTGGCTCCGCCTCATAGAGGCGAAGAAGCACTCGTTACGGCGTGGTCAGGCCAGCGGAATCCAAAAGGCGTCTGTTTGTTGTTGTTGTTGTTGACGCTTAAATTCCGAACGTGCCCCCACCCAATCCAGCGCTACGCGGAAGGGGTTTTTCCAACAATATATCTACAGTTATAGATAATGGGGCGCAGGCATTTTTTGCAGATAGATCAGATAGATAGCTGTTAACACTAATCAGCGTTCGCGGTCCGCGAAGATGGTCCCGAAGAGGAAGAGCGAATACAGCTTGCTCAGCCTACTTACCTTTTTGGAGGCGGTTCGCGTTGCGCTTGCGTGCAATCACCGATCAGTCGAGCTTTTGGCCGCAGCCACTGTTCGATCGTCCGCCGGGTACGGTAATTGCCGACGCCAGGCTTGTGCTGGCGTGTTTTGCGCTGTTGGCTATCTGGCTCGACCCGACCCAGCCGGATCGCCATCCCCCGCTTACCTATTCCGTTCTTGCTCTCTATGTCGCTTATGCGATCGCTGTCGCGGTCTCGCAATCGTTTAGCCAAAGCCAATACCCATGGACGCACGTCATCGACGTGTATCTCATCGGGACCCTCATCTATCTCACGCAAGGGCCAACCAGCCCGTTCTTCGTCCTTGCCACTTTCGCTCTCATCTCCGGAACGTTGCAGTGGGGAGCCCGCGGGGCGATAGCGACGGGCGCGGCACTGGTCCTGATCCAGCTCGCTGTCACGGCCATCGACGGCGTGGGCGAGATCGACCGCTTTATCATGCGGAGCGGTTATCTGCTCGTGGGCGCCGCCCTGTTCGGATACTACGGAGCTTATCGCGATCGCGTTAGCGAGCGTCTCGCAAAGCTTGCGGCGTGGCCGCTCGAAGATATCGCGTTGGACGACTTCCCCACCATTGATCGTTCTCTATCTCATGCCGCCAATGTGATGCAGTCGCGCCGCGTCATCCTGGTTTGGGAAACTGAGGAGGAACCATTACTCTTCGTCAGCACATGGGCCGGCGGGCAAAAAGCAACCTCGTCGTTTTCCGCAACTGGTTTCGAAGAAGCGATTGCTCCGCAAATTGCGGATTGGCCCTTCGAGATCGCGCATTGCCATGACCTCAACGCGCTTACTCCAGCCGGCGTGAAGAAGCTGGAACGCGCCGCCATCAGTGAACCTCTTTGCAAACGACTGGAAATTACCGGCCGGGTTGCTTCGGCGCCATTCAAGACTGCCGCGACAAAAGGTCGGGTGTTTTTTGATGACCCGGCGTGGTTCGGAGATGAATTGTTGGCGCTCGTAGAGATCGTCGGCAATCGTATTGGCAATCAAATCCAGGAATACGAGTTGCGTGTGCAGTTACAGGAAGCTGCTGTTGCCAAGGAGCGAGAACGGCTTGCGGATGACCTGCACGACAGCACCTTACAGGTGATGACCGCAGCCGCGCTGCAGCTAAAAGAGATGGCGGAAAACCCAATTGCCGCCAAGTTGCAAAATGCGCTGACCGAAATACGAAAGCAACTGGTCACTCAGCAGCGAGAGATACGATTATTTGCGATGCAATTGCGCGGAAGTCAGAGCAAGGAACCCGTTCCGCTGGAACAGGCCATTCGTCTCACCCTGGCCAAGATAGAGGACATTTGGAGGTGTAGAACGCACGCGAAGGTGGAGCCTGCATCAGCGACAGTTCCCCAGCGCGTTCAGCAAGAGATCGATTTTATTCTCATGGAAGCGGCTGCCAATGCCTGCCGGCATGGCAATGCCAGCAATTTCGACGTCGCAGTGGAGATCGCGCCTGACCAATTGAATTTACGCATCGCAAACGACGGCGCTGCCTTCCCGGGGATTCCGGTTGATGGGAAGTCACCGACGGAACTCGAGCTAGGCCCGCGGTCCATAAAGCACCGGGTGACCGGCAGCGGCGGTCACATGAAGTTGCTGAGTGCTGCTGGCGACGTCGCATTGCACATCAGGCTGCCGCTGACATGACGGTCTCGGTCATTCTTGTCGACGATCATCCCCTGGTTTTGAGCGGGTTGCGCGCCCTCATTCAAAGTCATCCGGGATTTCACGTCGTCGGCGCATTTAGCGATGGCGATGAAGCGTTAGCGGCCATGCGGCAGCACAAGCCCACGATAGCCGTTCTCGATCTAAAGCTTGGGAAAAGCAGCGGTCTAAGCATACTGAGTGCTGTGGTTGATGGCGCCCTTCCTACGCGCATCGTGCTTTTGGCTGCATTCATGCACGATGCCGAAATATATGCTGCTATTGATCACGGCGTTCATGGAATGCTTCTCAAGGACTGGGCACCCGATACCCTGATTGATTGCTTGAACGCTGTCGCCGCGGGACGACGGTGGCTTCCAGAGGGTTTGGTCAAGGGGCCACTCGAACGGGAAAACGTGCGACGCCGTTTGGCCGAAGATATTTTGGAGCGACTGACGCGCAGGGAACGGGAGGTGGCGCTTCTCATAGTCGATGGGATGACGGTCAAGCAAGTCGCTCACCGGCTGATGCTTTCCGAGGGTACGGTAAAGCTTCATCTCCACGCCGTGTTCCAGAAATTAGGCGTATCCAAGCGTTCCGACATGGTGCTGATGCTAAGCAGAATCCGTGACAGGATAGATACTGGAGCAGGCTCCTCCCAACCGAGCAACGCGGCTGCTACAGATTAGCAGCAGCGGCTCCGCTGGCTTAAACCACCAAAGATTCTTTGTGCGTGGTTCAGCGTTATCTTTGGCATGGCGCGAAAGGCGGATGACTTCCGTACCGAAAAAAAGGGAGTCACGTCGGTCTCTGGCGTGACTCCCTTTCGCAATTGGCCTCGTCGCAGAGCTTATCAGGAAGACCGCCGTCACTCTCCCGCGATGTTAGCCACCTGCATCTTTTGTTTCGGGTTACGATAGCCGTCTATGTAAACCCACTGGTTGGGATGCGAGACGGACTGCCGCTTCACATAGTCATGCGTTGTTTGAGTCCACAACGATACCTTCGGCGACAGGTTGTCCAGGATGTAGTCACCCTTGTTGGTGCGGGCCATCAGCACCGCGTGGCCCTGGTCTTCTTTTGTCCAGACGATCGTGATGAGCAGCGCTTCGCGCGGGAACCCGGCGGCAATCAACTTCTTCTGCTTGACAAGTGCATAAGCTTTGCAGTCGCCCTTGCCATCGGTGGGATATACCCACACATTCACCCGGCCGAAATGCTTCAAGTCCGGGACCGGCTTGATCTGCCGATTGACGCGGGTATTGGTCCGCACCAGCATTTCCCAGTTGTCAGGCGTCAGCTCGATTTTCCTGGGTGCCTCTGAAAATGCGACGGTGGACGACGCTTCCTGCTTAGCCTCCAGAAAACCGTTCTCGGCCTTTGCAATAAACAAGCTCTGAACATCAAGCGTAGCGTCCCAATAAGCCAGGGTGGTGCCTGCCTGCTCGGCTTCTTGCCGCCCGCCATCCAAATATTGGCGATAGGCCAGTCCTGCATGGACATGATGCCGCTGTTATTTGCTCCGTCCCAGTCAACGGCCGGGGCGGCGCTAGCCATTGCCGTCAACGCGATCTTGCGAGCGTCGCTCGGTTTGTTGCATTCTGACGAGTAGCGTGCGCAAAAAGCGCTCCAGCCGTTCGGCGCTTTTGCTCTTTCGATTGCCGCCGTGAAGACAGACAAGCCGTGCGCAAGGGGAATTGCCTGCGCAGGCGCAACCGTCGCGCCCGCTAAAACAAAGGCGAGTAGCGTAAGAGGAATTGAGCGCACAGATGACACAGTTAGTTTTTTCATGTTTAGCTCCCTGTCGTTCCGGAAGCTAAAACAGAGAAAATCTAAGGTTCTCTGAACCAAACTTTGTTATTGCGATTTGCGAGTCGTTCCAATTTATTTACCTCAACAGAGTCTTACGTCGCCTTGTCCTCCGCCCGCATCTGGGTCGCTGCCGAGAGCAAATGTTATTAACGAAGGTATATGTCTCTTCCTGCGGTATTATCTAAAATGTGATATGCAGTCCTGGTAATCGAAGGGAATTCAAATGCATCTCGAAACACGAATATTAGTCACCGGCGGAAGCGGTTTCCTGGGATCTCACCTGTGTGAGCGGCTTTTAGAGAACGGCGCGCAAGTTCTCTGCGTCGATAATTTTTTTACCGGCCAGAAGCGCAACATCGAGCATCTTCTCACGCATCCCAGATTTGAGTTGATGCGGCACGACGTGACATTTCCGCTCTTTGTTGAAGTCGACGAAATCTACAATCTCGCCTGCCCTGCTTCTCCAATTCATTACCAACGTGACCCGGTGCAAACAACCAAGACCAGCGTGCATGGCGCGATCAACATGCTTGGCCTCGCCAAACGCTTGAATGCAAAAATTCTGCAGGCATCCACCTCCGAGGTGTATGGCGATCCGACCGTGCACCCGCAAACGGAAGACTATTGGGGCAATGTCAATCCCATCGGGATCCGCTCCTGTTACGACGAGGGAAAGCGGTGCGCTGAAACGTTGTTTTTCGACTACTGGCGCAAGCACAAACTGCCGATTAAAGTCGCACGCATCTTCAATACTTATGGACCGCGCATGCACCCCAATGATGGGAGAGTGGTTTCGAATTTTGTGATCCAGGCGCTATTGGGCGAGGATCTGAAAATATACGGCGATGGCTCGCAGACGCGTTCATTTTGTTTCGTGGACGATTTGGTCGATGGGCTCATTCGCCTGATGGGGACGGCGGATCAGGTGACGGGACCGATCAATCTCGGCAATCCCGGTGAATTTACGATACTGGAGCTCGCAAAGATCGTCATCGAACTGGTGGGAAGCAAATCCAAGATTGTTCACGGCGCCAAGCCGGAAGATGATCCGCGCCAGCGCAAACCCGATATCTCAAAGGCTGCCGAAGTCCTGGGCTGGGCGCCGAAGACCGATTTGGTTGATGGGCTAAAGCGCACGATCGGCTATTTTCATCCAATCGTGAAAGGCGAACGGCGGGCGGCGCTGAAGCCCCGTCTGGCTTAAGCCGGCGGCGCGCGATCGAATCGTGACGCTCATATTAACGAGCGGGCGCCGGACTAGCTATGTCATTGAAATGCAGTAGTTTACTCGTCTTGTTTTGGCGATTACACCATGGGCAGACCGCGTCGGCTGCTCAATACGGAAGCCGTCCGATTAAGAGCCGCTACGACCCGGCCTATTCGTCAAAGTAAGCCGCCCAGCGATGAAACGTTTTTTTCAATTCCGCGTAATTCGGGAAGGCGTCTTTCAGCAAATCCGTGGCAATTTTTTTATAACGGACTTCAAATTTTTCATAAGGCGACAATCCGAGAAACTCGGCGGCACGGGCAGCCTCCCTGTGCGGGTCTTGAGCCAAGTCCTCGTAATACATCGTCAACAGGGCATGGTTCTTAAATAGGTCCTCGTAGAGATCTTGCTGCCTTTCGACGTGACAAAATTCTGTCACACACTCCATCAAACTCAATTCGACCTGAGGAAGGGGTGGGTTTGGGGAGGCCAAGGTATAATTCCATCCCTTTGTTGCCTGCGCCCGCTTGAGTGAAACCAATCGGCGTAAAAGATTTTTTCGCTTTAGATGAATAACCCGTAGATCTGGCAGGGAGACAAGGTAATCACGCGCCGCTCGCTTGTTTTCGCCATGATAGTACATGAGCTTAAAACCTGCAGCGCGATAATTTTCCGCTCTGGACACCTCCATTAAACGCTCAATCATCTCGCCCGGAGATTTCTCGCGGAGATCCACCAATTCTCGGTCGAAATTAAAGGGGTTGTTGTAACCTCCTGTCTTCGGATCGAGGTACCAAGGCACGCAGCCGAGCTCGAAGTAGACTCCGTTGAATAACTCATGACCGGCAAAACACTCCGGATGCGAATCCAACAGACCCCGGAGTAAATCGGACCCCGTTCGCTCTGCGGCCAAAATAATAAACTTCGTCATGTCTTTGCTGGCAGGTCCATCCACGGTCAATTCTGTTTGCATATTTCTGGCCCAGTAGGGTTAAGCCACCATCCGTTCGAAGCCAGGCAGATATTGGCGCCGGCTGTATCGATCCCTTCGCGTTGGACATCGGGCTGGACCCTGGCATCTTGACCAGAGCACGTGTAGTCCATCTTATAACTGGAACGCTACCGAAATTTGATACAAAGATCATGCGGCGACAATGACAAATTCTACACCCCCATCCGTTAGCTGGCTGCTGCCTGTAAAAAACGGAATGCCCTATTTGCCGGAAACACTGGCATCCATAGCGGCACAGACCTGTGGCGACTATCAGGTGCTGGCATGGGATAACGGTTCGACGGACGGCAGTATTGAGGAATTAAGATCCTGGATTCCCTCTCGCCTGCCAGGATGCGTTGTTGTGGATCGTCCTGCGGGCCTTGGCGCATCTCTGGCGATGATGGTGGAAATGTCGGAGACGGAATTCTGCGCCCGTATCGATGCAGATGATGTGAATGTCCCCTCAAGGCTGGAAATTCAACTGAAATTCTTGAGAAATAATCCTGAGGTCTCCGCCGTCGGATCGCAAGTCATGAGGATCGACGAAGCGGGAAGGGAATACGGACAGCACTACGCGCTTCCCTTGAAACATGGCGATATCGTGCAGCGGATGCTGCATGCGTGGGTAATGTGGCATCCGACCGTTTTATTCCGGCGCCAAGCCGTTCTCGAGGTCGGCAATTATCGCAACTGGGAGCCATTGATTGAGGACTACGACCTTTGGATGCGGCTCGTGGTCAAACACAAGTTGGCAAATATTGATGCGTGCCTGGTCAAGTATCGCGTCCGGGATTCCGGAGCGACACAACTCGCCAGCAGAAAAGGCACTCTGGAAGAAGCCATCCAGACGTGCTTCGTGATGAACGCTCCGCATCTGTTTGGCTGTTCGGAAGCGGAAGCCGCCCGATTGAGAACCGACCGGACGCGGGCAATCACTCCGCTCTTGATGCGCATTGCGCGCCATCTCTGCCAAACTCAAGGTGGGAAGACTGGAAGACCGGTTGCGCTCAGAATCCTGGAAAACAGCGGTAAGAGAACTCACCCAGCTCCCGGCATAAACTGACGTCCTCGCGATGCAAGAACTGAGCGTTGCCCGGCGCTTCACTGCACGAGTATCTGTTCCGCGATGACTTGCATATATGCCGTACCGCTAAACTCGAACAGGAATACCGCTCGTCCATAGATTTCGTAGAGGGGAAGCGATAACGTAACCGTTTGATCCGCATCCAAATGCGAGAACGTTGAACTCATCTCCTCTCCGTTTAAGCTGTCGATTGCCTTTACTCGCACGAGAAGCGGACTTTGAACGCCAGAACGGAACGTGGCCGTGAGCGAGGAATTGCCGCAAAGTGGCACGTCCAGGAAATAAAGCTTTCCGGGTCCGCCGGTTAACAGATTGGCTGTTGCTTGGATCTTGCGACCAGTGAGCCGGAGCCGGCTTTCCAGATAGACGCCGATTTGTCCGGCTTGGCCGCTGCCGCTCGACTGCGACGGCGCCACCTTGCGCTCTATCTTTTGCGGGAATGATTGCCGGCCGAATTCCATCCGGTCGCCATTTGCCAAGACGTCAGTAAGGTCGAAAATCGGTCGACGGCGTGCTGCGCTGACGGCAATATCCATTAACTCTTTGACCCGCTTTGCCGATCCACCGCCCGCCGCTTCCAATTGCAACGCCAGCTCAGGCCGGCCGAGTGAAGCGGCCAGAACAGCGAAGTCGCCATTGCCCCCGCGCGCCTCGAGCACAGGAAGGGGATGGTCAGGTGGCAGAGCTGAAAACAACTCGCCCGGTATCTGTTGCGGTTGTGCGGCATTGGTACTGCAGGCGGAGATCGCAAACCATGGCGCCCCTCCGGCATAAAGCGAACGAGGGATATCCAATGCAGCGGCGGTAAGCCGGATCTCCTCCACATTCTTCGCCATTAGCGGATCCTGCCGATAGCGCGTGGCTATCCCTCCCACGATGGGGAGCAGTTCAATCGCTCCATTTTCCATTCGGCGACGGCTCATAAGCAGGTCACCCAGAAACCATGCCGAAACGAGTGCATCCGATCGTTTGTTATAGAATTCCAAGCTGGAGAATTGCTTGGCCAAATTCGCGGGCGATGCAGCCCAAACAGGACC
Source organism: uncultured Alphaproteobacteria bacterium (assembly GCA_963750965.1). Classification (GTDB taxonomy): domain Bacteria; phylum Pseudomonadota; class Alphaproteobacteria; order Rhizobiales; family Xanthobacteraceae; genus CANKHA01. The sequence goes on from CAVVSK010000013.1 coordinate 196,964, forward strand.
GCCGATCGGCCGGTCGACCACCGACAATGCCGGTATATCGCCGGTCGGCAGCTGTTCGATTCGCGGCATTTGAAGCCGGCTGTCGCGGATCGCCCCGATACAGGTAACGATGGCCGATGGGTCGCGGGCAAGTGCATCAAGAGCTAAAACGAAAAATGTGGGAGTCACCTCGACATCGGCATCGATAAATAAGGCCAATTCGGATTGGCCAATGAGTTTGCGCGCTTTCCCAATAGCCGAAGGATCAAGGAAGCTCACAGACGAGCCCTCTGCTCCGCTGAATAAATCCGCTAGTGCTTCTCGGGCCGCACTTCCCCGACTAGAGAGAACAAGAAACGACGCGAAGCGGCCGAACCGTTCGACATGCGTGATAAGATTTTCGGCGAGCAGCTGAAGCGAGCAATTCCCGTCATCGATTGTTACAAGGATAGGAACTTTTTTCTTTCCGTCGTTCTTCCCGGCTATTGTCTTGTCGGTCCGCGGAATCGGAGCGGACGCCATGAGTTTCGCCCGATTGGGCAGTACATAACGGTGCCACGCTGACCAGGCACCTATGTTTTCCTGCGGATCGATGCTTGGCCGTCCGAGCTTGGCGCCTTCATCGAGAACCCGGACAAGTGTCTCAGTTAGCGAATGAACCGTCGGCTCGAACATCATGTCCGGCCAGCACTTGGGGTCGACGAGTTCCTGAATTCCGCTGCCCAGCGTGCTGATGAAAGGCACGCGGGCCTCGATGCATTCGTGAATAACGCACGGACTATTATCCGCGAGCGATGGCATCACTGCCAGTTTATTGCCCTGCTTCAGGTATCCGATCGCTTCGTCACGATCGTAATCCGTCAACAGCCGAACGCGAAACGGCCATTTCGTGCTGCGATTCAGCAACTGCAAGCCGCTGGAGATACCCGTATCGCTGGTCTTTCCGAGGAAGGTGACTGTCCTGTCGCGAAGACGGTCTGATATCCGGTCCAGCGCCTCACAGAAAAGCCAAAGACCTTTTCTCGTTTCCAGGCGTCCGAAAAACACCAATTCGTCGATCCTGATTGTTTCGTCGCTCGGTTCAATCGAATCAGTGACGATCGGAAGCGGTTGATGGAAGGTTTGTTTCGGAAGGCGCCAGCCGTACTGTTTGTACTCGCGAAGCAGATAACGGCTAGGCCCGATAACAACGTCGGCCAGCTCGATGCTACGCCGCTCCAGGCCGCAAACTTCAAGGTCGGCAATCGATCGGATGTGTTGCTCATTGATCGAACACACCCATTCCTTCGAAGCGTGCGTGATTACGCAATGGAGTTGACCGGAAAAGGGAGCCAACCCGGCGCGCTTGGCCAAGACCGAGTAATAGGCGAGTCCATGCCAGTCGTCGAAATAGACGAGATCGAAATCCTGCCGACCGAGGAACTCTTTAACCAGCCACGACTTGCGAAGATAGTCCTCGTAGCCGCCGTCGTGAGGGATATAGGCAAGCGCGATTTTATGATCGGCCAGCTCGTCAACCCAGTGCTGCCATGATTTTTCCCGGCCTGAGCTGTCGTGCTCGGCAGCATTGGTCGGCTTCCCATTCTCCACAAGCGTGTAAAGCAAGGTGACCCGATGTCCGTCAGCTGCCAGAAGCTTGATTAGCGCGCTGGTCGCTGTGGCTATTCCGCCGTTTTTGACAGGCCCGAGGAATTCGGACGATACGACGCATACCTTCAGTGGCTTCCCCGGAAGGTCGCTGTTCGAAACCAGATCCGATAATAGCGGAATTTCCATTCCCATCATTCTGCTCACTCGAACCTGGCATCTGAAATCATGGTGAACCCGTGCTCGGCGCGATCCCTGGGGTCAGCCATCTCGATGCCGAGAAGGACAGTGCAGGTAGTGCGCACGGCTGCCGGAATTTCAAATTCCCATTGGGAAATATCGCCCGGCTGAAGAGTTTTTTCGGCGGTGTAGTAATGCGCGCGGTCGGGCGGAATCACATCCACACGAACACGCACCGGACAAGCATCGCGCAAGGGAAGTCGCAATGTGCACGCAAACTTCGTCGAGCGAGTAAGGTCGATCGACGAGAATGAGAGCGCTGCTCTACCCTCGCCCGGTGAATTGGGATGGAGTTCGAATTCCTTTCCATTCTTCGCGACCTTGAACGACCAAGAGTGATTGAGATTAATGGGAGCGTAGTGCTTGCCGCCAAGCAGCTCTGCAAGCGTTATCGCTCTGGCCGAAGACTTCACATGCTCGGTGATCTTGGAGCTCTCGGACCCTTTCTCTGGCAGGACGAGAGCCGCAAGCAGGTCGACAGCAATATCGATCTGTCCGGTCGCATGGGCGATTTGCGCCAGATGAGGGTAACTTTGCTCCCGAGGCGCGTAGGCACTGATCGGCACAATATCTGTCGCAAGTGTCGCTGCCACAGATTTCAAATAATTTGCATTGTGGCGGGCTCGTTCGCGCTCGAGGCCAGCATCTATCGCGAGGCGCGTAAGCCACCATTGATCGGTTCCACGGATATAACCGTGCAATTTCGTTGCCAGCGAGCGCATAAAGTCGCCCGAGCGCAACGCTTCAAACGGCGCTTCCTGACTAGGTTGTTCGACCAGTTGATCGGGAACGAGCTCGAAGCGCTTGCCGGCGATATGGAGCGTCACAAGGATTTCGTGGATCCAGTTCTGCATGGACCTGGGACGTTCATGCTGCCCGTCGACCGGCAATACGTCGCTGACCAGCGCCATTAAGTCGGATCGGATCCACGCAAAACCGCTGTTGGTATCCTGCCGCAATGAAAACAAAGGCGGCGCAAAGCCGGTAATATATCGGTCAAAACTCCAGAGCTTTTCAAACGTGCTGAAAAAGGGCTCGCGCGGTCTGCTATCCGTCTCTCGTGCGGTCGCGACCATTCCGGTGAGAGCGGCAATATCCTCGTTTTTTAGAAAACAACTTTGCGCGCGCTCCGCCCATTCCCGAGGAAGCATCTGCGTGATATGGCACAGGCCAACCACCGTGGCAGCACGTTTCGCTAACGACCGTGTAAGAGCCCGGAAATCCTGGAATGCCGAGACGTTAACGTTCGCTGTGCCCGCCAGATGCCGGCGCAAAAGCTTCGGCTCCGCCGCCAGCACCTCGATCTGCACTCTTCCTGCGAAGGCTTCGAGCGTGTTGCGGATTTCTGAAACTGCCTGATCCATCCGAAATTCGGACGGAACAATAACCAACAGAACCGGAACCGGTGCCAGCGAACGCTTCGCACGGGTCCGTGGAAGTGGAGTGCGAGAATTAATAAGAACGTCGACCCATTCGGCAAACGAAGTCTGCAATTGCACCGGATCGAACGAGGCGCGAGCGGTCATCCCGCCATCAGCAAGCGTTTCAAGAAGCTTCGCACACAAACCATCAACCGTCGGCTCGAAAAGGTTATTGCCCTGGCTTTCCTTGTCGAGAAGCTCCTCGCCGCCACTTCCCGAACTTGCAAGAAACGGAATTCCTTCTTCAAGACACTCCAAAATCACGCTGGGATTGTTGTCTTCGGTCGAAGGCATCACCGCCAGCCGGCCATCCCGTTTTAGGTAAGCGAGGGCCTGCTCCCGGTTGAAGTTGTTCAGGAAGCGGACGGGAAACGGCCAGGTCGCCGATCGTTTGATCAGGATGTCGCCCGTCTCCGGCGTCATCTTGCCAAGAAACGTTACTCGCTGGTTGGCAAGTACATATTTCAGGCGATCGAGAGCGCGGCAGAATGTCCAGAGCCCTTTTCGAGTTTCAAGGCGTCCAAAAAAGACGATTTCCTTGATTTCAACCTTTTTTAGGGGCTGCGCGGCGACTTGCACGCCCGAGACGAAATTCGGCAGAACAATGGAGTTGTCCGGGATCGTCCAGCCATAGCTTCGGTACTTACGAAAGATATATTCGCTTCCCGCTCTTACCGAATCGGCAAGCTCGATGCTGCGCCGCTCCATTTCCATGAGCGGCAGTCCCTCGAAGTGCGTAACTGGAGCTTGATTCAGGTCGGCTGCCCATTCCACCGACCCATGCAACGTAACAGACATCTTTGTCCCGCGAAGGCTCGGGGCATCCGTCCGGCGCGCGAGCAGCGGGTAGTATGCAGTCCCGAGCATGTCATCGAAGAAGACGAGATCATATCGGTGTCGCAGAAGATGCTGAAGCGCAAGAAATGACCGTGCGTGCCAATTGGTGGATTCTTGCTCGTTGTCGATGCACAGCAGCCTGATCCCGAGATTTTGGAACGCGGCGACGTGATCCGCGAACGTGCCTCGGAGGCAAAACGGAGTTCCTCGGTTAACTTGCGTGTAGAGGATGTCGACGTCGTAGCCGAGCCTGCTAAGCACGATGGCGAGCGCGCGGTTCTGCGTTCCTACACCGCCGTTATAGAACGGTCCCTCAAGTTCGCCAGTTACGACGCAGATTTTTTTTCCCGTTTTTGGTTCGGGGATTTGCGCGCCACTCAGCTCACGCTCCGGGACAACCCTGTTCATCCGTCTCGACCACTCACCCGATCCATCAATCGTCTGCGTGCGGGATGCGGTCACATCCGCTGGTTGTACGCCTCGATCATGCGGGAACAGCCGCGCACGACCATTGGTTGTCCGTCATACAACGAACGGGAGAATAGGTCCAACCAACGTAAGCAGTTACGTTAACGGCAGGTGTTAAGGACCCGTGCCGTGTTCTGGGAACTGCAGCGAAGCCTGAGAACCAAGCGAGGGAACCGTCCCCCGCTCATCCCGATTACCGGAATTGGAAGTCAAGATTGACGGTGGCGTACCATCCGTCGTCGTCCTCCCGGCGAAGGGCATTTACCCAGCCGCCCGAAAGGGTAATGCCGTTCCCGAAGAAGGCCTGCTCAAATCGCACAAATCCACCAAGACGATTCTCACGATAGTCATCTGCGTTTCGGAAAAAAGCAGCCTCCGGGCCGGCCCAAATCCTATCCGCCAGCTTGACGCCGGAGCGCGCGAACAGAAAGGTGGTTTCAAAGGCTGTGGAGTGAGATGCTTGCCCATAGAAATCCCAGGTTGGCATGATCTGCGTATAATATTCGACGAGGCCTCTCACGCCCCCCTCAGTGCCGCGGATAGCGGCAAACCGATCGTCGTTGTCGTGCGTTTCGTAACTGACGCCGATATAGCCCGTCAGCAATCCGTTGCCGATCTTCTGGCGGTAACCAAACATCAGGGAACCGTTGTTGTAGAGAACATCTCCTACATTCGGAGTGTTCGTGTTCGCGTCATACCAGCCAAGTGTCGATTCACCACGCAACACGAAACCAGTTTCCCAGACATTTCGGTGCTCGCTCAGGGCGACGACGCCGCCGACCCACCCTCCATAAAAGCTATGAGTCACGCCGAGGCCCGCCCAAGCTTCCATGTAAGGAGGGACGCCAGGCGAAGGTGGGGCAGGAGATGGCATCGCAATGAGAGTGCCTGAACTTGTCGTACTTCCTTGCGCCCAGCTGGGCGACACGCCCAAGAATGCCGCAGAAACTACAACCGCAGTCACAGCTATAGGAATTCGCACAGACAACCCCCTCTGTTTGTGACACAATCTTGGCAGGGCCAACCGTGGGTAGCAACCGATCTCGTGTGCCCAAAGCCTATTTCCCATTTAATTGTTGCCATTAGAGCACATCTAGAACGGCGCTGGCCTCGTTTAACCAACGGCTAACCGTGACTTAAGGGGTCGAGCTGCATATTGGATGCCAGATCTGGAGTTCTGAATGCCACATAAGATCCTAGTCACTGGTGGCGCCGGCTATATAGGGTCGCACACCTGCAAAGCTCTGAAGCGCGCCGGATATGAGCCGATCACCCTGGACAACCTGTCCTTGGGCCATCGCGATTTTGTACGCTGGGGTCCCTTAGTCGATGGCGACATCGCGGATACGTCGGCCGTAAGGGATGCGTGTAGGGACCATCAGGTAGTCGCCGCCATCCATTTTGCGGCCTATGCCGCGGTTGCGGAATCCATCTCCGACCCGGCCAAATATTACGCCAATAATGTCGTCGGTTCTTATCATTTGTTGGAGGGGTTACGCGCGGCCGGAGTGTCAACCGTCTTGTTTTCAAGTTCTTGCGCCGTCTACGGCATCCCTAACCAACAGCCGATCAGCGAAGAGACCACTACCAATCCGATAAACGCCTATGGAGCTTCCAAGCTTATGGTCGAGCGGATGCTCGCCGATTATGGCGACAGCTATAATTTGCGCTGGTCGGCCTTGCGCTACTTTAATGCTTGCGGTGCTGACGCGGATGGCGAAATCGGCGAGCTAAGAGATCAGGAAACCCATCTCATTCCGCGAGCACTCATGTGGATTCAGGGCTACCTCGAAAACTTTCAAATATTCGGCGCAAACTATCCGACGCCCGATGGCACGGCTATCCGTGATTATATTCATGTAACCGATCTTGCCGACGCCCACATTCTGGCCCTTCGCGCTCTTCTTGAAGGCGGTCCGTCCGGTATTTTCAACATCGGTACCGGCACAGGCTATTCGGTGAAACAAGTCGTCAATGAAATAGAACGAATGACGGGCGCGACAATACCGATTGTCTATACGGAACGAAGACACGGAGATCCGCCAGAACTAGTGGCGGATCCCAAGCGCGCGGCTAGCAAGTTAGGATTCCGCGCGCACAGCTCCGATCTCGGCACAATCATTCGTACTGCCTGGGCGTGGCATCAGACGGCACACCCTAAAAAAGCCCGCAAATTGCAGACGGCGGCACCAAATAGCTAAAAGCCGGCATCTCAGCGAGATGTCGGCCCTTAGGTCATTTGAAGAACAGTTTTTAGACGCAAGCGCGTCGTTTAGTAGCCGCCGCCACCAACTTGACCCACCGCGCCTGGGTCTCTGGGGGTCTGACCGACCTGGGCCGGGTCTCGTCTACCTCTACGCCGCAGAATCTCTTCTTGAGTGGTTCTGGACTGAGCTAACTGAATAAGACCAGTGCCGTGCTCCAGCTGCGCGACGAGCTGCTCTTGCGCCAAGTCGTCCATCGCGGCGGATGAAACGATATCAATCAAAGTCTGTCTGGAAACTTGGAACACGTTTGGAGCAATACCCAGCGTAGAGATGTTGTTCAACAGCTCGGGCAGCCGATTCATGTCGGCTTGAGTAGCATCGGCATACATGGAAGTGAGCGCCGATCGGATTGCCTCTTCCGTGAAAGATCCCTGAGTCCGGACAATCAATTCCAGCAGCGGATCAGCCAGATAATTCGACGTGATATCACGCGCCAGCGGTACCTTCACTTCACCAAGCGGTGGGGCGACCGATGCACCAGCGCTCTGGTTCATACCGACGGAAAGGGCCAAAATGCCGGCCGCGCCGATTAAACTTTTCCGATATTCCATGATTTATGTCCCGCCACATGTTTACGATTTCTTTACCTCTAGGCCAAAACCATATGAGGCGCAAGTTAGGCAGCGGTTTTGCGCAGGAATTACTCGGGTATGGATAACGTGTCTTTTTGGGACGTCACTCCTACGATGTTGGTTAATTTGCGCCAATTTGCGGGCGATGATCGGCGCTTTCGAGCTGATCGGAGCGAGATCTGCTGCGAACCTGGCGGGAGTGATTTTGCTCGGGTTAAATTCTGGTAAAGCGTAGCCGTTCGGTCCCCACATCGCTGGGCATCCGCTCGGCGCGATCGACAATTAAAGATCGAGGCCTGATTACGCGGTGCTTTAGGCTTCGGTGCAGACCGTCGCCACGTTCAGCCACGCGGGCCGGCGGACGTCCGCCCACCAGCAGCACATCGAACATACGCGAGAATAGGCGATCCTGACGCGGCAATGCAGCGCGTCGATTCGCGCTACTCCATCGGGCCGGGACACAAGCGGCATTCGTCGTCAACGGTCTCCGCTTGACCGGTGTTCTGTCGTCGAGCGTGACGCCTGACGTCCAAAAGTTGCGTGTTCGGGCCTCCAGTGCGACGGCATCTGGGTCAAATCATCTTTATTGATCTCGCCCTGCGCAATCCGTGTCTTCAGACTTGCGATCGCTACTGCGAGATTCCTGTCGATGACAGGAAGCAGTTCCGTCCACTGCACGAGTTCGCCGGTGAGCGGCTTTTCACCGTCGCTGATGCCCTTGAAACCGATCAGCCAATGCCGAACCTCATCGCCACCTCGTTTAGTGCGGAATATTCCATATCCGCTAGGTCAGCGCCGGTTATGCCGTGATCGCTGACCACGCTCGCCCCGCTGCTACATGAAGCACAAGGAAAATCCGGCATAATCGGCGCAGCCTCAACTGTCGCTGGATGAGGGCTGAAGGGCGTTTGGCCCCTGGCAAAGCCGAAAGCGCTGGCATCCATATCCCGATAATTCGAACGCGCCACGCGATAGACCGCGCCCTGCTCCAGCGTTGCGCTGCCCGCCGATCCGAGATTGATGATCACGTCCGGTCTGCGCGACGGCTGCGTATCGATCAGTTGTACTAGGGCATGCGTGAGCTCGATGGCAGCCTGCACCGGCCCGACGCCAGTGATCAGCGGCTTGATGCCGAGCTGTTTGAGGTGCGCGCCGTATTCATGTTCGGTGGCCATAACCAACAGCGCTGTAACGCCTCGGCCGAGTGGAAAAAGGAACTCTTGGTAGACAGGCATCATCCTCATTCAGCTGGCTACGCGACGCGCTTTACCCGGGCAGCCGTCCTCTTTGTTAAATGTAATTTCTCCGAGACATAATGCTCGATAGCATTGGCGTCAGGACGAATCCCACAGAGGCCGATATGGCCGTCGGGACGCAGGAGAAAGAAGGAAGGCTGCGGCAGCCCCGCGCGCGCCAGTTCCAAATCGTTTACGGGATCTCGGGGAATCACGTGAATGCGAAGCAGCTCGTCGAGATTAGGCACTTCCTCGGCCGGCGCCTGCTGGCCGATGACGATCAGGTGGAACTGGGTGTCGTTTAGTTTTTCGAACATGTCTTCAACCGGCCCGTTCGCCTGCAGCTTGAGCCGTAGCCACGGGAAGCGATCGCCTGCCTGCGGCGCGCCCTCGGGCAAACCTGTCAGCGACGTGGACAGTGAGCTCTTGCGGTAGTGAATGCCGGTTTGCGAGACGACTTTAAATGCAAATTTCTGAATTCGTTCGCGGCTCATCGCAAAAGCAGCGATGCGGGCGAGGACCTTGGTACGCAGCAGACCGGCAAGCCAGCTGTCGGACACGATCAGCCGAAACGCGCGGTCGGTCGTGTTGAGCAGCCAGCGCGCGATCGGCACGCGCTCTTCTTCGTATGAATCGAGCAACGCAGCATCGGCTTGGTTTTTGCTAACAAGCGCGAGCTTCCACGCGAGGTTATAGGCATCCTGCAGCCCGGTGTTCATGCCTTGTGCACCGACGGGGCTGTGGATGTGGGCGGCGTCACCGAGCAGGAAGCAGCGGCCCTCGCGAAAGCGCGAGGCGCTGCGGTGATGGATGCGGTAGGTCGAAAACCAGCTGCAGGTCTTGAACGACAATCCAACTTCCGCCTGCTTGTGCAAAAACGGGATCACATCCTCAAATTTCAGATCATCTCGATCCCGCAATGCCGGCGGTAAAATTCCGACGACCCGCCAGTGGTCCGTCCCGCGCATCGGAAACAACAGATGAAAGCCTTCACGCCAAAGGTAGACGTTAATCTCGTCGGGAACCATGTTCCCCGTCATCTCGACATCGGCAACGAAGAATACGTGCTCATAGGGCGCGCCCGGGAAGATGATGCCGCACAGCTCACGGACGGAGCTGCGCGCCCCATCACAGCCGGCAACCCAGGCTGTCGAAATTTCGCGTGTGGTTGCATCAGGCAGCTTAACCGTTGCGGTGACCCCGTCTGTGTGCTGCTGAAGCCCTATCAGTTCAGTGTTCCACTGCACTGACGCGCCCCAATCGGCTAATTTTTCCCCCATGATCCGCTCATTGTCGTCCTGACCGAGGATGAGAATGAACGGATAGGGAGTCTGTTCTTTCCCCGCTTCGCCCAGCGGAACGCGCGCCATTTTCCGCCCTTGCGCCCACATATTGGCACCGGTGCCGCGCTTACCCAGCTCGAGCGCGCGGCCGGCGATACCCAGCTTGGCGTATATCTCCAGCGTGCGTGCCTGCACACCCAGCGCTCTCGTCTGCACCGACGGCCCAGCGTGCCGGTCGATGATCAGGGCGCGCACGCCTCGCCGCGCGAGTTGGTTGGCTAGCATCAAGCCGGTCGGCCCGGCTCCCACGATCAGCACGTCGGTATCCATGGAAGGTCCTCGGGATTAGGCAATCTAAAAATCTTAGCTCGCCCTCGCTGCTGGCCCGCAAGCAAGACGCATCCACGGCTCAAGGTCGCCGACCGGCAACGATCAGTTTAGCGCCAGTCAGCATCATTAGGCTGTAGACAGGCTATTAAACTGGTCGGACGAAGCCCGCTGGACGCCTTGAAGGCGCGGTTACCGGACGCAGCCCGCGGCGGAGCCTTATCTGGGTTCGCTCGGCTTCTTCCAACGCCTGGTGCATGCGTTGGAAGTGCCGCCACTCGATCGAGCCGCCGGCGAAGGCGAAATAGATTTCCCAAGCGCTCTCGGGCACGCGTTCTCCAGACACCTCGGCCTCGAGCTCCCGCGCCCGGCGGACCAAATCTGGGTCCACCGGAATGTGCGGCTCTATCGGTTTGCCTTCACATGCGCTGCACATGGGTCGATTTTAGCCGGTATATTCCAAAATGTGCATGCCGGTACCCCAGCGATCGACGAGGTAGATACGGCCGTGCTCGTCACAGCCGATATCGTTCGACTGAATCTCCTCGACCCCTTCTTCCAGCGCCGGAAGGAAGTGACCCACTTCGCGCGGCTTTAAAGGATCGCTGACGTCGACCGCGCGCAGGCCTGCGCTGAAATAGGTGATGAAGACCAAGTCTTTCCAAGGACCCTCGGACGGCATGTATTCGAGCACGTTGTGCGCCCCGAACCGGCCCGGCCGGTCGAAGAACGGTTTCCGCTCCGGGAACCACGTGGCGACCGGCGTCGGATTGCTCTCTTCGCGGATGTCCACCACCCACATGAACTGACTATCCCAAAACTTCTTGCTGCCGTGCGCCTCGTCGGTGACGATGAGATAAGGACGGTCGCCGAGCGGCCATGCGGTATGCGTTTTTCCGAAGAAGGGCGGCGTCCAGCAGACGTGACCGGCCAACTTCATATCCCGCAGATCGGTGCAGTCGATGATCGCGACGCCTCCGCCCAGGAAGGCGGCGAACATGCGGTTGCCCCGGATGTTGGGTGGCCCATGCACCGAGCAGACCTTGTCGCCCTTGGCGCGGTTGTCGCCCTTAGTGCCGGCCTTCTGCTGCGGCATTCCCCAGATGCTGATCAGCTCCGGCTTCACCGGATCGCGCGTGTCCAAAGTCCAGATCACGCGTCCTTCCCAGCCATCCGCCTGACTGGGCATGAAGGCGAGCTGGCGCGTGTTATCCACGCCGAAACGGTGTGGTCCAATGCCCGGCATGTCGTAGAAGCCGACCTGGCGCGGCTCCGCGGGCTTGCTGATATCGAAGATGAAAAAGCCGCATCGTGCGCCTTTTCCTTCGTCACCCTCGAGGGCTTCGGCGTTCACATAGAGGAAGCTGTCGCCAACGATCCGTAGCTTGTGCATGTGAAGCCCGGGCGGCGCGCGGAACTCCCATACCTTGCGCGGATTGCGCGGGTCGCTCACGTCATGTGCGGTGAACCCCTCAGGGCCGTTGTACCAGGAGCCGCCGACCGCCCCGACATAGGCGTGGTTATTCTTCACCTCGACGATACTGCCGCCACCCCACGCCGCCTCGCGGTCGTGACCGAGCAGGCGAAAATTCTTCGCGGAGCCTTCCCGCTTTACCGCTTTGACCTTGTCTGGGTTCAGCATTGACCTTCTCCCGGCTCAACGTTGAATTCGGATTATATGCTCATTGTTACGCCGCCGTCGACGTGCAGGGCAGTTCCCGTGATGAAGCTGGCGCGCTCGGACGCGAGGAACGCCACCGCGTCTCCCACTTCCCGTGGGCGGCCCATGCGCCCGAGCGGGATCTTGGAGACGCGCTCCTTTCGCACTGCTTCTTCGCTCTGGCCGGTGATCTTTGCCCATTCGGTCATGGTTTCGGCCTGGCGATCGGTGTCGATGATATGGGGAATGATTGCATTCATGGTGATGCCGTCCTTTGCCAGGCTGCCGGCAAGGGCTTTGGTCAAATTCAGCACCGCCGCGTTGTTGAGGCCGACCGTGACAGTCGGCGCGTGCGGTTGGCGTGCGGCCACGCCGGAAATGTTTACAATTCGTCCCCATTTCTGCTTGCGCATGTGCGGGACGGCGTGCCGAAGCGTGCGGGCGTAGCCGTTTAGCTTCTCCTCGAAGATCCGCGTCCACTGTTCTTCTCCGATGGAAAAGAATTCGGATGGAATGACAGAGGCCGCAGAGTTTATCAGGATGTCGAGGCGTCCAAATGCTTCCGTAGTCTTGTCGATGAGTGCCTTTACCTGAGCGTCCTGGGTCAAGTCCGCCCTCACACTCAAGACCTTGCCGCTCCGCGCGAGCTCCTTGGCGGCGACGTCGAGTCTGGCCTGATTCAAACCTGTCAGCACGACAGCTGCGCCTTCCGCGAGAAGGGATTCAGCGCATGCCCGACCAATTCCGCGGCTGCTCCCCGTGACGATCGCGACACGGTCCGCAAGTCCAAGATCCATGCTGTCTCCGAAGTTTCTACAAGGCGCAGGTCAAGCGGCACGTGCCTGCATTTCGCATTCATTCTGGCAGAGCATAAAACAATAGCAACCGCCGCGACGAAACAAGCAATAATGGAAACATCATGTTTCCCAATAGCGCATGGTCATTCGGCCGCAGCGTGCGCTTGGTTCGTTGACTTTTGCGAGACTATCGGAACTACTTGACGCCGGTTTCCCGGACTAGCATTGGCCAGTCTCCACCGGTCTTCGTGCAGCGGCGGGCACGCACAAGGGGGATGCGGATGCTTGAGGCAATTGGTTCAGGGCTTTTGGCCCTGCTCACGCCTCAGGCGCTTCTCTTCATGCTGATCGGCATTTTGTACGGCCTGGTGATCGGCATTCTGCCGGGCCTCGGCGGCGTCGTCGCCATGACGCTGCTGCTGCCCTTCACCTACGGTCACGAAGTCGCCGCTACGCTGGCTCTGCTGCTCGGCGCGCACATCGCCACGCTCTGGGGCGATTCCGTCACCAGCATTTTGTTCAACGTGCCGGGTTCCTCGAAAAGTCTGGCTCTGGTGTTCGACGGCTATCCGATGACCTTGCGGGGCGAGGGGGAGCGCGCGCTCGGCGCGTCGGCCATGGCAGTTCTTCTGGGCGGGATCATTGGCGCCGTTTTTCTGGCGGCCTGCATTCCGTTCGTGCGGCCGATCATTCTGGCCTTGGGACCGGCGGAATATCTGATGGTGTCGCTCTGGGGTATGACACTCATCGCCACCTTCAGCGCCGGCTCGCTCTTCAAGGGACTGACAGCGGCCGCGCTCGGTGTGCTCATCGCCTTCATCGGCATGGACCCCGTCACCGCGACGTTGCGCTACACGTTCGGGGTGATGCACTTGTTGGACGGCATCTCTTTCCCGGTCGCCATGATCGGACTGTTTGCCGTATCGGAGATGATGAAGCTTCACCTGCGCGGCGACTCCATCGTCAGCCGGCAAGTGAGCACCGACAAGAGCTCGGTTTGGGATGGCGTGTGGGACACTCTTCGGCGCTGGCCGCTGGTGATCCGCTCAAGCATCCTCGGACTTTGGATCGGCGTGTTGCCGGGCGTGGGCGGAAGCGCCGCCGGCATCGCCGCCTATGCGCAAGCCGTGCAAACATCGAAGCATCCGGAAACCTTCGGCACGGGAAACGTCGATGGGGTCATCGCGCCAGATGCGACGCTCGGCGCGAACGAAGGCGGCGGGCTGTTGCCGACGCTCGCCTTCGGCATCCCGGGCGGGGACAGCATGGCGCTGCTGCTGATCGCCTTCATCAATATGGGCATCGCGCCCGGTCCGCAGATGCTGACCAACAACCTCAGTGTCGTTTTCAGCCTGGTCTGGATCATCGTCCTCGCCAGCGTCATCACCGCCATCATCGGCATCATCATCTCGCCCTATCTCGCACGGATGCCGACCATCAACGAAGACCTGATGGTGCCGCTCGTGCTCTCGGTCTGCTTCTTCGGCGCCTATGCCACGCGGGGCGAAATGGCCGACGTGATCGTCTGCGCCGTCTTCGGCGTCCTCGGCTTCCTGATGGAGAAGTACCGCTATTCCCGGGCCAACCTCGTCATCGGCATGGTCCTGGCCACCATGATCGAGCGCAGCCTGCATGTGTCGCTGCAGATGTACGGTAACGACTTCATCTTCACCCGCCCGCTGACGCTCACGCTCTTCCTGCTGGTTGTGCTGACTGCCGCCTGGCCCTTCCTGCGCCGTCGCAAACAGGCGAGAGCGCAGGCCGCCCTCGAGAAGGGGAGCCTGTGATGAGCCGGCGGGCGCAGGAAAACCTCGTCGGCGTCATCGTGCTCGCCGTATTCGTGGTGATGCTCTATCTCACCTTTGGCTACAGCTCGCGCGCGCGGCTCGTGCCACTGCCGGTTTGCATTTTGGGCATCATTCTCGCTGTGGCTCAACTCCTCTGGCAGAATCTGCGCTCCGCCGACGAACTGCGGGTCAGTTTTCTCGATGTGTTCGGCAGCCGCGGCACGGTCAAGACCCCGGCGGCGGCGGCGCAGGCTAGTCCAGGGCCGGCGCAGCCGCAGAGCACTGAAGTCAATGTCAAGCGTAAGCCGGGGGGAGAGCTCTCGGCCTTCGGCATCATCGCCATTCTACTGGCGCTGGTGTTCGTGGTCGGACCGTTGCCGTCGGTACTTCTCTTCACCGCGGGCTATCTCGCCCTGACCCGGCACTGCTCGCTTGCGCGCGCGATTCTCTACGCTTTGGTTTGCGCGGCCATTCTCTATGGGCTGTTCGGATTCGCGCTTGGCGTGCAGCTCAACCGCGGCCTTTTGTCCGGCTTTATCTCGAATTTTGTGGACTTCTAACGAGCGTTCAAAACCAAGAAGAAGTAATCTCAACCATCTACGACAGGGAGGATAACAATGTTCATCAAACGAAGATCGCTTCTGCTAGCAGCCGTTGCGGTTACCGCGGGTCTCTTCGCAGCTTCGTCGGTTCAGGCGCAGAACTTCTACGAAGGCAAGACGGTGACCATGATCGTGCCGCATTCGGCATCGGGCGGCTTTGCCAAGTATGCGCAGCTGCTGGCGCCGGAAATTCAAAAGCAGCTCAAGGCACGCACGGTCAAGGTCGAGCACCATTCGGGCGCCGGCGGGCTGGTCGGGCAGAACCTCGTCTGGCATGCCAAGCCGGATGGGCTGACGTTTGGCCTCACCAGCGGACCCGGGCTTGTGCTCGCGCAGCTCGGCGGCGCCGAAGGCGTGCAGTTCGACGCCGTCAAATTCACCTGGCTCGGCCGCGCGGCGCTCGATGACCGGGTGATTTTCGTCGGCGCGAAGTCGCCGATCAAATCGGTCGAAGACGTCGTCAAGCTCGGGCGCCCCTTCAAGGTGCCGAGCCAGGGCGTTGACGAGGACTTCTACGGCATGGCGATGCTCGCCGACATCCTTGGCTTCAAGCCCCAGTTCATCACGGGCTTCGAGGGCGGCGGAGACACCACTCTTACGGTTGTGAAGGGTGAGACCGACGGACGTCTCACCTCGTGGACATCCGCGGTCCCGATGCTGAAAACCGGCGACATCCGCCCGATCCTGTCGGTCGGCGAGGAGCGGTACAAGGACCAGCCGGACGTCCCGAACGCGCTCGAACTCGTCAAAGATCCGGTTAAGCAGAAGACGATCCGGGCGTTGATCAACATACAGCGGGTGCACAGAAGCCTGTTCGGACCTCCCGGAATGCCGCCCGCAGTCACGGACGAATTGCGAGCCGGCATTCTGGCGGCGCTGAAGGACCCGCAACTGCAGGAAAACGCCAAGAAGGCAAACTTGCCGATTAACCCGATGGACGGGGCCACTCAGCAGAAGGTGGTTGCTGAGATTTACGAGGCCAGCGGCGACATCACCCGCATCGCGAAAGCGGCGACGGCGACGATCAAGTAGCCGCGGCAGCCGGTCAGCAATAATGGGAACCGGGTTCAACCGGTTCTCCTCCGGGTTAAATACAGCCGCGCGCCGAAAGGCGGGCGGCTGTATGATCTTGCATGAAGGGCCGGAGTTGGGCGTCCATCGCGCGCCGCCTGCCGGGTTGGGAGAAGTCTGATGAGCAACGTGCTGAACGGCGGTCAGATCATCGTCGATTATCTGATCCGCGAGAAGGTGCCGTATGCGTTCGGCCTTTGCGGACACGGCAACATCAGCTTCATCGACGCGCTCTATGAGCGCTCAAGCGACATCAAGACCATCTCTGTGCATCACGAGGCGGTGGCCGGCTTCATGGCCGACGTCTATTACCGGGTCTCCGGCCAGCCGACCGCGACCTTCACCTCGTGCGGACCGGGTTCCGCGAACCTGCCGATCGCGCTCGGCAACGCCTTTCTCGATTCGGTGCCGTTCATGGCCATCACCGGCAACGTGCCGACGAGCCAGTTCAACAAGGGCGCCTTCCAGGAGCTCTATCGCCACCAGCAGGCCGATTTTCCCTCCACCGTGCGCGCTTACTGCAAGCGCGTGTTCCAGCCCACTCGCGGAGAGATGGTGCCGGCCGCCGTGCGGCAGGCCTGGAAAACCATGGTGACCGGCCGGCCCGGCCCGGTGGTGCTCGACGTTCCGTTCGACATCTTCAAGGAGGCGGCGGCCGAGGAAAGCCCGCGCCCCGAAGAGTGGACGGCGAACATTTCCTCGCGCTGCGGCGCCGACCCGGAAGGCGTCGTGAAAGCCGCTGACATGCTGCTCGCGGCCGAGCGTCCGGTGATTCTCATCGGACAAGGGGTGAAGTATGGCGGCGCCAGCGCCGAGCTCTTGAAACTGGCGGAACGCCTGCGCATCCCCGTCGCCCATTCCATGAGCGGCCAAGGGGGCATCGACACTCGGCATGAGCTCTCGCTCGGGCTGGTGTCGCGCGCGGGCGCATATCAGGCCAATAGCGCCACGCGGCAGGCCGACGTACTGCTGGCGCTCGGTGTCCGTTTCGACGACCGCACCTCGAGCTCGTGGATCTCGGGTTACTCCTTCACCATCCCGCCGACGCGGCTGATTCATGTGGACATCGACCCGGAAGAGATCGGCCGCAACTATCCGGTCGCGCTTGGTCTGATGGCGGACGTGCGCACCTTCCTCCGACAGTTGATTGCCGAGCTGGACCGGCGCGGCGGCGCCTTCGAAATTCCTTCCGCGCGCAAGCAATGGTTGTCCGCCATCGCAGGTTATCGGAAAGAATGGGAGCAACTGATCGCTCCCGGCTTCACCGACGATTCGAGTCCGATCCACCCGCAGCGGGCTGCGCATGAGATCGACCGGGCGCTACCCGAGGACGCCATCCTTGTGAGCGACATCGGTGTGCATCACAACTGGCTCGTTCAGTTCTGCAAACCGCGGCGGCCGGATTCGCTGATCGGCTCCATGGGCTTTGGTCCAATGGGCTTTGGCGTCGCCGGTGTGCTGGGCGCTAAGCTTGCGGCTCCCAATCGGCCTTGCGTCTCGGTCTGCGGCGACGGCGCCTTCTACATGTATCCAAACGTGCTCAGCACGGCCGTCGAGTACAAGATCCCCGTCGTGTTTGTCGTCTGGAATAACTTTTCCTACGCCTCCATCCGCGGCTTGCAGCGCGGCTATCTCGGCGGGCGCGAACTGGCCACCGACTTCCGCGACCCGGATACAGGTGCGCCTTACAATCCCGACTTCGCCGCTATGGCGCGGTCGGCCGGCGTTGAGGGCGTGTCGGTCAATCGCGCCGCCGATTTGGGCGACGCTATCCAGGTCGGTATCGCCTCCGGACGGCCCTATCTCATCGACGCGAATATTGGGGCGGACGTGAACCCGGGCGGCGCAGGCGTTTGGGAACTGCCGGGCCTCGGCGTAAGCAGGCCGATCATCGGCAAGCGCTACGAGCCCGCCGGATAAGAAACGTTACGGAGAGACGAATGCGCGCAGAAGAGGCCCATAATTTCCGCCTGCTCGGCCACGATCCGTCCGCGGCTTGGGGAGGCGGGAGTCTGGTCGAGGTCAGCAAAGGCTTCGCCTATGTCGGCGCGGTCGCCGGCAACCGCGAAAAGACACATGGCTTCACGGTTCATGACGTGCGCGATCCGACCAAGCCAAAGAAGGTCTTTGAGTTCAAGGCGCCGCCGAAAATCCAGATGCATAAATTGCGGGTGGTCGGCGACGATTTCCTCTACGTGAACTCCGAGGCGCTCCCGGGTGAAGCCGGGAAAGGCGCGCGCGGCGGATTTTATATCTTCGACATCAGAACGCCTGGCGAACCACGGCAGGTGGGCTTTTTCGATATGCCCGGCAGCGGCCCACACCGGTTCGGAATCGACAACAAGCTCAAGCTCGGCTTCTTCCCGAATGATGCGCCGGGTTGGGATCGCCGCGTCATCTGGTCGATGGATATCTCCGATCCGCTCCACCCAGAGGTGATCAGCATCTTCGGCTTGCCCTCGCAGAAATCCGACACCGCCGAACTGGGCAACGATCCCACGCCGGACGAGGATGCCAAGACCTTGCACGGCCCGCCAATTGTGCGTGGCAACCGAATGTATTGCGCCTTCTGGGGTGGCGGCGTGGCGGTGATCGACTGCACCGACCAGCGCAACCTGAAGCTGCTGGGTCACGTCAGCTGGACGCCGCCCTTTGTCGGCTCAACCCACACCGCCTGCCCCGTCGGCGATCGGCCCTATCTCGTTGTGACCGACGAGGCGCGCGCGTCAAAGAAATATTGGGATAGCCAGTTCATGTGGATCGTGGACATCCGGGACGAGACCAACCCCGTTCCGCTCTCGACCTGGTTTCCTGAGCGTGAGAAGTACTTCGATCGCGAAGGACGTTTCGGCGCGCACAATATCGTGGAGCATATCGCGGCCGACGGGCCGTTGAAGGACATCGTCTTCATCACTTATTTCAACGCCGGTCTGCGGGCGGTTGATGTCAGCGACGTGTTTCGCCCGCGCGAAGTCGGATACTATGTGCCGGCCCGCGCGGATGGTCAGCGCGAGATCCAGTCAAATGACATTACGACCGACGAGAACGGACGCTTGTATGTGATGGATCGTTGGGACGGCGGTATGCATATCGTCGAATACACCGGCTGAACACCATGCCGGTTAGCCAGCTTCATGACGCTCACAGCGCCTGAGTTAGCGTGAAAGTCCCCTCAGTTAGACCGCCGCCTTCCTCAGGAATTACTCGATCTCCGGTGCCTGTCAAACGAGAGTCGGGCTCCAGAAAGGCTGGCGGGCCCGGCATTCCCCACCGCGCCATCGCAAGCTCGCGAATGCCGTCAGGAGCATTCCGCATTATCGTCGCAAGTTTTGGGCCGGAGGGGTCTCCGGCCCTGGTCGTTCAAAGGCCGCGGTAGGACATCTCTATTTGCTCGTCCTTTAGCGATTTTGTGCCTTGCCCGAACTACGTAGCCGGTTCAACCGCCACGGGCGCGTTAGTCGCGGCCGATCGGCAGACCGCTTCAAGAGCCGCGATGTTCGCAACGTTCTGCTCGTCGGTGAACACGTAAGGACTTTTGCCCTCGATGGCCCGGGCAAAGCTCTCGAGATTTGCCTTAACGGTGTCGGCCCATTCGTAGTCGCGGTTCTCGGCGCGTCCATCCGCGTAATGCACGGTCAGAGTCGTCGGCCCTGGCGTATCCGGATGCGTGTGGTTGCGAACTTCGACCCAGGCTTTCGAACCGAAGACGGCGAGCTTGATGTAGAGCGGCGTCACCAGGATCGCGTTGATGTAACCCGTGGCGCCGGACGCAAAGCGCAGATGCGCCGAGATCACATCGCCGGTCTGTTTGAAGGCCACCCGGCTGGTGGTCGCAGCGAAAACTTCCGCGATGGGGCCCAGGAGCTCGACGAACAGGTCGGTGAGATGAATGCCCATCGCGGTCATGCCGGCCGCGGGCGCGTCCTTCGGAGACGTGCGCCAGTCCCCCTCCGAAACATTGGCAAGCTTGTCGTGGCTGAAATGGCCCTCCGCATGCATGATCGTGCCAAGCGCGCCGGCGCGGATGAGCCGCCGGAGTTCGCCGATGGCGGGCTCGAAGCGCCGCTCGTGACCGATGCCGAGCACAACTCCTGCCTCACGGCATGCCCGCACCGAGCGCTCCGCATCGCTGCGCTTCAAGGCGAGCGGCTTCTCGCAGAAGACGTGCTTGCGCGCGGCAGCAACTGCCAACACCTGCTCGGTATGCATGGAATGCGGCGTGCAGAGGATGATCGCGTCGATTTCCGGATCCCTCAGGGGACCCGCAAAATCCATCGTAAAACTCAAGCCATGTTCGGTAGCGAAGCTCTCATGCGCCGGGTTGGTCTCGATCGCTGTGACAATGCGCAGCGCATCCGAGTCCTTCATGCGCCGAACCATGTGTTTGCCCCACCAGCCGAGCCCGACGATTGCGGCGCGGATCATCTTTTTCTCCCTGACTGGCGGTAAATCGAGTTGCCGATCGGCATCGCTGGATAGTCGCGATGTAACACCAATTCCTGATCAACTCCATTGGTCGGCTGCACCGCCGAGCAGCGTATGGGTGCAATACTGTCCCGCGCTGAAGATCAGCGGCTCGCCGTCCCGATATGTGGCGCGTTGAATGCGCCCGATGAAAATGACGTGGTCGCCGCCCACGACTGTATTTTCCGTGCTGCATTGGAAGCTGGCCAGCGTATCGGAGAGCAGCGGGCATCCTCCGAGACCCGCGGCGTAGGTGAGATTTGCGAATTTGTTTTCCGCGCGCATCGCGAAATGGCGCGACAGATCGCATTGATCGGCCGCCAGTACATTCACGGCGAAATAGCCGGAATCGAGGAAGCTCGGCAGGGATGGCGCATTCCCCCCCAAACTCCACAGCACCAAAGGCGGATCGAGCGAAACCGCTGAAAACGAATTGGCGGTCAAGGCTTCGAGCTTGCCGTGCGTGGTGCGGGTGGTGACGACCGTGACACCGGTCGCGAAGCGGCTCAGGGCATGGCGCAGATGCCGCTGATCGATTGCGTCCTGCTCGAAGGAGATGCTGTGCACCGTCATGTATCTCCTGCGTCCTTGGCGAAATCCGATCTCCAACACGATGCGAGGCTGCAATGCCCGTGTTACAGGCTTTGTTGTAGTATTCGAAATAATATGATTTGCTAATGTGCATCAGTTTTTCGGATGACACAGATGTCCGGCAGCCTGCGCGATATCCGGTTGTTCATTGCTGCTTACGAGGAACGGTCTTTCACGGCAGCCGCCGTTCGGGAGAATGCAACGCAATCGGGCGTGTCGCAGCATATTCGCAAGCTCGAGGAGACCTTCGGGGTCAAACTCTTCTCCAGGGACAAGGCACGGGTTGTCCCCACCCCGGCGGGGGACGGTTATTATCGACGCTGCATTGACGTACTGCGCGCGCATGAGGCAGCAGACCGCACCGTCCGGGGCTACGCGACAGGCCTCGATGGAGAGATCGTGGTCGGCCTCATGCCGACAATGACCCGTTGCGCCCTCGCCCCCGTCCTCGCCAAATTCATCGACACCCATCCCAACCTCGTTGTGCGGGTTGTCGAGGGATACAGCGCCATGCTGACGCAGCGCGTTCAGGCGAACGAGCTCGACTTCGCCATCGTCCCTGCCTTTTCCGGTGGAGCCGGCCTGAAGAGCAGCCTGTTCCTGCGCACGCCGGAGCTTCTGATCTCCAGCACCCGCTCCGGTTTGGTCCAACTGGCGCCGTTGCGGCTCGCCGAGCTCGGCCCTCTGAAACTCGTCGTCCCCGGGCAGGCGAACACGCGGCGCCGTCTCTTGGAAACTTATTTCGCGTCAAACGGCGTTCAGGTCGAGCGCCTGCTCGAACTGGATGCGATGCTCGGCACCCTGGATTTCATTTCGCGCACCGATTGGATGACGGTGCTGCCTGGCCTCATGATGGCGGACGACAGCGAACCCCGGCTCTTCACCATCAATCCGATCGCCGATCCGTCTTTCACCCTCGATCTCGTGCTCATCGAGCCGTCGCGGCGTCCTATGTCGGCGGGAGCTGAGGCGTTTCTCGACATGCTCCATGACGAGGCCGTGCGGCTGAACCAGCGGTGGGCGATCGTTCAGGAGCCGGCGGCGGTCGCCTGAACGATCCAGTCATCTAAGCTCAGGCGAAGGCGAGCTCGCGCACCATCTCACGCTCCTGTTCCGGCTCGAGCGGCAGCGCGACAGGCTGTTTGCGTCTTGCCGATAGGTCGAGCGCCTTGGTCAGCATGAGGTTACGGTGTGCCTCCGCGGCGGTGGCTGCCTGCGTGGGCAAGCCCATCGAGACGCGGCCGAGCCAGGAATCCGTCTCCTCGCGCATGGGACCGCGCAACTCGCCGAGCGCAATGTCGCCGGGCGGATAGCTGCCGAGGAAGTCGACCAGCCGGCTCTGGTCAGGCGCGTAGCCTTCCGCTTGCGGTTCCGACACCGCCAGCACCATGTCGCGGTGCGTGTCGTCGATGGTGAGGACGCCGTCGGTGCCGTTGATGGCAACCTCCAGGCTGTAGACAGCTCCAGGCCAAGTCACCGGCAAGGCCCAGGAAATGTTGAGATGGTAGACGCTGCCGTCGGAGAACATGATCATGCCGGCGGTCGCGTCGATGCCCTTCCAGATCGGCCCGAGTACCTTGTCGACGGAGCGCGCATAGACCTCGACCGGCTGCTTTGCCTCCATGTACCACATGACGATGTCCAGCGCGTGCGTACCCGAAATGACCATCGGCGAGATCGTCTCGGGTTTGTCTGTCCGCTTGTAATTGTCGATCGCCACGAGCCGGTTCATGAATGCCCGCGAGGTGACGAGCGTCACGTCACCGAGCGCACCGGTGCGCACCTTCTCCTTGCCTGCTAGCCACTTGCGCCGGAAGCGCTGCGTATAACCAACAACCGCGTCGAGCTTGGCATCCTTGATGGCCTTAAGCAGGCGGGCCGACTCGCCGAGATCGGTGGCGAGCGGCTTCTCGATCAGCATTGGAAGGCCACGCTCGATGCTCGCCATGATTGGATCGACGTGCAGGTGCTCGTCAGTGGCAATGATTGCCGCGGTCACCTCGGGGCGCTGCAGCAATTCGCGATGATCGGCGGTGACAAAATCGGCCCCGATCTTTTCGGCGACGAACTTGCCGCGTTCCGGATTCTTCTCGGCGACGCCAATCCATTCGACAGCGGGGTGGCGGGCCGCAACTTCGCCCCGGATAAGGCCGACGCGCCCTCCCCCGACGATCGCAAGGCCGATGCCCTTAGCCGACCTTCGCACGTTGGCCTCCCGTCATGTCATGGATCGCCGCCATCGCCGCGTTGGAGAGCGGCAGATCGACGGGCTCGTTGATGTCGGCCGACAGATCGGCGGCCAGATAGGTCGCCATCACCATGCGGGCGTGTTCGGCAGCAACCATCGGAGGACGGTCGAGGATGCAGGACTCAAGGAAATGGATGGTCTCCGGTCCCATTTGGCCGGCGAAGACGTGATCCACCTGCTCGCCCGGCATGGTCGACATCGGGTATTCCGTGCCGCGCTGCATCGTGTTGAGCCAGTTGTCGCGATGGGTATCGTCGAGGATGAGCGCCCCCTCGGTGCCCGTGATCTCAAGCCAGGTCGCACAGAAATTCGGATAGCTTGGCGGTAGGTTCCAGCCTCCGCCGATCACCACCAGCGCGCCGTTGTCCATGTTGACCGTCGTCCACATGCAGTCGAACGACCCGTTGACGCCTTGCATGATCCCATAAGCGCCTTGCGAATAGACGCGCACGGGTTTCGCAGGCTCCAGTAGCCAGAACACGAAATCGAGATCGTGGGTCGACTCCATGACTACGGGCGATAATTTTCCACGCGAGCCGATCTTCTTGCCGAGAGCGCGTGAAAGATGCCGGCTTACCATAACGGACACCACATTGCCGAGCGTGCCGTCGGTTATCTTCTTCTTCGCGTATGCGAATTTTGGATTGAAGCGCTGCGAATAGCCGATCGTGAATTTGAGGTTGCCGCGACGAGCCAGCGCGATCAGCTCATCCGCTTCCGCAAGCTCAAGTGCGATTGGCTTTTCGAGCAGCACATGTTTTCCCGCCTTCAAACAGTCGCGCGCGATCGGGTAATGGTTCGCTTCGGGCGTCGTCGAGATGTAGACCACGGAGATGTCGGGATTGCGGATGATGTCGTGGTAGTCGAGCGTGGCGTTCGCAGGATTGGTCAGCGCCTTCACCTCGGCCAAGCGGTCAGGACGAATCTCGCAGATATGCAGTTTGTGGACGAGTGCCGAACGTGAAAGCGTTTCCGCCCGGATGCCGCCGCACCATCCTGTTCCGATAACCGCTGCTTCGACCTGCTTCATTAGGCTTCCGAACCTCCCCTGCAGCCCAAAAGAATGCCTGGGCTTTCTGGTGACGCAAATCGTCTTTCATAATGCGACCCATCAATATCACACAGTTGGAGGGCGGGCGCATGAGGAGGACCAAAGAAAGTGAAGGGTCTCGGCCCGCCGAGAGGTCCTTCCGCTCGCGCTCGCCGGCTCTCACCGGTCATCACCAAACCCGATACCTTACGATAGAATAAATGATTTCAAGGGCGTCGGGCCGATCCTTAGCATGGTGGCATTCGCAACGACGGGTCCTGGCAATGAAGCTCGGCTTTTTCACGATGCCGATCCATCCTCTCGGCAAAGACTGGCGGCAATGTCTCCGCGAGGATCGCGAGGCCTTTTTGCTTGCCGACGAACTGGGCTTCGTCGAGGGCTATGTGGGCGAGCACTCGACCGATCAGGCCGAGAACATCACCTCCTGCGCCATGTTCATCGCCTCCCTCGCCGACGCCACCAAAAACATCAAACTCGGTACCGGCACTGTCAACATGCCGAACAGCCACCCGGCGCGCATTGCCGCCGAAATCGCCATGCTAGACCACCTGCTGGACGGCCGATTCATCTTCGGCATCAGCCCTGGTGGCTTACTCTCGGACGCCGAGGTGTTCGGCAATCTCGACGCCAATCGCAACGAGATGTTTCTGGAGGCCATCAACCAGGTGCTCGACATCTGGGCCGGTGAGCCGCCCTACAACATCAAGGGCAAGTATTGGACGGTCTCGACCGAGCGCACGATGATGACCGATATCGGCCAGGGCTTCCTGCCGAAGCCCTTGCAGCGTCCGCATCCGCCGATCGTCGTAACGGCGGTCGCGCCGTTCTCGAAGGGCGTAACGGAGGCGGCGGTCCGCGGCTGGGAGCCGATCTCTGCCAACTTTTTGATGCCGCAATGGGTGAAGAGCCACTGGCCGAAATACGTGGAAGGCTGCGAGCGCGGCGGCCGGCCCGCCGATCCCGCTAACTGGCGGGTGGCGAAGAGCATTTTCGTTGCTGACGACGACAAGACGGCAGCGGCCTACGCCACCGCGCCCAATAGTCCTTATCGCTTCTATTACAATTCGCTCGTCACCAAGCTGAAGAAAAACGGCCGCGCCGAGCTTTTCAAAACCAGTCGCGATATGCCCGATGACGCCGTAACCACCGACATGGTGTGCAACGAGCTCATCATCCACGGCTCTCCACAGAAAGTCGCTGACCAGCTCCTGGCCTTCCGCGATCAGATCGGCGACTTCGGCACCCTGCTCTACGCCGGCAAGGACTGGCTGGACCGCGATCTCGGCCGGCGCTCCATGATCCTCCTTGCGGAAAAGGTGCTGCCGCTGATCAATAGCGCGATTTCCGGCGGAAGCGCCAAAGCCCAGGCAGCCGAATAGCCCCGTCTTCAGACGCGTGGAAGCGGCTCGGGGAACGCAAAGGAGAACTCTGTCTCATGATTGACGAGAAAAGATTGCAGGAAACGATCGACCGCAGTGAGATCCTCAACCTCATTTCCAAATCGATTATCACGCGTGATTCCGGCTTTTGGGAACAGCTGGCGGAATGCTACCACTCGGAAGCGGAGTTCACCTCCTCCTGGTGGCAAGGCAAGCCGGCCGATTTCGTCAAGGCCGCGAGCAAGAAACTGGAAACGGCGCGTGAGGAAGGCGGCGAGCAGAAGCATGTCGCCAGCAGCCACTGGATCGTGATCAACGGCGATCGCGCGACCTGTGAGTGCGATATCAGCCTCTATATGAGGCGCGGCATCAAAGGCGTGGAGATGGATTTCATTACCTGGAGCCGCCGAATTCACCTCCTCGCAAAGGAGAAGGGGGAATGGAAGATCTGGCGGCGTTTCGCGGTCTACGAAAGGGACCGCGTTGACGCGGTCGAGCCCGGCATCGACCTCTCGGAGCACCTGGACCCGCGAGAATTGTCCAAATACCCGAAACAAATCCGACTGCATTTGTGGCGCAACAAGGTTCACGGTTCCGAAGCTTCGGCCGACCTCTGCATCCGCGGTACTCCGCAGGAGGACAAGGTCCGTGCGGAAGCGCGCAAGTGGATCGAGGACGCCTAGCATGCCGGAAAAGAAACGAATGACCGGCGTTCCGCGCGGGATCATTCAGTGCCCCATCACTCCGTTCACCGCCGCCAACAAGGTGGATCTCGGTCTGTACGGCCGCGTGGTCGAGTTCTTGATGAAGCAGCGCTGCGATGCGCTCTGCATCAATCTGCATCTCGCCGAGTCGCTCAACCTCACTTTGGAAGAGCGCAAGACGCTGGCGGAAGCAACGATCGAAGTCAGCAACGGCCGCGTTCCGGTGATCGTGAACGTCTCCACGCCCGGCACTGACCAGGCCGTGGAGTTGGCGAAGCATGCCGAGAAAGCCGGCGCCGATTGCATCATGGCGATCAGCCCGTATTACTGGAAGCCGCCGGTCGGTGCGCTCTACGAGCATTTTGCGGCGATCATCTCGGCTACCGGTCTGCCATTCATTGGCTACAGCTCGCCGACCATTATGGACGGCGTCGGCATCACGCCTGACCTCCTTATCCGCCTGATGAAGCAGTTTCCGCAGTTCATCGGCGTTAAGGAAGCCAGCCACAATTGGGAAACCTATATGGCGCTCGGCAGGGCCGGGCGCAGCGTTCATCCTGACTTCGGACTTTTCGTGGGAACGGAATGGACGATCCCCTCGCTGACGCTCGGCGGCGTCGCCTGTATGTCGATCCAGAGCGGCATCTGCCCGAAGCTCGTCGCCGACCTTTTCGACGCAACCAAGGCCGGAAGGATCGCCGAGGCATTGCCGCTGCAGGACAAGATGGCGACGATGTATGCCCTCACAAAGAGCGAGTATCCGGCTCCGACCAAAGCCATGTGGGCTATCATGGGCCGGCCGGTCGGCAACCCGCGTTTGCCAAACCGGCCGGTAACGGCGGAACGGGCCAAGGAGCTGGAAGCCGAGCTTGACCGGCTCGGCATTCTGGCAACTGAGCACCACGGGTGGTGAGAACACGTTCGGAACTGAAACTTAACCGGAGTATTTGATGCCCCGTCTGCCCGAGATCGTCATCGAGAACCTGTCGCCGGAGCAGCGCCGCGTGCACGATGCCATTCTGTCCGGTCCGCGCGGTACCGTCCCGGGGCCGCTCCGGGTCTGGCTCAACTCGCCCGAACTGGCCGAACGCGCGCAGGCCCTCGGCGCTTTCTGCCGCTACAACACGGTGCTGCCGCCCCGGTTGTCTGAGCTCGCCATCATTACCATCGGGTCCTTTTGGAAGGCGGGTTACGAATGGGCGGCACATGCGCCGATCGCCCTGAAGGAAGGCCTCGATCCGAAAGTTGTCGAGGCGATCCGCAAAGGCGAGCAACCGAGCTTCGACCGCTCCGACGAAACCGCCGTTCATGCTTTTGCGCACGAACTTTTGCATAACCGAAAGGTGTCGGACGCAACCTTTCGGAGGGCCGAGAACGAAATCGGCACCCGAGGCCTCGTCGATCTGGTCGGTATCCTCGGCTACTATGGGCTGATCTGCATGACGATCGTCGCCTTCGAGGTTCCGGCTCCGCAAGGTACGCCAGAGCCGTTTCATGACACCTGAAATCAGCAAGACCCTTGGGAGGGAACGTCAATGAAATACCGCAAGAACGAAGCCAAGGAATACGGACGCACCAAGCTCAAGGGTGTCTGGACGGCGTTGCCGACTAATTTCACCGACGACGACAAGCTGGATGAGGCCGGAACCGCCTTCAATCTCGATCACTGCATCGGGAAGCTAAGGATCGCCGGGCACTATTGCATCGGCAACGTCGCCGAGTTCTGGTCGATGACGAACCAGGAACGGATGCGCGTTCACGAGATCAACGTTGACGCCGCCAAGGGCCGCATCCCGATCATCGCCGGGTGTCACCACCAGAACCCTTATGAAGTGGTCAATCTCTGCCGGCACGCCTGGGATGCGGGTGTCGATTTCGCCATCATCCTCACGCCCTACGTTGCTTCCAATAGCGACGATGCCGTTTACGATTTTTACAAATTCGTGGCCGACCGCGTCGACATCGGCATCATCCTGTTCAACATCCCGCAGGCCTATTATCCGATCACCGAAAAACTTGCGAAGCGGCTCGCCACCATCCCGAATGTCTGCGGCTTCAAGCAGGGAGGTCCGGCGCCGGCCGCGACCATCAGCCTGCGAGAGGCAGTGGGCAAGGACATCGTGGTGAGCGTCGCCGACGAGACGCCGTGGCTCTACAACGCCGCTGTGATGGGCGATAACTGGCTGCTGAACTTCTGCCCGCACCTCTACCAGGTTCCCGGCCACCTGCCGGTGCATGACTATACCGAGGCGGTGCGCGCGGGCGACATGAACAAGGCGGTTGCGATCTCGCGCAGCGTCAACCCGTATCGGGCGGTGCATGCGAAGTGGATCACGGGCTATGGCCGCGCCGTTGGGCGTATGCCGGTGCACGAGCAGAAGGTCTGGATGGAGCTGCTGGGTATGGTGGGCGGTCCGGTTCGCACGCCCTGCGCGCCGATGACGGCGGAAGGCCGCGAGGCGCTGCGCGCGGATCTTGAAGCAAGCGGCCTACTCGCGAAGCTGCGCCAGCACGCACAGCCCGAGCCGCTCCGGCAGGTCGTCTGAACGGCGATCCGGCCCCCGCCGGGTGCGACAGCCGCGAAGTTGATGATGTCAATCACCGCTAACGACAAGACACGCCTGCCCGGCTGCCCCTGGTGCGCAATCGATGCGCATGCGCACTGGTTTCCGGAAGTGTGGATCAACCTGCTTGAGCGCGAGGGTACGGCGAACGGCGCCCTCGTCACTACGAACGACCATGGGCTGCGCATGGTCGACGGACCGAAGCTTCCGTTCCGGCAGACCTTTCCGCAGGACATGACTCACATTCCGACCATCCTGCAGAACATGGACAAGGCGCGCATCGATCTGCGCATCCTCTCTTTGACCAACCCTATGGTGTATTGGGCGCCGGACAGCTTCAGTATGAAGCTGTCACAGACCTATAACGACGCCTGCTCGGCCGCCTGCGAGGCGCATCCAGACAAGCTGCGCGGCGCGATCATGCTGCCGATGCAGGCGCCGCAACTTGCAATCGAGGAGCTGGAACGCGCTGCGCGCCTACCCGGCATGTGCTGCGTTTATATGGCCCTGCACGTCAACGGCGTGAATCTCGACGACCGCTCCTTCTGGCCAATCTACGAGCGCTGCGCCGGGCTCAAGCTGCCGCTCTGCCTGCATCCGGTGGCGCCGTGCGGCAAGGAGCGCATGGCCAAGTATCACCTCTCCAATCTCGTGGGTAACCCGCACGAGTCGGCGATCGGCGCCGCCTGCCTGATCTTCGGAGGGGCGCTCGACGACTTTCCCGATCTCCAGATCCTGCTTCCCCACGCGGGCGGCTCGTTTCCCTGGCTTACCGGACGCTGGGACAACGGCGTTCGCCGCCGTCCCGAGCTTCGCCATATGAAAAAGCTGGCGAGCGCTTATTTGCGCCGGTTCCATTACGACACGATCACTCACAGCCCGCAGATCATGCGCTACCTGCTCGAGATGGTCGGCGCGGATCGCGTGGTGATCGGCACTGATTATAATTGGGATGCGGGGTACGAATTTCCTGTGGACTTCGTCGAGCAGATTCCCGGCCTGACGGAAGCCGAGAAATCACAGATCATGAGCGAAACGGCAAAGTCGCTGTTCGAATTCTGACCGAGCAAATAGACCCTATGGACACGCCACAGAAAACCAAAAGGCCGCGCTGCCCCTATTGCGGCGTCGACGCGCACGCGCACTGGTTTCCACCGGAATGGATGGACCTGCTCGAGCGCGAAGGGCCGAAGCACGGAGTTGTCCTGGGCCGGAACCACAAAGGTTACCGGACTGCCGACGAAGGCGGGCTGCCGTTCCGACAGACCTTTGCGCCAGACATGATCGACCTCGATTGCATCATCCAATCTATGGCGCCGGCGCGCCTCGACATGCGCATTCTCTCGCTCACCAACCCGATGGTGTTCTGGGCCCCTGAAGGTCTCGGCCTGGAGCTCGCGCAAACCTTCAACGACGCCTGCGGGTCCGCGATACGCAAGCACCCCTCACAGATCCGCGGAGCGATCACGCTGCCGCTGCAGTCGTCTGCGCTGGCGCTGAAGGAACTGGAGCGCGCCGCCGACATCCCCGGCATGTGCTGTGCGTATGGAGCGATGCACGTCAACGGGATCAACCTCGACGACAAGTCGTTCTGGCCGATCTACGAGTTTTGCGCGCAGAAGAAGCTTCCGCTGTGTCTGCATCCGGTGGCGCCGTGCGGCGGCACCGACCGCCTTGCCGACTACCACATGCGCAACGTGGTCGGAAATCCGCACGAATCCGCCATCGGCGCCGCCTCGCTGATCTTTGGTGGCGTCCTCGATGCCTTCCCCGACCTGAAGATCCTGATGCCGCATGCGGGCGGTTCGTTCCCCTGGCTGGTCGGGCGGTGGGACAACGGTATCGCGCGGCGGCCCGAACTCGCGCATGTGAAGCAGCCGGCGAGCGCCTATCTGCGCCGCTTCCACTATGACACGATCAGTCACGACGCCCCGATGATCCGGTTTCTCATGGATCGGATCGGCGCGGACAGGTTCGTGCTCGGCACCGATTACAACATGGATGCCGGCGTCGAGCTTCCGGTCGACTTTGTCGAGGAGATCCCCCGCATCACCGACGAAGAGCTGCGCCTGATCGTGCGGGACAATGTGATGTCCCTCTTCGACCTCAGCCTGCCAAAACAGCTGGCCTAGCGCTCTCACTGCGCCACGCAGTGCTCCGGCTTGATGAGAAGCGTGACGTCACTGCCGACGTTCAGCAGCACGTCAGGCGCCAGCTTCGCGATCACGGGCCCGTCCGAGGTCTGCAGATAGGCTTTCAGGTGATCGCCGGTGAAGTCGACGCGGGTCACCTGGGCGCGCATGCTGTTCATTGACGGCCCCTGGTCCTGGGCGGACGCCCCGTCGGCGCTGAGACGAACCAGCTCCGGCCGAAATACCACAGAGACGCTCGAGGGGTTCACCGCAGCCCCGACGCGGCGACAGCGCATAAGGCTGCCGCTGGGCAGGCTGACTTCCACCTCATCGTCCAGAGCGGCCGCGCCGGCAATCGTTCCCTTGAGGACATTCACATTGCCGACGATCCGCGCCACCGACGGCGAGGTCGGCTCGAGGTAGATCTCCCTTGGCGATCCCATCTGCAGGATTTTTCCATCCGACATCACGGCGATCTGGTCGGACATCGACAAGGCCTCGGCTTGGTCATGCGTGACGTAGATGGTCGATATGCCAAGCCGTTCCGTCAGCTCCTTGATCTCGAAGCGCATCTCCTCGCGCAGCTTGGCGTCGAGATTGCTCAAGGGTTCGTCGAGAAGAAGCAGCTTCGGACGCACGACGAGAGCGCGCGCCAGCGCGACCCGTTGCTGTTGTCCGCCGCTCAGGAATGGCGCGTCGCGGTCCGCGAGATGATCCAGCTGGACCATCTTGAGCGCTTCCATGCCGCGCGCGCGCCGTTCCTCCTGGTTGGCGCCACGCGAACCGCGATAAGACAGCGGGAACATGACGTTCCCCAGAACCGTCATATGCGGCCAAATGGCGTAGGACTGGAACACCATGGAGATCGGGCGCTGGTTGGGCTCGGCATGATGGAATTCGGACGCGACGACTTCGCCGTCGATCTCGATCGTGCCGCTGGACGCTTTCTCGAGCCCGGCGATGCATCGGAGGGTTGTGCTCTTTCCGCAACCGCTCGGACCAAGCAAAGTGAAGAACTGGCCGGGCCCGATGGTGAATGTCACCCCGTCGACGACGTTGACCTTCTTGCCGTTGGACTCAAAGGTTTTGCGCAGGTTCTTTACGTTGAGCATTCCCACATCCTAGCCATGAACGACCGCGGCGGCGGTCACTTCAATTCCATCAGTCGGCCATCCGCGATTTGCCCATGATCCGTCTCATCCAGATGGTGACCGGGATGAGGATGAGCATGAGCAGGACCCCGTAGGCCGCCGCCTCCGAAAGATATCCGCGCTGCCAGACGCGCCAGATCTCCGGTGCGACGACCTGGTTTTTCTGCGACGAAAGCACCAAAGTCACCGAGAATGAACGCATGGCATGCGAGGCGACCCAGATCCATCCGGAGATGAATGCCGGCAACAGCAGTGGCAAAGTGATGCGCCACATCACGGCGACCTGCGCCGCTCCCGACGTGCGTCCCACCTCCTCAAGTTCGCGCCCGATCTGCGCGATCGCGCCATTCATCAGCCTGGTCGCGAAGGCGATGTAACCAACGGTCAACCCGATCACCAGGATGGAGATTGACCCATAGATCGGGATGAGGTTGCCGGGCGGATTCAGGAACACAAAGATCAGCGCGATGGCAACCGTTACCCCTGGGAAGGCGTAAGGCACGAAGCTCAGGCCATCGAGAATTCCTCTGCCGCGCCACCGACCCC
This sequence comes from uncultured Alphaproteobacteria bacterium, assembly GCA_963750965.1. Lineage (GTDB taxonomy): Bacteria > Pseudomonadota > Alphaproteobacteria > Rhizobiales > Xanthobacteraceae > CANKHA01. Next base: position 229,927 of record CAVVSK010000013.1, read on the forward strand.
GCACGATGGCCCAGGACACTAGGAATGCCACCGCCATCGTTAATGTCGCCGTTGCGGCAAACATCACGATGGTGTTCCACACGATGGTGAGGTTGCGGGGCGTGGTAAACATGGCGTGGTAGATGTCGAAGGACAGGGGCGCTGTCGATCCCCACACGAGCGGCGCGTTGGGCGGCAGCAGCGAGAGCCATCCGAGCGTGAATGCAGGAAGAACGACGGTCGCGAGGGCGAACAGCGCGATCATCGCGACGGCCGGATAGCGCCACTTGCCGAGCGCGATCGGACGCGGCCGATAGGCCTTGCCGCCCACGGTGACGAAGCGTTCCGCCTTGTTCACGATTTTGCGGTAACCGACGAGCACCACGATCATCAGAGCCATGAACAGGACCGAGTAGACCGCCGCCAGCCCGTGGTTGGGCGGCGAGCCCATCTGGACGGTGAAGTAGATAAGCGTCGGCAGCAGAAACACCTGGCCCGGCAAGCCGGCGACCAAGGCGGCCTCGAACTGATCCATGCCGTTGATGAAGGAATACATAGCCGCCGCGAGGATCGCCGGCGCGAGCAGCGGCAGCGTCACGCGGCGGACGGTATCAAAGGCGCCGGCGCCGCTCACCCTAGCAGCTTCCTCCAGCGTGGAATCGAATAGCCGGAATGCGGCGATGAACATCAGGAAGACCGTGGGAACGCCGCGCAGGCTGTCGAGAAAGATGACTCCCGAGAAGGTGTAAATGTTGAATGGACCATCCCTGAGCTGAACGATGTTCAGGGCCTCAAGGATTTCCCGCAGCGGCACGTTGATCAGGCCGGTTCTCGGTGCCAGCAGAACGGTCCAGGCAAGCACAAAGAGGATGCTAGGCACGGCGATGGGCAGCAGGATGATCGTAAAAGCCCAGCCCCGGAACGGCATATCCGTCCGCTCGACCAGCCAGGCAAACAACCCCGCGAGCGCCAGGCTGAAGATGGTCCCGAGCGTGGCGACGCCGATGCTGTTGATGAAAGCGCTGAGCGCGAGCGAACTCGTGAGGGCCTGGGTATAGTGCCGGAGCGTCCAGTCCTCCAGGTTGCCCGGCGTCCCTGTTTTAAAGCTCGTAATGACCAGGAGCGCCAGCGGAATAAGGATGAAGAGCGCAAGCACCAGGATCGCCGCGATCACAGCCCAATTCGCCTTAGCCGTGCGGAGGTAGCCCTTCGCCAGGGACAGCGGGCGCCATCCCGGCAAAGCACTCTGCGGCATTGACACTTCCGTCATCGGCCCGCCTTCGGTGTCGCCGCGAGGACGGCTCGCCGGCGCCGCCTTCCGCTCCATCAGTTGGTCTTCAGCATGCCATGCAGTTTAGCAATACGCAGCCATCAGGCTGCATATTAGAATTGGTGGTGGCTTGCCTGCACCCTGGCCGGCGAGACATCCGGCTACTTCGCCGGCGAGGGGAAACCCCATTCGCCGAGGATGATTTTGTTTTGCTTCTCCGCGACCTTGGCAATGACTTCCTGGGAGGTCCTCAGGATGTCGGCGCCGAACTTCTGATAGGCCTTCTGGGTGTAGCTGCCGTCGATGAACACCGAAGCGTAGCCGGGATTGATCTCGGCGATCGCCGTTTGCCCCTTGCTCGATGCCAGGAAGGCCGCGAAGAGGATCGTCGCGTTCGGCGCAAGCGGCTTCGGTGCAATCGCCAGCCGGTCGTAGTCACGGGCGATCGACGGTTTCGGAATGATGTACTGCACCGGGGCGTTGGCGCTGGCCGGATCGATGCCGCCCCGGAACAGGCCGTGGAGCTGCTGTCCGCAGATCAGCCCACGCTCGCCGGACGAAATGACCTGGAAGGCGTGAGCGGCACCGCGGATCCAGAGCGGGTTATTGGCCTTGACCCCGGCCGCCCAGGTCTTGAGCTTCTCGTCGCTCCACGGTCCCCCGGCATCCTGAAGGAATTCGAAGATCGCGGGGCGCACGTCCGCGGCCATGATGCCTTTATATTTCGGATCGGCGCATTCCTCGATGCTCTTCGGGGCATCCTCGAACTTGATGACCTTAGGATTGAACCAGATCACGCGGTGCGCCTGCCCGACGGTGACAATTCTTCCCTTGTAGAAGATGACCCGCGGATCGACCTCGACCGGCGATCCCTTGAACACCGACCAGTCCTGCACGTGCGTCAGATTCTGATCCTCAAGCGTCTGCAGAACCTCGTCGTCGGCATCCAGGATGTCGACCTGGGGAGCGCGCGCCTTCCATTCGGACAGCACCCTTTGGGTGGCATCCTGGCCGGCACATTCGAAATTGTTGACCTGGGGAACGTCCGGATAGGCCTTCTTGAAGGCGGCAACGAGCGGACCCGACTCTTTCGGGCTCAGCCCCGTGCACCACTGCACCGGCGGCTCTTTCTTTGCCGCGGCAACAATCTCGTCATATGTCGCCTTGAACTGAGCTTGGGCACTTCCCGGCATCAGGAGAACGCACAATCCGGCAAGGCCAGCTACCGTGGACAAAAGATGTTTGCGCATTGCCTCTACTCTTCCTTCCGGTTCGCTTTTGGTCGGATGTCAGTTCAAGCCGCGTCTTCGTCTCGCGTAAGAAGCGGCGGGCGACAAGGTCCCGCCGCTTCGGTTGTCGCAGTCCTCTACTTGGCGGCCGACGGGAACCCCCATTCGGTCAGGATGATGTTGGTGAAATTATCCGTGACTTTGGCGAGGTCTTCCTGCGAAGCGCGCAGCACCTTCGCGCCATACTTCTCGTAGGCCTTCTGGGTGTAGCTGCCTTTGACATAAACCGACGCATAGCCCGGATTCATCGCGGCCATCGCCGCCTGCCCCCTATCCGAGGCCAGGAACGCCGCGAACAGGACCGTCGCATTCGGCGCCGCCGGCTTCGGCGCTATGACGAGCCGGGTATAGTCACGGGCGATCGAGGGGTTCGGAATGACGAACTGGATCGGGGCTTTGGGATCGGACGGATCGATGCCCCCCCGGAACAATCCGTGCAGCTGTTGTCCGCAGGTCAGCCCACGTTCCCCTGACGAAATGACCTGGTAAGCGTGCGCCGCGCCGCGGGTCCACAGCGGGTTATTCGCTTTCATGCCGGCTGCCCATTTCTTGAGCTGGGCTTCGTCCCACGGTCCTCCAACGTCCTTTGACAACTCAAAGAGGGCCGGTCGCACGTCGGCTGCGAGGATACCCTTGTATTTCGGATTGGCGCATTCTTCGAGGCTCTTCGGAGCGTCCTCGGGCTTCAGCACTTTCGGATTGTACCAGATGACGCGGTGCGCCTGCCCGACCGTGAGAACGCGGCCCTTGTAGAAGATGTAGGTTGGATCGACCTCGACCGGCGTCCCCTTGAAGATCGACCAGTCCTGCACATGCGTGAGATTCTGATCCTCCATCGTCTGAAGGATCTCGGTATCGGTATCCAGGAGATCGACCTGCGTAATGCGGGCCTTCCACTCGGTGAGCACCCTTTGCGTGGCGTCCTGGCCGGAGCACTCGAAATCGTTCGGCTCGGGAACGTCGGGATACGCCTTCTTGAAGGCATTCACCAGCGGCTGCGACTCTTTCGCGGACATCCCCGTGCACCACTGCACCGGCGGCTCTTTCTTTGCAGCGGAGACGATCTCGTCATATGTCGCCTTCACCTGCGCATGCGCGCTCCCTAGGAGAGCAAATAATCCGGCAAGGCCGGCCGCCGTGGATAAAAGATGCTTGTGCATTTTTCCCTCTTCCGTCCGCGCTTCGTCGGGCTTTGGCTGTTCAGGTCGTTATCTTGTCGCGCGTCTTCATTTAAGTCTTTCTCCGCCATCTTCTGAGATGCGCATCAGCCGCGCAAGACAATGAAGCTCGGAAGACGCGTCCAGCCTCAGATGGGTGCGAGCGTCGCCCCGTCCATCGGAGGCGCCTTGTGGCTGAAAAGCTACGTGCCTTTGGCGAGACTTTACAATTTAAATAATCTGCTGGCGCCGATCAGGATTTCGTATGGGCCGCATGGCGTTTTCGCGCTCACAATCGTTGCGGGCCAAGTCCAAGCTGTCTAACCTTGCCGACAAGCTCATCCCTCTCGTGCTCGTCCGTTGCGGTGCGGCGCACGACATTTCAGGCCATTACAAATGGATAGACCGATCCGCCTCCTGCTCGACTCCGAGTCGGAGAGCCTCGTTAAGGGCGTCACGGAGCTGCCGGAAGCCGGCCAGTTCGAACTCCTGAGCTATGTCGGGCAAGGCCCCCAAAAGCTGAACGAACTCATCGCCAAAGCCGACGCCGTATACATCTATAAGGACGAACTGTCGGGTCAGGCAATCCGGTCCGCGTCCGCGCTACGGTTCATCCAGAAGCACGGGCTGAACTGCAAGAATATCGACGTGGCGGCGGCTGCGGAGCGTGGCGTACCGGTCGCGACCCTACCCCTGTTTCGAAATGTCGCGGTCGCCGAGCATGCCTTCGCTCTGATGATCGCTTGCGCGCACAAGATCCTTCCCGGACATCGCGCAGTCGAGAAGGCGGTTTACCGCGAGCTGGGCCTTTCGCCGACCCGCACGTCGCAGCGCGGCATTAGCGGAAACTGGGCGAAAGTCCCGGGTGTCATCGAATTGATGGGAGCGTCCGTCGGAATCATTGGGCTTGGCGATATCGGAATGGAATTTGCCCTCCGATGTCGCGCGTTCGGCATGGACGTCTTCTACTACCAGAGAACACGGCATGCGCCGGACATCGAGAAGGCATATGAAGCGACGTACATGCCGTTCCAGGAATTGCTCAGGACAGTTGATTACCTGACCCTCATCCTGCCGCACACGCCGGAGAGCGAGCGGATGATCGGCGCCGCCGAATTCGCCATGATGAAGCCGACGGCGACTCTCATCAATGTGGCGCGCGGCGGAATCCTGGATGAGCCCGCGCTTGTCGATGCGCTCTCACGCGGCGTCATCGGCATGGCCGGGCTTGATGTCTTTCACGAAGAGCCTCTGCCGGTCACGAGTCCGCTGTTGCGGATGCCAAACGTCGTGCTGACGCCTCACCTCGGCGGCGGATCCTATCGCAACCGCAAGGCCGATTACCGCAAAGGGGTGGAGAATATTCTGCGCTTCTTTCGCGGCGAGCAGCCAAACGGTGTTTTGAAGCCGACGTAAGGCCGCGACATGAAACTCACGCGATTTCGCACCAGGACCCGCGTCGGCTTCGGCGCCTTCGTCGACGGCGGCATCGTCGATCTCGGCGCCCGCATGGCGACCATTCCTGGGGTGCGGACTCTGCTGAAAACCGGTGCGCTGGATCTGGCGGCCGATGTCGCGGCCCGGCATGGGCCGGATCTTGGGCCGGACGATTTCAGCTTCGAGCTTCCCGTCGACGAACCCAGCAAGATCGTCTGCGTCGGCGTGAACTATCCGGAACGGCACGATGAATATAAGGGAGAGGGCTACAAGGCGCCCGTGGCCAAGCCAAGCCTGTTCCTGCGCACCACCGCCTCTTTCGCGCCGCATGGCCAGCCGCTGTGGTTGCCGCCGGAATCCGTCGAGCTCGACTACGAAGGTGAAATTGCGATTGTCGTCGGCACTGAAGGCCGGCGCATTCCGATGGAGTCGGCGGTCGCGCATATTGCCGGCCTGACCATCTCGAATGAAGGAACCGTGCGCGACTGGCTCAAGCACTCGAACCGGCAGATCACACCGGGCAAGAATTTTGACGCCAGCGGCAGCATGGGCCCCTGGATCGACACCGAGGCAGCCAGGCTGCCTTCCCTGTCGCTGAAGACCTGGGTCAACGACGAGTTGCGCCAGAGTGACACGACCGACCGGCTGATCTACTCGTTTGAATACCTGATCTCCTACATCTCGACCTTCACGCGCCTGCTTCCCGGCGACGTCATCCTTACCGGCACGCCGACCGGAGCCGGCGTTCGCTTTGATCCGCCGCGCTTCCTGAAGGCCGGCGACGTGCTGCGCATAGACGTGAGTGGCGTCGGGAGTCTGCAAAACCCGGTCGTCGCCGAGCAGGACCAGATCACATGAAGATCACCATTCCGGACGACTATGTCGACGCCGCCCGGCAACTGCCTTCGTTCTCCAAAGTCGCAGCGCACGAGGTCGAGATCTGGAACGATATCGTGCGCGATCCCGCAATTCTGGCGTCCCGCCTGAAAGATACCGAAGCCGTCGTTCTTATTCGCGAGCGCACCAAGATTACCGAGCAGGTACTCTCAGGCGCGCCAAAGCTGCGAATGCTGACGATCAATGGTCCCTGCCCGCACGTGGATGTCGAAGCCTGTACGCGGTGCGGCGTACTTGTATGCGCGAGCCACCCCCGGCAGCCCCGCGGCGCCGCCGAGCTGACCTGGGCGCTCATCCTCGCATCCATGCGCAACATCCCGCAGGAAGTGCAGCGCCTGAAGTCAGGTCAGTGGCAGGGTTCGCTCGGCCGTTCTCTACGGGGGCGAACGCTCGGAATCTACGGCTACGGACGTATCGGCTCCGCACTCGCCGAATATGGCAAGGCGTTCGGGATGGATGTCCTGGTCTGGTCCCGCCAGCGTGGCCGCGACGCCGCGGCAGCCGCAGGTTTTGCCACGGTCGCGACAAAAGAAGAATTGTTCCGTCGATCGGACGTGCTGACGCTGGCGATCCGCCTTGTTCCCGAGACGCGCGGCTGCATCACTGCGGCCGACCTTGCGTCGATGAAGCCGGGCGCGCTTTTCGTCAACACGGCGCGCGACGGCCTCGTGGAGCCGGGAGCGCTTGTGGCTGGCCTGAAGAAAGGGCGGCCCGCTTTTGCGGCCGTCGACGTCTATGATCAAGAGCCGCTGACGCGGACTGATCATCCCTTGCTCCAGCTGCCGAACGCGGTATGCACGCCCCACCTCGGCTTCGTCGAGGCCGAGCAACTCGACGATTATTTTTCGGACCAGTACAACCGCATCCTGGCCTATGCGAACGGCAAGCCGGTCGATGTCATCAATCCCGAAGCCCTGAACCACAAGCATTTTGCGGGGCGCTGACGCTGGACCATCCACTGCCAGTCAATGGAAGGACGCTAATCTTGATCATCGATACCCACGTCCATGCTTTCACAGACGATCGCAAGAATTATCCGCAGGTTGCAGATACACCGCGCGGCGCCGCCATCCCTAAAGTCACTGAACTCGGCCAGGACGAGTGGCCAGTGACGCCGGTGGAAAGCCTGATCAGGATGATGGACGATGCCGGCATCGCCAAGGCGACGCTCGTCCAGGCCTATTACGTCTATGAGTACGACAACAGCTACACGATGGACTCGGTCGCCGCGCACAAGGACCGGTTCGTCGCGATCCCCATCGTCGATCCCATGGATCCCGCAGCGCCGGATGAACTGTCCCGGCTAGTCGAGGAAGAAGGAGCGGTCGGCGTGCGCTACATGCGCGGGCGACTGCCGGAAAGCGCGCTCGGCAAGCCGGAGACGTTCCCGCTTTGGGCGCGGCTCGAGCAGTTCGGCATTCCGATCACGATCACCGACCGCATCGGCGTGATCGCGCAGACCCGCCGCGCGATGGACAAATACCCCGGCGTCAAAGTCGCATTCGATCACGGCTGGGGCCATGAGGTCGGCCTTCCGCCCTATAAAATTCTCAAGCCCCTGTTCGACTACGCCGACAATCCGAACGTCTACGTGAAAACCGCCGTCAACAACATTGATGCAGCGGTGGAGGCCGGCGGCACGTCGCAAGAATTCTATCAGACTCTGCTGGATTTGTTCGGCGCAAAGCGGATCATGTGGAGTTCGAACTATCCGGCACACCCGCGGTTCGGCGACATCAAAGCGCGGTTGGAATCATCACAAAAGGCTTTCGCATTCATGCGCGAAGAGGATCGCCGTTGGATATTCAGCGAGACCGCCCTCAGTCTTTGGCCATCTCTCAGAGGCTGAATCCATCGTGAACCGTTGGTTGGCGAGACCTCATGATCGTTTCTGATCTGGTTCTTTGGTGCCGCTGAGCAGGGCACAGCCGAAGCGCAGCTTTCGCGGACCCTTGCTAAAGGCTGCGCTCCCCTTAATAAATATTTAACCGTCAACGCCGGCGTGACCAGTTGGATTGGCACACAGCTTGGGCACGCCCATGGTAGTAATGAAGCCATGGCCACGGTTCGAAAAGCCACCAATCTGCTCAAGTGCCTCCCTGAGGCGCTTATCATGCAGCTGTTCGAAGGGGCGGCATCTGGCAAAGCTCCGATTGGAAGCGCGCTATTTTACGAGGGCGAAGAAGGCGATGGCCTGTACGTCATTGACAAAGGTCTGCTGAAGATTGTCGTCAAATCTCCCCTCGGCGAAGAACGCATCGTCTCCATCCTCGGGCCGGGTGCGATCATAGGTGAATTGTCCGTCATTGACGGGCTTCCGCGGTCCGCGTCCGCCGTGGTCATGCAAGACTGTGAATTTCGTTTTGTTAGCCGTACAGCCTTCTCGACCTTTACGGCCATGCATCCCAACTTCTACCGCGAGTTGGTAAAAATCCTATCGATACGGCTGCGTGAGGCAGACAAGGAGCTCGCAGCTAGTACCTTTCTTTCCGGCAGGGGTAGATTGGCACGCGTCTTGATCGAACTTGCAGAGCATTTCGGCCAATCCTGCAGCAACGGCACTGTCATTCTAGAATACAAAATAACTAACGCCGATCTCGCGGGCATGGCCGGGCTAGCATGCGAAAGCGTCAGGCACGTAGTGACGGAATGGCGAGAGCGCAAGTTAGTGACCCAAACAGAGCAATATCATCACATCCACGACATAGCCGCGTTAAAACGCGAAATAACGCTTTAGGCCGTGTACTCATAAATCTGCTTGGTCGATCCGGCCGATGTCCGCTTGTCCCCCAAGAGCGGCGCAAGAGCGGACATTCCAACACCGCCGCTGCAGAAAATTTTGAAACGGCTTTACGAAGGTAGTTATCCAGATAAGAGACGAAGGGCCGCGCGCAGCACCGACTTCGCGCCGGGGTCTGGAGCCGACCTCATTCGACAGTGGCGATCAGGTCTACTCGCTTGTCTTGCTGCAACTGCCTGGCGCGCTCGGCTAGCTGCTCCTTTGGCATTTTACTTTTGGAAACTTGCACCCGGTAAAGGCCACCGGCGATCGGCCCACCAGCGATCGTCAAGTCGTTGTCATGTAAAAACGAAGTAATCTCGGCAACCTTCACCTCTGAGGCAAACCGGATCATGACGAAGGTGCCGTCAGTTACATGGGAACCGGGCGCGGTGGCAGTCTGATACGTGCCATTTGTCCGACCATCGTTGAGCAGGATGCCGGCAATAAGGCCGGCCTGCAGCAGGAGTACAAGCGCCGCCCCAGTGGCGGACCACGCTAGGGTACGGGGGGACAGCGACGCGAAGAAGCCCGAGAGACGCTCTACGAAGTCGAATGAGGGACGCGCGGGGCTCTTCGGCTCGCGGTCAATTTGCCTGAACAGCGCCTCCATTGCGCGGGTAGACGGCGCGCCTAAGCTTTCGTTGAGCTGGATCGTCTCTGCCAATTCCTGGCGCACAAGCGCGTAGCGCCTGGCGAGCTCCGGGTCCCGTCGCAGCGCGTCATCGACGCGTTTGGCGTCGCGCGGATCAAGAGAACCGGCGGCATGCCACGGCAGCAGCATCTCAATATCGTCCGAGTCGTTCGTCGTATTCATGGCCAGCCTCGCTCGATCCCGCGCTGCTTCAGCAGCTCGCCTAGCTTCTTCCGCGCATAAAACATGCGCGTCTTCACCGTCGCCTCTGGGATGCCTACGATAAGCGCGCACTCCTCCACCGACTTCTCATGGTAGTAGACCAAGTCGATGATCTCCCGGTGCGTTGTGGAGAGTGCGTTCATGCATGCCCGCAGAGCCCCGCTGCTATCCTTTTTCGCCAGGCTCGTCTCCGGATCATCCGCAGTATCAATGATTGCCTCGGCGCGCTCGTCATCCAGCTCCTCGTCCACCCGTTTACGTACGGCCGAGAGTGCCTTAAATCGCGCGACCGACAGCATCCAGGTGGATACCGACGAGCGGCCCTCAAAGGTCCCCGCCTTCCGCCAAACCTCCAGAAAAACCTCACTGACAAGGTCTTCTGCCATTGCTTCGTGGCGGACGAAGCGCAGCACGAACCTGTAAACACGCACATGATGCCGGACGAACAACACCTGCATCGCTAGCCGGTCGCCGCCGGCAATGCGTTGGATAAGGGCCTCGTCAGAAGTGGTCTGCATAGGCGTGCCGCTTCACCAATGGGTCGCTTCGGGCGGCCATTAGGTTCAAACAACAATCCAAAGATACCTGCTGACTTTACATGATCCGCGACTGGCGGCACGCGCCCGGTCAAATTGCGCTGGCGAGCGTTGCTCTGGTGTGAGGATGACAGGCCCGCAGGATGAACCCGCCGTGCCCTCGTCGCGCGTCCTATGGCTTTGTCGCTATAGCACCAGCGACATTTCGCTGGATGGCCGACACCGCACGATAGGCGTCTGCCCGGCCGGCGCCGAACTGGTCGTCGCGGCCTTTGGGCCCGAGGTCAACCGCGGTTGAGAAGAGGATATTGCGGACCGAATCGGGCGTCAAATCAGGCTCGCGCTCCAGCAGGAGAGCGACAATGCCGCTGACGTGAGCCGCAGCCAGCGACGTCCCAGATGATATGCGATAAGTCGCATTGGGTGCCGCGTGCAGGATGTTGGTGCCCGGAGCTGCCACCCAGATATGAGAACCGCGATTTGATGCGACTAAGACATTGTCCTCGGCATCTGTGGCAGTCACGGCGATAACGACCGGCTCCGCGGCGGGATAAAGCGGCGGCGAATTTGGTCCAGCGTTGCCGCTGGCAGCGACAAGGACAATGCCTTTGCGGTAGGCCGCCGCGAGTTCGCGCCCGATCAGGGGATCTCTGGGGCCGGCGAAACTCATGTTCAGGACCCGGGCGCCGTGGGTCGAGGCCCAGTCGATTCCGGTCATGATGTTGAAGGTCGTGCTTTCGGCCGCGCCGAACGCACGAACCGCCAGAATCCGAGCGGCCGGGGCTACTCCAAGAAGCCGGGCTCGCGCAGAAATCGCGCCCGCTATGCCGGTCCCATGGGCATCCGGGGCCTCAGGCGCGCGAAGCACGTCGAATCTTCCGGCAATGGCACCGCTCAGTTCAGGATGAGCGCCATCTACACTCGAGTCGATAACAGCTACGATCACGCCGTTGCCTTTTGCGTGAGCATGCGCTTCCGGAAGCCGCAGCTTGGCCGAGGTATACTGAGCAGGATCACCGGCCATCACGGCAGGGCTTGAGCTCGCGAGCGCCTCCCCGCTCAAGGCAAAGAGGTAGTTCGGCTGTGCGGAGCGTACCTGACGATCCCGCTCGAGCGCGCGAATGACTTCAGGAACAGGACGACCGTTGAGAACACGCCAGCGATAGACGACCGCGTTGGCAAGCTGGAACCTCCGCGAATCCAAATGTGTCAGCGCATGACGCCGCGCGAGAGCCTCGATGGCACGAGGTGACAGTTGGGAATCGATTTCGAGGACAACCTCGTTCGGTACATAGCGGGTCTCACCGGGGGACGGCATGCCGCTGTTGCGCCCGCCCGGACCTTGCCGAAGCGGCGCAGGCGGACCAGGCTGTGACGGACTAAGAAACACGGCACTCGGTGCAGGGGCTGGCGGCGGCCAGACCGAAACGAGTGGCGGGACGACGGTGACCGGCGGAGGGCGAACGATCACGCCGCCAGGTTTATGGGTCACCTGAGGAGGTTTGGTCTTCGCATGCTTTGGACAGCACGACGAACGATTTGGTTTGTTTGCCTGCGGCTGGTGATGTTCCCTGCCTCCGGACCTACGGAGGGAAGGATTATTGCGATGGTGCGCAGGCCGCGCGTGCGGGGATGCCGGTGCGGCGCGAGCTACGGCAGGCTTCTTGTGATGAACCGATCGTGCGGAAGCATCAGTTGTAAATGCGAGCGGTAACGAGGCTACGGCTATCCCGATGAATAGCTGCGCCGCGAGCATCCGCATTTGCCGAGCGCGAAATGATGCTGTCTTTGCTGGACTTGCTGTGTGAGGCCCTGAGTGCATAACCCCCCTCCAGACGCAAACCGCCAAGCTGACACGGTGTTGTAGCAATGTTTCAACCGCAATAGAAGCGCGTGACGCCGGGAGAGCCGAAGCCGTGGCAGCGAGTAACGGGCTCATGACAGCGCCCTCCACGCTGGTTCAAATGAGGCACCCGCCGAGTTGGCTCGGCGGGTGCGTAAGGCTCAAGGATCCATCAGTGAAGGATCGTGCAGGCCGGAGGGCTGAAAGACGCCGCCGCCTTGAGCCGTCCTCGCTTTTGCCGCCTCTTCCTCAGCTTTGATTTTTTCTTCGTGGAGCTTGTTGCTGAGCGCGGAGTTTTCCAGCGTCTGCTCGATCTTCGGCTTGACCTGATAGGTGTCGTAGACGGTTTTCACCGGACCGTAGACCGGAATGACGCGGGTGATACCCCATTCGACCGGCTTTGAAATCCAGATCGGAATCTTGCCTTGGCGGATGAGGTGATCCTTCGGAAGGTTCTTCGGCCCGTTGGCAACTGGGCCAGGCTTGGCGTTGTTCTGTGGCTGACTTGATCCGCCATTCGTCGTCGGTGGGGTGTTGTTCGCCTGAGGCGTATTACCCATGCCCATTTGGCGATAAACGCGAGCTTGGTCATTTTGCGGTCCGTAATTGAGGTTGCTGGACCTAGCGGTTGCACCGACCGCTTGCTTCGTCGCAGGTTGCCGTATGCCGGGCCGGTTTGCGTTGCGCAGAGGCGCGTTGCCGTGCGGCCTGATGCTGCTGCGAGCAAAATGGTGGGCGCGGTTGACATGATTGGAATGGAGGTGCGCGCGACCGCTCATGCGGTGAATGCCAGCGCCGCCTCCTCGGCCGAAGCCACGTGCTTGGGCGTCCTCGAACGAAGCAAAAATGGCGGCGCTCGAGAGCAATGCGGCTGCGGCGGTAGTGCAAAGTGTGCGCTTCATTGTCAGTCCCCTGTCGGTTTGCGTGGATGCCACCTTCCACCAATGGGTCGCCGCGGCCGGTGCATAGGTTCACGCCGACGGGCGAAAATTTTTGAACGGCGACCCGCGGCAGGCCCAGCAACGAACGCCTTGGCAAAATGTCACCGCCGGCCCACTGCGGCCGGCGGCGAAAGCAGGAGAGAATGCAGCTATTTAAGGTCGCCCCAGGCGGGAGGAAGGTTGCCACCGAGCTGCTGCTTCACAGCGTTCGGAATGTTGAGGGTTGCCTTCTTGGCACCAATGTCGACCGGCGTTGAGAGAGGATCCTTCGGATCGATCGGGGTGAAAGCGTTGACGCCAGCCTCCAGCGCCGACGTCGTGACCGCCGGCAAGGGCGCCGTGATCACTTCGACCACAGCCGGGGGCGCGCCTGCCGCGCACGCCGCGGCATTGAGGCACAATGAGAAGGCCGTCCCGATCGGGAACTTGCCCGACTGACCCACGTCGTAAATGTTCTTGGGATTCAGATTCCGGACGAATGTATTTTTCCAATTGATGATGATTGCCTGGCCCTGATTATGTTGGGGCTGGTTCTGCTTGCCTTTGCTGTCTTGCCCGGCCGGGGTGTTGTTTGCCGGCTGCTGCGGCGCGTTGGTATTGCCTCCCATGCCCATGTTCGCATACATGCGGTCTTGAGGCCGGTTCTGCATCGAACGCGGTCCCGGGAGCGGATTTCGGTTGAGAGTCGGACTGTTGCGCTGACTGAGCTGCCGAAGATTTCCGCCATGACGCATCGTCTGCCCGCCATGAAGACCTTTACTGACCTGCGGCCCGCGCTGGACGCGGCCGACATGGCTGGCCCGGGCGCCCAGACCGCCGTGCACGGCTCCACCGCGCGCAATGTTGGCGTGGCGGACGGGATTGCTCATGCGATGGAAGCCGCCGGCGCGGCCAGCGCCGCGGGCTTCGGCATCCTCAAGTGATGCCAAGAAGGCACTGGTGGCGAGAAGGGCGGCGGCGGCTGCGGTGAAGAGATGGCATGTCATTGTAGTCCCCTGTCCGTTGCGTTGATGGCGACTTCCATGAATGGGTCGCGCCCACCCCCCAGGAGGTTCAAGGCTTCCAACAAATTTTTAAGTCGTTGAAGTTGCTGGAAAACAGCAAGCGTCACCGCGGACAGAAGGTGTCAAAGACGAGAGAGTCTGCCGGTTGCGGACTCGGATTCTGCCCGCCATCCCGCCAATTTTTTTCCAGTCAGCGGTGCCGCTGCCGCCCCGCCTCTTGGCTCAAATTAAAGTCCGTGAGTTTTTAGTTGGTACTCGAAATGAGAGCGAGCGAGGTCTAGCGAAGGATGCTGGCGGAGGGAGAGGACCTGAAAACAAACCTTCTCTGGGGCAGTGCGACTTTGCTTGCCTTCGCGACACTACGCAGACCTACTTAGCGCGCGCGGCGATCCGGACGTTCGCTTTGACGGCAAGAGCGGACGAAAGGCTCAGGTCCGCTTCGTGCCAATAACTGCCCATTGGCACATTCGAACCCGGTCTCCGGATGCCCTTGGTCGTCCCGAGTTGCGGAGGCACAGCCCTGATCATCGGACTGGCGGGGCCACCGCCGCATCGCGCTGGTTGCTGCGGGTGAGCGCGTCCGCAACGAAACCGGAAGCCTTGGCGTCTTCCACGAAACCCTTCAGGAACTCCAACCCGTTCTCGCGGCCTTTCGGCGTTCCAATCGCCTGCTCAATCACCATGAAGCGCCCGTCCATGACACGCACGTCTGGTTGACCGGAGGCGAACGCAATGAGTTGCTGGCGAACGCCCGCCGCAACCTCGAGTTTCTGGTCGCGGAAGACGTCGATCACGGTAGGCGACGTCGGAGCACGAACGAGTTGCGCCTTTTTGATCGTCCGGGTCAGGTAAAGATCGTAGGCACTTCCTTTTCCAACGGCGATCCGCACGCCCTCCCGGTCGATGTCCTCGATCGTCCGCAGGGGCGAGTCCGCCCGGACAAGGTAGGTTCCTTCAATCACGACATAAGGCGCGGTGAATGCGATGTCGTTTGCACGCCCGGGATCGATGGCCAGGAACGCGACGTCCCACACGCCGGCCTTGGCCGCGTCCGCAACCTTCCCGGCAGCCTCGAACAGGACGAACTCGACAGGAACGCCGAGCCGGCGGGCGAGCTCGCGGGAGAGATCGGCCGAAATCCCCCGCGGCTCGCCGGTCGTTGAGTCCTTTTGAGCCAGAACGGGATTACCAAAGTTGATGGCTGCCCGTAGCTTGCCTTCCGGCGCAATCTCCTTGACTACCTGGGACGAGACGGTCTGCGCCGCGGCATTGCTGGCGAACAGGATGACTGCCAGAGTTTGCAGAAGCCTCAACATGACCTGCCTCCCGTCTGATCTTTCCTGACGTACGCTGTGAACTGTCATAAGCGTAGCACCTTCCTGACGGGATTGTCTCAGAACGGCGTTGGACGTCCGCTATCCAAGCCTATTAGATTCCTGCCGCAGCGGAGAAAGTTGGCTGCCAGTTCCTCTCGCTTCGGGCTGGCGGAGGGAGAGGAACTGGGATCCAACATTCTCCGGCTTGGAACAGCCACTACAACGTGACGAGAAGATTGGTGACCGGTGAGCGCGCGCGATCGTTTCGTGGGTGCCGGCACCGGTGCAGCGGCATCGATTCAAGCGGTAGTGGTCGTGCGCCGCACCACGTCGAGCCAGCCAGCGTATCTGCGTTCGCGCTCGTCAGGCGCCATCTCGGGCACGAACCGGCGATCCAGCCGCCACGTGCGGCCGAAGGTTTCGAAATCCGGGCAGACGCCGGCCTGGAAGCCCGCGAGATAGGCGGCGCCGAGCGCCGTGGTCTCCATGACGGTGGGGCGGTCGACTGGCGCACCGGTGATGTCGGCGAGAAACTGCAGGGTCGCAGGGCTCGCGGTCATCCCGCCGTCAACGCGCAGCACCGTCGCGCCGCTCGCCGCGGACGGCCAATCAGCCTGCATGGCGACCAGGAGATCGCGCGTCTGATAGCCGACCGCCTCCACCACTGCGCGCGCGAGCTCCGCCGCGCCCGACTTGCGGGTGAGCCCGTAGATCGCGGCGCGCGCGTTCGCGTCCCACCACGGCGCCCCGAGCCCGACGAAGGCCGGGACGAGGTAGACCTGCTCAGCCGCGTCGGCGCGGGCCGCAAGACCATCCAGCTCGTCGGCGGCGCGGATCAGGCCGAGGCTGTCGCGCAGCCATTGCACCGCCGCGCCGGCCACGAAAATCGCGCCTTCGAGCGCGTAGGTGCGTTTGCCCCCGATCTGATAGGCAATGGTGGTGAGCAGCCGATTGTGCGAGGCGACGGGCTCCGCGCCGGTATGTAGGAGCGCGAAGCAGCCGGTGCCGTAGGTGGCTTTCATCATGCCCGGCGACAGGCAGCCCTGCCCAATCGTCGCCGCCTGCTGGTCGCCGGCGATGCCGGCAACGCGGATCGCGCCGCCGAACAGCCTCGGGTCGGTGTGCCCGAAATCGGCGGCGCAGTCGCGCACCACCGGCAGCATCGGCATCGGCACCCGGAACAGGTCGGTGAGCGCCTCGTCCCAGCATCCGTTGTGGATATTAAACAGAAGCGTGCGCGCGGCGTTGGTCGCGTCGGTCACATGCACGCGGCCACCGGTCAGCCGCCACATCAGAAACGAATCCACCGTGCCGAAGGCGAGGCGCCCTTCCTCGCCGAGACGGCGTGCGCCCTCGACGCGATCGAGCAGCCATCCGATCTTGGTCGCTGAGAAATAGGGATCGAGCAGGAGCCCGGTCTTCCGCTGGATGGCGGTCTCGTGCGACGCCGCACGCAGGCTTGCGCACAGATCGTCGGTGCGGCGGTCCTGCCACACAATGGCGTTGTGGATCGGCTTGCCGCTCTCGCGGTCCCAGACAATGGCGGTCTCGCGCTGGTTGGTGATGCCGATGGCGGCGACGTCGCGCGCTGAGGCATCGGCGCGCAGCATGGCCGCGCGGACGGTCGCAACGGTGGCAGCCCAGATTTCCTCCGGGTCGTGCTCCACCCAGCCGGGCGCCGGATAGAGCTGCCGCAACTCCTCCTGCGCGCTGGCCACGGCGCGGAGCGCAGCGTCGAAGACTATGGCGCGGGTCGAGGTGGTCCCCTGGTCAATGGCAACGAGAAACATCACTGGCGGCCCGCGTTTTCGATAGCGAAAGAGTATGGCTTATCGCGTTTCCGCCGCAATGGAGCGGGCCGCATCCCTCGTTGCCGCCCCGTATTCGCTTGGCTAAGATGGCCAGGCTTTTACGGGAGATCGAGATGTCGGCTCGCCACGCGCTCCTGGCCACGGCTGCCCTGGCGGCCTGGATTTCGATGCCTTCGAGCGATGCGCAGGCGCAGCAGAGCGACTGCCAGAATCGCGGCCAGCTCGATGTGCTCTACTGCGATGACAATAACGATCTGGTCGCCGACGTGCCGCGCGATCCGAAGCGGTGGCGCGATCCGTCGACGCTGGTGTTCGCCTACACTCCGGTGGAAGACCCGGCCGTGTACCAGAACATCTTCACGCCGTTCACCGACCACCTGAGCCAGTGCACGGGCAAGCGCGTGGTGTACTACCCGGTGCAGTCGAACTCGGCCGAGATCGAGGCGATGCGCTCGGGCCGGCTGCACGTCGCCGGCTTCTCCACGGGTCCGACCGGCTTTGCCGTCAACCTGGCCGGCGCGGTCCCGTTCGCGGCCAAGGGCACGGAGGCCGGGCCGCACGGCTACCACCTGATCTCGGTGGTCAAGAAGGACAGCCCATACCAGAAGCTCGCCGATTTGAAGGGCAAGCGCGTCGCGCACACGGCGCCTTCCTCCAACTCGGGGCATCTGGCGCCCCTCGTCCTCTATCCCCCCGAAGGCCTGAAACCGAACGAGGACTACAAGCCGCTGATGTCCGGTGGTCACGACAAGTCGGCGCTTGGCGTCGTCTCCGGCGACTACGACATGGCGGGCGTCGCGTCGGACGTGTTCGAGCGCATGGTGACCCGCGGCACCGTCAAGGCCGAGGATTTGCGGATCATCTACAAGAGCCCGGTCTTCCCGACCTCCTCATTCGCGCACGCGCATGATCTCGCGCCCGAACTCGCCAAGAAGCTGACCGGATGCTTCTTAGAATTCCGCTTCCCGCCCGCGATGCAGAAGGAGTTCAACGGCGACGACCGCTTCATGCCGATCACCTACAAGGAAACGTGGAAGGTCGTGCGCGAGATCGCCGAGGGCTCCGGCACGCCCTACAACAAGGCGGCCTACGACGCCGAAGCGAAGCGTGAGGCCGAGGCGCTGGCGAAGAAACAGCAGCAGCAGTCCCCACCCAAGCAATAGGTCCGCCGCCTCCCATGTCAGGCATTCCCACGGGCCCGGACGGCGGCGCCGACGCGCGCCCACTCGTCATCCGCAACCTGCGGAAGGAGTATCGGGCTGGCGCACCCGTCCTGAGCGACATCTCGCTCACGATCGCAAGCAAGGGCATCACCGCCATCGTCGGCCCGTCCGGAACCGGGAAGTCGACGCTGATCCGCTGCATAAACCGCTTGGTCGACCCGACCGCCGGTGAAATCTTGTTCGACGGCCGGGACCTCGCACGGCTGCGTGGGCTTGAGCTGCGCGCGGCGCGACGGCACATCGGCATGGTGTTCCAGGAGTACAACTTGGTCGAGCGGCTGTCGGTGATCGAGAACGTGCTGTGCGGCCGGCTCGGCTACCTGCCGACCTGGCGCGCGTGGCTGCGCCGCTTTCCGGCCGCGGACATCGAGCGCGCCTTCCAGTTGCTGGATCGTGTCGGGCTCAACGGCTTCGCCACCGAGCGCGCCGACCGGCTGTCGGGCGGGCAGCGCCAGCGCGTCGGCGTCGCTCGCGCGCTGATGCAGGAGCCGCGGCTCATCCTGGCCGACGAGCCCACCTCCTCGCTCGATCCGAAGACCTCGGTCGAGATCATGGAGCTGATCGCGGTCGAAGCCGGCGCGCGCAGCATCCCGGTCATCGTCAACATCCACAATGTAAACCTGGCGCGCCGGTTTGCCGACCGCATCGTCGGGATGCGGAACGGCCGGATCGTGTTCGACGGCCCTCCGGAGCGCCTCGCCGAGTCGCATCTCCTCGAGATCTACGGAGGCGAGGGATGGCTGGAGTAGCCGTCCCGGCACCCCCGCCGTACCCTTCCCCACGGGAGGGAGAAGAAGGACGCCGCCGCGCCTTCCCGCCGAACTGGCGCGCCCGCCTCGCCTTTGCCGCGCTCGCGCTCTATGCGCTCTACGCCGCGCAATCGCTCGACTTCACCTGGAGCCGGTTTGTCCAAGGGTTTGACCAGGGCGGCCGCTTCCTCGCGCGGATGTTTCCGCCCAACACCGCGCCCGACAAGCTGCAGCTGCTCGTCGGCGGCATGATGGAGAGCCTGCAGATCGCGGTGCTCGCGACCGCGGTCGGGATCGCGCTCTCGCTGCCGCTCGCCGTGGCGGCCGCGCGCAACCTTGCGCCCGCGCCGCTCGCCTGGAGCGCGCGTGCGCTAATCGTGCTGTTTCGCTCCTTTCATCCCGTGATCGTCGCGATCCTGTTCGTCAAGGCTGTGGGCTTCGGCGCGCTTGCCGGCGTGCTGGCGCTGATCGTGGCGAGCCTGGGCTTCCTGTCGAAGCTGCTCGCGGAAGCGCTTGAGGAAATCTCGATGCGGCAGCTGGAGGCGGTGCGCGCGACTGGGGCGCCGTTCCTCTCCGTACTCGTGCTCGGCGTGCTGCCACAGGTGCTGCCCCGCCATATCGGCTTTTGCGCCTACCAGCTCGATTCCAATCTGCGCAACTCTGCACTGGTTGGCATGGTCGGCGGCGGCGGCATCGGCGCCACCCTATTCACCGCGTTCCAGCGCTTCGATTACGACTTCGTCCTCACCATCGTGCTCGCCATCATCGCCGTGGTGATGCTCGGCGAGATGCTGTCGGTGTGGACACGGCGGCTGTTCCAATGAGCGTGCAATCGTCCCCCGACGCCGGATCGCGCGGCCGGAAGTGGCAGCGCTTCACGCCGCGCGAGCGCATCCTGCGGTCCGCGTTCTATCTCGTGGTGGTGATCGCGCTGGTGTGGTCGCTGCGCACGATCGAGGTGATCCCCGAATTCCTCTACGACGCGCCGGCGCAGACCGTCGACCTCTTCGCGCGGATGTGGCCGATCGACTGGTCTTGGTACCCGAAGGTGGTGCATGGCGCCTTGATCGAGACGCTGCACACCGCGACGCTCGGGACAATGCTTGCAGTGGCGATGGCGAGCGTGGTGGCGCTGCTGGTGGCGCGAAACATCACGCGCTCCGTGCTGCTCAACAATATCGGGCGCTTCATCCTGGTCGCCACGCGCTCCATCCACACCATGGTCTGGGCGCTGTTCTTCGTCGCGGTGTTCGGCCCGGGCGCGCTCGCCGGCACGCTCGCCATCGCCATGCATTCAATCGGCTTTACCGGGAAGTTCCTCTCGGAAGCGATCGAGGAGGCGCAGAGCGGGCCGATCGAGGCGCTGACCGCAGCCGGCGCCTCGCGCACCGCCGTCCTGCTGAAGGGCTTCTGGCCGCAGGTGAAGCCCGCGTTTCTCAGCATCGCCGTGTTCCGCTGGGATATCAACGTGCGCGAGTCCGCCGTGCTCGGCCTAGTCGGCGCCGGCGGGATCGGCATGGCGCTCGATACCGCGCTGTCCAACTTGTATTGGGACCAGGTCGGCCTCGTCCTGCTCGTGATCTTCGGCGTGGTGATCGCGGCCGAGATCGTCACCTCGTGGCTGCGAACGCGGATGATTTGAGTTCAACGCGCGTCTGCCAATTCGAGGGCGGCGGCACTTGCAAGATGCTACCGCGCGGAGCAGCAGGTGGACGCATCCTTAGCGGATCGAGCCGCGTGCACACGTTGGTGAGCGCAAATGCGGAACATGATTCAACATGCTTCTATCGGCCGCATTTGGCAGCAGGCAGCCATCGCCCGAAGCAATGAATGTACAGACGCGGAGAAAGTTGGATGCCAGTTCCTCTCGCTTGGGACTGGCGGAGGGAGAGGAACTGCATTTCAACCTTCTCCTTCTGGGAATTGCATTACCAGCCGTATCTCTTCAAACTGCTCTGGAAGACCGGGGAGGATGATGGCTAAGCCCGACGAGTTTATTTCGAAGGGCCGGCTCGATGCCCTGACCGACGGCGTCTTCGCCTTCGCGATGACGCTGCTCGTCGTCAATTTGGTTCTGCCGGAAGACTTCCGTCCCACATCCGACGCGGAGCTGACTTCCGCTCTTGTCGACCTCCACGGCACGTTCATCGCCTACGTCATCACCTTCCTGGTGCTTGCAAGCTTCTGGTTCGGGCGCGCGCGCACCAAGGAGGAGCCGGAAGCGGCGACCGGCGCTTACGCTTGGTCGGTGCTCTTCCACCTGTTCTTCGTCACCCTCCTACCCTTCTCGATGATTGTTGCTGGCCGCTACAATCTCGCGCCGGCGATATGCGTCTATGGAGCCAACATGGTCCTCCTAGCCTTGACGGCAATCGGCATCACGCTCGTGGTCGAGCGCGATACCCGGCGCCGGCTGGTCCCAAGCGGCCGTGCCGAAAACGGCGTGCTGATCGCTTCGGCTATGCTCTCGGTGGCAATCGGCTTCTACAGCCCAGATAGCGCGATGTACGCCTATTTCCTCAATCTTGCCTCGCCGCTGGTCGGGAGGTGGACGGAGCGCGTTTGAGCCGTGGCGACCCATTCATAGTCTTGCGTTTCGTCCGCCAGAGCGAGCGCGGCCTCTAGATGTTCGATCTTCGCGCTCTTCGCGGCGATATAGTCTGGCCCCTTAATCCAGAACGCTCCCAGGCCGTGATCGCGAGCGCCGCCTATTGGCAATCCTGCTCGGCGAGGTTGCATTAGCGACGTGAGGGGCGAAGTCCTTTTCCTGCGGCGATATACTGGAGCGTTTCGCGTGGAAGACGGAACTTCACGACGCGCCAGGAAGGCCCGTCTAACTCAAGCACGACAAAAACTCTGTTCTCAGGTTTGTTTGCGTCAGGCGCCCACCTCGACTTCGAACCGTTTGAGCGAAACAAACCCCTCACTCTTGATAAATCTGGCGCGGTCGGAAAATGCTGTACGGGAAGAGACGTAGCCGACTAGTGTTTGAAGAGTAACGTTCCTGTCGATTTGCGCCTCGACGTCAGAGCCGAGTTGCGCGACAAACTTACCGCGATAGCGTCAGCCATCTATTCTCGCCATGGGCAACGTTGAGCATTCAATCCGGCTGTGTACTCATAAATCCAGAACGCTCACAGACTTGGCGATGTCCGCGCTACCCTCAGAAGCGGACATCCGGGCTAGCTTTCGGCACATTGCCCCGCGTGCCGCCGGTTACGTCACGTGGGCAATCTCCCTTCGTGTCATGACGACAGTCAGGTGATGGTGCGGACGCACCGCCGAAACCGCTACGCAACTTCCCAGCCTGCTATTGCTGCATTTGCGATAACGCAGCAGCACCACCTTACGATGCATTTCACCGCTCCTATGCCAATGAACCACCTGAGGAGCCTTTGGCGCGCGTCCAAAGCCAATACGACAGCACGACGATAAGAGAACCCGCGAACGCCGCCACGACATCGCGAAGCGAGACCGAGATTCGATCAAGGCCAGGAAACAAACCGAAAATCCTGAAAATTAATCCGCCAACAAGCGCGCCGATCAGTCCCAAGCCAAAATTTTTCGATCGCCCAAAACCCACACGCTTCCAGGTGACCGCGAGGCTTGCAATGGTGCCACCAAGAAGTCCGACGACGGCCCAGACGATTAATTGATCAACCGAAGGCATCGTTTCTCCCTTACTGCTTGATGGTCGCCTGCGAGTTCAGTGGTGTTCTTATTTCCCATCCCTTCGGATTGCGCCGACGAGGCAGGCTTTGGGAGTGCGATTGTCAGCGTGGATAAGCGAATGTTTGATTATCCCTCTTTATTGGGATTCGTCGCCAGCTTTAACTGATTATCTGTGGGCAAGCCCAGTTGGAGAATTGGACCATGGTCCAACCACGTCCGCTTTGGGTCAGAAGCGGACATCCGGGCTAGCTTTCGGCACGTCTGCTTTGGGCTAATAGCGGTCATCATGGACCTCACCGCCGCGAAATTCAGCCGCGCAGCGCCGCCTTGATTGCGGCCACGTCGATCTTCCTCATCGTCATCATCGCCTCAAACGCGCGCTTTGCTTCATCGCCGCCAGCGGCCATCGCTTCGGTCAGCACACGCGGCGTGATTTGCCACGACACGCCCCACTTGTCCTTGCACCAGCCGCACGCACTCTCCTGGCCGCCATTGCCGACGATGGCGTTCCAATAGCGATCCGTCTCGGCCTGATCGTCAGTGGCGATCTGGAACGAGAAGGCTTCGCTGTGTTTGAACTCGGGGCCGCCGTTGAGGCCGATACAGGCAACGCCGGCAACCCTGAACTCGACCACCAGCACATCCCCCTTCTTGCCGGACGGGTAGTCGCTGGGCGCATGCCAGATGGCGCCCACCGCGCTATCGGGAAAGGTTTTGGCATAAAAGCGCGCGGCGGCCTCGGCATCCTTGTCGTACCAGACGCAAATCGTGTTCTTCGACATTGCATGTCCTTTCGCTTTCACGGTGGCTCGCAGCCCGTGCGCTTTCCGCGCGTGCCAGAGGTGACGCTGCCGCCAACGCGCGTCGTTCGAAAACGTCGCGGGTGACAGTTGTCAGCGCTTTTTCAACCTCGTCACTGCGAGGTCAATGGCTGCCGTTACAATTTGAGCGTTCGGATTAGCTTTGCAATAGGCCAGAAGGTAGCCCCACTGTGCATCAACGGAAATCATTTGAAGAGCCGTATACGAGCAGTCCCTGTGGTCGAAAACGTCGCTAAGCTTACCGTTGTTGCCTTTGGTGCTTTCACAGTCGGGGCAGAAGCGGATGACGGCACCAAGTTGGAGCTCGACCTAATCTCAGTACCCGGAGGTCCTACTGAATTCTACAACAACTAACGTTTTATTGTAAATTAGGACACTCGCGCCAGTAAATTAGGACAGTGGGGACGATGCAAAGTGTTAGAATGCTCAATTGAGTTCGCCATCTTGGCGGCAAGGCCGATGCCATCCGTACACCGGCAATCGCCTCAACAGGTTGGAAGGATTGATCATGCGGTCTAAGTTTACACGTCGCAAATTTCTTGCCACCGCAGCGAGCGCGGCGACGTTGGGCGCTAGCAGTGGCTTGGCTTCCCCACAATCTTCCGTCACCAACGCTGAAATCAATGGATCGTATGCATTGCCCCTGCCCGATGACGCACCGTTCGACACGGTGGTCATTCTGATGATGGAGAATCGATCGTTCGATCACATGCTCGGATGGCTGCCGGGCGCCAATGGCCGCCAAAAGGGTTTGAGTTACGCCGACGAGAACGGTGTGTTGCACGATACGTGGCCGCTAGCGCCCGACTACCAGGGTTGCCAATACCAAGATCCTGACCACACCTGGAAGGGCATTGCGATCCAATATGCCGATGGCCGCTGCGATGGGTTTCTCAAAATTCGTACCGACACCACGCTTCCAGCCGACCTTTACCCGATCAGCTATTACACCAAGGATGATCTGCCGATCCTTGCCGCCCTTGCGGAGGGCTATACGACATTCGATAATTATTTCTGCTCGATGCTAGGGCCGACGTGGGAAAATCGGCTTTATCAGCTGACCGGGACAACGCAGGTCGGCATGGACGAGATCATCGATCATTTTCCGCGTACCGATGCCGAGCGGCCGTGCGCCATTCAGACTGCAATCTTCGACCGCGTGCGCCAGGCCGGCCTACGCACCGCCTATTACTATCACAGCGAGCCGATGACGGGCCTCTTTCAGAGTAAACGTTACGACGACATAGCATTTACGATCGATCGCTTTTGGGAGGACGCGCGCCGCGGCACTCTCGCCAACGTTGTGTTCGTGGACCCTGATTACTCCGACGATGCAGAGGACGCTGGAACGTGCAACGATTATCATCATCGCGGGAATGTGCTGGTTGCTGAGGGTTTTGTTGCACAAGTCTACAACGTACTAAAGGACAGTCCGCAATGGGGCCGCATGGTCTTTGTGCTCAATTTCGACGAACATGGCGGCTTCTTCGACCACGTAATACCACCTCGTTGCCAGGATGATACGGTGCAAGCCGGTACCGGGCCGTTTGCGGATCTCAAGCGCCTCGGCTTTCGTGTTCCCGCCATCGCAATGGGACCCTTTGCCCCGCGCAAGATCGAGACGGCGGGGCCGTACGAGCACTGTTCCATCCTCAGGATGATCGAATGGCGCTGGGGACTAGAGCCGATGACCGTGCGCGACCGCGCCGCGCGGAACCTGGCCCTGGCGCTCGACTTCAAGGCACGCCGCGATCCCATTACGCTGCCCGCGTTCACTCCGCCGCCGAACGTAGGTTGTTAACGACATTTATGGTCATGGCAACGGCTATGGTCATGGCAACGGCGGACTAATCCCGAGTTCGTAGGCTGGGCCATCTGGCAGCGTTGCCCGGCCCGGAGACTGAGAACCGACCTGGTCCCTAAGCCTTCAGCCGCTGGTTGTATCAATTGGTTATGAGCCGGTTTGGTTCAGGGCCGCAAGTCGAAGATCCAGGTGCGGAAGTTCGAGGCGGCGGTAGAAGGAGCCGCCACGCCGGAGTACATATTCGTCCCCCAGACTTGTCCTCGTCCCGCGAAGATTGGCCGGGGGTCGGGCGAAGCTTGCGAATATTCGCCCCAACGGCATGTGCTGTCGGCAGCTGGACAGGTAAAGTCCCGGAACGGACCAACTTCGTTCCTCACAATCACGAAGCCTAGGGCGCCGCCACTGAAGCTCGACCCGGCGACAATGCGGGGCGAAATGCCACTGGCGCTACCCGACACGTTGTAATGGATCACGAAGCTATCACCGAATTGCAGCGCAGCTCCGTCCCTGCGGCGGTCCGGCGAGATCGCAGCATTGTAGATATGCGAGGTTGTGGTGCTGATCAATCCGGTGCGCAAGAGGACCGGGGTCGCAGGCGCGGGGTTGATCTCATACCACTGAACGGCGGCAAGATCTACGCTCGGATTGTTCACGGTGTGCTGCACCCAGAATGACTGTACGCCTCGGTCAGGGTTGAGCGCCTGCACGGCTTGGGTCGGCCGGGCGTCAAGCGTATCAAGCCGCTGCGTGAAGGTCGGCTGCGATGCGTCCGGCGGGACGGTGTAGCCGCTGACGGTCAGGCCGCGGGCATTCCCAAAGATCGGAAGGCCCGTGCTCGAATTTCGCGTGACGTTGTAGAACCAGAGCTTATCGGAAGGCAGCGACCCGTTCCGCGCCACGACAAAGCCCGTCGCGTTTGTATCGACCTGGTTTGAGGGCACAGGCGTAAAGGTCCGAAGGTTGCTTGTATCGCGAAGGTCGAGCTGCGTTCCGACCTTGAAAGTGCTCGCAGCAGGGCAGGCGGTGCCTGCGGGCGGCTTCCTGATCGCGATAAGATCGGACCCGACAAAGCTTGGGGCGAAGCTGTTGACGCCGATGATCACGAAGAAATGGCTATCGCCCAGTTTCGGATAATCGGGAAATCGCGACGGGTTTGCCGGCGTATATGTGTATTTACACCAATGGTTGGTCGAGAAGTCCGTCGGATTGGCGGTTCTGCTAAATCCGAACGCCAGCTTGTTGTTATTTGAAGCGAAGACCGAATCCATCACATAATAAAAACGATTGGTCGTTGGATCCCACATGATTTGCGGATGGAAGCTGTTAACGGTCGCCGCGTTACCCGCCATCTGATTCAGAGTGGCGGTCGCGATGATCGCATGCGTGTTGCGGTTATAGATGCGGGCCGATGTGTTGATCATCTGGATGTAAGAGGACGGCCCGATGGCGCCGGTGGAATCCGACGGCGACGAGTTGCGGGCATTCTGCCCGGCAAAGCTGTGACCGCCGACGATTGCTGCGAGCGGTGACACTCCGCCCGCTTCAGCCGATGGAGCCGAGGCCGGCGCGGACCTCTCATGTTCCCCAGAAGAGCTTGTGGCGGCCTTCTTGGCAACCGCGTCTTCTTCATTCATCAGCAAGCGGCCGCGGTCCATCGCTGCGGCTGCCGCCGGGCCGAGAGTGCCATCTCCTTCGATATTGGGATTAGCTGCCAGGATTGTTCCTGTTTGAGCGTGAGCGCTCGCGGCCAAGGCCAGCGAGAGCGCGCTGCCCAAGGCGCATGTGCACCAAAATTTCGATTTCATTTGCCGCTCCGTTATCGCGCACGCGGTGTGTGTGTGTTGCGTCGTGACCTCAGAAAAGGGGTTCAGCACCCCTTCCGTCCACCGCGCGGTTGAAACATCCTCATTGGAATGCCCAACCCGCCAACTATTCGCCGCGGCATCGGCGCTTGTAAAGCAAAACCGCGGCAAGCTTGTTTCCCAAGCGCTATCGCCGCAGGTGAGGTTAAAAAGCGGGTTAACCTACATAGTTGTAATGGACTGATTGCTGCGATGGCGAAGACGGCGTGACCGATTCCAACGCACCGCATTTCAGCCCCAGCTTGGCTGCAATGCGTTTCGGGCTGTTTGGTCGCCGATCCGTGCGCCGCCCGTTGCAACGGCAACCATTGTTCCTTTCAAGCGATCAAGTTCCTGAATCAATTCGGCGGTCGTCATGTTGGGCGGCGCACCTTCGATTTAGGTCAAGCTGACACGTCCGCGCGTATGTTTCATTCTTGAGCGCCAAACTCGCAGTGTGAGAAGGGAACGCAAAATGGGCGCGCAGCGGGCACGACACACCGCCATTGTGGATGCAATACCTGACATCATGTGCCCTTCCTGCGGGAATAAAAAGGAACCGGCTCAGGATGAATGCGCAGTCTGTACGGCGCTGACGTCAGGGAGGATTTCGCGAAAGTATTGGGAGCAGTTGCAAGGGTTGCGTGAGAAGAGCAGAACGAGATCCGATAAGCGACAGCGACTAAGATCAGCGCGACTGGGATTGATAACACAAGTGCCACGGCACCCCTCGCTGATAGCGAGAGGAACCACACACGCAGGTCGAAATCGGAATTGGGACGTGGCAAGGTCGCAATCCTCCTTAGAGGAATCATGACGCCCTTTCCCACAAAGATTTTGTATAGCTGATTTCATTGTCCGCCAAGGGGACAACGGGGATAAGCCCTCGACATCAGCGCTCTTGTTCACTATTTGTTCTGGATGGTCAGAACGCTGAAGGTATGCGGGATGGCGGATCAAGATGCGCTGTTTCGTCGTTGGGCCGCATCACAAGCTTGGCCATCGCCCCCACCTCCATTGCGATACCACCGCAGAACTCGATGTCAGGACGCTGGTGTGGACGCGCGGCAATATCCCGCTGGAGGAACTGCAGCGGAAGATGCGCTGTCCGAAATGCGGTAATCGAAATGTGCGGGTGTTGTTCGAAGTGCCGAACGCGCCGCAGGTTGCCGGCGTGGAACAATGAACCGCCCAAAAGCTTGCAATTAACGCGACGCCTGAAGTGTCGCTAAAGGCTGACAGGAGTTACAAAAATGAAGTTGCTTTTCAATGCCGTTATCGTCTTCACCTTATCGACGGGCGCAGCCTATGCACAAGGTGGAAATGTTGGCGGTGCGGAATCAAGGGGTGAGCCCGTCAATAGCGGCTATCGAGCTGCCGCCGTAGATCGAACAACTGGTTACACCCCGGGCCACAGCGTCAAAAAACGTCATACGAAAAAAACTCGCACCCATCGATCAACTTCCGGCAGCAGCGCGGTCGACCATTGAGCCGGTCCGAATAACGCGGCAACAAAGTCTGCTGTGCGGCACGACGCACGCGGCTGGGCGATCCAGTCTCATTACAATCATCCAGGATGGTATGTGGTCTGGCGCTATCTCGTTGACCCTGATGAGGTCGTCAAGGCGGGAAAGCCAGTTGTCATTTGGCTGGTCGATATAGCCTACCTCGAAAAAGGGCGATTGGAAGTATGAAGGCAGCACTGCTGGAAGGAGAAAGTTGGATGCCAGCTCCTCTCGCTTGGGACTGGCGGAGAGGGCGGGATTCGAACCCGCGATACGGTTTCCCGTATACACGCTTTCCAAGCGAGCGCCTTCAGCCACTCGGCCACCTCTCCAGCAGAGACTTCTTGACGGGGGTTGCAGCTTCAAGTCAAGACGCGCGTAGCGCGCCGGGATCGCCGCCCTTCGGCCATCTCTTCCCGGCGAAGGCAGGTCGCTGCCGCGCGGCAACGAAGACCTTTCCGCCTCAATTGACCAGCCGTATCCTGCCCGCTTCGGCCACATCATAGCCCTGCAGCTCGGCGGCTTGGGCGCGGAAAACAGGCGTTCGGAGATGCTCGAACAGCGCCTGCGGCCCAGGCAGAAAATAATCGCGCTGGTGCAGCACCAGATCGAAGCATTCCCACACCAACGGGACGAAACCAAGCCCCGCCGCATGCGCCACCGAGCGGCTGGCGATGCCGCAATCGGCACGGCCCGAGCGCACCGCTTGCCCCAGATCCGGGCCGGTGGGACAGACCGGCTTCACCAGCGCCAGCGCATCAGCTGAGATTCCGGCGCGAGCCGTCAGCGCCACCAGCAGAAGCTGGGCGCCGGCGCCCGTCGGCCGTTGCGCCATGCGTGCACGGGACTGGGCCACCTTCCGCATATCAGTGAGGCCCAACGGATTGCCCGGAGCAACGACCAGCCCTTGCTCCCGCCGAACAAAGGCGATCACCACCGCATCGTGAAGGCCCGGGGCTTGGGTGACGGTTTCGACATTGGCGGTTTCGTCGTCGCCTTCCAGGCGATGTAGATGGATAGCCGCCGCTATCACCTCGCCGCGCGCAAGGCGACGCAATCCGGATTCACTGCCCTCCGGCAGGCTGGCGAGGCCGCACCCGCTCTCGCGTAGCACCCAATCCAGCAACGGATCCTGGCTGCCACCGACGATCGGCGGCCGCACTGGCCATGTGATGCCCGCCGGTGTGACCAGGCTCGAGGTGAGCCAGCGATCTAGCGCGGCTTTGGGGAAAAGCCAGCGACCGGTGACCTTGGTGCAGGGCAAGGCGCCTGCCGAAACGAGCTCATAAAGCTTCCGCTCGCTCAGCCGCAGATACTCCGCCGCCTCTTCCGTGGTGAGTAATTCGGTCATATGCATACGCCTGCAGATTTATGCAACAGCTACAAAAATTGAACGGATGACATGGAAATGCAAGGTTTTTCCGTAGGAAGCATTGAAATGAATGGCTCAGCCCTGGACCTGGTTTTGGCTGCGGACCCCACCCTTTTGGGGATAGTCCGGTTGTCGCTGATCGTGAGCCTTTCCGCTGTGGCGCTGGCCGGGCTGATCGGCGTGCCTTTCGGCGCGCTCGTGGCGTTGACGCATTTTCGCGGACGCGAAGCCGTCATCATCGCCCTTAACGCCATGATGGGGTTGCCGCCGGTGGTGGTCGGGCTCGCGGTTTATCTGCTGCTCTCCCGCTCCGGTCCGCTTGGCTCCTGGGGGCTGCTGTTCACGCCTCAGGCGATGATCATCGCGCAGACGATCCTGGTTGCGCCGCTGATCGCCGCGCTGACGCGACAGACCATCGAAGACCTGGCGGCCGAATATCACGATGAGCTCGCGGCGATGAATGTCGGACCGTTCGGGCGCGTCGGCACCCTGATCTGGGACGGCCGCTTCGCTCTGGTGACGGCGTTGCTCGCGGGCTTTGGTCGCGCCGCCGCTGAAGTCGGGGCTGTCATCATCGTCGGCGGCAATATCGACGGCTTCACCCGCACCATGACCACCGCCATCGCGCTGGAAACTTCCAAGGGCGACCTCGCGCTCGCCATTGGCTTGGGCATCGTGCTGATCGGCATTGTCATCGTCGTCAACACGCTGGCCTGGGCGGTGCGCCGCGCCGGCGAAGCCTTTGCCGGATGATCCTGATGCGTGCGCCAACCAGCGAATTGCCGATCACGCTCGACGAAGTGAGCGTGCTGGCGCGCGGGAATCCGATTCTTTCCGCCGTTTCGCTCGCGATCTCGCCGGGTACTCCGACTGTGCTGATCGGACCGAACGGCTCCGGCAAGACGACCTTGCTCCGTGTGCTGATGGGGCTGGTCCGTCCGGCGTCCGGGCGCCTGCTGCGGGGCGGCCGCGAAGGCGTCAGCCCGGCCCGTTGCTCCATCGTGTTCCAGCGCCCGGCGATGCTCCGGCGCAGCGCCGCAGGCAATATCCGCTATGCCCTTGCCGCCGCCGGCATCCCGCGCTCGCTGCGGAGCGCGCATTGTGTGGAGTTGCTGGCGCTGGTCGGGCTGTCGGGCTTGGCGGGCCAGCCGGCGCGCCGTCTGTCGGGCGGCGAGCAGCAACGGCTCGCGCTCGCCCGCGCGCTCGCCAAGGATCCGGCGGTGTTGTTTCTCGACGAGCCGACCGCAAGCCTCGATCCGGCCGCCACCAAGGCGGTCGAAGATATCATCCGCGACGTCTCGGAACACGGCATCAAGGTGGTGATGGCGACGCATGATCTCGGCGAAGCACGGCGGCTCGCGGGTGAGGTCATCCTGCTGCATCGCGGACGTGTCATTGAAACGGCTGACGCAAATGAATTTTTCACGTCCCCCGGCACGCCGGAAGCGCGGAAATTCATCGCCGGCGAATTGCTGATCTGATCAGACAGAAGGGATGAACTCCATGCTGACACGCCGTTTGCTCTTGGTGCTGACGCCGCTCGTAGCGCTGACGCTTCCCGTCGACGCGCAGGAGAAATCGATCGTGGTGGCTTCGACCACGTCCACACAGGATTCCGGGCTGTTCGGCCATATCCTGCCGCTGTTCAAGGCGAAGACCGGAGTCGACGTGAAGGTGGTTTCGCAGGGTACCGGCCAGGCGCTCGACACCGCCCGGCGCGGCGACGCCGACGTGGTCTTCGTCCATGCCAAGCCGCTGGAGGAGAAATTTTTGGCCGAAGGCTTCGGCGTGAAGCGCTATCCGGTGATGTATAATGACTTCGTCCTGATCGGGCCGAAGAGCGACCCTGCCGGCATCAAGGACTCGAAAGACATCGTCGCGGCGCTCACCACGATCAAGACCAAGACTGCCCCCTTCATATCCCGCGGCGACAAATCCGGCACGCATGCGGCCGAACTCGCGCTCTGGAAGGCGGCGAATATCGACGTCGCCGGCGCCGACAAGGGATCCTGGTACAAAGAGATCGGCCAGGGCATGGGCGCGGCGCTCAACACCGCCTCAGCTTCCAATGCTTACGTTCTGGCCGACCGCGGCACCTGGATTTCCTTCAAGAACAAGGGCGACCTGCTGATCGCGGTGGAAGGCGACAAGCGCCTGTTCAATCAGTACGGCGTCATCCTGGTGAACCCGGCGAAGCATCCGAACGTGAAGAAGGACCTCGGCCAGGAGTTCATCGACTGGCTGGTGTCGAGCGGAAGGACAGAAGGCGATTGCCGACTAACAAGATCGACGGCCAGCAGCTGTTCTATCCCAACGCCAAAGATCCGAGCGCGTGAGGACCAAGACATGAAGATGAGCGCACGTAACCGGTTGAAGGGCAAGATCGTCGAGGTGAAGAAGGCACACCACGGCGCATGTGCGGATCGATATCGGCGGCCAGATCGTCACCGCTGCGATCACCAACAATCGGTCGATGACTCAAACTGGCGCGGCAGCAGGCCTATGCGGTGATGAAAGCCAGCGACGTGATGGTGGGCATCGACTGAGTTTTGCGGTTAGGATGCGCGGATAACACAGCCGGGCGCTTCGCTCATGCAGATCGATCGCCGCGCGCTGATAACCGGGTTGCTCGGCGGCGTTGCTGGCGCACGTCCGGTTTCGCGCGCGCTGCGATCGATGCACTGATGCGGCGCGCCGTTCGGTATCGGTGCCGGCGCGTGTGACGCGCGATATTTCCGGCGGGGCCGCCCGCGGCGATCCTGCTCTACACGCTGGCGCCCGATATGTTGCTGGGCTGGCCGCGCGCCAACCGCGCGGAAGAATGCGTCTATATGCTGCCGGATATCTGCGCGCGCCCGGAGGTCGGCCGCATCACCGGGCGCGGCAACACGGCCAATCTGGAATCGGTGCTGGCGCTCAAGCCGGACCTCATTCTCGATGTCGGCTCGACCAGCGCCACTTTTGTCTCGCTTGCCGAGCGCGTGCAGGAGCAGACAGGAATTCCTTATGTGCTGCTCGACGGACGTTTCAACGCCATCCCGACGAGTTATCGCGAAGCTCGGCGAACTGATCGGACGGCGCGAGGACAGGCTGAGAAGCTGGCGCGCTATGCCGAGGATACGATGAAAACCATTATCGGACGCATAGGCACAGTCGCGTCCGACAAGCGGCCGCGCGTTTATTACGCGCGCGGGCCGCGCGGCCTGGAGACCGGCCTGGGCGGCTCGATCAATGTCGAGACGATGGAGATGCTTGGCCCGCAACGTCGCCGGCGCACAGCAGCGGCGGACTTGCCAATGTATCCATCGAGCAGGTGCTGCTCTGGAATCCCGATGTGATCGTCACCATCGACCAGGATTTCGCCGCCGACGGTGCGTAGCGATGCGGCCTGGGCAGGCGTGAAGGCGGTGCGCGACGGTCGCGTGCACCTGTCGCCGAAGATGCCGTTCGGCTGGGTGGATTTTCCGCCAGCGGTCAACCGGTTGATCGGATTGTGGTGGCTGGCGAAAATCCTCTATCCGGCGCTTTTCCCGGAAGACATGAAAAAACTCACGCGCGAATTCTACGCTTTGTTTTATCATGTGACGCCGAGCGACACGCAGATCGACGCATGTGCTGGCGGGCCGGGATTAAGCGTTCGCAACCGAAGCATTTCGGCGACATGACACGTTCCTCCGCCCTGCCGGGCTTTGCCATCGCGGTCGGTGTTCTCGTGGCCGGACTGCTGTTGGCCTTTACAGTCGGACGTTATCCGATCGCGCTAAGCGAACTTTTCAGCGTGCTGTTACGCCAAGATCGACAGGCCACAAGGCCGATGTCCGCCCGCGGTGGAAAGCGTGATCCTGCAGGTGCGCGGACCGCGCGTGCTGGCGGCCGTGCTGGTCGGCGCCGCGTTGGCGGTTGCCGGCACCGCCTTCCAGGGGCTGTTCCGCAATCCGCTGGTGTCGCCGGATATCCTCGGCGCATCATCCGGCGCTGCGCTGGGCGCGGTGATCGGCATCTATCTCGCCGCTCGGCATCTTTTGCGATCCAGTTTTTTGCCTTTGTTGGCGGATTGATAGCGGTGGCCGCAGTCTACGTCATCGGATCGGCGGTGCGCTCACGTGATCCCATTCTCGTGCTGGTGCTGACCGGCGTCGTGATCGGATCGCTGCTCGGCGCCGGCGTGGGCCTCGTGAAATATCTCGCCGACCCCTACAACCAGCTTCCGGCCATGACCTTCTGGCTGCTCGGCAGTCTTGCGGCCACGAGGCGTTTCCGATCTGCTGCCGCTGCTCGGACCGGTCGATGCTCGGCACTGTTGTGCTGGTCGCGCTGCGCTGGCGCATGAATGTGATGTCGCTGCCGGACGAGGAAGCGCGCGCGCTCGGCATCGCCACCGGGCCGCTACGCATCGTCATCGTCGCCGCCGCCACGCTCGTGACTTCGGCTAGCGTCGCCGCCGCCGGAATTATCGGCTGGGTCGGTCTGGTGGTGCCGCATCTTGCGCGCTCGCTGGTCGGCCCGGATTTCGCGCGGCTGTTGCCGACCGCAGCTGTTCTCGGCGGCGGTTATCTGCTGCTGATCGACACGCTCGCGCGCACCGCTGGCGCAAGTGGAAATCCCGCTCGGCATCCTCACCGCCGTGATCGGCACGCCATTCTTCATCTGGCTGCTCGCCAGCGTGCAGAAGACCTGGTCATGATTCTGCGAAGGCCGCGATCTCACCATCGGCTATCCGGACCGCGTGGTCGGCAGCGGCCTTGAATGTGGCGCTCGCCAAGGGCGAGGTGCTGGCGCTGCTCGGGCCGAATGGCGGCGGCAAGACCACCTTGCTGAAGACGATACTCGGATTGCTGCCGCCGCAAGGCTGGCGAGATCGCGGCTCGACGCCGCGCCGCTGTCCGCACGCTCCGATCCGCGAGCGTGCGCAGCTGCATGGGTTATGTACCGCAGATCCCACGCCGGCGACCTTCGCTTTCACCGTCGAGACTGTGGTGCTGATGGGCCGGACACCTTATCGGCAGGCTGTTCAGCGGCCCGACGCGCGGAAGACGCCGGGCCCCGGGCCACGCTCATTGTGACCACAAACATCGTCGACAGGCTTCCCCCCTGTGCAAGATGACCCCGGTCACTCAGCCGGTGTTCGTGGGTCCTGAAGCGCCATGTCGCGTAGATTTGCCTGGGTTTCCTTTGCGGACCCGCAACTTCTCGAGCTCCGCCTCAAGGACCTTGGCGTCGGCATTAAAGGCACATGGCTGGAAGATTGCCTGAACGCCCTGTACCGGGAATTGCGGAAAAAAGGCGTCCGCATCAGGCCGCATGCCTGGATTTCAGACGAGTGGTTCAGCCCCGACAATACGCCCGGAATCGCCATCCCTTTTTACCTGACGCGTCGGCGGCTGATGCGCTTAGAGCGCAAGAAGATCATCGACGTGGAGGGTGGCAGCGTGGCGGAATGCATGCGCATCCTTCGCCACGAGGCCGGCCATGTCATGCAGCATGCCTATCAGCTGCAGCGCCGGCGCCGCTGGCAGCAACTGTTTGGGCCTTCCTCCAGGCCCTATCCCAAGCATTATCGGCCCAACCCGCGCAGCCGGCGTTTCGTCCGGCATCTCCGGCTCTGGTACGCGCAAAGCCATCCGGACGAGGATTTCGCCGAGACTTTCGCGGTCTGGCTCACGCCGCGATCCAACTGGCGCAAGCGCTATGCGGACTGGCCCGCTCTGAAGAAGCTGGAATATGTCGACGAGCTGATGGCGGAGATCGGCGGGCAGAAGCCTTTGCTGAATCGGCGGTTGGAGGTAGACCCGCTTCGGCGGCTGACCCGTACCCTTGCCCAACATTACGAGAAGAAGCAGGCTCTCTATCACAGTGATTCTCCAAAAGGTTATGATCGGGATCTGCACCGCATCTTCTCCAGTGATCCGAAACATAAACGGTCGCCGACGGCTGCTAGCTTCCTGGAAAAGAATCGCGCGAAAATCCGGCGCAGAGTTGCCAAGTCCACAGGCGAGTACCAGCTCACGCTGGATGACGTGCTCGACGAGATGATTGGGCGGTGTCGCAAGTTGAAGTTGCGGGCGGTAGGCTCCGAACGGCAACTGACGAGGGACTTCACAGTGCTGCTGGCGGCCAGGACGGTCCACTCCCTTTACAGTCCTTCACGGCGGTCCTACGCCTTATGAAGCCATTGCGCATCCTGGTGCTTTTGCATCCGGACCTGATGCCGCCGGAAACCCTGAAAGGTTTCAGCGAGCAGCAGATCAACGTCTGGAAGACCGAATACGACGTGGTTAGCACGCTGCGCAAAGCGGGGCATGAGGTGCGCCCTCTTGGCGTCCAGCATGAACTCAAGCCAATCAGGGAGGAGATTGAAGCTTGGAAGCCGAATGTCGTTTTCAACTTGCTGGAAGAATTCCACGGCGAGCCGACCTACGACCAGAACGTCGCGAGCTATCTGGAGCTGCTGCGCATTCCTTATACCGGCTGTAATCCGCGCGGCCTTATGCTGGCGCGCGGTAAGGACCTGTCGAAGAAGCTTGTGCATTATCACCGCGTTCCGGTTCCGGCCTTTGCGGTATTCCCCATGCAGCGGAAAATTCACCGACCGAAACGGCTGGCCTTTCCGTTAATTGTCAAAAGCCTGAGCGAGGACGCCTCGGAAGGCATCGCGCAGGCCTCGGTGGTCGACAGTGACGAAAAACTCGCCGAGCGCGTGGCTTTCATTCACGAACGGATGGCGACGCCGGCTTTGGTAGAGCAATACATCCCGGGCCGCGAAATTTACGTCGGCGTCCTCGGCAACGAACGGCTGCGTGTGCTGCCCGTTTGGGAGATCGACTTCGGCAGCGCCGCGCCGATCGCCACCGGAAAGGTCAAGCATGACCGCGATTATCAGCAACGGCACAAGATCGAACATGGTCCGGCGAAAGACTTGTCCCCGGAACTGCACGCGCGCATCGACAAGATGGCGAAGCGCATCTACAGGACGCTGGGGCTCGATGGTTATGCGCGCATCGACTTCCGCCTCTCGGCTGAGAACGTCCCGTATTTCCTGGAAGCCAACCCCAATCCGGAAATCGCAAAGAGCGAGGAATTCGCCCATGCCGCAGCCCATGACAAGATCAATTATCGCGACCTGCTGAACCGGATCGTGGCGCTGGGCATGCGGCGCAGCTTGGGAAAAGCGACCGACTAGCGCTGAGCCGGTTGATCGCTTGGCGACCGGTCCCGTGCTGAATCACACTCTTCGAGCATCTGGCTCGACCATTCAGAATGGTTGCGGCCATTGACCTTGGCGTGCTGCATTCACATTTTGATTGCGAGATAACACCTGATTAATCGCTGCCCCGGAGCGGCGGCTTTTCTGCTAGAGTGCCGAGTATGAAGAGTGCAAGCGACGGCTATCTCGTTCGTCCGAATCCGCAGGATCCGCGGCTGACCGAGCGCGTCAAAGGCGTCGATCAAACCGGCGCGACGATCGAAACCGCGGTGACGGTGGAGCGCGCGCTGACGATTTTTCTCAATTCGCAGGAAATCGTCACGGCGATGACGATCGGTGACTATCCAGAATATCTCGCCATCGGTTATCTGCTCAACCAGCACATGCTGTTGCCAGATGACGTCATCACCGGCGTCGATTACGACGAGGAACTTGCCACTGTGGTGGTGCGCACCAAGCGCAGGACGAATTACGAAAAGAAGCTAAAGAAGAAGGTGCAAACCTCCGGCTGCGCGCAAGGCACGGTGTTCGGCGATTTGATGGAAGCGCTGGAGAACGTCAATCTGCCGGACGCGGAACTGCGCACTTCCTGGCTCTACGCGCTAACCAACAAGATCAACACCACACCTTCACTCTACCTCGAGGCTGGCGCGATCCACGGCTGCGTTCTGGCCGAGCGCGATCAGCCGTTGGTCTATATGGAAGACGTCGGTCGACATAACGCGGTCGATAAGATCGCCGGCTGGATGTTCCGGCATAAGGTGCGGCCAGACGACAAGATCTTCTACACCACGGGCCGGCTCACCTCCGAGATGGTGATTAAGACGCTTCACATGGGCATTCCGATTCTGATCTCCCGCTCCGGCTTCACCGCCTGGGGCGTTGAGCTCGCGCGCAAATCCAATCTCACCCTGATCGGGCGGGCGCGCGGCAAGCGCTTCGTGGCGCTGGCGGGCGAATCGCGCATCGTGTTCGACCAGGACCTCGCCTATGTCGAGGAGGAGAGCGCGAAGACCCGCCGCAAGGCGGCGGTGCACGACGACTAGCGATGACCGTGGCGCAGACGCCTCCCACGCTAGGTCTGGTGCTGGCCGGCGGGCTCGCGCGGCGCATGGGCGGGGGCGACAAGGCGCTGTTGCGCATCGGCGGCGTCAGCATCTTGGACCGTGTGCTGGAGCGCCTGGGTCCGCAATGCAGCAGGATCATTCTTAACGCCAACGGCGATCCGCAGCGCTTTGCGTCCACCGGATTGCCCGTCGTGGCTGACGACCTGCCCGGCTTTGCCGGCCCGCTGGCAGGTATTCTGGCCGGGCTCGATTGGGCTGCCGCTCATGCACCGGAGATAACCTGGATCGGCAGCGTCCCGGGCGATTGCCCTTTCCTGCCGCGCGACCTGATCGCCCGGTTGCACAGGGCGCGGACCGAGGCCGGGAAGCCGCTGGCCTGCGCCAAATCCGGCGAATGGCGGCACCCGGTGGCCGGCCTATGGCCGGTCGCGCTCCGGCATGACCTGCGCCACGCTTTGGTGGAGGAGGATTTGAGGAAAATCGAGGTCTGGACCGAACGGCATGGGGTGGCCCTGGCGGAGTGGCCGGATGCCCCGGTCGACCCCTTCTTCAACGTCAACACCCCCGAGGACGCGGCACGGGCCGAGGAGATTGCGGCGCAGCATGTGGAAGCATAGCCCGCGACTATCTACTCACTTGATCTCTTCCGACCCCGGCCCATAATGCCCGCAATAAAGATCGGATTCCTGGGGAGGAAAGACAATGCGCATATTCCTGATCGCCTGCGTTGCCGTTGTCGCTATCGCAATCGTCGCGGCGCTCTCGTTGAACTCGGTGCAGAAGCCGTCAGGTACGCGCTACACGACCGAAGGCGCGCGCATCCACCCAAGCTGGAGCTTCCGCCAGGTCTTCTCCAGGACGAAGAAGGCGCCGCAGACAGTGGCCATGGCGGTGCCGACCTCCGACAATGTCAGGGAAGAAGGCTGCGAGGTCCCGAGCGCCTGGGCACTGATCCTTGCCGACTTCACCGACTCGCCGACGGCTGAGTACCTCTGCGAGCACTGACGTCAGCCAACCAGCGACGCATAGGATAAGAACCCGACGATCGCGCCAGGTTCGATTTTCGTCGTGTCCTCGGACAATTCGGCGAGGCCGTCGGTTTCCGTCAGCGACGTGATCACGCCGGCACCTTCCTGCGGATGCTTCACCGCCTCGACGCCGCCATCGGCCGTGCGGCGCAAAGCGACGCGAACATATTCGCGGCGGCCTTTCTTCTTCTTGTAGGAGAAGGCGACCTTCACCGGCAGCGGCACCAGCCTCTGCGGCAGCGCGCCGCCCAGCCGCAGCAGCAACGGCCGCACCACCCGCACGAAGGTGACGAAGGCCGCGACCGGATTGCCCGGCAAACCGGCAAAGGCCGCGCCTTCGACCACGCCCATGGCGACCGGGCGCCCCGGCTTGATGGCGACGCGCCAGAACACCAGCCGGCCGATGCTTTCCACCGCGTCGCGCACATGATCTGCCTCGCCGGTGGAAACGCCGCCGGTGGTCAGCACCAGGTCATGCGTCTTGGCTGCCTCACCGATCGCGCGCTTGAGCGCGGCGGGATTGTCGGGAACGATACCGAGATCGCTCACCTCCACTTCGAGCCGCGCCAAGAGGCCGGCAAGCAGCGCACGGTTAGCATCGAACAGCGCGGAGGGCGGACGCGGCGCGCCCGGCTCCACGATCTCGTCGCCGGTGGAGAACAAGGCGACGCGCAGCCGCGGCCGCACCTCAAGCTGCGTCAGCCCGATGGCGGCGGCGAGCGCGACGTCGGCAGCCGACAGCAGGCGGCCGGCCGGAAGCACCACCGAGCCTTTCTTCACGTCCTCGCCCGCGAGACGGCGGTTGGCCCCGGTTTTCAGGCCGGGCGGCACGATCACCGCCTCGCCTTCTGTCCGCACGTCCTCCTGCATGAAGACCGTGTCGGCACCTGCCGGCATCGGTGCGCCGGTGAAGATGCGGACCGCCTCGCCGGCGCCGACCGTGTCGGGCGGCCGGTGGCCGGCCATCACGCGGCCCGAAACCGTCAGCCGGGTTTCGGCGTCGGGCTTCAGATCGCGGTGGCGCACCGCGTAGCCGTCGACGGCGGAATTGTCGAAGGGCGGCAGATCGAGCGGCGCCACGATATCGGCGGCGAGGATGCGGCCGTCGGCGGCACGCAGCAGCACGGTTTCCTTGCCGGTGACCGGCTGCACGCGGGTCTCGATCAGCCGCTCCATCTCTTCGAGCGGCAGCAGCGGCCCGGAGAACGCAAAACAGTCGTCGGTAAGCTGCGCCATCAGCGGCTCCGGGGTGCGCCGAGCGGAGCGGCATGCCGCAACATGATTTCCACGATCGCCTCCACATCGTCGAGCGCGACCACCGGCACCCCCGCCTGGACCGGCTGGTCGGAGGCGATCGCGACGATATGCGGATCGTCGGGATGCAGCAGCGGCTTGCGGACGGCCGCGCGATGCACTTCCAATTTGGGGTGCGGTTCGCGCTTGTAGCCTTCCACGATCACCAAATCGACCGAAGCTAGCTTGGCGAGCAGTTCATGCAGCGTCGGCTCGGCCGCGCCGCGCAGCTCATGCACCAGCGCCCAGCGGGCGGCCGAGCCGACCAGCACTTCGCTGGCGCCGGCCATGCGATGGGTATGAGAATCCTTGCCCGGCTGATCGACATCGAAGGCATGGTGCGCGTGCTTGACGGTGGAAACCGTAAGCCCGCGGGCAACAAGCCGGGGAATGAGTTTGGTGAGCAGGGTGGTCTTTCCGGAGCCGCTCCAGCCCGCCAATCCGATGATGCGCATGGCCCCTTATAGCAAAACGCCCGGCGGGAATTCCGCCGGGCGTTAAAGTTTGAGGAGAGAGTGTCAGCTATTAGCTATTCCGCAGGCGTAGCCGCGGGTGTGCTCCGCGGTTGGGGTTGTGACTCGTTGGGGCCGGTGCGGGCCATTTCCTCCTGCAGCCAGAGGCTATGGTGCTGCCGCGCCCAATTGACGTCAACAGTGCCTTCGGACATCGCCTCGAAGGCGCCTTCCATGCCGATAGTGCCGATGTAGATATGCCCAAGCATGGCTGCCACGAAGAGCACCGCGACCACGCCGTGCACGATCTGGGCAAGCTGCATACCGGCGATGCCGGTGCCGTAGAAGGGGAACATCAGCAGATAGCCGCTGATCGCGACTGCGCCGCCGCCGATCACCACGATCCAGTAGATCATCTTCTGGCCGGCGTTAAAGCGATAGGCCGGCGGATGATCGTCGCCGACAATGCCGCCGCCCCGCCGGAGCCATTCTCGGTCGACCCTATTGGGAAGATTTCCGCCGATCCACATCAACAGGATCAGCACGACGCCGATGGTGAAGGGGAAGCTGAGGTAGTTATGCAGGTATTTCAGCGTCTGCGACCAGACGGTGAAGGCGTTCGGACCCATTAGGGGCAACAAAAGGTTCTTGCCGAACGTAAGATTAAGGCCGGAGATCGCCAGAATGACGAAGCAGGTCGCCGTCATCCAATGCACGAAGCGCTCGAAAGCATTGAAGCGCACGATCACTCGGCCCGAGCGTCCAGCCTGAATTCGCACCATGCCGCGTATGAGATAAAAAATCAGGATTCCAGCCGCCGCGCCGATGATTGAAATGACGCCGATCCACTTCAGGGTCACTTGGTGGAATTGCCGCCAGTCACGGCCGACCGGCTGCTCGATGATGCTGGATTTTTGGTCGGGCAGGCTGACGCGGCCCTGAACCCGGTTGAGCTCGCGCAGTAACTGATCTTCCTTTACCGAACTGGCGGTGGGGTTGACCGAGTTGTCGGGGTTGCGTTGTTGCGCGCTGCCCGGCTGCGCCAAAGTCACGACGAATAACAGCGCCAGAGCACCGACGAAAACCCGGATGCGCGCGGAAAGCATCGTCATGCCAAGTCCTCCCCTTACCGACCCGCTTGAGCGGCGTTGGACGGGAGCGGCCTGCGCCGTTCCCGTCATGTGGTATTACGAAGCGATCGTTTCGCGATAAGCAGTCTGCCAGCCCCAGGCGCCGGAGCCGTAACCGCGCTTGGTCACGCGCTCCTTATAAATCTGCGCAATGATCTCGCCATCGCCGGCGAGCAGCGACTTGGTCGAGCACATCTCGGCGCAGAGCGGAAGCTTGCCTTCCGCCAGCCGGTTGGCGCCGTATTTGTCGTACTCCGCCACCGTGTTGTCGGCTTCCGGACCGCCGGCGCAATAGGTGCATTTATCCATCTTGCCGCGCGAGCCGAAGTTGCCGACCCGCGGATATTGCGGCGCGCCGAACGGGCAGGCGTAGAAGCAGTAGCCGCAGCCGATGCAGATGTCCTTGGAGTGCAGGACCACCGCGTCCGCCGTCGTATAGAAGGCGTTGGTGGGGCACACCGCCGCGCAGGGCGCGTCGGTGCAATGCATGCAGGCCATGGAAACCGACCGTTCGCCCGGCTTGCCGTCATTGATGGTGACGACGCGCCGTCGGTTGATGCCCCAGGGCACTTCGTTTTCGTTCTTGCAGGCGGTGACGCAAGCGTTGCATTCGATGCAACGATCGGCGTCGCAGAGGAATTTCATACGTGCCATTGTCGTTGCTCCTTATGCCGCTCTGACGACCTGACAGAGCGTGGCTTTAGGTTCCTGCATGCCGGTGACCGGGTCGTAGCCGTAGGTGGTGAGCGTGTTGACGCTCTCGCCCAGCACGACCGGATCGGCACCCTTGGGATATTTGCTGCGCTGATCGACGCCCTGGAACCAGCCGGCGAAGTGGAACGGAC
The DNA here is from genome assembly GCA_963750965.1 of uncultured Alphaproteobacteria bacterium. Classification (GTDB taxonomy): domain Bacteria; phylum Pseudomonadota; class Alphaproteobacteria; order Rhizobiales; family Xanthobacteraceae; genus CANKHA01. The sequence goes on from CAVVSK010000013.1 coordinate 273,048, forward strand.
ACCAGGTCACGCCCTTGCCGACTCGTTCGGTGACGAGCGCTTTCATGCGCGCTTTCGAGTTGTTCCCGGCGCCGGTCACCCAGACCCAGGAACCGTCGGTGATGCTGCGCGCCGCGGCATCCGCCGGATTGATCTCGATGAACATGTCCTGCTGAAGCTCAGCAAGCCATTTGTTGGCGCGCGTCTCTTCGCCGCCACCTTCGTATTCGACCAGACGGCCAGAAGAGAGGATGAGCGGAAAGTCTTTGGCGATGCCCCTGTTGACCGCCGCCCTCTGCACCGTGAAGCCGATATTCGGCACACGGAACTGCTTGGCGTCGGGCAGCGTGGGATATTTTTCGACCAGTTCCGGACGCGGCGTGAAGATCGGCTCGCGGTGCACCGGGATCGGGTCGGGCAGGTTCCACGCAATGGCGCGCGCCTTGCCGTTGCCGTAGTGGATGCAGCCGTGCTTCATCGCCACGCGCTGGATGCCGCCGGAAAGATCGATCGCCCAGGACACGGCATCCGGATTGGCGCCGCCGATCTTTTCGATCGTGGCCTTCTCCGCTTCCGTGAGATCGCCGTCCCATCCGAGTTTCTTCAGGACGCCGTAGGTGAACTCCGGATAGCCGTCCTTGATCTCGGAATCTTTGGAATAGGATCCCTCGGCCAGGAGGTTGTGCTTCACCGAGGAGCCGTCCGGCAGCTTTACCTCGCGTTCCACGCCGAAACGGGCACGGAAGGTGCCGCCGCCGTCCATGATGGAGAGGTTGGTGTTGTAGAGCAGCGGCGTGCCGGGATGCCTGATCTCGGGCGCTCCCCAGCACGGCCAGGGCAGGCCGTAATAATCGCCGCCGATTTCGGGCACGTCTTTCGGAGCACGCTGTGTGAGCATATCGAACTTGGCTTGGTTCTTCATATGCGCCTTCAGCCGCTCCGGCGATTGGCCGCAATAACCGGTCGACCAGCCGCCGCGGTTGATCTCGCGCAGGAGATCTTCCGCTACCGGCACATTGCCCTCGACCTTGATGTTCTTGAACATCCGGTCGGCGAAGCCGAGCTTCTTCGCCAGGAGATACATGATCTCGTTGTCGTTCTTCGACTCGAAGATCGGCTTGATGATCTGCTCGCCCCACTGGATGGCGCGATTGGATGCCGTGCGTGAGCCGTCGGTCTCATAACTCGTGGCGGTCGGCAGCAGATAGGTGTTGTCCTTGCGGTTGGAGAGCACGGCCCAGGTGGTCGGAACCGGATCGGCCACCACAAGCAGGTCAAGCGCCTCGATGCCTTGCGCGGCTTCCGGCATGCGGGTGACAGTATTTCCGCCGTGGCCCATGACGATCATGGCCTTCAGGGTGTCCTTCTGGGCAACCTGCTCCTTCGGCATCAACGTGGCATCGAACCAGCGCGTGGAAGGAATTCCCGGCGTCTCCATCATCTTGATGGGCTTGCCGTCGCTCCGGTCGCTACATCGAAGCGCGAAGCCAGCCATTCGTATTCCACCTCCCAGACGCGCGCCCAATGTTTCCAGGCGCCTTCGGCGAGGCCGTAATAGAGCGGAAGCGTCACGATATCGAGACCGAGATCGGTCGCACCCTGCACGTTGGTATGACCGCGGAAGATATTGGCTCCGGCACCCGGCGCTCCCACATTGCCGGTGGCAAGCAGCAAAACGCAGCTGGCGCGGACGTTGGCGGTACCCACCGTGTGCTGGGTCTGTCCCATCGCCCAGATCAGGCACGAGGGCTTTTGCGTCGCGAACATCTGGGCAACGCGCTTGAGTTGCTCGCCCGGCACGCCGCTCACGCGCTCGACCTCTTCCGGGTTCCACTTTTCGACTTCCTTGCGGATGTCGTCCATGCCGTAGACGCGTTGCTTGATGAATTCCTTGTCTTCCCAGCCGTTCTGGAAAATGTGCCACAGCATTCCCCACAGCACCGGAATGTCGGTGCCGGGGCGGAGCCGGACATATTCCGTTGCATGCGCCGCGGTGCGGGTCAGACGCGGATCGGCAACGATGAAGTTCGCCCGGTTCATTTCCTTGCCTTCGAGCAGATGCTGCAAGGACACCGGATGCGCCTCGGCGGGATTTCCGCCCAGGAAAAGCATCGTCTTGGAATTACGGATGTCGGTATAGCTGTTGGTCATGGCGCCGTAGCCCCAGGTATTGGCTACGCCGGCGACCGTGGTGGAGTGGCAGATACGCGCCTGGTGATCGGAGTTGTTGGTGCCCCAGAAGGCCGCGAACTTGCGGTTCAGATAGGCGCCTTCGTTGGTGAACTTGGCGGAGCCGAGCCAATAGACCGACTCCGGCCCGGACTTTTCGCGGATCGCCATCAGCTTGTCGCCGATCTCGTTGATCGCGGTGTCCCAGGAAATCCTGTTCCACTGGCCGTTCACCAGCTTCATCGGGTAGCGCAAGCGGCGATCGCCGTGCGCGACCTCGCGCGTCGCAGCGCCCTTGGCGCAATGCGACCCGCGACTGATCGGCGAATCCCAACCGGGTTCTTGAGCGATCCACACGCCATTGACGACCTCGGCCACGACCGTGCAGCCGACCGAGCAATGCGTGCAGATATTCTTGCGGATCGTCACCGCGGCGCCGGGCGTCGGCGGTGCGGCTTCGGCTTTGCGTAAGCTCGCAAGCGGCAGCACTCCCAGCGTCGCCAGGCCACCGGCAACCAGGCCGGAGCGGCGGAGGAAGGTGCGGCGGTCGAGACGGCCGGCGGATGGTCCGGCAAGCGCGGCGGTAAGCTTACCGTGGCGTGCCTGGCGTTCTGTTCTTTTGATCAGCACAGGTGCCTCCCTTATTTCGTCGGATACCGGTTGACGCGGTAAAAGGTCTTTATGTGGTCGGTTTCCTTGTAACGCGCCTTGCGTTTCTCATCGTTGTTCTCGGTGTCAGCGGCCGCAGTGGTCGCAAGAGGCCCTGCGCTTACCGCTGCAACGCCCGCACCTGTCGCCATGGCACGGAGGAAATCGCGACGACCGACCGTCGCCTTGTCCCGCTGTTTCATCGCCGGCTCCTCTTTCTCAATTTCGTTGCGCCTTTTCGTCAGGCAACGCGAAGGCTTCCATCTCGACTTGCATGTACAGCCGTCCCAGCGCGCCGACGCGCCGGTAAAAATCGGCATGTTCGGCGCGCTCGAGATCGGAAAAGAAACGGCCGATCCACGGCGCCAGGTGTTTTTCAAATAATTCGCGGTCGGTGCCTTCCGGCGCCGGGAAGCGGCCGCCGGTCACGCCCGCCATGATCTCGCAGAGAATCGCGGCATGGTCCTCCGGCTCGGCATTGCCTTCCGCGCGCTCGATCCCGAGCGCATTAAGATCGTCGCGCAGACGCGCGAGCGGTCGCTCATGCAGGAAGCCGGTGAGGTAATAGGAGGCATAGGGCAAGAGCTCGCCGCGGCCGAGCCCGATAAAGAGCTCGAAATATTCGCGGCTGATGCGATCGGCATCTGCTGCCGCGGCAGCTTCACCCAGCGCCATATGCGCAAGCCCGAAAGGCGTCGCGTCGCCGCGTAGTCCGGCCATGCGCGAGAGCAGGTCCGCGTCCGGGCGCGCGTGCGAGCAGCGCAGCAAGCAGCGCGTATTCCTGCGAGCGGGCGGAGTCTGTTTCGTCGATGTCGTCCACTGGAGAAGTTCCACCGAACAGGTCGGGCCGCAACAGAGCGCGATCAACCCCTGTGACTTGTTCCACGGAAACCACGCGCTCGGCCGGGATCCGGGACCAATTGGAGATGGACGGCTGCGCAATACCTATTTTTCGCGCAAGCTCGCTCACGCCGCCCGCTGCGTTGATCGCTTGTTGAAGTCCGGGGTCACGCATCGTGACTCGACCGCCCTGGCGAAGTTTCTTTTAATTATTCCAAAGCAAAGGCTAATGCCGCGCGGCGCGGCAGGTCAATAGTTCGAGGCTATGACTTATGGACTAAGTGGGTAGCGCTCCGCCGTGACGCCGCGGCGGCGGGGGCAAATCGTCTTCCTCGTCACCGTCTTGATGCTGCATTGCAGCATCGTCCTTTTTGCTGCCGGTGCTGGCGGATAGGTCAGTGTCATTGTCCGACGGGCTGGGCAAGTCGTCCTCGCGGTTGGATTCCGCCAAGCCCGCGGTCTCGGTCTTTCGCACCGGATCGCTTTCAAATTCATTTGATCCTAAAGCCGGTTGGGGCTGTGCCGGCTGCCCGGGCGACGGTTGCCCGGTTGCTTCCTCGCCCGGCTCGCCAAAAAGCTGGGCCGCCATGCGCCGCACATCGGCGCTGCCAATCGGTCCGAATCCGGGTATCGAATCCGGCGCGTTGAAGTCCCAGGAATTCTCCGACAGACCGACAAAATCCCGGATCGCCGGATCGGCACTCCAAGCGCGGCGAAGGGCCGCACGGCTCAGCGCCGCCGGCACGCCGCGCTGCAGAAAGGCTCTGATGTCGGAATTGGCCGTGATCGACTCGAGCGACGGCAAAGTGGTGATGTCGAACTCCGGATCGATCGGCGCGGTCGCCGCCGCTTCCCTGTCGGCGGCAGGCATCGGTGCCTTTTCCTCCGGCGCAGGCTTCTCCGCAGGCGGATTGAGTTTCCGCTGCGACCAGCGCGTGAGAAAATCCTTCGGATCGCTCATTTGCGGTCTTCCTCGCGGCCCGGCGCGCGCCGCGCCATGGCTTCCGTATTGGCGCGATCGCGCTTGCGTTTGAAGAATTGTCGCTCGACATGATACTCGGCAACAAAAGCCGCCACCGCTTCGCGGATCAATTCCGGCATGGGTACCATCTCGATCAGATCGGTACCGGTTTCGGTGAAAGCTTCGCCTTCGGCAGGATCCGCCGTGACCGCGAACAGTGTGTAAGGCGGATCCGCCTCAGTTGGCCGCAGCGCGACCCATAGCGAGGGCGTTCCGGAAGCAAGATTGTCGCGGTAATTGGTGGTCTCGGTAGGATACAGCTCGATCGTTGTCGTGCCGGCATAGAAAATCGTGCGCTCGGCTTCCTGCGACAGCACCGTCCAAGGTTCGGCTTCCGGCCGGCCCGGCAAGACGGAGACCGGTTGCCAGACATAGTCGATCCACTGGCTCGCCGCCTTGCGGCGTTCCACGACGACGCCAACGGCCATGCGATTCGGCGCGCTCATGTGACGGTTTCCAGCCGACGGATCGGCAGGCCCATGACCAAATTTTGCGGCTTCAACCGCAACACGCGGTCGGGCGTCATTGCCAGCAGCAGGTAGATCGGCTCGCCGCGCAACTGATCGGTGACGACGCCGGGATCGCGGAAAGTCAGGCGGAACAGGCCAATGATGCGTGACTTCGCGCCGTCGTCGAGCTCCTCACCGTTCCATAGCGCGTCACCAATGCGGGTCGACTCGGCGTCAAGCCCGACATACCAGGTGAGATTGACGTCGCGGATTTCGGTGAGCGGCTCGATGTCCACCTCGATCGACAGCATGTGGAATATCCAGGCCGCGATCACTTCGCCAAGCGCCGCCAAGCTGCGCCGTCCCGCCGTCATGTCGAGCGCCATGTCGAACTGGTCACTGCGTTCCCAGTAGCTGTCTGCGTTGGTATCTGACAGCACGTCGATCTCGGAAGCCGCCGGCAGGCCCAGCATGGAGACCAGCGGAGAAAGCGGAGTGTCGCCGATGCCGGCGATGGTTTCTTCGTCCGCTGCGATCAGCGCCTGCTCATGCACGGTCAGCCTTTGCTCGCGGAAAAACAGCTCCGCCGCGCGCAGCACATAGGCGTCGTCGCAACCGTCAAGAGCGTTGCGCAAGATCACATGCACGAGCTGATTGATGAAGAGCGGCGGCGTGCGGCCGGTGCCTTCGCGCAACAATGCCGCATAGGAGGCTTCCAGCGTCGGGTGGCGCAGGAGAAGATCGCGGAACTCGACCATCAGTTGCCAATTCTCGCGCGCGTCGGGATCCTCGAGCGCTGCGATTTCCTCCGCGCTCACCTTGCGGCGCGGATCGGCCAGCAGCGCGGCATGCAGGGCGCGCTCATCCTCCGCCGCATCCGGCGGCGGCGCGAGTTCAGGCCGCGCGAGATAGACTTTGAGGAATTCGTCAGTGACCACAAGGCCGCCGCCGGCATCGCGGTCGAGCAGATGATGGCCACAGGAGAGCCAGAAGTCCTTCATTACCTACTCCCTTGTGGCTCGCCACGCGCCAGTTTGCTCAAATCAACCTGCTCCACCGGCTCATCCTCATCACTTTCCGCCTCCAGGAAGGAGAAAGCGCGCAGCGGCTTCGGTCCATTGCGCGGCCGTAGCGTGCGGAACGTCTCACGGATGGACTCGCCTTCCTGCGCGCGATGTACCGCGATGAGTGTATCTAAAGGGTGGTCGCATAAAGACGATGCATAGGCGATTTCCTCCGAGGCCGCGAGCCGCGCCAGCGTGATCTCGGGGGCGCCGAAATTTTCCACCAAACGCTGCGCCAGCATTTCCACCGCTTCCGCATGGTCGTCTTTGTCGGCATCGACGATCTGCGCCAGCGTCGACCAGCCGAGCGACGCGATGCCAAGCAACCCGGCGCGGAATGCGGTGCGCTGCTTGCCTTCGAAGCTGGAAGGATCCTGATTCCAGAACACGAAGGAGCCTGGCACCGCCCATTCGCCGGGCTCAGCGGCTTTCTCGAACACGAAGGTGTCCGACGGATCGAGGCGGATGGTGCGCAACAATTTCATCGGCGGGGACCTCCGCGCCTGGCGTCATACCAAGATGGCGCCTCGAGCGCGGGAACCAAGGCCCTGCGCTCGGCCTGATTGCTGGCGATCCAACGCAAGAGCAAGTCGCCATTTTCATCAATGTCACGCCGCGCGCCTTTTTCCGGCGACAGTCGGGACAGATACTCTTTCATCACCACGCCGAAACCGTCTTGTTCCCAGGCGTCGATCGCCACCATAAGATGCCGCGCGAAGCTTTCGACCAGCGCCGATGCGCCATGCTCTTCAAAACCTTCCTGATCGAGCGCGGTCTCCAGCGGATGCAGTCCGGCTTCTTCGGTCATCGAGACGGTACGGATCATCCCGCTGAATACGAGCCAGTCGGGCACGTCATCCTCATCCGCGCCTTTCGGCCAGGCCAGCCGTCCCCCACCGACCAGTCCGCCATCGACGCGCAAAGCGTCAGGCCAATCGATGACAATGGGTTTTTCGGGAGGCGCATGCGCTATCAGAGCGTCGGTCATAGCGTTCATTCCCGCATAGAACGCCCTCCGAGCGGTGCGGAGCGGCTCGTCCGGCTCCAGCACGACGGCGAATTCGGCCATGTCAAAGCGGCCGACATGGACCAGCGTGCCCGCGCCCTCTTCGGCGGCCACCTTTTGCGCATGCACGTAGGCGTCGCCCACCTCGCGCAAGCTGATAAGCCGGTACGGCGGCGGCAGGTCCAACGCCGATAGTACCGAATTTCCTGCCCGCATCTCGCCTCACAGTCTGCTATAGTTCCCGATCTTATATAAGAAGCGGACCGGGTGGCGCAGCGAATTTGACGCTCGAAACTGCGGCTTTCGGAGGGTGAATGGCAGACCAAGGGCGGAAAATTCTGGCTTGCTCCTGCGATGACAGCATGGCGCTGGACGGCGAGGCTTTGCGCCGCGCCTGCCGGGGCGCAGACGTCCAGACGGCCAGGCAGCTTTGCCGTGCCGAGGCCGAGCGTTTTCGGACCATCGCGGCGGAGGGCGGCTCGGTCACTGTCACCTGCACCCAGGAAGCACCGCTATTTTCCGAGATTGCCGAAGAGGCCGGCGGCAAGACCTCGCTGACATTCGTGAATATCCGCGAACACGCCGGCTGGTCCGCCGAGGGCGGGCAAGCCACGCCCAAGATCGCGGCATTGCTGGCGGCTGCGGCTGAGCCTGTGTCGGACATTCCGTACATCGCGCTACAAAGCGAAGGCGTCATCCTGATCTACGGGCGCGACGAGCAGGCGGTCGAGACCGCACGTCTGCTGAAAGACCATCTCGACGTTACGGTTCTGATCACGCCCCCGGCGACAATCGCGCCACCGCGTTCCACCGATTTTCCGGTGGTGAAGGGCCGCATCCAGGCGGCCAACGGATTTCTCGGTGCTTTCCAGATCGTCGTCGATGACTATGCCGTGCCGGAGCCAAGCTCGCGCGGCACCTTGAGTTTCGGTCCGGCGCGCAATGGCGCGAAATCGCAATGCGACATCCTGCTGGATATTTCCGGCGGCGCGCCGTTATTTCCCGCCCCCGATCTGCGGGAAGGCTATCTGCGCGCCGACCCCGGTGATCCCGCTGCCGTGTTGCGCGCGACGCTGAAGGCGCGGGACCTCGTCGGCACCTTCGACAAGCCCCGTTACATCCAGTTCACCGAGGATCTTTGCGCGCATTCGCGCTCCAAGATCGTCGGCTGCCGCCGCTGCCTCGACCTCTGCCCGACCGGCGCGATCACGCCCGCGGGCGATCATGTCGCAATCGACGCCCACATCTGCGCGGGCTGCGGGCAATGCGCGGCCGCCTGCCCCACCGGCGCGGCATCTTATGCGCTGCCGTCCGCCGACACCTTGATGCGCAAGCTGCGCGCGCTGCTCACGACTTACCGCGAGACGGGCGGCAGGCAGCCGATCGTGCTGCTGCATGACGGAGAGCACGGCGCGGATTTGATCGATGCGCTGGCGCGGCACGGCGACGGCCTGCCGGCGCATGTCTTGCCGGTGGCCGTCAACGAAGTGACGCAAGTGGGGGTAGAAGCGGTAGCCGCGGCTTTCGCCTATGGCGCCTCCGCCTTGCGCTTCCTGCTGCGCGGAAAGGCGCGGCACGACACCACCGGCCTCACCAAAACCATCGCGCTCGCGCAACCGATCCTCGCCGGCCTCGGCTTCGCGGGGGAACGCGTGGCGACGATTGAGACCGACGATCCCGACGCGCTTGGCCAGGCATTACGCAGGATCGCCCCAGCCGAGTCCGCGCCCCGCCCGGCCAGTTTCCAGGCCGTCGGCGCCAAGCGCGACGTGCTGCGGCTCGCCTTGCGCGAACTGCATCAGGCCGCACCGGCGCCGGTGGACATCATCGCGCTGCCGCAAGGCGCGCCGTTCGGTGCGGTACAGGTGAACGCGGAAGGCTGCACGCTCTGTCTGTCCTGCGTTTCCGCCTGCCCCACCGGCGCGCTGTTGGCCGATCCCGACCGGCCGATGTTGCGCTTTACCGAGGATGCCTGCGTGCAATGCGGGCTCTGCCAGGCCACCTGCCCGGAGAAAGTCATCACGCTGACGCCGCAGATCGATTTCCGCGCCGCCACCGCATCGGCTCGGGTGCTGAAGGAAGAAGAACCGTTTCACTGCATCCGCTGCGACAAGCCGTTCGGCGTCAAAAGCACGATCGAGCGCGTCGCCGCAAAGCTGGAAGGCCGGCACTGGATGTTCCAGGGCTCTGCACAGCGGCTCGACATCATCAAAATGTGTGAGGACTGCCGCGTCACCGCGGTCAGCAACGAGAATTTCGATCCTTACGGCGCGCCGCCGCGCCCGCCTCCGCGCACCACGGAGGATTATCTGCGCGAGCGCGAACAAGCAGCGCAAAAGTCGGACGGCTGACTGATTGTCATGGCCGGGCTTGTCCCGGCCATCCCGGCAACAAAAGCACTGTCTTCCTAAGCGAGATGGCCGCAACAGGTGCGGCCATGACAAAGAGGACATGAGACCAGGTCAATTTTTCTTCGTCGCCTTTTCCAGGAATTTCACCAATGCCTCGCGGTCCTCACGCGAGCCGATGGTCTGCTCCGGCATTTTGGTGCCCGGCGTATAGGCGGCGGGTCCGACCTCGAACAGCTTCGCCACCGTTTCCGGCGTCCATATGATGTCGAGCTTCTTCAACGCTGGGGAGAAATTGTAGCCAGGCAGTGTCGCGATCCTGCGCCCGAAAATGCCGGCAAGCGTCGGGCCCGCGCGATTGCCTTGATCAGGACTGAGCGTGTGGCAGGCAACGCAGCCACGGAAGATTTCCGCGCCGGGATCGCCGGCATAGTCGGCGAGCGGATCCTCCGGCGCGCCCATCGTTACAGAGCCGATATGCTCGCCGCTCACCGCATCCCAGCGCCGCACCATGCGGTCGGCACCGCCGGTGAGCAGTGTTTTGCTGTCGGGGAAGAATGCCACCGACCAGACCGGCAGTCCGGGCCCAACCAGTGTACGTGTGACCTTGCGCTCGGCACGCTCAATGATCGTCACCGAGCCGCGAATGCCGGCGGCGGCGATGAGCTTGCCGTCTTCGGAAATAGCCAAAGCGATGATCGGCATGGCGGCGGCATTGACCTCGCCACGTGGTTCGCCCGCTGCTGTAAGGAAATAGAGATTGCCATCCGCTCCCGCTGCGACGATCTCGCCATCGGGCGCCACAGCGACTGAATTGAGCGGCGACGGAAGAGTTCTGATCACCGCCGCGCCAGTGCCGCCCAGCGGCCAAATGCGCAGCGTCGCGTCATAGCCGGCGCTCACCAGCGAGAGTCCGTCCGGCGCAAAGGCCACACCATTGACGTTTTGCGAATGACCTTCCAGCACGCGCGGCGCCCCGCCAGCGAGCGGCCATAACCGCACGCTGTGATCCCAGGAAGCTGATGCCAGCGTAGAGCCGTCGGGCGAAACCGCGAGCGAGACGACGGGAGCGGTATGGCCTTCCAGGACGGTGGCAGGCGCTGGGTCCGCGCTACGCCAGATGGCGATGCGGCCTTCCTCGCCCGCCGTGATGACGCGGCCGTCCTTCAGCACCGCCACGGCATTCACCGCGCCGTCATGGAAGCGCAGCACTTGTTCGGCTGCGCTACGCGTCAGCGACCAGCGGATCGCGGAGGTATCGAAGCTGCCGGAGACCGCAAAGCTGCCGTCGGCTGAAATACCCACCGCGCGTACCGGCCCGCCATGGCCCCGCATCTGTGCAGCCGACGGATCAAGGAAAGCGGCGAGGCTCAATAACAGCACGCAAGATCGCAACGCGACGACTACCATCCCGACAGCACCTACGAAAAAGACCGACCAGATTCCAACAACAAGTCTACATCACCTTGTGTTCCTTCCAACACAAGCGCATGGTCAGGGCGTCTTATCGTGATTCAAGGGGGGTTTTCATGGACTTGAATGCAAAGACAGCTGCCGTCGTCCTCGGCTTTGTGTTTGTGGCGGTAGGAATTCTCGGTTTCTTCCCCAATCCACTGGTGTCGCCGACCGGGCTTTTCGCGGTCAATACAGCGCATAACCTCGTACACCTGATCAGCGGCGCCGTGCTGCTGGCGGGCGCCTATACGACGCTCGGCGCTGCGCTGGCGTTGAAGATCGTCGGTGTGGTTTATGCGCTGGTCGCTGTCCTCGGCTTGGTGATGGGCGGCCCGATGCTGCTGGGACTCGTGGCGATGAACGCCGCGGATCATTGGCTGCATGTGGCGCTCGCCGTCGTCATCCTGGCGGCAGGTTTCCTTTTGGAAGACGAACCGGCGATGGCTTAGCGCGCGCGCAAGCGCAGCATCAGGCATTATTCGGGTGCAGACCCAGCGCCCGGATATGCTCTTTTACCGTTTTATCATTGAGAGCGGCGACGAAGGCTCGCACCGCCGGCTGCTCGCGCCGGCCATCCGGCAACAGGAAGTCATAAGACTCCGGCGAAAGCGGCAGGAATTCCAGACCGTATAGCCGCGCCACCGATTCAATCGCCACTCCCCAATCAGCCCGGCCTTGCGCGATCGCTGCGGCGACCGCGTTGTGCGATTTCGGCTGATTGGCATAACCGGGTGGCCTGGCTCCAGCCAGTAGCTGATCAATCAGAATGCGGGTGCCGGCGCCGGCATTGCGATTGACCATCAGGCAGGCGGGATCGGCGAGCGCGGCCTGCAACGCGCCTTTTGCATCGCGCCCGGCAAAACGGCTGTCGCCCGACCGATGCAACACACCCTGCATGCGCTGCCAGCCGCGCTGGAGCGAAAGTCCCTCGCCCTTGAGATGCTCGTTATACCGGCCGGTGGCGGGATCAATGAGGTGCACCGGCGCTATGTCGCATTCGCCGCGGCGGGCCGCGGTGAGCCCGCCCATGCTGCCGACGGCAATGACGCGCGTCTTTATCCCTTGTTCGGCCAGCCGGCCCGTCACGACGTCTAGCCCGACACAATGGCTTCCCATCACAACAAGATCCGGAAGCTGCGCCTTGTCGCCGATCAGCGTGACCCGCGCGGCGCTGCCGACATCCAGCGCGGTGGCGAGCGCATCGACCTCGATGAATCCATCGGCCTGCGAAAACGCGGTGACCGCGCCCGAGCCCTTGGCGGTGGGGAATGCCGCCGGGCCGTCTTTGCCCGGCACAAGCGCCACCAGCACGAATTCTTTGCGTCCCAGTTCCGACGTGATCCGCACCGGCACCTGCGCATGGATGATCTGCGCAACCTCCGCCGGAAGGCCGGCCATCGCGCGAATCACCGGCGCCACATAAGAATGGAAGGTGAAAATGGCGGAGGTCGGGAAACCCGGCAGCACCGCCACAGGTTTTTTCTCCACGACCGCGAGACAGAGCGGCTTGCCCGGCTTCAGCGCCACGCCGTGCACCAGCACGCCCGGTTTGCCGAACCGCGACACAACCCGGTGCGACAAGTCTCCGGCGCCTTTCGACGTGCCGCCGCTGATAACCACCAGGTCGCAGCTTGCCAGTGCGCGACGGATGGCTTGTTCCAGCGCCGCTTCGTCGTCGGGGAAAGCGCCGAAGGCGATCGGTTCGCCGCCCACTTCGACGACGGCGGCGGCCAGAATCGCGCCGTTGCTGTCATAGACGCCGGCAGGACGTAACTCTTCGCCGAGCGCAACCAGCTCGTTACCGGTGGAGAGCACCGCCACCTTCGGACGCCGCACCACCTCGACGCCAGCCAGCCCGCAGGCGGCGAGCATGCCGATCTCGCGAGAGCCTATGCGCGTGCCCCGTCGCAGCAGCATCTCTCCACGCGCGATGTCGGAGCCCGCATAGGAAATAAATTGGCCGGGCGAGACCCCGCGGCGGATTTCGACGCCGGGGGACCCGGCCTCATCGAACAGCTCTGTTTGCTCCACCATCACGATCGCGTCGGCGCCGCGCGGCACCACGCCGCCGGTGGCGATCGTCGTCGCCGTCCCTGTGTCGACTTCGATCGTCGGCCGACGCCCGCTGGCGATGACCTCCGTGTTTAGACGCAGGCGGCGCGGTGTTGTATCGCTGGCGCCCACGGTGTCGGTGGCGCGCAGGGCGAAGCCGTCGACGCCGGAGCGGTCAAAGGGCGGTGCGTCGAGCGGCGCGGTCACGTCATGCGCCAGCACGCGGCCGAGCGCCGCCGCCAAAGCGACCGGCTCGGCTGCAAGCGGCGACAGATCGAGATGGCGTTCGAAACGCGCCTTCGCCTCCTCGGCCGACACCACTTCAAGGAATTGTTCCTGGGCGGCCGCGCGGCGGACTTCGGCAAGAAGGTCGGATGTCATGGCAGCGGTCTCACCGCCACTTGCGCGCCGGGCGGATAGCCTTCGCTTTCCGGCGGAACCAGGATCCAGCCGTCGGCGCGCGCCAGCGCAGAATAAGACAGGTAGCCACTCGCCAAAGGTTCTGCGCTGCCGCCGCGGCAGCGCACCGGGACGACCCCGGCCATGCCAAGGGGCGACGTCACCTTGCGCGCAAGCAGCGCCATGGAAATCCTGTCTTCTTCATTCGCGCCGCTGAGTTTCTTCAACCACTGCCGTCCGAGCACAAGCCATGCCGCGAGTGCGGCGTCGAAGCGGCCCGGCAGCAACAGCACCGTGCGTGCGCCGACGGCGCCGAACGCCGCCGTTTCGCCGGGAATGAGGCCGACGCCATGGAACGCAACGCGTCCCGCCTTGGCCAACGCAATTACGCTGGTGTCCGGTGTTCCGCTTCCCGTCCCTCCCAGCACGAGAATGGCATCACTGCTCTCGTGATGAAATGCTGCTGTCAGGTGATCCGGCGCAACTGCGTCGCTGGGATCGGGCACGACAACTGCACCTGCGGCAGCGAGTGTCTCGGCGATCCAGCCATAGCCTGCGCCTATGACGGCGCTGCCGGCGTGTGCGCGAACGAGGCGAATCCGCGGCTCGCGAATTATCACTCGGGAAATGCCCGTGACGGACAGCAATGCCTGATCGGTCGCACGCAGGTGCTCGCCCGCAAGTCGCAGCGGCAAGTCCGCTTCCGCATCCCGGCCAGCAGGCAACACGCCTTCCCCCGGCGCAACAGTCGCCAGCGCTTCGGCCTGGGATTCCCGCACCACAACGGTGTCGAGCGGCGCCACGGCATCCGCGCCCAGCGGCAGTGGCTGACCGAAATCCACCCGCTGCGGCAACGCAGACAGCAAGGCCGGGGCGTAGGATCCCGCGTCGAGGGTTTCCTCCGACTTCACCGCCCAGCCGTCATGCAAAGCCACAGCGCAAGCAGGCTGCATGGCGAGAGCCTTAGCGTCGGCTGCCAGCACGCGGCCGAGCGCCGCGCTGATATTCACTTCCCGCGGCTCGACAGGGCGGGTGAGCGCATCGATTGCGGCATGCGCCTCGGCTAGCGGGGTCAACTTGACGATACGTTGCTCCGCCTCGGAATACGCGACCATGGCCGAGTTCTGGCCAAGCCCCGTCGCGCGGTCAAGGCGGCTTGACGGAGGGCTTGTGGGCCTATCCATTCCAGCGCGGCGAAAATGGAACGACCGGGATGGCGGAAAAGACACTTAACCTGCGCGGGCTGAAATGTCCTCTCCCGGCCTTGCGCACGCGAAAGGCCTTGTCCGGCATGCCGGCGGACGACATTCTGATTGTCGAATGCACCGACCCATTGGCCGCTATCGACATCCCCAATCTGCTGCGCCAAACCGGTGACACGTTGGAAGATACTTCGCGCGCGGACCAAGTGATGACTTTCCGGATTCGTAAGCGCCAACGCAAATAGGAATGAATAATGACACTGATACTTTCGAATAAAGACGTCGAGCAGTTGCTGACCATGCCGGAATGCATCGCCGCGCTGGAAACATCCTATGCCGAGCTGGCGCATGGCCGCGGCTTGTCGCGCACGCGTTCCGACTCGCTCGCACCAACCAAACGCGAGGATGCTTATTACAGCCTGAAGTCAATGGACGGCGTGGTGCCGGCGCTGGGAGTAAGTTCGGTCCGGATCAATTCCGACATCATCACCATGCCCAAGTTCGGCAACAGCGTGCGGCGCGTGAAAGTACCGGCCGCGCCGAACGACCGCTATGTCGGGCTGGTGGTGCTGTTCTCCACCGAAAACGGCGAACCGCTGGCGATCATGCCCGACGGTGTAATGCAGCGCATGCGCGTCGGCGCAGCCAATGGCCTCGGCGTGAAATATCTCGCGCGCGAGAATGCCAACAGCATCGGCCTCCTCGGCGCGGGCTGGCAGGCCGGGACGCAGCTGATGGCCGCCTGCGCCGTGCGCGAGATCAAGACCATCCGCTGCTTCAGCCCGACCCGCGAAAGGCGGGAAGCCTTTTGCGAGGAGATGAGCGGCATCCTTGGGATCGAGGTGCAATCGGTCGATCATCCGGAAGCAGCGCTGGAAGGTGCGGATATCGCCATGTGCGCCACCAACACCGAAGACCCGATTTATTTCGCGCGCTGGATCGAGCCGGGACAGCATCTGAGCTCGATCAAAAAGCCGGAGATGGAAATGGATGCAATCCGGCGGGCGGACCGGGTCGTCATCCACACGCGCGACGTTCATCCGATCATGGAACTGAGCAGCGAACTGCCGGAATCGGCCCGCCTTTATGAAGGCAAGCGCACGCCAAAAGCTGACGACGTCGACATCACGAAATTCCCCACGATCCCGGAGTTGATCGTGGGCAAGGCCAAGGGCCGCAGCAATGACCAGGAAGTGACCTTGTTCATGAACAATCTCGGGCTCGGCTACCAGTTTGCGGCCGCTGGATCGGTGGTCTATCGCAATGCCAAGGAACGTGGCTTCGGGCACGAATTGCCGACCGACTGGTTCACCGAGGACGTGCACCCTTAAAGCCATCCAGCTGATCGCGAAGCGTCTTTTTCCTCTAAATTATGCCTGCGCGCCGCGGTGCGCCGGCTTTTTCCGTCACTGCCGAAGGCAGTTGTAGGAACGCGAAATTGGTGTCAAAAAATGGAAAAAGCTGCGCGTCAGCGCGGCCCCAATTAAGCAGGAAGGGAAGGAAATGCGGCGAATTGCTGTTTTAGCGGCTGCCTTATTGACGGTGCTTTCCCCTGCCTTTGCGCAAGAGCCGGCTTCTTTTCACGGCAAGCAGGTCACGATGATCATCGGCAGCGCCCCTGGTGGCGGGACCGATCTGTCAGGCCGCCTGATTGCCAATTTCATCGCGGATTATCTACCCGGCAAACCCAACCTGATCGTGCGCAACATCCCTGGCGCGCAGGGTCTCACATCGATGAACTATTTCGCCAAACAGGTCGCGCCCGATGGCCTGACCCTGACCATGGGGTCGACCACGCAGGCCGATCCGCTGTTTTACCGGAAGCCCGCGTCACAGTTCGACCCGACGAAATTCCACATGATCGGCGGCGCGGGCCGCGGCGGCACCGTGTTGATGATCCGCAAGGACGCCGAGCCGCGGCTGTATGACAAGAAGCAGACGCCGGTGATCATGGGATCGCTCGGCGGCGTGCCGCGCTCCGGCATGCAGACTACCGCCTGGGGCATCGCTTTCCTCGACTGGAACGCAAAATGGGTGCTGGGCTATCCCGGGACCAATGAGCTGCTGCTCGCGCTTGACCGCGGCGAAATCGATATGACCGCGACGGGCAATCTGTTTCACATCCGCAAATTGCTGGCGACTGGCAAATTCAAAATCTTGGCGCAGACCGGAACGCTGCAGGAAGGCAAGCTGACATCGCGCGCGGAATTCGAAGGAACGCCCTTCGTTGCCGACCTGATGAAGGATAAAATCAAGGATCCGCTCGCGCGCGAGGGTTTCCAGTATTGGGCCAGCATCACGGCGATCGACAAATGGGTCGCGCTGCCGCCCGGCACGCCGGAGAATTATTTGAAAGCCTATCGTGAGGCCTATGCGCAGGCCGGCAAGGATCCTGAATTTGCCGAACACGGCAAAAAAATCAGTGAGGATTTCGAGCACATGGGTGCCGAGGATGTCACCTTCCTGATCCAGAGCCTTGGTAAGACCTCGCCGGAGGCGATCGCATTTATTGCCGACATGCTGAAGAGGCAGGGCCTGGAAGGCGAATAGGACACGTAACCCGCGTCGCTGAGCGCCGCACCGCGCGCGCCGAGTAGTTAGCGAGAAGGATCGAAACAACAATGCTGGACAAGACCGAAAAGCAATCCACGCGCTACGACCCTGCAGCGATGGGCGACTTGCGGGTCTTTCTCGAGCGCGCGGAAGCTGCCGGCGAATTCAAGCGCGTGAAGGGAGCCGATCCGCATCTCGAAATCGGCGCCATTTTCGAACTCAGCCACGAGCATCTCTACCCGCCGGTGATGCTGTTCGAGGAGATGAAGGGCTGCGATCCGACCCATCGCATTCTTTGCAACGTCCGGGTCGCCAAATTCGTCGTTGGCGAGCTCAACATGGATGCCGTGAAGGCGTATCGGAAGCGCCCGAAGGAACGATCGCTGCCGATTCCGCCGCGGCTGGTGAATACCGGGCCGGTCTATGAGAACGTGATGGAGGGCGACGCGGTCGACGTCAACAAATTGCCGACGCCGCAATGGCACGAAGCCGACGGCGGCAATTATGTCGGCACCGAATGCGTGGTGATCGTCAAGGATCCGGACACCGACTGGGTCAATCTCGGCACCTATCGCGTCAGCGTGAAAGAGAAGAACGTGCTGTCCGTCTTCATTGAAGAGGGCAAGCATGGCGACGTGATCCGCCGCAAATGGTGGGCCAAAGGCAAGCCCTGCCCGATTGCCATCAGTGTCGGGCAGGCGCCGATCCTCGGCGTGGTCGCCTCGGGCGCGTCGAAGGAAAATGAGCCGGAATACGCCATGGCCGGCGGCTCCATCGGTCGGCCGATCGACGTGGTGCCGGCGCGGGTGAGCGGCGTGCCTATCCCGGCCGACGCCGAGATCGTCTACGACGGCTTCATGCCGCCGCCGTCGGAAGATTCCCGGCCAGAAGGCCCGTTCGGTGAATGGCCGGGATATTACGCTTCCGACTCGCGCAATGAGCCGGTGATGCATGTGAAGGCGATCTACCACCGGGATAATCCGATCATGATCGGCCAGCCGCCGACCGCTCCGACTTTTCCCGGTCGGCAGATCAAAATCCCGCAGGTTGCGGGATTATGGGACGCGCTGGAGGCTGCCGGCGTTCCGGGCATTCAAGGTGTGTGGAAATTGCCTGGCGGCGGATCGAGCTTCATCAATGTCATCTCGATCAAACAAATGCATCCCGGCCACGCCAAGATGGCGGGCCTAGTGGCGGCCGGCTGCCGCGCCGGTGCCTATATGACGCGCATGATCATTGTCGTGGACGACGACATCGACATCACCAATCCCACCGAGGTGATGTGGGCGGTCGCCACGCGTTGGGACCCAAAAGGGCAGACCGATATCATCGATGGCTGCTGGACCGGCCTGATCGATCCGGCCCTGCACCCGGACAAGCGCGACAGCGGCGACACCACCACGGCCCGCATGATCATCTACGCCACGCGTCCGTTCCACTGGAAGGATCAGTTCCCGGCAGTGAACAAGGTTTCGCGCGATTACGCCGAAGAAGTGCGGCGCAAATGGTCGGCCGAGCTGCCGTTCCTGAGCAACAAGCCGTCCTAAGTCGCCGTCCGGCTCGCCAAGTGAAGCGAGGCGAAATTTTCGTCCCGTTTTGATCGTACTTACAATTCCGCTTGAAATTCCGGTGCGTGATCCCTCGCACCCGTCGCGGTTTCCTGCGGCGGCAGCTTTACGGTCTTTTGATAGAGCATGTGCATGAAGAGAAAGAGCGGTTTCGCCTTCATGGTGATGACGACCATCTCGTCGTCGCCGTCATTGAAATGCTGATGCACGCAGGCATTTTCCACGATCAACGCGTCGCCGGCCTCGTAATCCATTCGCCGGGTTTCGTGAATATCATGGCCCTTGCCCTTCAGCACAAACAGTACCGCTGAATTCATGTGGCCGTGCTTTTGTCCCTCGCCATGCGGCGCAATGATGTTGAGGTGACACTCGATCGCCTGGGTGACCTTGGAATGACCTGGATTGATCGGCGTCTTGCTGAAAAGCACCGGGCCGCCCTTCCATTTCATTTCGGAAGTCCGATAGACCCGCGGTTGGGTGAAAAGATCGTTCACCAGCTCGCCATATGTGCCTTCCAAGGCGCGCACAAAGGTGCGCTTCCGCTGCCACCGCGCCCAGACCATCTCCTTGTTCTGATTGTGACCAGGTTCGCCGGGCCGAATATAGAACTCGGTTTCGGCGCCATCCGATTCACTCGACATGATCGCTCCTTATAAAAAGACGGTACCTTAATTTTCACTTGGACTCGGCGGCACCTTCGGTCTTCGGCTTGTCAAGCGTCTTCTTCAGTAGTTCGACAATTTCCGGTGGCTGGTCGAGCGCTGCTTTCACCATCGCCAACAACTCATCGCCATAAGCAGGTTCCACCGAGCGCTCGAGCTTTTCGGCCTTGGCCTGCAATTCCCTATCCTCCATTGCTTGCCGATAGGCGGTGCGCAGCGCATCGAGACGGTCCTGTGGAATGCCCGGAGGGCCGGCGGTCAGGCGCGCAATATCGCCTTGCGATTGCAGCATGGCGAGCAGCGCCTTACCGGCGGGATCGGTGACGAGGTCTTTCAGCTGCGGCACGTCGGTATCCTTGCCGCCGATTTGCGCAATGAAGCGGCCATGCCCGTCCTGCACAAAGGTGCCGAAGGATGAGCGCGACCCCATAGCGCCAACGATCTCACCGCGGCGCATGGCGAGCCGCCGCTCGGTGCCGCTATAGCCGGTGAGAATTTTCATGTTCAGCTTGAGTACATTGGCGAGCAGATGGGTCTCTACAAAGTCAGATGAAGTGCCGCCGCCGGAGGTCGCGAAATTCACCGGCTCCTTCGCCGCGCGCAAATCCTCAAACCTCGTGATCGGCGAATGCGATGCGATGGCGAGCACGCGCGGCTCTGTGGCCGCCTTGCCGATCCAGGACATTTTGCTCAAGTCAAACTTGGCCCCGTCATGCTTGATAATCTGCGCATAGATCAGCCCGGTATTGAAGCTGCCGATAGTCAGGCCGTCCGGCTTGGACGCATAGAGGGCGTTGGCGCCGACGAGGTGACCGGCACCCGGCATGTTTTTCACCACCACGGTCGAGCCGGGCAGATATTTCTGCATATACTCCGCGACCAGCCGGCCGTAAAAATCGTAGCCGCCGCCCGGCGGCGTTGCGACGATGTAGGTGACCGTCTTGCCCTTGTAAAAATCGGCACCGCTCTGGGCGAGCGAAGGCGTGGCGGCGGTCGCCAGACCCGCGAGAGCAGCCATTGTCAGAAAAATTCTGCCGAATGTTGCCGTCATTTGTCCTCCGACTGCCGTCAACATCATAGTAGGCCTGGCATGCGGCGCCAGCTCAGGACCTTGTGGCGGGCTGGCGCGCTTTTCACACGCGGGATCCAGCATAGTTGTCAGATTGCGAAATACATGTCAAAAAATGGAAAACCCGAAACTGAGCGGTGAATGGAAAGGGAGAAGGATGAATCGGATTGGGACCTTCGCGGCAGCGCTGCTGGTGACGTGCTGCACCGCATCGGCTCAGGAGCCGGTGTCATTCCAGGGCAAACAGATTTTGATGGTGATCGGCTATGCCGCCGGGGGCGGAACCGACGCCGCCGGGCGCCTGATCGCCGGGCATCTCGGCAAATACCTTCCCGGCCAGCCCACCATCGTGGTGCAGAATGTTCCCGGCGCCGACGGAATGGTGGCGCTGAATTACATCGTGCAGCAGACCAAGCCCGATGGGCTCACCATCACCATGGGCTCAGGCACGCAGATCGATCCGCTGCACTCCCGTAAGCCGCAGGCGAAATACGACATTGCGAAGTTCAACTTCATCGGCGGCGCCGGCAAGGGCGGCACCGTGCTGCTGATCAATAAGGACGCCGAAAAGCGTATCTTCGACACGAAGGCCGAGCCGGTGATCATGGGCGCGCTCAGCGGAATGCCGCGTTCCGGCATGCAGATGACCGCCTGGGGCAAGGAATTCCTCGACTGGAACGTCAAATGGGTCGTCGGCTACCGCGGCACCAACGACCTGACGGTCGCGCTGGAGCGCGGAGAGATCGACATGACTGCCACCGGCACCATTCCGCTGGTGCAGAAGATGCTCAGCACCGGCAAGTTCAAGATCCTGGCGCAATCCGGCATGCTGGAGGACGGGAAGTTCGTGCAACGGCCAGACTTCGGCGACGCGCCGATCATCGCCAACGATATGATCGGCAAGATCAAAGACCCAATTGCGCAGAAGGGCTTCGAATACTGGACGGCCCTGAACATGATGGACAAGTGGCTGGCGCTGCCGCCCGGCACGCCGCAGCCAATCGTCGAGGTTTACCGCAAGGCTTTCCAGGAGATGGCAAAGGACCCCGACTATATTAAACGCGGCAGCGATTACACGCCGGTCAGCCACACGGATATTGAGAACCTTGTCCAGACCCTCTCCCGCACGCCCGATGAATCGCTGACTTACATATCGGCCATGTTGCGTGGTCAGGGCTTGGCGGTGGAATGATGGTAGCACCGCCGGCAACCGATGAGCAGCGGCTGACTGCACAAGGTGACTTGCGCGAGCTGATCCGGCTCGCAAGCGAGCGCGGTGAGCTCGAAGTGATCAAGGGCGCCAATACCTATCTCGAGATGGGCGCGCTCTATGAATTGAGCCTGCGCGACCGCTATCCGCCGCTGCTCTTGTTCGAAGAAATTCCCGGGTACCCGAAAGACTACCGGGTGCTGATGAATGTGCGCTTCTCGCGCATCTTCCAGAGCGATCTCTCGCTCGAGGCACTGAAGAAATTTCGCGCGCGCCGCCGCTGGGAAGCCGATCCGATTCCGCCGGAATGGGTGGAGAGCGGGCCGATCACCGAAAACGTCGTGCGCGGCGACGACGTCAATATTCGTGCCTTTCCCGCTGGACATTGGCATGAGCACGACGGAGGGCCCTACATCGGCACCGAATGTCTGATCATCAACAAGGATCCGGATTCGGATTGGGTCAATCTCGGCACCTACCGCACGCAGGTGCAGGACGAGAAGACACTCACCGTCTTCATCGAGCCCGGAAAGCACGGCAGCATCATCCGCGAAAAATATTGGGCCAAGGGGCAAGCCTGCCCGATGGTGGTCTGCGTGGGGCAGGCGCCAATGCTGGGAGTCGTGGCGTCTACCTCATCGAAGCAGGGGATATCGGAGCTCGACTCCGCCGGTGGAAGGCTGGGCCACCCAATCAAGGTGGTGCGCGGCGAACTTACCGGCCTGCCAATTCCAGCCGACGCCGAGCTCGCCTTCGAAGGCTTCATGCCGCCGCCGTCCGAAGAGACCCGGCCGGAAGGTCCCTTCGCCGAGTGGCCGGGCTATTACGCCACCGATGCCGGCGAGGAGCCGGTGGTGCGCGTCGGCGCGATCTATCACCGCAACGATCCCATTCTGCTCGGACAGCCGCCGGCGAAGCCGACCTTTCCGGGCCGCCAGCCGAGCCTCGCCGGGATGGCCGCGATTTGGGACGCACTGGAAGCCGCCGGCGTGCCCGGGGTCACCGGCGTTTGGAAGCCGCTTGGCCCCGGCGTGGGCTTCATGAACGTGATCTCGATCAAACAGATGCATCCGGGCCACGCCAAGATGGCCGGCCTGGTCGCCACCGGCGCGGGGCCGAGCGCTTACATGGGCCGCATTACCGTGATCGTTGACGAAGACATCGACGTCACCAGCACGCCGGAGATTTTGTGGGCTATGGCGACGCGCTGGGATCCGAAGACCCAGACCGACATCATCGACGGCTGTTACAGCGGCTATATCGACCCCTCGATCAGCCCGGAGAAGCGGGCGGTCAACGATCACACCTCAGCGCGCATCATCATCTATGCGGTGAAGCCCTATCATTGGATGGACAAGTTCCCGGTGGTGAACACCGTCTCAAAACAATATTCGCAGCAGATCGAAGCGAAGTGGAAAGACAAGCTACGCTTCCTCGGCGGCATACCGGCTGAATGAAGCAAAAAGGAAAGTCCTATGGATAAAGTTCAGTTTCCCTACAGAGCCGCAAGTCATCTGATCTTGCTGCACGTCATCGCGGAATCCGGCGCTTGGGAGAGGCACGGTATCGATGTCAACTACGATTTCCAGATTTCATCGTCCGATGCGCATAGCAAGGTGCCGACGCACGAAGTCGAATTTGTCGGCGGCAATCACGTCTCGACCTATGCGTCCCGCGCGCATGGCGATACCTGGGTCTATCTCGGACAAACGGTCAATCACGTTCACAACTCCCTCGTCGTGCGTGAAGACTCCGGCATGAATTCGGTGGCGGATATTCGCGGTAAGAAGCTCGCCACCAGCGGCGCGCATCCCATGCTGAACGACTGGCTGTTTCTGAAGCAGAATGGCCTGGATAAGGATCGTGACGATTACGAGATGATCAAAACCGTCGCCTACAAGAAGGACGCGATGGACCCGGAGGAGAAGTTCGGCGGCGCCGCCAAGAAGGTTCCGCTCTGGCAATGGGTGGCCGACAAACGCGCCGACGCATGCTTTATCACCCCGCCGGCGACGCTGTTTGCGAAGGACGCCGGACTGAAAGTGATCGACCTCGATCCGTTTCCGATGATCTGGTTCACCACCATTTCATCCAGCCTGAGCTTCGTGGAAAAGCATCCGGACCTCGTCCAGCGCTTCCTCAAAGGCATCATCGAGGGCATTCACTTCTTCAAGACGCAGCGCGAGAAATCGATCAAGATCATCGAGGAACGCTACACGCGTGACGGCAAGCTCGACCATGCAAAGGCGACCATCGCCTATGACGCCCTTGCGCCGCTGCTTTCGACCAAGCTGTTTCCGCAAATGGATGCGATCTCGAACGTGTATCAGGAAGCGGTCTACAAGGATAAAGACTCGCTGAAGGTGAATCCCCTGGAGCTTTGGGATTTCCATCACGTGCGCCAGATCGCTGACACCGGTTTCGTGGACAACCTCTACGGCCACAATCGGTAAGGCCAACGAAGTCCTGATGGCTCGCCCGGCTGCTTTGCTACTTGCCCCCTGGTTCCATGCCTTTGGTCTTGAGGGCCGCGGCAGCCTCCGGTCCGGACAGTATCTTGATGAAGGCTTTCGCCGCGTCGGTCTCCTTTGAGCCCGCCGCAACGCTGCCGGCATAGACCGTGTAGTTCTGGATATCGGCAGGTATTGGCCCGACCAGCACCGCATCCTTCACCGCGAGGATTTCGCTGATCTGGTGGATGGCGATGTCGGCCTCGCCGTTCACGACGCGGGTCGCGACAAGCCCGCCTGGCACCAGCACCGAGCAGGCCAGTGTAACGGGCCGTCAAAGCACTTCTCGCGGCGTTCGTTATAAGCGCAATATTCGATAGCGCGGGGCTGGCGGAAGAGTGGCCGCGGATGTTGTGCCTGACGGGTCGTGAGATTCACCAAACCGCAGTCAGACGACCGGCGCCAACTTAGTTGGCGCGGGCGCGCGACCGGGTTTTGGACGATTTGCGACTCCTGCGGGTCCCGGCCCCTGCCGACGAAGGCATTCGAGCGCGCGCACGCGCTTGGGCATCGGAGTAAATCAGCCAGCCCAAACCTGCGGCAATCAGAATGCATGCCAGTGGATTTGTCCGCACTTGCCGAGAAAGAACCGCGGCAATGTCGCCAGCCGTGCGCGGTACCTCTGCGCCGAGGAAATCCTTGGCAACCAGCGTAGGCGAGGTGTGATACTCGAGGTCCTGGAGACGCCCGGCAAGGCGCTCACGGGCGCGATTGGCTTTGCGTTCTAGCTGCTCGGCAGTGGTCATGCGGTCACCTATCGCCAATGATAGCGGCGTCCTTTTGTAATTGGTTGATCGTTTTGGAGGGCGCCAAATTCTCGGCCCTCAGGCGGCTTACCCCGAACCAAACCAGCGCCGCACCGAAGAGCAAAGCTGCTACTGCAATCAGCAGCGTCGCAACCGCCGGGGAAAGTCCATATGCAACGAGACCTGCGATCGCGGCCTGCAACAGCAATACGATCGTGGCCAAGAGCAACAAAGCGCCGGCCCCGATCAGCGCTGCGGCAAGGCCAGTTAACGCCAGCTTCTCCGATATTTCGGTGCGAAGAAGCCGGAATTCGGCAGTAACAAGAGCGGCAATGTCGCGCAGAATGTCCTGGGAGAGATCCGCGACATTCGTTTCAGGCCGGGCAAGATTGCGGCGTGTTTGCTCACCATTACCAGAGACCGTTTGCCTTGTCGCCATATGCGCCACCGGATGGTGTCATCGCCATCACATATAACGGTAGCTGCCGGCTCAAGTTCCATTCTCAAGAAGGCGGCCGGTGAATTCCTGGGAACCCGAAATCCCGATGACCATTATCTGTCCGAACAAAATGATTGGTGGAACCCGTGTATTTTCTTGGCCGTACGTTAAAACTGCTTCTGCTTGGGTTTGCCGTCGCGCTTCTATCACCGGTCTGGTTCGTCCAACTAGCCGCGGCGCCTGTTCAGCTCCATGCTGAAGCCATTAACAAAGCCGAACCGTCGGGCAAGAACCAGCGCAACCTGTCACCGGCCGTTATCGCCAGGGCACAGATCCTGTTGGATCGGGCCAAATTCTCTCCCGGCGAGATCGATGCGAAGGATGGAGAAAATTTCAAAAAAGCAATTCGCGCCTTTGCGGAAGCCAACGGCTTGCCTTCATCTGGGGGACTCACAAAGGAGTTTTGGCTCAAGCTTGTTCAAGTTGGGTCCCCACCCGCTGTCACCGAGTATCAAATCACCGAAGATGACCTCAGAGGGCCCTTTCTTCCTGACCTGCCGCCGAAAATGGAGGACATGAAGGATCTGCCGGCGGTTCCCTACACGAGCGCCGCAGAGGCGCTGGCAGAAAAATTTCACATGAGCGAAGAGCTGCTCAGGAAACTGAATGCTGAGAGCTCATTCGATCGAGCCGGCGATAAAATTTTCGTCCCCAATATTCTGACTGGTGATGCACCAGCGGCAGCCAACCGTGTGGAAATTGTAAAAGCTGCGCAGACGGTCCGTGTCTTTGATGCACAGAACAACATCATTGCGTTCTATCCGGCGACGGTCGGGAGCGACGAAAAACCCTCGCCATCCGGTACGCTGAAGGTAACAAATATACAGGCCAATCCCTTTTATCGGTACAATCCCAAATACCGTTTCCAAGGCGTCAGCGCGACCAAGCCTTTCACAATAAAGCCGGGCCCGAACAATCCCGTTGGCCTTGTTTGGATTGGCTTGGCGGCGGAGGGATTTGGGATTCACGGTACGCCGGATCCCGCCAAGGTTAGCAAGGTCGAGTCACATGGCTGTATTCGTCTTACCAACTGGGACGCGGACGATCTCTCCAAAAGGGTGACCAAGGGTACGCCCGTTGTGTTTGTTGATGGCCCCAGCGCGCGCAGCAATACGCGGCATGGTAAACGCAACGGCTAATCCCGGAGGCGCAACGACCGGCTCAGTCGGGGTGCGCCTTGAGGTCGATGTTACAGGTCTATCGGATAACGGCCATCCGGATCTTTTGACGGCAGGGTTAAATGACAGTGAAAGGACAGCACCGACACGACCGGCTCGGTGTTAGGCATAATCGCAAATGCCGATCGGGCCGCGCCTAAAGAACCAGCCCGCCCTGTTCGAGGAAACCCTAGAAATGGCGCCGCTCTGCGCGCGCACACAGGCCACTGGCCGCAGCAATGCCTTGCGCGCCAGCAGGTGAACCTTTCCTTAATCTGGCGGCCATCGGCCCTAAGTCCTAACCGCGGACTGTAAGAGTGAGCTCTAACCAGTCCCACGCAGATCACGCCGCCGTGATATAATCATAACGACAGATGAAGCTCCGCGCGACTGACTGCATCGCGCGCTATCGGGCGAAGTGTGGATGCTATGCGTGCTGTCCTCTTTTCGGCTGCTCTTGTTGCGGCGGTTTTGGCGCTGGATTTTGTTGTGTTCGAGGGCCATTACCGTCAGGCGACCTGGCAGGAAACGAAATATCGAGGTCAACAATTCAATTACGAAGTTGGATTTTTTCTCAGAAAACTTGGCCTGGTCCGCTAAAGCGCAACGGGGAACTCACACACCAAATCTTTAGGTATTAGAGCCAACGTTTAGCTCATTATGCCTATAATGTCTCAGCGGGGGGAAAGACGAATGCCGCGAACGCCCTCGCGGCGAGCGGCTTCAATTAAAGTGGCGGATGACAGCCCCGATCTGCCCTGCGTCATTTGGGATATGTCAGATAAGGGAGCCAAGCTTGCGGCTGTCAGGCCGCTGCTGCTACCAGAACGTTTCACGTTGGTGTTCTCGGCTACGGTTCACCGTCGCTGCCAGGTCATGTGGCGCGGCGAAAAGTTCGTTGGCGTGCAGTTTATCGACGGCTAATCGCCCCTTACGCTGGATTGGGTTCGCCCGTCTTTCAGGTTCGATGCAGTGTTGGCCGGTATCGACCCGCAGTGTTCCTTGCAGTCCCGCATCCGCTCGCAAGGCATGATCGTTCCTTCCTCCCTATCCCTTTCGGAATCGCGACCTCCCTTCCGGGTAACGCGAGGTTCACAATTTAGTGAGGGACGAAAGTCCAGTAAAAATGTGGCTGGGATTCGCGCAGACGCTCCTCGGATTCTCATTCTCACCGGTTCGTGAGTTGCCTACCGCCCACGAATCTGTGCCCCTGCTGCGCTTGTCGCGGACCCGATGATAAAGTGGAGCTTACATGCTCAGAGCCACTCAGCTCGAAGCCTTGGTGCGCGCCGTGACCGCGGGCAGGAAGGCGACCTTCAAGAAATTGGCAGCCCGCTATCGCCGTCCGCCGGTCCAATCGTCGTCGCTTGCGACAGCGACCGATGATGAGATCGAGATGCTTGCAGGCAGGATCGTAGGCCGCTCACTTCCGGAATCTGAAAGGGAACCCGGCGCAGCCGTCTAAACGGCTTGCCAGGAGCGCGCGGAAGCGCCCTGACTCCCCACTGTCTTGCTGCACATGGCGAGGATCAGGCTCGCGAAAACTCCGCTTCCGCTGGAATTCGGCCTTGCGGCGTGTACTTGTCCACCGCCTCGGGGAGCTCACGCGATAACCGGGCGAGAAGTTCTTCGCGCGACAGGCCAGTTTGCCTGGACAAGGTCTCCAGAACGTCGGAGCCGACCGCCTGCTCGAGTTGAGGCGGCGTAACCGGTTTGTTGGGCCCGGTCTTCACCCAGGATTCCGCCGTTTCGCCTTGGCCGTTCTGCTTGAAGCGTTCGAGCAGCTCAGCGAGTCCTCCACTCAAAAGGCCACCGGCGCTTGCACCGCCTAAAGTGCTGCTCAGCTTTCCGAGCAAGCTGCTGTCACCTTCCCCGGCAGCTCCAGGCGTCCCGCTACCGCTTAGACCCTTAAGCATTTCCCCGAGCTTCTCCCTGTTCTGGTACCCGGCGATTGCGAGCAGTCCGAGCAGGGCAGTCATCGATGGGTATCCACGGCTCATTGCGTGCTCCATTGGATTGGCATGGGATAAGGAGTGTTCTTGCTAATGTACAACGCCTTCCGAGCGGATGATCGGCGCTGACCTACGGCAAGTACAGAAGCGAACGGAAGTTCCAAGAAAGCGACGTAACGGATTGCCACGGAGTAGCGGGCACAGGACGCTTGTCCCAGGCTCTGCCTTGACCGATCGACACGGCGACGGCCCGAACGGCCCATCTGGCATGCCATTCGATGCGCGTTCGCGGGTCAGAAGAGCGCGGCGATGCCAAGCGCCGCGAGCACGACCAGCACGAATATGACCGCCAGGAGTAGAAAAAAGATGATCTTGGCAGCGCTCGCGGCGCCACGCGCAATGCCTGTAAATCCCAGCGCACCCGCGACGATGGAAACTACAACGAGCACAATCAAGAGTTTGATCATTACGTGTCTCTCCTCGTCATCGCGGATCATGGTCCACGATGTCAGCCCCGCTCTTTAGCTTGACGGCCTGACGGATGGGGCTGCCATACCAAGCAAGAGACACTCCAGCGCAGGCGACAGCGGGAGACCTGGACCCGCTGCCGACGCCCGCTGGTATTCAAATCAGTCACGCAAATCGGCCGGGACCTTACCGCCGTTTGCCGCCAGCTTGGCCATTACCTGCTTGTGCAACCAGATATTCATCGTTGCGGAATCGTTGGTATCGCCAGTGTAGTTGAGTTCCTTGGCGAGTTCCTTGCGGGCCGACAGGCTGCTGTCGAGATCGAGCAACTTCATCAGGTCAACGATGGAGTGTTTCCAATCGAGTTTTTCTTTCTTCTGCTTGGCGAGGTTGTCGAGAGTGGCGCCGACGTCGACATTGGTCATGGGCGCCGTCCCCGTACCGGCAGAAGACGGGGAGCCGCCTGGGGCACTGCCGGGCGCGTTGATGCCACCACCTGTAGTCCCGCCTGGCTGCGCCTTAGCAGCATCACCGAAAATCGCTCCCATGATCTTTCCAAAAATGCTCATTTCTCACTCCGGGTTAAACGTTGCAGGGCGTCAAAATATAACTTTTGCTGCTGGAAAAAGTTCGGTTGTGCATGGCGGCAGGTGCCTCACGGGCGTCCTCGGCGAATGCCGAAACTTCGGGATGGCCCCGAGTCTTAAACTGTTCGCGGGCAGAAGATTTGGCACCTACCCCTCAAGGCAGCAAAATAAAAAATTGTGCTTAGATAAAAGGCGGTCGCCGTTTCGCTACGCGCTCACGAAACGTAAGTCGGGTAAAGGGAATATACAATGGCGTTATTCAATCATTTGGGCGCACGCATTTCCGAGTGGCTCCCAGATGTGCCCGACTTGGCGGATCTCGCGAAAGGCTCGTCCATCAGTCTCGCGGTTACGGGTTTGAGCCGCGCTGGCAAGACAGTATTCATAACGAGTCTTGTTCATAATTTGCTGAGCGCGCTGCATCAGCCACATCGTATGCCCTTACTGACGGTGATCCGGGACAGGCGGCTGATTGCAGCTAGACTTTCGGGCGGCGGATCCAGTTCGATCAAGCGGTTTCCGTATGAGAGAAATATCGAGCACATGGCAGCCACTCCCGCCGATTGGCCTGCCCCCACCGCCGATATCAGCGAGATCGAGATTGACGTCCGGTTCGTCCCTGCAGGCGCCGTCGGATTTGTGCTCAGCCGAATTGGAGACGGCGTCGCAACGCTAAAACTGAAGATTATCGACTATCCGGGCGAATGGCTTCTCGATCTGCCGCTGTTAACACAAAGCTACATCGACTGGTCTCGGTCCACTTTAATGCTTTGTCGCCATGGACCACGAGCCGCCACCGCCCGCGATTTCCTATCCTTCTTGTCCGATCATCCCCACGACGGCATGGCCAGCGACGATGATGCTATGCGCGCGCATGAGCTCTACCGGCAGCACTTGCGCGATGCACGCCAACAACATGGGCTCAGTTTTCTACAGCCAGGGCGTTTCCTGAACCCGACTTCAACGGGGGAACATTCCTATATGCGGTTTGCCCCGCTTGATATGCCCGACAGGATTGTAAGCACCACCAAAGGCACCCTAGCTTGGCTGACGGAACAACGCTTCGAAGCCTATAAGACAGAAGTGGTGATGCCATTTTATATGCAGCACTTCCGCAATTATTCACGCCAAGTCGTCCTTGTGGACGTGCTGGGTGCCCTGCTGGCTGGTCGCGAAGTGTTCGAGGACACGCGCCACGCTATCGACGCCATCCTGGAAAGTTTCCGCTATGGGCATAGCGGAATCATCAGGCGGCTGTTGCGGAACGCGCGTATCGAGAAAGTATTGTTTGCCGCAACTAAGGCCGACCACGTCCCAGAGGTGCAGCGCGACCACTTGGCCGCGCTCTTGCGGAACATGGTGGCCGTGTCATCGCTCGGTGTCACCAATAGCAGCGCTAAGACCGATGTCATCGCATTGGCCTCCGTAATTTCAACCGAAGAAGATATTGAGGAGATTGATGGGCATCGAGTCCAGGTCGTGGTTGGCAAACCGGTGGGCAGCGATACCAGAGCAAAATTCTTTGTCGGCAACGTGCCGGCGCGGCCGCCGCGGGTGGGCAGCTGGGGCAAGCCCTTTCTCAACATCCCGTTATTCGAGCCGCCGATAATCGACGTCACGCCGACGGACGGCATTCCACATATCAATCTTGATCTTGCGTTGGATTATCTGATCGGAGATCAACTACGATGACCAACCACAAGAGCAGCGACTTATCCGATGGCGCGTTGCATCCACAGGTTATTCTTGAGGAGCAATCGCCGCGGTTGCGCTGGACGTGGCCGGACCATTGGCGCCACGCGTAACGCAGACCACCCAAGGGGGACGTATTGTCGGTGCGGCGCCAGTCGATCCGGAGACAATACCTGCCACGTCAACCACGCCGCGGCGCGGTGGACTGCTGAGAAAGTTGGCGTTTACGGCTCTGATCACCGCGTTTTGTTGCTGGCTGGCCGTCGACCTTTATCTTTGGATCGGTTCGGCGTTTCATTACAGCAACGGCCTCGGGTGGAGCGCGACTGCAGCAGTGATCATGGGCATTTTGGGGGCGGGAGCCATCATTGCGCATGAAATGAGGAGCTATCTGGCCCTCAAAAATGTGCAGATCAACCAGCAGCGTTTAACTGGGCCAAGGCAGAATGTGCGCCCTTCCGACGTCCAGGAAGCCATCCGCAGCGTGATTGCTGAGATCCCGGTGAACGCTAAAACCGCAGCAGGGCTTGAAGCTTTTCAGCGACAGCTGCAACAGCATCATTCTCCCGCACAGCAAATCGACATCTTGTCGCAAACCGTTCTGACGCCGCTGGACCGGGATGCAGAAGCAATCGTACGGCGTGCGAGTGCCCGCGCCTTCGGGATTACGGCGATCAGCCCCACAGCGATCACAGACGCCATATTCTTCATCGCCTGCAGCATCCGGATGGTGCGCGAGATCGCCACCTGCTACGGCCACCGGCCGACTGCACTCGCCACCGTGCATCTGTTGCGCCGGCTCATCGTTGAAGCAGGCAAGCTCGGCGCGGTCGACTTTGCCGGGGCTACATTATCTCAGCACATAGGAGGAGCCATCGCCGAGCGCGTGGCAACCAGCGCCGCGGAGTCGATGTATGCCGCGCAACGCATGGCGCGGCTTGGCCTGGTTACCATGGGCATGTGCCGGCCAGTTCCGTTTCAACGCAATGAACTGCCAAGCATCATGTCATCGCTGATCGGCAACTTGTTCGTACAATCCGCAGAGGCCCGGTAGCGGATCCGCCAGCCGCATGGCAACCACGCTATTGCGATAAGCCGGGCGTTTCGGCGTGACCCCCAGTTCGCTATCCCTTAGCTTTTTAGCTATCGCCTCTCGCGGAACTAATTGGGGATCGGCCGAATTGATAGGAGTTGGTCAAAAGGCCTGAGGGTTAGGTCCGCGATGCGAATTCATACGATCGCTTTGCTGGCGGTAGGTTTCTGGGGCATTCCCTCTTCTGCCTCTGCGGCCCTTCTCATCCAGATCGATAAATCCGCGCAAACCCTAACCGTCATCCTGAGACGGTGAGGCTCTGGCGACCTGGCCGGTTTCCACCGGAAGGAGCGAACACCCGACACCATCTGGCAGTTTCACAGCTTTCAGAATGGAGGCCGACCATTATTCTAAGGAGTGGGATGACGCGCCCATGCCGCATTCCATCTTCTTCACTAAACAGGGTCACGCAATTCACGGCTCCTTCGAGGTCAAGCGGCTTGGCTCCCCTGCGAGCCACGGCTGCGTACGACTGGCGCCTGAGAACGCCGCTGTATTATTCGCGCTCGTGACGGAGGAAGGATTACCCAATACGAAGGTCGTGCTCACCGGAAGCGAGCAGGTCGCTCTCGCGCGTATCAATGCGCAGCGGAGCGCGCAGCAGGCGGTCAGGGGTGCGCGCGGTGGCCAGGCCGGTCAAGCAATCGCAGGATCACCGCCGGACTTTTCCGCCACCGGCCCGTCACCGCAAAGCGTCTACCGGCAGGGCTATGCTCCGCCGCAGTATGTGCAACAGCCGCCTTACGTCTACCGGTCTCCGGAGTACAACGCGTACGGTTATGCGGAGCCGTATCCGAGGGCACAATACGCGCCGGGATATTACCGTCGAGGGTACTATTATCCCAACTAAGGGGGACTCGACTTCCGCCGGTGCATCGGCACTGCGTCCACTTCCATCGCCGGCAGGCCTGGTCCGGCTTGCTTTTTGAACCCACTTTCCTTCGTGCTTAAGCAGCGGATCGAGGCAAGTGATCCACAATTTGGCTTTGTGGCTTCGATTGACGACGGTGCGGGAAGTCTTATCCACTGTTGCGCAAGCCAGCCGCGATGCCGTTAATGGTAAGATGGATGCCATCGACGACCGCATCGCTGGTTTCTCCGCCTCGGTGGCGCTTCAATAGCTCGATCTGGATGTGATTGAGGGGGTCGATGTATGGAAAGCGGTTTCGGATAGAGCGCGCGAGTAGCGGATTTTGTTCGAGCAACGCCTGCTGTTCGCTTATGGAGAGCAGGGCGTCAACCGTCTCGTTCCATTCCTTACGCAGCGTGGGAAAGATCGCCTCACGTAGTCCGGGCTCGACCAGCTCTGCATACCGTGAGGCGATGGCGATGTCGCTCTTCGCAAGCACCATGTCCATATTGGACAGCAGTGTCCGGAAGAATGGCCACTCTCGATACATTGCCCGTAGCGTTGCCATGCCGTCGTTCGGATTTGTTTGTAGCCATTCCCTCACGGCGGTGCCAAAGCCATACCACCCGGGAAACATCAAGCGACATTGTGCCCAGCCGAAGACCCACGGAATTGCTCTAAGGTCCTCAATCCGTCGTGAGTCGGTCCTCGAAGCCGGACGGCTGCCAATATTTAGGTTGGCGATCTCACCAATGACGGTAGAACTCCAGAAATACCGGTCGAAGCCGTCAGTTTCATAAACGAGGTGTCGGTAAGCGCGATAGGCAATGTCCGATAGCTCCTGCATTGCGCTCAAGTACTGCTCGCGAGGCGCGGCTTCCTTTGGTTCCAAAAGCGTGGCTTCCAAAGTCGCTGCAGCAAGAATCTCGATGTTGCGACGGCCAACCTCAGGGTTAGAATATTTGGCTGCGATCACCTCGCCTTGTTCGGTGACGCGGATAGCGCCCTGCACAGCGCCACCTGGTTGCGCAAGTATCGCCTCATAGCTTGGTCCGCCACCGCGCCCGACAGAGCCGCCCCGCCCGTGGAACAGCTGTAGGCGCACGCCGTATCGTTTGAATACATCAATCAGGGCGATCTCGGCTCGATACAATTCCCAACCGGAGGTCAGGAATCCGCCATCCTTGTTGCTGTCCGAATATCCCAGCATGACTTCCTGGACGCCATTGCGGCTTTCGAGGAAGGCTTTGTATTGGGGCAGGCTAAGAAGCTCGTCCATGAGGCGCGCGCTGCTGCGCAAATCGTCGATGGTTTCGAACAAAGGAACAATGTTGAGATCAAGCTCGTTCGAGTGAGGACGAAGCAAACCAGCTTCCTTTAATAGGACCGCTACCTCCAGCACATCCGAAACAGCGTTCGTTTTCGATATGACGTAGCTGGCTACTGAAGCCTTCCCGAAGCGCGCCTGCGCCTCCTTAACCTCCCGAACAATCGCAAACTCCGCTGCGGTCTCGTCTGAATATTGCAGGAACGAAGATGCCAATGGGCGCGCAGTAGCAAGTTCCGCCAACAGAATTCTGATGCGCTCCTCTTCTGGCAAGTTGCGATAGTTTGTCCCTGGTTGAGCCATCTCCAACAGATTACTGATCGTGCGCTCGTGCACATCTGAGTTCTGACGGACATCGAGACTAGCGAGATGGAATCCAAATACCTTGACGGCCCGGCGCAGGTGTCGCAATCGGCCGCGAGCTAAAGGCTCCGAACCATTGGCCACCAATGACAAGTGAACGATATCGAGATCAGCGGCGACCTCGCCCGCATCGGTATACGGCGTAGCCGCGTAGGCTATCGCGGCTTTATCTTCGTTCTGACCCAAGACGTGAGCCGTGGCGGCAAGCCGCGCATAAATTGCAGACATTGCGCGGCGGTATGGCTCGTCGCGCCTGTGAGGCGAGGGATCTTTGAAGCCGGCAGCCAGCTGCTCCAGCTCTTTGGAGACACCTACCAACCGCGCATCCAGCGGCAGGGCGGCTCCAAGCGCCTGCACCTGGTCAAGGTAGAACTTCATTGCTGTCTGATTTTGAAGCACAAGGGTTTGCCGAAGCACCTTTGCATCTACGAACGGATTGCCGTCTCGGTCACCACCGATCCAGCTGCCCATTTTCAAAAATGATGGGAGTTCGCCTTTGTCGGACAAATTCCTGCTGAAAAGCGTGTCCTCGAGATCAGCATAAAAGCGCGGCAGTTGATGTAAGAACGTGTACTCGTAGTAGGAAAGCCCGTTCATTACCTCGTCGACAACCCTGAGTTTGCTTCGGCGCAAAATGCTGGTCTGCCACAGCGTGAGAATTGCGCGTCGTAAAGCGGCCTCATTATCGGCCTGCTCGGCTGGCGTGAGCCGAACGCGGTCGCGCTCATCGAGTAGGTCGGATATCTCCATCTCGCGGTCCATGGCACTTTTGCGCCTCACCTCTGTCGGATGAGCCGTCAAAACGGGGCAGATGAGTGCCTGCGCAAAAAAGCGTTGCAACTGCGATGAAGAAATATTGGCGTCATTAGCGCGGCGAAGCGCATGCTCCATCGTGCCCTCGCGTGGAGCAGAAACTGAATGGGAATGTGCTCGGGTTCGGCGAATGTGATGCCGGTCTTCTGCTATGTTCGCGAGGTGGGAAAAATAACTGAATGCCCGAATTATCTCGATCGTATGACCGCGCGCTTGTTGATTTAAGATCTCTTCAAGCTCCGAACGGGCAGCCGGATCTTCATCCCGCCGAAAGCGTACCGATTGCTGCCGGACCTGCTCCACGACATTAAATACCGCGTCGCCTTCCTGATCTCTTATCGTGTCCCCCAGGAGTTGGCCCAATAGCCTGATGTCTTGCCAGAGCGGCTCGTCCTTATTGTCGTGAGCCTCTGGCGACTGCTGTAGAACAGAAATGTGGAGCCGGCTCTCCATGTCACACCAATAAATCGGTTTGTGCGCCGTATTTAGCCACGGTATGCCCAAGCCACTGGAGCACGCTATGGCTCACAAGAAAACGCCCGATTTGCAATGTAGCAATGCGTCAAGAGCTCTAATGGCAGAAGAAATGCATGGTTCTCGTAACGTTTCCGTTGAACGCCTATGCGTTGTGCGGACGTGCCGGAGGCCACACGATGATGAAGAAATTGCTGCTGCTCGTGTTGATTGCTGTCCCAGGTAAAGCAGTGGCAGAGGACGCACAATGCGTCCGCGAACGCGCTGCGATGGTCGATACGATTCGGGCCTACGCGCGCTCCAACGCCGGTGGCTTGGGGCCACAAGGCATATCGGAGAGCGTCCTGGCGGTCGTGGGGCAAACGGAGCGCCATCGGTTCATCCCCGCGGGTTCTTGCTCGGTCGCATACGCGGACAGGCCGGTGCAAATCGGCCAGGGCCAGACAATGTCGCAGCCGTTCATCGTCGCCCTAATGACCCATCTCGCTGACGTTCAGTCCGGCCATGCGGTCCTGGAAATTGGCACCGGCTCAGGTTACCAGGCCGCCATACTGGCGCGGCTGGCGCATAAGGTCTGTACCGTTGAGATTGTACCTGCGCTTGGCGAGGCCGCGGCGAGGGTGCTCAGAGACCTCGGTTATGACAATGTGAGCACAAAGGTTGCGGACGGTTACCATGGCTGGCCGGAGTGCGGCCCGTTCGATGCAATTGTGGTGACAGCCGCCCTCGGGCATGTACCGCCGCCGCTGATCGAGCAGCTCAAAGTGGGCGGCCGGCTCGTTATGCCGCTGGGACCCGCGTCCGCCACACAGCAGCTCACCGTCGTCGAAAAGATCGCGCCGGGTGAGACGAAGACGCGCTCCGTTATCTTCGTACGCTTTGTGCCCTTTACCCGGCCGAAGGATTGAATGCCGACAACTCGGGAGAACCGTCGGCCCGAATGGTTGGCGGAGAATGCCCGCGCATGCGGATCGTGCTGACGAGCTGCAGGCTACCCAGCCCTTAAGTCGGAATTGTTTCATCCTCCCGGACCCAAGCAACCAGCAAATCCCAAGCCACCGCCAAAACAATTGGTCCAACGAAGAGACCGACGATTCCATGTAGAAGAGCACCGCCCACGACACCTATGAAGATCACCATAATCGGTGTGGTCAAGCCGCGGGCCATGACGATCGGTTTCAATACGTTGTCCACCAAATTTACCGGCACCATGTAGGCCGTGAAGATGAGTGCCGTTGTTGTTTCCATCGTTATCCAGCTCCAGATAATGACTGGAATCAAAATCAAGGCTGGTCCAATTTGAACGATCCCCAGGATGAGAACGCAGAAAGCGATAAGACCTGCGCCGGGTACGCCGGCTACCATCAATCCGATACCGGCGAGAAGAGCCTGCAAAAGTGAGATACCGATCACGCCCTGCGACACAGACCGTATTGTTGCGCCGGCCAATTGAACGAATTGCTCGCCCCGCTTCGAAACAAGTCTTCGTAAAAAACGAGCGAAGGCCTCGACCAGCGATGGGCCCTGCGGAAGCAGGAACCCCGCTATGATAACGGACACAAGGAAATAAATAAGGCCTGCGCCTACGTTACGCGCTACTCTAAGCACCAGGCTGCCGAGCGGTTTCAGTTGAGGAACGATTTCGATAACCGCCGCCTTGAGATTGGTTGAGGCAAGTTCCCAAACACGGAACAGTTGCTCCCCAATCAATGGCCAGCTTTTGACGGTCTCGATAGGTTGGGGAATGGATACTTCTCCGGAATTGAGCCGTTCATAAAGAGTTTCCGTTGCGCTCACTAAACCCAATCCAAGCCAAGTCACCGGCCCGAGGACGACCAGGAGACCGAGGACCGTGACGAGAGCCGCTGCTAATTTTCGGCGCCCGCCGAGCCACTTCGCCACCTGCGAAAAAATCGGATAGAGCGAAACCGCCAGAATAACGCTGCCGGCCATGATCCCAATAAACGGTCGAATGATTATCAACGACCAGAATACAAGGGCGCCCAGAAAGGCCAGGCGAATTGCAAACTCAAATGGCTGCTGCACCTGCATGGCTCATTTTTTCCGGAGCGATGGAGACCTCAGTTCTTGGGACGTTGGCACGATAGCCGTTTGTCCTAGTGAGAGACGTCACGCCCTGTATCGCTTGAAGGTCAATCGACGGACAGGCAGCGAATATACATCGTCTCGAGGGCGTTCATTCCGGGTAAATCTTTTTACAGAGATCAGACACTCAAGAGACGCCGGCTCATCCGGCGTAAAGAACGCCTACAATGATTGGTCCCAACATCGTGAGCAGCACGTTGGCAACGGCGTATGGGACGGCAACGCCGAGCACTGGCGTCTCGCTCTCAGCCACCTCGCAGGCGCCGGTGACCGCGGCATCAACCGTCATGGCCCCTGCCAGCGCGCCGCAGATAACCACCGGATTCATACGCAAAATGTGGTAGGCGACCAATGTTCCGACGATCATCGGCACCAGAGTCACGACCGCTCCCACGGCCAGTAGCTCCAGACCATGAGCTTGAATGGCGCTCAAGGCCGCCGGTCCGTTCGCCAATCCAATAGCCGCAATAAATCCACCCAGCCCAATATCGATCAGGGTTTGCTGCGCGGCCGGGGGTAGCGACCCTGTCGTTGGACGGCGCGAATGCAACCAGCCACAAATCAAGCCCGCGATAAGCGCCCCGCCGCCGCCACCCAACGTCAGAGGAACGGAGCCGACCGTCAGACTCAGCAATCCGATGAAAAGCCCTACAGCCAGACCGCCGGCGAGAAACACGGTATCGGTGCGGTCGCGGAGGAGCACCTCTTGTCCGACCTTCGGCAGAACCCGCCTTACATCCTCAGAGATGCCGGTCAGTGTCAGTATATCGCCAACATAGATTTTTGTGCCGGGCGTGACCGGCACTTCCCGCCCCCGGCGGACGATCGAGCGCAAAAATACCCCCCGCGCTTCCTTGCCGATGCGATCGACAATGTCGCTAAGCGTTCGTCCGTGCAGGTCGCGGGCTGTGACGAGAACCTCCGTCACTTCGCCGGTGACGCGTTCCGTGATCGCTTCGCCCTCGATTTCCTGACCAAGGAAAGACCTTGCCGCAATAATCGCCGCGGTGGGGCCGGCGAGCAAAATGTCGTCACCAGCCTGAAGTTTTACGTCGGCGCTTGGCACCACATCCTCGCCATCGCGTAGAATGCGCTCAATAACGGCGCGTCTTCCTATCCTCTCTTCAATTTCTCCAACGGTTTGGCCCGCGGCTTCGGAAATTCGGTAGGCGCGCGCCTGGAATTTTCGATAGGTCAGTTTCCCCTCTGCAGGCTTGGGGTCGATCTGACAGCTCGGCTTCAAGTTTTGCCGCTTCTTCCTTGAGATTGATTC
This sequence comes from uncultured Alphaproteobacteria bacterium, assembly GCA_963750965.1. Lineage (GTDB taxonomy): Bacteria > Pseudomonadota > Alphaproteobacteria > Rhizobiales > Xanthobacteraceae > CANKHA01. Next base: position 312,652 of record CAVVSK010000013.1, read on the forward strand.
TCATCAATCGCGGCGCAACAAAAGGCACAAACAGAAGGACGAGAATGTAGCCGCAGATGTAAGTGACCGCATAACCGGCGGCAATATTCGCTTGCTGCTGTTGCAGGACGCTGTCAGGCAGGCCGAGTTGCTGAAGCGCTCCGGTCGCGGTCCCAATGACAGATGATTGCGTCAAGGCCCCAGCCGCCACACCGGCCGCGGTGCCCATGTCGAAATGAAGTGTGAATGCAAATAACAGAACAATGGCCAGGCCGGTACCACCGATGACCAAAGCCAAAATGACCTGCGTCAACGTTCGAAGACTGAGCGATGCAAAGAACTCTGGGCCGGAACGAAATCCGATAGTGAATACAAACAGAGCGAATAAAATCGATCTCAGTATGGGCGGGATAACAAAAGTGCCGATCTGGCCGATGATAACAGCCACGATCAAAGTGCAAGCCGTCGCACCGAGCGCAAAACCGTACAGACGTACGCGGCCAAGGAGAGTGCCTAAGGCAATCGACAAAAGGAGGAAAATTTCGGGAGCATTCGTTACTGCCTTATGGATGAAGGACATCGGCGCGCTCTCCCAAGTCTAAAAGATGATGCATCCAAAGAATGCGTGAAACGTTTGTCCCGGGCATGAGCTTCCAGTTCTTGTCTTGTCTGGATTGAATTTGTTTTTGCGCCGATATCCCGGAAACATTCGGAAGTGAGATCAGGCAATGATTATCCTTCCCAAGTGACCCGCGGCGCCATCATTTGGCGCCGCGGGTATCTGACGAGGTTACTGCGCCAGGATCATCGCGAAGTAGCCGAAGATCGTGAGCAGCACGCCCGACACCGCATAGGCCACCGGGAAGCCGATCCACGGCACCGTGCTCTGGATCTCCACCGCCGCCTCGCGGCACGGGCCCGAGTGCGAACGCGCACCCGCGACACCACCCATCAGCACCGCCGGGTTGATCTTGAAGAAGTGGTACCCGATGATCCAGGCGATGAACGGCGGGATCGTGCAGGCGATGAAACCGACGATGAAGATCTTCAGCGCGATCGCGCCGGTCAGTTGTGCGAGCAGGCTGTTGCCGGCGTTGACGCCGACGATCGCCACGAACACCACCAGGCCGAGATCTTCCAGAATGTTGCGGGCGGCGTTCGGCGTATTGCCGAAGAAGCGAAGCCTGGACACGAGGGAAGAAACGATCACGCCTGACAGCAGGAGCCCGCCGGCATTGCCCAGGCCGACACTCGCACCGAAGGCCGGGAACTGGATGAGGCCGATCAGGAACCCGAGGATCATGCCCGCCGACAGAGTCAGCAGGTCCGTGGCGGTGCTCGGACGCGCTATACGGCCGAGTAGATTGCCGGCTTCCTTCACCGCACCCGCGAGACCGACCACCGTGAGGATGTCCCTCCTCTGCAGTTTGGTCTTGAGACCGACGGGGAACGGCACCCCGCTTCGCTCAAACTTGACGAGCTGCAACTGGCCGGCAAAGGGCGCGTCCCGGAAAGAAACCAGCTCGCGGTCCACCGCTTCCTTGTTGGTCACCAGGATTTCGGCTTGATCCAGCGGGATGTTCAAAGCTTTCTGATCCGCCACCTCCGTCCCGATCAGACCCATCTTGTCGGTCAGGCTTTCGATCTTTCCGCCGAGAGCGACGATGTCGCCCTTTTGCAGCACGGTGGCAGGATCGGCGCCCACCAATTCATTGTTCCTAACGACATTGACAATACGATATTCGGGATGCGCGCTGCGGAAGGCTTCGATGCTTTGTCCGGCAGTCGAGGCATTTTCCAATTTATAAGCGCGCAACCCGAATGGACGAAAACCGGAAAGGCCGGCGCCTTCGACGTTATTCACGCCGAATTCTTCCTCGTACTTCTTTGCCGCCGCCTTTGCATCGATGCCCCACCACTTCGGCAGGTACTTGACGATCAGGATGATGCCGACGGTTCCCCAGATATAGGTGATGCCGTAGGACAGCGCGATCATCGCCGAAACGGCTTCCGGCGTCGTTCCGGGCGGCAGTTCGATCACCGAGATCGCCTGCTCGGCCGAGCCGATGGCGGCTGACATGGTCTGCGAGCCGGCCAGGATGCCGCCGGCAGCGCCTGCCGGCAGGTCAAAGAGGACAGCGCCTGCCACGGACAATCCCAGACCTAGGAACGCGGTAACGACGGCAAGCAGAGTGAATTTGAGACCGTCGCCGCCGAGGCTGTTAATGAAGGAGGGTCCGACGCGCAGCCCGACGCCATACATGAACAGGTAGTAGAACAGGCTCTTGGCGAAGTTGTTGAGCTCGAGCTTGGCGCCGTAGGCGGAGCCCCAGACCGAGATGCCGCAGCCGATAACGATGGCCCCGGCCACCATGCCGAGCCCGTAACCCTTGACGTTGACGCGGCCGATCCAGACGGCCAATCCGACAACTAAAAACAGCAACAAATAGGGATTTTTTTGCAGGAACGCGAAAAATGCTTGCATGACGTGGTGCCCCGCTGAGATCGACCTGTTTTTTCAGCTTACTTCATTTTTTCAAGAGTGGCATTGCCCCTAGGGCCAATATAACCGCCCCAGCAGTTGATGTTTATTCGTTATTTGGATGGATGTTTTTCCTTCGGATAAGAGGAGTCGGCCAATGACGAAGCCACGGATCGATCAGTTCTTCCTGATGCACTCAGCACGCTCCGATTCATGGCGTGCAGTGATGACAGCCGCCGATAGCTGGTCCGCCGGCAAAGGCGACAGAGCCGCCGTCGAGACAGCATTGAAAGATCTCGCAGTCCTCGAAGAATTTCATGCCTATCCGGGATTGCGCCTCATGCGGGCGCTCAACGATCGGATTGCCGCCAACGACGCTGCCGGCACCGCCCGGCTGGTGCGGCGAATTTCCGATGCGATCCTGACCAACTCCTACGCTCGCGAGTCCGAAGGCGAGATGCGGGACGATGAGCCCGACACACTTCCTGATCTCATGCCGAGCGTTATCGGCAGGTCAGAAAAGCATCTGCCGTATTTTGAGGTGCTCTTCATCAGTCCGCAGCCTTCCACGCGCTGGCCTGCGCTCGCCGCCGAAATCCGGCGGGTGCGTCGGCCGGAGGATTCATTCAACTACGAACCGGTTATTGTCGGCAGCTTCGAAGACGCAGTCTGCGCCATCATCGTAAACCCCCAGATCGCCGCCGTGGTCGTAGGTGAAGGCGTTCCGTTCCGCTCGAAACACGATGCGCCGGTGCTGCGAAGCGTGCTCGATCCGATCCTCGGACAAGCCGCTTCCGACGGATCAGCATTGCAGCTCGCCGCTGTGATCAATCACATCAGGCCCGAGCTGGATCTCTACGTAACGACCGACCGCGACGTCGAGAACCTTGCCGGAAACCCTGACGGGGACTGCGTGCGCCGTATTTTCTACGGCGTTGAGGAGCCACTGGAGATACACCTCAGCATCCTCGAAGGCGTCCAGGCGCGCGTCACGACTCCGTTCTTCGACAATCTGAAGAAATACGCCCAGCGCCCGATCGGAACATTCCATGCGCTGCCGATCGCGCGCGGCAAGTCCGTTTTCCGGTCTCAATGGATCAGGGACATGGGCGAGTTCTATGGCATCAACCTGTTCCTCGCCGAAAGCAGCGCCACGACCGGCGGCCTCGACAGCATGCTGGAGCCTACGGGCAACATCAAAAAGGCCCAGGAGGACTCCGCTCGAGCGTTCGGCGCGGATCATTGCTTCTTCGTGACGAACGGCACCTCGACCAGCAATAAAATGGTGGTGCAGGCGCTTGTCGCCCCCGGCGATATCGTTGTGGTCGACCGCAACTGCCACAAGTCCCACCACTACGGCATGGTGCTCGGTGGCGGCCAGCCGCTCTATGTCGAAGCCTTCCCGCTTACGGCTTACTCCATGTACGGGGCGGTATCGCTGAAGACGATCAAGACGGCATTGCTCGCCCTGAAGGCTGAAGGCAGGCTCAATCGCCTGCGCATGCTCGACCTCACAAACTGCACCTTCGACGGGCATATGTACAACGTGCGTCGCGTCATGGAGGAATGCCTGGCGATCAAGCCGGATCTCATTTTCCTCTGGGATGAGGCGTGGTCTGGTTTTGCGCACTGGTCCCCGTTCTTGCGGCCCCGCACCGCGATGGGCGCCGCGGCAGCCCTCGAGGAATGGATGAAAGATCCGGCTTCGGTGAAGGCGTATGAGAAGCAGCAAGCCGAACTCGGCGACAAGCCATCGAACGATAAATTGATGGCCGCTCGACTCATCCCCGACCCGCGGAAGATGCGGCTGCGGGTTTATCAGACCAACTCCACGCACAAGTCGATGTCGGCCATCCGCCAGGGATCGATGATTCTCGTGAAGGACGTCGACTATGCATCGGTGGCCAGCCAGTTCCGCGAGGCTGTTATGACCCATGCCTCGACAAGCCCCAATCAGCAACTGATCGCCGGCCTCGAAATTGCCCGGCGGCAGATGGACCTTGAGGGATACGGACTTGTGATGAACGCAATATCCATCGCGCTGAAAATACGGATGGCCGTGAACCGCCATCCGCTGATTTCGAAATATTTCAAGATTCTCGGCGCCGACGAGATAATTCCCAAGGAGTATCGCCAGTCCGGCTTCACTGACTACCTGAGCGAGGGCGTCACCTGGGGCGACATTGTAAAGGCGATGCGGGAAGACGAGTTCTACCTCGATCCGACACGGATGACGCTCGTGTGCGGAAAGGCAGGCTTCGACGGAACGCAGCTCAAGGGCATTCTCGCGAACAAATACAACATCCAGGTCAACAAGACGTCGCGAAATTCCGTTCTGATCCAGTCGAATATCAACAACACGCGCAGCGACGTCGCCCTGCTTGTTCGCGTGCTGGTCGAAATCTGCAACGATGTCGAAAACAACCTCAGGAATGGTGGCGAAGGCGGCCAAAAGGCTTTTGCTGCCAGGGTGAAGAGCCTGATGGAAGACGTGCCAGACCTTCCCAACTTCAGCAGATTCCACAAGGCGTTCCGCGGAGACGCGGGTGACAAGACGCCTGAGGGAGACATGCGCACGGCGTTCTTCGGCGCCTACGACGAGACTGGTTGCGAGTACATTCCGCTCAATAGCGCCGAGATCAACAAGCGGCTGAAGGATGGGCCTGAATTGGTATCAGCCAATTTCGTCATCCCCTATCCGCCGGGCTTCCCGATCATGGTGCCCGGTCAGGTTCTGACCCAGGAGACGATCGATTTCATGCGCAAGCTCGACGTGAAGGAGATCCACGGCTACGAGGCCGCGAGAGGTCTCAAGCTCCTGCGACCTGACCGGCTGGCGAAGGGGATCGACAAGAAAAAGGCTGCATAGTCGAACCGACGACGGCGGAAGGCCACGGCTAAAGGATGGGCCGGAGTTGGTTTCAGCCAATTTCGTAGTCCCCTACCCGCCGGGCCTTCCGATCATGGTGCCCGGTCAGGTTCTGACCCAGGAGACGATCGATTTCAGGCGATGCGGAAGGCCCATGGATCTGAACCGACTAGAAAAGCGGACCGCTTTTGCTCATCTATGTGATTTTCTTCGTCGTTGAAATTGCCGGAATGATCCTCATCCTCTGGGATGGGATTCCGATCTTCCGGCAATTGATCCAATTTCAACAGATCACGACGGGGCGAGACCAAATTATCCTGTTGATTGCTGTTGCCTTCGTCCAATTCACATATTGGGAACGCCTGCGGCATAATCCGCCGTTCGATTTGCCCCAGCAGCAACTGGTCGCGCATATCATCCTTTTTATTAGCCGCCTGAGCTTCATCTTCGCAAGCTCGATCTTCTCGTTCGTTGTTTACCGATATTCGGACGTGTTTGAGCTCAGTTTCGACCGCTCGTTGCTAATGATGGCCGTCTTGTTCTCGGTCTTCTGCTTTACTCGGCATCTTGAAAAAATCGGTAACCTCATGCTGACTGGGCGTCGGGTGTCCCGGCCGAAGGCATAGCCAGGAACAACGGGCCTTGAATGAACATCGCCATAAACACCTTCCTTCTGGTTCTCGCGGCGATTTTTCCGGTGGTAAACCCACCCGGATCGGCACTCGTTTTCCTGGGGCTGACGCGCGGTACCGCACCCGACATTCTCCGCGCCCTTGCGCAGCGCGTAGCGATAAACTCGTTCATCGTGCTCGTGTGCTCATTTTTGTTGGGCGCCGTCATCCTCGAGTTCTACGGGATTTCTATTCCAGTTCTTCGCGTTGCCGGCGGACTTATCATTGCCGTCTCCGGGTGGAAGCTTCTCAACGAAGGCAGCCACAAGGACATAAAGCCAGAAGATGGAGGAGAGCTGCGAACAAATCCGTTTAGCCTGGCTTTCTATCCACTGACACTGCCGCTCACCACGGGGCCGGGAACTATCGCGGTAGTGATCAGTCTTGGGCTTTCAAAAGCTTCCTATAAGAATTCCGCGGACGAGGTTATATTTGTTGTAGCCGGTCTAGGCGCCATAGCGGTAATCGCCGTTACCATCTTTCTATGTTTTGCCTACGCTAATCGCTTGCGACGGTTGCTCGGCCAAGGAGGAACCGACATCGCCGTGCGACTATCCGCTTTCATTTTGTTCTGCCTTGGTGTGCAGATATTGTGGTCTGGCGCAAGCGAATTGCTGAGGTCGGTTATTCACACCGGGTCTCCGGCTGTTGCTCCTGTGATATAAGCAGAATTGCCCCGCAGTCCGCCGTCAGCGGCACGCCCGGGTTAAAAGTGATTTCGGACTTCGGAAGTCGGGTCAACGGAATGCGAAAGGTCGTTTCTAGGGGGGCTCATGAATCCGTTGCTTAAAGAAATCCGTCACAATCCACTGCTCTGGCTGCTGGTCTTCGTGCCCGTGCTGTTCGCCGCTGAGTGGCTCAAGCCAGAAGCGCACACGCTGCTTTTTGTGCTGTCCGTCCTGGCCATCGTGCCATTGGCCGCGTTGCTGAGTCACGCCACCGAATCCGTAGCGGCGAAGACGGGCGATACGATCGGTGGCCTGCTCAACGCCACGCTCGGAAACTTGACCGAACTTATCATTGCGCTGGCTGCTTTGAACGCCGGGCAATACGCGCTGGTGAAGGCATCCATCGCCGGGGTGATCGTGACCAACTCGTTGTTCATGTTGGGCGCCTCGTTTCTGCTCGGCGGACTCAAGCACCGTGTCCAGGAATACAACCGCGGCAACGCGCGTCTGCAGGCGGGATTGCTCTTTCTGGCTACGATCGCATTGCTAGTTCCCTCGGCCATCTCTGTAGCCGATTCCACGGCTGGGTCAGAATTCATTGCGACGTTAAGCGTGAGTCTGTCTGTGCTGCTCATCGTCGCCTACGGATTGGGCCTGTTGTTCTCACTCAAGACACATCGCGAATTCTTCGGTGGCGCGGAACACGCGGAAACCGGCGAAGCGCAGTGGCCATTGAGCTTGGCCCTGGGCACGCTGGCCGGCGTCACAGTACTGGTGGCGATGGTAAGCCACGCGTTCGTCGAATCGGTGCAGCAGGCGTCGGTGGCGCTCGGGATGACTCCTGCGTTCGTGGGTTTCATCGTCGTGGCGCTGGTGGGCGGTGCGGCGGAGATGGCCTCGGCGTTTTCCGGCGCGCGCAAAAACCGGCTGGACCTGAGCGTGGGCATCGCGCTGGGGAGCGCGGCCCAAATCGCGCTCTTCGTTGCCCCAGTGCTTGTGCTGCTTAGCTACGTCATTGGCCCGACGCCGATGAACCTGCAATTCTGGCCGGGCGCGGTGGTCATGATGCTCATCGCCACCATGACTGCGTCCCTGGTGACCAGTAGCGGGCGCTCGGCGTGGTTTGTCGGCGTGCTCGTCCTGATGGTGTACCTGGTTTTCGCGATGACGCTTTATCTGTTGCCACCCAGGGTTCAGTGAGGTTCATCCATCGCCGGAGCCATCTGCATGTTGCGCCAAATTCTCGTAGGTGCCGCCGTCAGTGTTTGCAACATTGCAATCCATGCATTTTTGATGGCGGCTGTATTATGGGCGGCGCGCATCGCGGGTGAGGGTGCAACGTTGCGTCAGTCGCTTCGACTGATCGCCGTCATGATTGCGACCGTTTCAGTCTTGATGGCCGCGCATGTTGCCGAAGTGCTCGTTTGGTCATTGGCTTACACAATCGTCGGTGTTGCACCTCCCGGCACTGGTCTCATTTATTTTGCCTTTGTAAATTACACAACGCTCGGTTACGGCGACGTGACTCCGTTGGAGCGCTGGCAATTGCTTGGGCCAATGACCGCGATGAACGGCGTGCTGATGTTTGGTTGGTCAACTGCGGTAATTTTTGAAGTGTTGCGGGAGACAATGACCATCCGAGCAGAGAGGCAAAGAGAGAGACCCGGGTGGCCTGGGTAATGCGACGGGCGCCGGTGCAGCTCGATCGGCCGGGCCTTTGCTAGGGTGTGCATCCTTTTCTTCTCCAGTGCTCGTATCCGGAACATTGGATGGAGGCTGGGAAAAAGGTTCCCGGATCGGAACGTTTCCGCAGGGGTAACATCCAATGCATTGGATGCTGGCGGACGGATACCGCAGAAAGTTGGAGAACAAGCATGGCGCAGGACGCAGCAAAACCGACCGGCCCTGACTTTGCGCAGGGGATCGAGCTCGGCGTGCTTGCCGACGGCGGGATGCTGGCCGGCCATGTCGGCGACGAGGAGGTTGTGTTGGTGCGGCAAGGCACGGAGATCTTTGCCGTGGGCGCGCACTGCACGCACTACCACGCGCCGCTCGCCGACGGCATCGTGACCGGCAACCTCATACGCTGTCCGTGGCATCACGCCTGCTTCGATTTTCGGACCGGCGAGGCTGTGCGGGCTCCGGCCTTGAGTCCGCTCGACTGCTGGTCGGTGGAAGAGCGCGGCGGCAAGATCTTCGTGCGCGAAAAGAAAGAGCAGCCGAAAGTCCGCGAGCGCCGCCCGGGCGCGGCGCCGGAAAAGATCGTGATCATTGGAGGCGGAGCGGCAGGTTTCGCCGCCGCCGAGATGCTCCGCCGCGAGCAATATGGCGGCAGCATTGTCATGCTCAGCAACGACGACGCCGCTCCCGTCGACCGGCCCAATCTCTCCAAGGATTATCTCGCCGGCACCGCGCCCGAGGACTGGGTCCCGCTGCGTCCGGAGAGATTTTACGCCGACAATGGCATCGACCTGCGACTGAAGACGCATGCGGCCGGCGTCGATCCGCGCGCGCGCGAGGTCGCGCTTGCCGATGGCAGCAGGATTGCCTTCGACCGCTTGCTGCTGGCGACTGGCGCCGAGCCGGTGAAATTGCCGATCCCGGGCGCCGACGCCGCGCATGTTTACACCCTCCGCACGCTGGCCGATTGCCGCGCGATCATCGCGCGGGCGAAGGAAGCGCGCCGGATGGTTGTGATCGGGGCGAGCTTCATCGGGCTCGAAGTCGCCGCCGCTTTACGCAACCGCGACATCGAGGTTCATGTGGTGGCACCTGAGGCGCGGCCGATGGAGCGCATTCTCGGGCCGCAGATGGGAGATTTTATCCGCTCGCTGCACGAGGAGCATGGCGTCATCTTCCATCTCGGCGAAACCGCGGCTGGGATCGAAAGCGACAAGGTCCGGCTCAAGAGCGGAGGCCTATTGCAGGCCGACATGGTCGTAGTCGGCGTCGGGGTGCGGCCACGTCTTGAGTTGGCGGAGAGCGCCGGCCTCGCGCTCGATCGCGGCGTCACGGTGAACAGCTATCTGGAGACCAGCGTGCCCGGCATTTTCGCGGCCGGCGATATTGCGCGCTGGCCCGACCCGCATAGCGGCGAAAACATCCGCGTCGAGCATTGGGTGGTCGCCGAGCGGCAGGGGCAAAAAGCGGCGCGCAATATGCTCGGTTACGGGGAGAAATTCACCGACGTGCCGTTCTTCTGGAGCCAGCATTACGACGTGCCGATCAACTATGTTGGCCACGCGGAAAAATGGGACGAGCTTGCCATCGAGGGCGACATCGCAGGCAAGGACTGCGTGCTTCGCTTCAAGCGCAACGGCCGTGTCCTGGCGGTTGCGTCGATCTTCCGCGATGTCGAGAACCTGCAAGCGGAAGTCGCGATGGAGAAGGCGGCGGCTGGCTAGCGGGCCGAGTTAGCGTCCTCCAAATCAGCTGGCCTGCTTACTTCCGGCCGCAAGGGTGCCATTCTTCTTGGCAGTCCAGGTCGCGATGTAGTCCATCAAACTCGGCGAGAGGCAATCATACGCTTCTAACCCGAGGGACCTGAACCTCTGTCTAATGCCATCCATGAGTGCAGGATCAACACCACCTTCAATCGCCGACGATACGAACGCGGCGAAATGAGGAGCCGGCCAGCCGCCTTCTTGGAAACGTTCGGGGTGGATGAAGGCGAGACCCTTGAAGGGATGGTCGCGCTCGACCGGACCGTACATGTGAACGCCGCACTGCTTGCAGGCGTGGCGTTGAATGAGGGCATTCGGATCGACGACCTTTAGCTTATCTCCGTTTTCAACAACTTGAACGTTGGTGGTCTCCGTGACGGCTACCACCGAGAAGGCCGAGCCCTCCGGTTTCCAACACTTCGTGCAGCCGCACGCGTGATTGTGAGCGATCGCGCCGGTGATTTTCACGCGGACGGGGTTTGCCGCGCACGCGCAGACGAGCGTCCCGCCCTTGAAGTCATCGCGACCCTGCTTCACGCCAAAATCGATGGAGGGATGAATTGAAACCATTTTTGTCTCCCCAGTATGCCGGTTCAGGGGCACAATCGTCGATCTCACCGTGCCGTTCGAGGGCGAGCGCGACTTCTTTTTCGTGCGGGACCAGCACCTGGAACACAGCGCCGCCGCACGCCCCCATTGAGGAGAAACAACTATACGCTGCTTCAATAGCTTGGGTAAAGTTTGGCGGAGAGGGAGTGGAACTGGGATCCAACCTTCTCTACCGCACCTAAGTTTAGGCCTTCGGGCGGAACGCAATAGGCGGAGCCGCCCTTCAATTCCACCAGTGGCTTGAGTTCCTTACGCCTTCAAGCTCATCCGTCATGGTGACTGCCGTTCAATCCGCGTCCCCGCAAAAGCGTAATAAAATCTCGCATCCATACATCGTAGTCGGGCCGGCGCCAGGCTGTGACTAGATTGCCGTCCGTCGCGGCTTTTCCGGGTTCATGCACCCAGATGCATCCCGCCGCACGCACGTCGGCTTCGAGTACTACGTTTGCGCTGATCCGCTTTTTCTTGATTCCCGACTGATGAAGCGCCTCCAGAATGACGTTCGGCCCGTGACAAATGCCAGTCACCGGCTTGTCGTTTTCGACGAAGTGCCGGACGATCTCCACACATTTGCGGTTGGCACGCAGATATTCGGGGCCAGGCCCTCCGGGAATAACACAAGCGTCGAAAGTAGCGGGATCGACATCATCGAAGGCAACATCGACGTCAATGATCCAGCCTTCCCTTTGTTCAAACGTGTCGACGTCGCCGGCAGCGCCACCCGCGAAGATGACCACCGTTCGCGTCGGCTTCTTCACCGCCGCAGCGATGACGACCTCATGGCCCTCTTCGAGCATTCGATAATAGGCGTAATCATGAATGCCCGAACTGGTGGACTCGGCGAGCAGGAATAGAATTCGCGCCATCCTCAGGCCCTCCGCCGGAGTTTCACCCGCCCTTGCCCGCGCAGCAGGGACAGAAATTCACGGACCCAGATGTGATGGTACGGCCGCCCGCTCACGGTCACCAGATTGCCTTCGCGTACCGGCTCGCCGCGGGATTCGATGAACGTACAGCCTCCCATCTCGAGGCGCGGCCTAATAAGCGGATTACCAGCCATGCGCTTGCCCGTGACCCCGGCAGTGACGAGAAGGATCGGGCCACGGCAGATGGCCGATATCGGCTTCCCGGTGTCGAGGAAATGCCGGATCAGGGCAATGCAGCGGGGGAAGTTGCGCAGATACACCGGCGCTCGCCCGCCGGGAAGCAGCAGGCCATCATAATCCTCCGGATGGACGTCATCGAACGCCGCATCGACGCGCAGCGGATACCAAGGACGTTCGATCCCATGATCCCAACCCGGCTCCTGCTGATGAAAGACGGTGAGCAGCGTCTTCTTGGCAGGCGCCGCCACCGTGACCTCGATGCGCTCCTCGCGCATGCGAAACAGGCCGTATTCCGCCTCCGGGCCGCTCCCGTCCCCGCTGATGATCAATACTTTGGGCATAGTCGTCCCTTCACCAACCCCAACACGGTATGGCTCCTGGTAGTTTGCAACAAATGGTATTTTTACTCGGCATGCGATCCCGTTTACGGCTTTATGCTTTCGGTAAACCAGTCGGTCGGCAGATCGTGGCCAACGCCCTTCTCCTTAGCCTTGCGGTAGACCACCGAGCCGGCGGCAGCGAATTGATAGCCAAGACCGAGATTGTTCAGGAAACAGGTGATCTCCGTATCGCCCTGGCGGCCCTTCGCTTGGCCGGCGATCACCTCGGCGATAGTAGGGAATTTGGTGATATCGACATCACCCGGCTTGAGGCTTTTTCGTTCGCTGACGGCTAACTCACCCTTCAGTTCAACGCTGACCTCGATGATCGGCGAGATGTCCCGCGAGTGGATCGCCACCCGGTCGGCCTTCCTGAGCGCGTCCATTTCGATCTCGGGCCGTCTGATTGATCCCATATGCATGCCCGTCTCGACCCACGGCGCGAAAAAAATTGCGTCTTCGCTGCTGGTGGCGCAGAGCGCGATATCGGCGCCCTTCACGGCGGTTTCCGGCTGGTCGACCGGCTGCACCTCGACGTTGAGGATCCTGCTCATGTTTTTGCAGAAGGCTTGACGCCTTTCCGGGTTAGGGCTGAAGCAGCGGATCTTCTTTATCTCGCGTACGGCGCAGGTAGCCATCAACTGCGTTCCGGCCTGTCCGCCCGCCCCGATGATACCGACCGTCTTGGAGTTCTTGCGGGAAAGGTATTTGACGCCAAGGCCACTGGCGGCGCCGACCCGGAAGCGCTGCATGATGCCGTCCGGCAGGATCGCCAGCGGTTCGCCGTTGTAGATGGAGAACAGCAGAACCAGCCCGACGTAGCGGTCGTTCGGCGCGGCCGGCACTTTCTCGCGGCGCACGCTGTTGCCGACCGTCGGCATGGTGATGATGTCGGAATTGATACGGACCGCGCCGATCCCCAATTTCGGAATCACGCCATCCATGGATTTCAGGCTGTAGTGGGCGCCATCCTGTCCGTCGGCACCAGGCAGTCGGAACGCGTGCGCGACAGGCCGCGGCCCTCCGCGAGCTCCACATAGGCTTCCTCCAGCGCTGCGATGCATTCCGGCATGGTCAGCAACTGCTCGACGTCGTCATTCGACAAAATCAGGGTCATTACGATTTCCTATTGTAAATATCTGCAGCGAACTGCCGGCGGCAGAACCCTACCCCGCAACTCATCCCCTGGCGTGCGGCGCTGGAGCAAATTGCGGGAACAGGTCGTCGAAGGTGAACTTCCGCCTGGTCAGGCCCTGTTCGTGCGCATAGCCGGTTACGGTATTGATGCTTGTTACGTTCCGTTCGGTGGCGCCATATTCCCAGGGATCTTTGCCGACGATCTCCTCCTGCTCCTCCCAGGCCGCGCGATACCAGACGAGTGGCACGCTGCGCGGACTCTCCATACGCTTCATGGCGATTTTTTTCGCCTCATTGAAGGCATTGAACAAGCTGCCCGCGGCCCAGGGATGCGCCTCCGCGATCTGCTGCCTGATGGCCATGAGATGCATGATCGGAAACATGCCGGTCTTCCGGAAATAGGCGATCTCCTCTTCCTTGAAATTTGGAAATAGCTGTGCGACGCGCGGGTCCCTTTGCCGGATCGGTTCGATACGGTCGGGATGCATCATCGCGTCGAGCTCTCCCTCGGCCAGCATCTTTTCGACCGACTGACCTTTGCCGAGCCGGTGTATCTTCATGCCAGGCGGCGGCGCGAATTCCATGATCTCGTCGAGCTCGGTAAACCATTCGATAGACGTCTGAGGCACACCGTAGTCGTGCTGAAGGATGCCGCGGATCAGGACGTTGATGGTGAATTGCAGTTGCTTGACGCCAACCTTGCGGCCGGTCAGATCGGCTGGTGTGCGAATGCCTTTGCTCGTGTTGATGTAAATAAAGCCATGGCCGAAACGCCGGCTCATAAAGACAGGAATGGCGGAGTATGGGAAACCGTGGTCGCGCGCGATGACAAAGGAGGAGAGTGAGATTTCCGCAATGTCGAACTCATGCCCCTGCAGGAAACGCGAGTGGCGCTCTATCGAATCCATATTGGTCACCACCGTCAGGTCTATCCCTTCCGGCCGGACCTTGCCCTCCTTCAAGGGGCGGATGATCTCCATGTCGGCGCAGGCGAGCGTGAGTGACAGTCGGCTGGACAAGATTGCGTCCCTTCTCTTTGGTATGCCTGATCAGATAAGCCGCCGGGAAATGTTCCCGGCGGCTCGCTGTTGGCGGTGCGTAAGCGTTACTGGCACGCGACCGTGGTGGGCTCAGGCGCATTCGCCACATAGGCGATCTCGCAGGTTTGCCCGACCTTGAGTTGGTTGCGTTGGGCTTCCTGCCCGGCGATGGTGACCTTGGTGCGCGAGCCGCTGACTTCCATGCTCACCGGCTTGCCGTCCGCACCATTGAAGGTGATCTTTTTGCCGTCTTCGATTTTCAGCAGCGGTCCAACGGCCTTGAGCGCGCCGGGATTCTCCACTTCGGTGAGCGCTTTCTTCAGCGTTTCGACGGTCTTCGGAGGCTGGACGAGCGAGGTTTTCACCATCTTCTCCACATCGGCACCATAGAGCGGCTCGACAGGACGGCCGAGCTTGGCTGCCTTCTCCTGCAGGTCCTTGTCTTCCATGGCCGCCTTGTAGGCCTTTCGCAGGAACTCCAGACGGGCGGGCGGAATGCCGGGCGGGCCAGCCGTCAGGCGTCCAATTTCACCCTGCGACTCGATCAGCGCGACCACCGCCTTCGCATCGTCACCCTTCACGAAGGTCGAGAGCTGCGGTACGTCCTTCTCGCGGCCGCCGATCTGGACGATGAAGCGGGCGTATCCGTTTTTGACGAAGGCATCCCAGGAAGACCGGGTGTTGATGGTGCCGGTGACCTCGCCGCGCCGCATCGCAAGCTGGTCGTCGCTGCCGTTATAGCCGGTGACCAGCTTGATCGGCAGGTTCAACATTTCGCTCAGAACCTTGGTTTCCGCATAACCACCGCTGCCGACGCCGGAGGTCGAAAAGATGATCTGCTGTGAGGCCTGCAGATCGGCGAAGGTCTTGATTGGAGAGTTTGCGCTGATAACGATGGCGCGCGGATCGGTCGATGCCTTTCCAATCCAGGACATCTTGGTCAAATCGGCCTTCAAGCTATCGACGCCGACCAGCTGGTTGTAAATCAGACCAGTGTTGAAGGTGCCGATGGTCAGGCCGTCGGGCTTGCTGGCGTAGATGAAGTTTGTCCCAATGATGTGGCCTGCACCCGGCATGTTGCGGACTACGAATGTCGAGCCGGGAATGTGCTTCTGCATGTATTCCGCGACGAGGCGGCCATAGTAGTCGTAGCCGCCACCCGGCGCTGTTGCAACGATGTAGGTGACGGTCTTACCTTTGAAGAAATCAGCCTCGGATTGTGAAAGTGCAGCCGAAGGGACACAGAGCGAAACGATCGCCGCGCTCCCCAGAATACTCCACGTAAGTGCCCTCCCAGACATGCGGTCCTCCTGTTATTGGACTGACACGGCATTTGCTACGAGCGGATATGGATTATCGCATTATACGGTGTGTCCTGAGATGCGCTCCTCGCACGCGCGGAACACGCCCTCTGCAACAGCCCCCATCACCGCCCGCCCCCGAAGACAGTAGTCAGGCTGGCTCGCTGAAACAAACGGAAGTTTTGGCTCGAATTCACGCGAAGCTCAAAAGCCTCGCGATGCATCCAGTCGGTCAGGTCGCCTGCCCAAGCGCTTCGCGAGCCGCCGAGCCACCCGCCAATCTTCCGAAAACCGCTCCCGAGGTAAGACCCGTTCCACCCGGGTAGTTCACACTAAAGATTCCTCCGACCATTTCGCCAGCGGCATAGAGGCCGGGAATGGGTTGGAGATCGAGATCGACCACCTGCCCTGTTGTCGCTTGAATGCGCAGGCCGCCAAACGTGAATGTAATTCCGCAGGCGACATGGTAGGCCTCGAATGGTGGCTCGTCGATTTTGAGCGCCCAGTTGGATTTCGGAATGGCCAATCCGACAGTTGAGCGTCCATCCATTGCACCTGGCTTGAACGGGCGGTCGCTTTGGACGGCCGCGTTGAAAGCGTGCACCTCTGCAAGGAAGGCTTCAGCATTGACGCCTTCCATTTTGCTTGCCAGTTCCTCGAGGCTTTCGGCCCGTACCTTCGAGACTTGCTTGATGCGGTAATCCTCGCGCAACAGGTGCAGAACTTTCTTGTCGAAGATCTGCCATGCAACCTGCCCGGGCTGGTCCATCAGCATTTCGCCGTATCTGCCGTACGTGTAGTGTTTGACGTCGGCTCCTTCGTCGGCAAACCGCTTGCCGTCGGCGTTGACCATGATGCCGTACGGATAGGAGTGCTTCTGGAAGCCGCTCATCACCGTAAGGTCGCCAAATTCGGGCGCGTTGGCATCCCATGCAACGGCGTTGCAGCCGCTCCAATTGCCGAAAGGCGCGGCGCCAATATCGAGTGCCATCTTCAGGCCATCACCGGTATTGAAGCGCGTGCCGCGGACCTTCACGAGATCCCAACCCGGACCGAGATAACGCGCTCGCCATTCCGGGTTGGCCTCGAAGCCGCCGCAGGCGAGAACAACGGCGCTTGCCTTGATCTCCGAGATCGCAGTTAGCGACTTGACGCGCACACCTTTGACTGCATGGCCGTCGAAGATCAGCGACATCGCTCGCGTGTGATAGCGAATTTCGACGCCGTTTTTCAACGCAAGCTGAACTTCTCTCTCAACAAGCCCATCACCACCGCCGACGGCCTCGCTTGAAAGTCCTGGAGACATTATGAAAATGTCCCCTTCCTGGTATGCGTGGGTCAATCGTGGGATAAAGCGGACGCCCTTCTCGGCCAGCCATTTCGCTGCCCCGTATGAGCCTTTTACCAGTTGCTCGCAGAGCGCGGGATCCGTTCTGTAGCTGGTAATCCGAAACATATCATCGAAGAAGGCCTCTTCTGGATAGCTGCCGAAATCCAGCTGTGCGAATTCGGCGTCGCTGAGATCTTTCAGAATTGGCCTCAAGTCGTCTGCATTATTATAAGCAAAGCGCATCGAACCGGAGCTGAATCGGCTGTTGCCGCCATATTCCTCCTTGGGGGCCCGCTCGATGACGAGGACTTTTGTTCCGGCTTCATTAGCAGCAAGGGCCACGCACAAAGCAGCGTTTCCTGCGCCTACAACGACAACGTCGTAATCCAATTCCCCCCCCCGCTGTGCAACTGCGCAATTACCCGGTGCGAAGGCAAAAGAAAGCATACCACCCGGCGATTCCGATTTGGCATCCGCCGAATAAGGTGCCCAGGCAGTAACGTCTATGGCTATTTCCGCGGGAGATTGCGCCAGCTCCGAACATTCGGGGTTGGATGAGCCTCGCCTTTGTCATTGCTGCGACGACCCCACACGCGGAGAGTGCTCAGCGAAAGCTGCGCGAACATCCTCAGTTGAGGCCAAACGAGGCACCGTCAAAACGTGGCGTTGATGCCAAAAATCGGTCCATGCAGCAGCATGTCGAACTCATATAGCCGCGCGCCCGATCCCTGCGCGTAATCGACATGAAGCGCGCGGTAGCCGATGACCGCCTTCCAGACGACGCTCTCTGTTCTGCAGAATTCCCAGTTGAACGTGGCGAGGGCCTGCCAGGAAAAATCGCTGCCCGCTCCGAACCCGCCGACGTCGCCTTTCACAACCAATTCCTTGTCGGGCGAAAATTGATGCCGCCATCGCAACCCGATGAGCGGATCCAGCCAGGAAACGTCGCCCGATCTCGCGATCGCGCGATTGCCGCTGATCTCCAGGTCCCCGATGTTGACGCGCGCGCCTATTGCGAGGCTTGCCGATGCTTCCTGCCACCAGCCGCGGATGCCTGCATAGACGTCAACGGCGGACTGCGAGCCCGGCGTGCCGAAGCGCGCGATTTCATAAGCCGCGGCCGCTTCGCCGATAAACATCTCGACGCTTGCTTCGGCCGATGCCGCGATCTCACCGCTCACGCCTGGCGCAAGGCTTCGCTCTCGGAAGCCGGAGCGAGACGCCGCCAATCTCATGTAAACGAGATCGCTAAAGAACGACCACTGACCCTTCCGCGCCTCGAGATAAGTCATCACGCCAAACAGATCCTTTGGGATCTGCGAATGCTCGACCATATCCAGGAACGTGACATCGACGTCGGCCGTGCGGCCGCGGATCGTGGAGGTGCCGTTCAGAGACGGCGCCCAGAAATAAGGCATCACGGTGAATTGCCACGCCTCAACCGGCGGCTGCGGTGGTAACGCCATAGGTGCAGGTTTGATGGGGAGGTCAGCCGCGCCGGCGCCACCTGCGCCGCATAACGATGCCGTCAGGACGATGGCGAAGGAAAAGAGCCGATTTGCTGAAAATCGCATGCGTCCCCCCGATGAGCCCCCGAATCCTGCCGCGCTTGAGCATCCTGCAGGCCGATTGTGAATGCAATGCCGTCGGACCGCATCCTGGCTCAATGTGACTAAGCCGCTATCGGAGCAATCGGCCCGACGGGCGGCACGCTCACGATGCTCGCCCTCAGTTGATCCAGAAGATATTGGACTAAGGGGCAACGCGACCGAATGACCGTAGCGCAATATAATCTTGGCGTGATCGCGCATTACCTAATGTTCGTCTGCTCGCGAATGTCACATTGCGCTACTTCTTGGCCTGGTTGTTGCAGGGAATGTATTGTGTGCTTCCTACGGCAAATGTCATGTTGAAGGTGGTAGCGGTTTTATTTCAGACGCCGCTTGTACGCGGGGCTGCAAAGGCGGCATGGGGATGGCGCCGCGGAATCGGTGCAGGGCTCGCATGGACTCGTAGCCGATCAGCGAGAAAGCCGTATTTCGCAGCATTACTTTTCGGCGGCTGGTTTTCTGTCTCAGCTTTGCCAGCAATCACCTCGGGATACGCGCAGCAAATTCCACCGCGCGTGCTTGTGCTGCATGCGTTCGGCCATGCCTATTCCCCTTGGAGCGATATGGCCGGCAGCTTTCATGGGGAACTGATCAAAAAATGGCCGGGGCCAATCGATGTTTACGAAGTATCACTCGATACGGCACGGGCCGTGGATTCACAGGGAGACAAGCCCTTCGTCGATTATATCAACGCGCTTCTTTCGGGCCGAAAGCCGGACTTGATCGTACCCATTGGAGCCCCGGCGGCCTTCTTCGCCCAACGCAATCGATCGTTGCTGTTTCCGGCAATACCGATGCTCATTGTTGGA
This sequence comes from uncultured Alphaproteobacteria bacterium, assembly GCA_963750965.1. GTDB lineage: Bacteria > Pseudomonadota > Alphaproteobacteria > Rhizobiales > Xanthobacteraceae > CANKHA01. The sequence continues at coordinate 332,086 of CAVVSK010000013.1, forward strand.
GCCGACCAGCGGCGTATTCCGAATAGCAGTCTTACCGCAAACGACACAGCAGTGCTGCTCGGGCTGGATCTTCCAGCTTACCTTGAAAATATTTTACGCCTTCGACCCCAGACAAAACAGGTTGCTGTGGTCGTCGGAAATTCTCCGGTCGAACGGTATTGGACATCAGAATTGATGGGTGATTTTCAGCAGTTTGCCGGGCGTATCGATATCACCTGGTTTAACGACTTGACGTTCAGCGAAATGCTGACGCGTGTCGCCCACATGCCACCGGAATTTGCCGTTTTCTATTTTCTCCTTTCGGAGGATGCGGCGGGGGTACCTTATGTGCAAGGTCGTGCGCTCGACCATTTCCGAGAAGTTGCGTCGGTGCCGATTTTCGGCATGGGAGATTACCAACTCGGCCGCGGCATTGTGGGCGGTCCCTTGATGCAAACTGAGGCACTCGGTCGCCAAGGAGCCGAGGTCGCACTTCGTATCCTAAAAGGCGAGATGCCCAGCGCGATTAACACCACGCCGGTTCTGTTTGGAAAATCAATTTTCGACGCGCGAGAACTGCGACGGTGGAACATCAGCGAGGCATTGTTGCCCCCCGGCAGCATCGTGCATTTTCGCGAGCCAACGCCATGGGAGCAACACCGCTGGCGCATAATTGGTGTTCTAGCCATTGTACTCGTTCAGACCGCGATCATCATATGGTTAGTTACCGAACGCCGCCGCCGACGGATTGCTGAGCAGGAATTGCGCCAGCGGCTTTTGGAAGTCATGCATCTGAACCGCAGTGCTACCGCAGGCGCGCTGTCTTCATCTGTCGCGCATGATCTCAACCAGCCGCTGGGCGCAATACAGAGCTATGCGGAGGCTGCTGAAATCTATCTCAAGGCCGATCCGCCAAACATCAAGCGCGTCGCGGAAATACTTGCCAACATCCGTGAGGACGATCAGCGCGCTGCGAACATCATTAGCCATTTTCGTGGACTGCTCGGCAAGCGAGATACATCGGAGTTGCGCGAGTTCGATATCAATGACGTTATTCGAAATACGTTTCCTATTCTTAACTCGGAAGCGTTGAAACGGGGCGTAGTCCTCAGCGCCCATCACACTGAAAGCATGCTGCCTGTACGAGCTGATCAGGTTCACCTGCAACAGGTGATTTTGAATCTCGCGGTAAATGGGATGGACGCCATGCAGGACTGCGTTGCAGGAACGGGGAAGATGTCCATCCAAACGGCTTTGCGGGGAAGGACCGAAGCGGAAATCATGGTCGCTGATTCCGGAACAGGCATTCCGAAGGATAAATTGAGCACGGTGTTCGAGACGTTCTACACAACCAAGCAGCAAGGCACGGGGCTTGGCCTGTCGATTGCGCGCACAATCGTCGAGAATTACGGCGGCAAGATATGGGCGGAGAATTGTCAAGCCGGAGGAGCGGCGTTCCGTTTCACCCTTCCGCTCTCCAGAGAACTGAAGAAACGAGACGCGGCCGATTGGCAGGAATTCGACTTCAACGACGTGGTGCGTGAAGCACTGGAGATTGTTCGTCCCGAGGCGATCAAGCGGGGCCTGACGATAAGCGTCACCGAGGTGCGCAGCTCGCTGCCGGTGCGTGCCGATCCCATTCATCTGCAGCAAGTCATTCTGAATCTTGCCATGAACGGCATGGACGCAATGCAAGACTGCCCGTCGGGCAGCGGCAGAATTTCGATCCAGACGGCACTGAATGGCAATTCCACTGTCGAAGTGTCGGTCGTCGATACCGGGACTGGGGTTCCTGCTGACAAGCTGCACCAGATATTTGAGACGTTCTACACCAGCAAGCGGTCTGGCACCGGCCTTGGCTTGTCGATCTCGCGCACAATCATTGAAACCTATGGTGGGAAGATTTGGGCCGAAAACCGAGCGGCTGGCGGCGCGGTATTCCGTTTCACCCTGCCATTGTCGAAAGCTCTGGTCACATGAGCACCATGCCGGCGCCCGTCATTCACGTCGTCGACGACGACGCCTCGTTCCTGAACGCAGTCGGGGCGCTGCTCAACGCCCATGGTTATCGGACTGCCCTGCACCCGTCCGCGACGGAATTGCTCGACACACCGCCGCAGGAGGAGCTTGCGTGCATTCTGCTTGACGTGCAGATGGCGGGCCTAAGCGGCCCGCAGCTGCAGCAACGCCTTGCCGCGATAAGCTGCAGACTACCGATCGTTTTCATCAGTGGCCACGGCGATATTTCGACGACCGTTCAAACGATCAAAGCCGGCGCGGAAGACTTTCTGACCAAGCCGGTAAGCCAGGAACAGTTGCTGGAAGCTGTCGAACGCGCGATCGGACGGCATCACCAGATCCGCGAACAGGACAGCCGGATCGCCGCGCTGCGTTCGTTTGTGAAACGGCTGACGCCGCGGGAGCGCGCGGTCTTTGAATTGCTGGTTCGCGGCAGGGTGCATAAGCAAATTGCTTACGAGCTCGGCATCACGGAGCGGACCGTCAAGATGCATCGCCACAGCGTGATGCAGAAACTTCAGGTCCGCTCGCTTGCGGAACTGGCGGTGATCGCCGAGCGCCTTGGACTGTTGTTATTTCCGGGCGCGGCGCCGGCGCAAGTTCACAAGGTGCTCTCCCAGGCTCATCGTCTAAAAGAAAGAAGCGCGGCTATCGCGAAACAAAGCTCCGCCCGCCGCCCAAGCCGCTGTGACAATAAGTGAATTTAGTGTCGCAGCTCAGGTGCTGCCGTAGCTGGAGGGCCGCTAAGTACGCTTCAACACGTAAGGGTGATTGGATAAGTGCAGTCTACCAAACTTTAATAGAGATTGTCTTTATTTGTATGCCGTGAGTGTGTGATGTCTGATTTTGAACGATATTGGCGCAACGCCGCCGACGCTCAGCGAATGGCTGACAACTCACTGACTGCAAAACACAAGGTTGCTTGGCTCCTTATTGCGGAGCAATGGCTGCGGTTGTCAAGCGCCCAGAAAAAGCGCGTGGACACGCCGCAAGCGGAGTAGATCTCACCCAATTCAGGAGCCGCGCAAATCGGCTCTAATTGTTTTAGGCTTGGGCGGCGGCAGTGGTGTTCGCCGAAGAGGCTCTTGCCTGCCCACTATCGCCGCTTGCATTTTGGCGTCCCCCAAACTCAGCCGGCAAGCATGGCAAATCTCAGCGAGCCGTCCTCTCGGATGTCTTACGGGTTGGATCAGTGTCTGATGCAGCACACAGGAACGCCGCCCGCGACTAGGATTATGCTCCCGTAGGAGTGACTATGGCACGGTACAATTTCCACCTCATCGATCGATCCATGTGGCAGGTCTCTGACCCTAAGGAGTTTCCGGATGATGAAGCTGCCACTGCGGAGGGCCGCCAGGTCGCTCGCGATATGGCTGCATACCGGCGTCCGAGCGAGCTGCTTCGCAGTGGTATATTGCGGGTGACCGAACCAGAACTCACGATAGGCGGGCTCAAAAGCGCATGCGGCATCCTGCGCGCCTTTGTTCGCAAGGTTATGGAGCCAGCCGAAGCTCACCCAAGCTCGAACCCTTCCCCCTTGTTCAGTTCAACCCGCGCCAAAACGGGTGTGAACTTGCATTGCCGGTGCGTCCGGAGCGGACGACTTTGACGTCGCGCTGCGTGCCGCTGCCTTGCGTCGGAGCTGTTGCGGCCACCCGCGCCGACAGCAGATTGCCTTTTTTTAATTGGCCCCTGGGCCAACTCGACAGGCTGCCCCGCAGTAAAGGAAACTTGCGGGCATGAGTGAACCGTCAACCCCCGATCAGGGCCGGGAGCACTGAAAAGGCCGCTCTGCACGCGTCGGGTGTCCGGGAATCCACGGCTTTCCATCGGCTTTCCGCCCCGCGTCTTTATTTTTCCCCTATTGCAGATAGTTGTGCCTGCTTCCCGTATGTGCAGGTGCCGCGAGATTGTCTCTGTCATAAAGTTGTGGCCAGACATCTGGAGAGCGGCAATGCCCGCACCGCGGAAGGTTGTAGGGATCGTCGACGACGATCCCAGCATGCTGAAGGCTGCCGGGGACCTGCTGGACGCGCACGGTTTCGCCACAAGGAAGTATGCCTCCGCGGAAGAATTTCTAAACTGCGATGTCGGCGCCCAGGTGGATTGTCTCCTTCTGGATATCCATCTCGGCGGCATGTCCGGAATTGATCTAAATCGCCATCTCAAAGCTGAAGGTTCCAGGCTTCCCGTCATCTTCATGACGGCGCTGGACGACGAAGTCGCGCGTCAGGAGGCTTTGTCCGTGGGTTGTGTCGCCTGTCTGCGCAAACCGTTCGCGGCGCGCCAACTGATGGACGCCATCGGAAACGCGATCTCCTAGAAATCACGCGTTTACCTGCACCTAAGTGCTGCCTTCCCCATTGTGCAGTTCAAGTCGTCATCATCTTAGCGAAGCCTGACGGCATGAACGGTGCGCTGCGCTTGTTAATTCACCGGGAACAGAAACGTGACCGCGGCTCGCAATTGCCAGGTTGCCGCGTCGGTCGGACGCTCCACGTTGTAAAAGGCTTGGATCTGCGCGTTCACCGGTTGATCACCCACTTTAAACAGGCGACCGAAGCCGCCACCGATCGGAACGGTCCATTTCTCACCGGATGCCGCGAGCCAGTTCGCTGTGATGACGGGTGATGAGGTCAAATACCAGCCATGTGCCATGTTGTAGTTGACGAAGGGTTGGGCAAGGAAGGTGTTCACGGACGGCCGCAACGGATCGCCGCCGACCGACCACTGATTGTTGAGCAACACACCGAGCACCCAAGGTTTTGGTGTCATCAGGAAGACGGCCGTCGGGCCGAGCAGGAATTTGCCAGTTCCGAGAATAGGATCATTCGCGGACGGAATGGTGAAAACCGGTCCAACGCCCCAGATGAGTTTGCCCGGGTGAGTGGGTGACAAAAACAACGATTGCGTAATGTCGCCAATGCCATTGGTGTTGCTGTCGAAGAACGGACTCGGCTGGCTCAGCAACGGAATGATGGTGCGCGAGATCACGTTCCAGTCATCGCCTAAGTGCATCGGAACGACGGGCTGAATGTTGAATACTTCCTGCGTGCGATTGAACGGCCCTGAATTGAAATTGGTGTTGCTCTGGAACGGCAGGCTGACGAGATCGGCGATCGGGTTTTGTGATGCCGTCTGCAAGTCTTCATCTTTTGCAGCCGCGCCGGGACGACCGGCGCGCGACGGCTCGGCCCCGGCGTAGCCGCTCTCGAACTTATAGTTGATGCCGGCCTTGATCATTTGAACGTCGCGGTTCAATCCCACCGCCGGGACCGTGGTCGAATGCCAAGTTGACAGTGCAAGATAGTCGTACTCGAGTTTGACGGTCCAATTCGCCTTGAAGCCGTACTCGATGCCGCCGCCAATCAGCCAGCCACCGCTGGTATTGGACTCGTTCCGGCTCGGCGAGCCAGGGACGTTCACAGTAGCGTCGCTTTGCACCCAACCGCCGCCCAGCTTGGCGAATACGAGCCAGCGGTCATTCATGAGGCCAACGCGGCCTGCCACTGTGCTCATCCAGTGGTGGCTCACAGAAGCTACCGTCGGAACCGGAAGGCCGGAATGATTGAAACTGGCCCAATCAATACCGCCTTCGATACCAAATAAAAGATGACCCGTTTGGATATTATAGCCAGCCTGGACGCCGCCGATGAACTCGGTGATGCCGCCATGAAAACTGTTGCCGGGAATATTCAGGCTGACGTTCGTCCAAGCTCCGCCAAAGTTGGCGCCCAAATAAAATCCAGACCAGTTGAAGGGGGGCGCTGCGATTGGAGTCTTGTTGGCCGGGGAATTAGTGGGCAGGTCTGCTGCAAAAGCTGACGCCCCGAATAATTCAAGAGCCGCAATGCTTGCTAGGAAAAGCGTTTTCACGAGCGCCCCCCGAAACAAAGTCTACATCCCCATAACTTAACGATAACAGGTTCCAACGAACCGGAGAATAAAGACAAGTTCTCTCAACTATTTAATTCCTCGCTGCTGTGCCGCTTTTGTCACATCCGAAGGATGGAAAGGATTCTCCAGAAAAAAAATTTGGCGAGGAAAAATGCGTATTAAGAAGGCCGTGCCTTGGAGGGTGCCACACTTTGTGGCGGCCCGGACTTAGCCTCTTTGGGCAATCATCCATCCTCCGACCTTCCCCTATGGACAGGTTTCGCTCACGCGAGACCGGCGTGAAGATCGATGAATCGCTGACGTAGCAACGACGGGGATGTAACGATGCTTTCCTCCGCGATAATCGAGCGACCCGGTCAAGCACGTGATGACATGCTCTGGATTCCCGGCGGCACGTTCCGCATGGGATCCGACAAGCACTATCCCGAAGAAGCGCCGGTCCATCGTGTCACCGTCGACGGCTTTTGGATGGATCGGACGCCGGTAACAAACCGGCAATTTAAGAAATTCGTTCGCGAGACCGGTCACATCACTTTTGCCGAACTGGTGCCGGATCCGAAGGACTATCCCGGCATCTTGCCGCACATGATCTACGCGGGCTCGCTGATGTTCACGCCGCCGAAGCACGCGGTCAGTTTGCGCGACTTCAGCCAGTGGTGGACGTTCGCCAAGGGCGCGGACTGGCGGCACCCGTACGGCCCAGACAGCAATATCCACGCGCTCGACAATCATCCCGTCGTGCATGTCGCCTTCAGCGATGCGCTCGCTTACGCGCAATGGGCCGGCAAGGACCTGCCGACCGAAGCCGAATGGGAATTTGCCGCGCGCGGTGGACTGGAAGACGCGGAATTCGCCTGGGGCGTGGAGTTCACGCCCGGCGGCATCCACATGGCCAATACCTGGCAAGGCGACTTCCCGCACGAGAACAACAACGACGACGGCTTCGAACGGACCTCGCCGGTCACCGCGTTTCCGCCGAACGGCTACGGCCTCCACGACATGATCGGCAACGTCTGGGAATGGACCAGCGATTGGTACTCGACCAAGCACGAAGCCGACGCCAAGAAGGCGTGCTGCATTCCCGAAAATCCGCGTGGCGGACGCGAGGACGGCAGCTACGACCCAAGAACGACCAACGTGAAAATTCCACGCAAGGTCATCAAAGGCGGCTCGCACCTCTGCGCGCCGAATTATTGCCGGCGCTACCGGCCGGCTGCGCGACATGCCGAGCCGGTCGACACTTCCACAAGCCATCTCGGATTCCGATGCATCAGGCGAGGAGCCAACGATGCACCACACACAGGAGAGTAACGTCATGACGAACTGCATTTTGAAAAGTGGAACGCCGGCCGCGCGAAAGGCGACGGTCGGCCGTTATATGCAATCCTGCGCCAAGGTGATTGGCGCGGCGACGCTGATGTCGCTGTCGCTGGCCGGTCCGGCCAGCACGCCAGCGTCTGCACAACAGCAGCAGCAGCAGAAGCCCAACATCCTCTTCATCATGGGCGACGACATCGGCATTATGCAGCCGAGCATCTATCACCGCGGCCTGATGGTCGGCGAGACGCCCAACATCGATCGCATCGGCAACGAAGGCGCGATCTTCACGCACTATTACGCCGAGCAGAGCTGCACCGCAGGCCGCAATGCCTTCTTCACCGGCATGCATCCGCTGCGCACCGGCATGATCCCGCCGCAACTGCCGGGCAGCCCGTCCTATCTGCGGCCCGGCACGCCGGCGGTCGCCAAGTTCCTGCTCGATCTCGGCTACAACACCGGCGAGTTCGGCAAGAACCATCTGGGCGATCACACCGACGCGCTGCCGACCGCGCACGGCTTCCAGGAATTCTGGGGCTACCTGTATCACCTCGATGCGATGCAGGGGGTGAGCTTCCCCGACATCAACAAGACCCCGACCCAGCAGACTGTCGCGCCGCCGTGCAGGAACACGCCAATCCCTGGCTTGGCCGAAGTCCCAGGCGCGGTGGACCCGAGAACCACGGTCTGCCTGACGCCTCCGCGTCCGGTGCTCGCGTGCAAGTCCTCCGACGGCACGGCGAAGAACCAGACTTGCCAGGACCAGGGTCCGTTGACGCTGGAACGCTCGAAGACGGTGGACGAGGAAATCTCCGCCAAGGTCGTCGACTTCCTGGATCGCAACGATCCGAAGAAGACCAACAAGCCGTTCTTCGTCTGGTACAACCCGGCACGCATGCACGTCACCACCGTGCTGCCGGACAAATACAACGCCATGATCGGCGAGCCCGGCGGCAAGGACTGGGGCCTCAACGAAGCCGGCATGAAGCAGATGGATGACAACATCGGCGTCGTGCTGAAGAAGCTGGAGGACATGGGCCAGCTCAACAACACGATCATCGTGTTCACCACCGACAACGGCGCCGAGACGATCACCTTCCCGGACGGCGGCACCACGCCCGTTCAAGGGCGGCAAGCTGAGCACCTGGGAAGGCGGCATGCGCGCTCCGCTGCTCGTGCGTTGGCCGGGCGTCATCAGGCCGGGCACGGTCAAGAACGACATCTTCGCGTCGCTCGACTGGTTGCCCACGCTTGTCAACATCGCCGGCGGCGACAAGGGCGATGCGCTGAACAAGCGGATCATGGCCGGCAGCTATCCGGGCATCGTCAAGACCAAGCTCGATGGCGTCGACCAGACCGAATACCTTGCCGGGCGTTCGGAAAAGTCGGCGCGCGATACCTTCTTCTACTATTCGGGCAAGGACCCGTCGGCGGTTCGCTACAAGAACTGGAAGATCTACTTCGCGATGGTCGTCCGACGCGCCGGCTGGCTTCATTATGCCGGCGTGCGCCCCTTCGCCTGGGCCCAGGTCGTCAATATCAAGCGTGATCCCTTCGAGACCGCGATCGGTTCTCAATACAAGACGCTCATGGGCATGGGCGGCACGATCGGCTCGCCCTCCACCGCCTACATCTACGATTGGAACATGCTGCCAATCGGCCAGGCGCTGTGGCTGAAGGAGCTGGAATCCTACAAGGAGTTCCCGCCGATGCAGGACCCGGCGAGCTACAACCTCGAGCAGGTCATGGCGCAGCTCAAGAACACGAAAACTCGGTCGGACTGACCGCTGACGCGAACACGGCGGGCGCCCTCACTGGGCGCCCGCCTTTGTCAGAACTCGATCAAGAGGTCACAACCGATGACACTCATCGAGAAACACATGGGCCTTCGCGTTGCTCGCCTCGGTTGCTCGCCACAGCATCGTCACCGGTATCCGCGCAGCCGGCGCAAAAGCCGAACATCCTCGTCATCATGGGCGACGACATCGGCTACTGGAACATCAGCGCCTACAATCGCGGCATGATGGGCTATCGCACGCCCAACATCGACCGCATCGCCAATGAGGGTGCGATCTTCACCGATTACTACGGGCAGCAATCCTGCACCGCGGGTCGCGCAGCGTTCATCACCGGGCAATCTCCGCTGCGCACCGGCCTGCTGAAGGTCGGGCTACCGGCCGCAAAAGAAGGCCTTTCGGAGAAAGACCCGACGATTGCCGAGCTGCTCAAGCCGCAGGGCTATGCGACCGGCCAATTCGGCAAGAACCATCTCGGCGACCGCAACGAATTTTTGCCAACGGTTCACGGCTTCGACGAGTTTTTCGGCAACCTCTACCATCTCAATGCCGAGGATGAGCCGGAGCATCCGGACTATCCGAAGAACCCGGCCTTCAAGGCACAGTTTGGTCCGCGCGGCGTGATGAAATGCGTCGCGACCGCGACCGTCACACCGGGCGACGACCCGCGCTTCGGCCCGTGGGGCAAACAAAAGTGTGAGGATACCGGCCCGCTCACCAAGAAGCGGATGGAAACGATCGACGGTGAGTTTCTTAAGGCCTCGATTGACTTCATCGACCAGGCGAACCGCGATCGGAAACCGTTCTTCGTCTGGTTCAATCCGAGTCGCATGCACATCTGGACCCGCCTCAAGCCCGAGTCGCAGGGCAAGACCGGGCTCGGGATCTATCCGGATGGAATGGTCGAGCATGACGGACAAGTCGGGGAGATCCTGAAAAAGCTCGACGACCTCGGCATCGCCAACAACACGATCGTCATCTACACGACCGACAACGGCGCCGAGACGTTCTCATGGCCCGACGGCGGCACCACCCCGTTCCGCGGCGAGAAGAATACCAACTGGGAAGGCGGCTATCGCGTGCCGGCCATGATCCGCTGGCCGGGCCAAGTGCCTCCGCGCACCGAGATCAACGACATTTTCTCGGCTGAGGATTGGGCGACGACGCTCGTCGCCGCGGCGGGTGAGCCGGATGTGAAGAACAAGCTGCTGCAGGGTTACGACGCGGCGGGCAAAAATTTCAAGGTTCACCTCGACGGCTATGACCAGCGCGATGTGCTGACCGGCAAAGGCCCAAGCAAACGTCGCGAATTCTTCTACTGGACCGATGACGGCAATCTGGCCGGACTTCGCTACGACCAGTGGAAGGGCGTGTTCATGGAGCAGAAGGCACATGGACTTCGATGTGTGGGCGCAGCCGTTGATCCCGTTGCGTCTGCCGTCGCTGTTCAACCTGCGCTCCGATCCGTTCGAGCGGGCCCAGCACGAGGCTGGCGACTATGTGAAGTGGTTCGTCGAGCACGCCTTCGTGCTCGTGCCGGCGCAGGCGATCGTCGGCCAGCACCTGATGAGCTTCCAGCAGTTTCCGCCGCGCCAGAGGCCCGGCTCGTTCGGAGTCGAACAGGCAATGGAGAAGCTGAGAAATCCACCGTCAAGCAATTAGTCAAACGTATTCCAAACGGAGACATTCGAAATGACAAAGGCATCATTCCTCGCGCATGGCCTGAAGTGCCACGCACTGTCCTCTGCACACTTTTTATTCGTTACGGCCGCAGCGACGCTTGCGATCGGGATCGGTGGCGCAAAGGCGCAAACCGATCTCACCGCCTACACCGACGCCAACGGCTATCTCAACGTCCAGGCGCTCACCTGTGCGCAGCTCGCCAACACATGGCAGCAGGACGCTGACCTGCTCATGACCTGGTACAGCGGCTGGTACAACGGCCTCGCCAAAAAACATTATTTCCATCCCTCGCGCGCCAAGCGGCTCGAACACGAAATCATCGTGCATTGCAAGGCCAATCAGGGAATTCGGGTCATCGATGCCATCGCTGTCGTCCTGAAGGACGAGCGGATCAGGCAACGGCATCCAGATGAAAGCGGATTGATCGAGGTGTCGAAAATCTCACGGCGCACCTCAACGAAACTGCGCTTGCGTTAACGGATCAAAACAAAGGAGCCAGGTACATGCGGATCCTATCCACGGCTTTCCTGATTGTGACGGCCTCGGCATTCTGCGCCCAGGCATTTGCGCAGACGCAACCAACCCCGCCCAGCATGTGCCGTTGCAGAAGACGATCGGTCAGGGCGTGCCGAAACTGGTCCCGTCTCTCATCGTGATGAACGCGCGCGGGGCGAGCCTGCAAGGCGGCAAGCTCACGCTCACCGGCGTGTCCGCCAATTCGATCCTCTTCGCCGACCGTCCCGTGCGGGCTCGCAGGGCACGCACTTACCGCAAATCTGCTGGAGCAATGGTCGCCAACCAACCAGAGCGCCGACAGCTTCACGAAAGATCCTCCGAACGCCACCGTTTCGGCGTTCAGCAAGGACGGCTCGGCCATTCATGACGCGGTCGTGGTGTTGAAAACTCCAAAGCTCGACGGCGATCGTTTGACGTTCGACGTTGATGTGCTCGAGGGCGACTTGGCTGGCGCCGATGGACCGGCTTCGATTTTCATCGACCGGTTCGCCGCCGGCGGTTTCCACGCGGGTGGTTTTCATGCCGGCGGTTTCGGCGGCGTACGTGGCGGTGACTTCCGTGTCGGCGGCGTCAGCGGATACCACGCTGGTTATGTGGGACATGTTGGTTACGCCGGCGTCCATCCGGCCTATCGCGGCGCGTGGTACGGCGCGGCGGGGCTGGGAGCGGCTGCTATCGGAGGCGCAGCGATCGGTGCAACCGCGGCTGCGGCCGCCGCACCTTATTATGCCGCTTCACCTTATTACGGCGCGTACTGCGGATATTACCCCTATCCGCCTTGCTAATAGGCTGCACTCGGAAGGTATTCACATCTACGCGTAAAGATGGAGATGAAAATGAAACAGGCTTCATCAGGGTTCGGCAACATCAGCCGGCGCTCGCTGCGTCTCGGCGTTCGCCGCGCTACCCGTTCTCTTGGGACCACTTCGTTCAATATCGGCTTCGGCGCAGGGCGCCGACCCACTCCCATCCTGGAACGACGGTGCGACGAAACAATCGATCACCAATTCGTCGCAGCGGTCACGACGGCAGGCAGCCCCGACTTCGTTCCTCCAGACCAGCGCATCGCCACTTTCGACAACGACGGCACGCTCTGGATCGAACAGCCGATGTACGTGCAGCTCGCTTTCATCCTCGATCGCGTCAAGGCGCTGGCTCCGCAGAACCCGGAATGGAAAACAAAGCAGCCGTTCCAGGCGGTGCTCGACAGCGACATGAAGGCGCTTGCGGCATCCGGCGAAAAGGGCCTGGTGAGCTGATGGCGGCGACGCATGCCGGCATGACCACGGAGGAGTTCGAAAAGATCACTTCGGACTGGCTCGCGACCGCCCGTGATCCGCGCTTCAAGCGGCCTTACACCGAGCTGGTCTACCAGCCGATGCTGGAGCTGCTCGCCTATATGCGCGCCAACGGGTTCAAGACGTTCATAGTGTCCGGCGGCGGAATCGAGTTCATGCGGCCCTGGACGGAGAAGATATACGGCATCCCCCCGGAACAGGTCGTCGGCTCATCGATCAAGACAAAGTTTCAGATGCGCGACGGCAAGACCGACGCTGTTCCGCCTGCCGGAAATCAATTTCATCGACGATGCGGCGGCAAACCCGTCGGCATCAACGAGCATATCGGCCGGCGCCCGATCGCCGCGTTCGGCAACTCCGATGGCGATCTGGAAATGCTGCAATGGACCACGATGAGCGGCGGCAGGCGCTTCGGCTTGATCGTGCATCATACCGATGCCGAGCGGGAATATGCCTACGACCGCCAGTCGCATTTCGGGAAAGCTCGACAAGGCGCTCGACGCCGCGGCAGTCAACAAATGGACCGTCGTCGACATGAAAAACGATTGGAAACGCATTTTCCCGTTTGCGTAATTGGGGGCTGCGTCTGATGGCACCTCATGGCTTAACGATTGGTGCCTACAAGGTGGGGATGTCGGCCAAGGACAAGTGGCCGTTTCCGGCACATTGGCGCGATCCGGTTCAATCACAGGTGCCAAAGCCTATCCTGCTGCGAATTTCCGTTCCTAGTGACTTGGATCAAGCGGAGCTTCGCATTGGGATGCCTGGCAGCGCCACTGCATTCGCTCGGAAAATGCGGGCGTGGTTGGAATGTTGATGTCGATACTCGTATGGATTCAGTTCTTATACTGCGTATCTGTAACAGGCAGCCCTCGCTCGTTAACCGTCGTGGCTCCGGCCGCTGAGTTTCACCCGCGACCTTCCTGAGGAAATCCTCGATCTCACTGCGCAGAGTTCCGATTGACGTATCTACCAATTCTGACGCAGCCAGCACGGTTTCGGCTGCCGAGCGCGTTCCAATCGAAGCAGTGGAGACTTCGCTCAGGATCGTTACAACCGCCCCCGTTCCACGGGCGGCCCTCGCCACGCTCTTCGTTATTTCGGCAGTCGCATCATATGTCATCAACGCCGCGAGGATGCGCGCGATGGCGTTCGCGCGTGGACAACTCGCCTCATGGGGCCTATGCTAGATTTGCACCTGAGACGGCGACATGCTGCAAAATGGACGAATGCAAGTCCAACGTTCCGATGGGGCTAACCCGAAGCGGCAGTGGATGAACTCACTTTGGCTCGCGGTGATAGTCGGGACCGTCTATTTCCTCGCGGCGAAGCTGGGCCTTTCTTTACTCACCCCCGATGGCGTGGCCGTGTTCTGGCCTGCCGCCGGTGTCGCCGCGGGCGCGTTAATCGCGCTAGGGCCAAGTGCGCGATTGGCCGTTGTTGTGGGGACCGTGGTTGCGACCATCGTGGCCAATCTATTAGGCGATCGAAACCTCTGGAGCGCAATCGTCTTCGCCTTATGCAATGCCGGCGAAGCGCTGATCACGGCAGGTCTGATCGAGCGCTATTTCGGTTCGGGTTTCAGTCTCGACCGGCTGCGACACGTGCTGGGATTGCTAGGGGCGGCGATTGTCGGAGCTGCTGTCTCCGGGATCGGCGGGACCTTGGGGTTCGCTTTGTTCCACGGCACGACATTGAGTTTTGTCACTTGGCAGAACTGGTTCGCATCCGACGCGCTGGGCATCATCACGATCGCCCCGCTGGTGATCGGACTCGCCTCCGTAGCACGCAGGCCGCCGTCGCGGAACGAAGCTATGGAAGGTTTCCTGGCGCTGGCGGCGCTGACGGTAATTAGCGTTGTCTTTATTTCGCTGCCGGTGGCGGCGGAGCCCTGGAAGACAGTAGTGCCCATGGCGCTGCTGTTTCCGCTACTTTTGTGGATAACGGCACGTTGCCGGCCGGTCTTCGCTTCGGCAGCGGCGTTCCTTGTCACCGTTGCGATCGTCTGGACGACGACGTTTGGAATTGGTCACTTCGGCGATCCCGCTCTCCCGATAGCGAACCGCGTGCATGCCGCTCAAGCGGGCATCCTGGCTATTGCGCTCTGCGCATACGTTCTTGCTGCGCTGTTCGCCGAGCGGCGTCGGTTCGAGGAGCACCAAGGCTTGCTAATCGCCGAACTCGATCATCGCGTCAAGAATTTGCTGGCACGTGTTGCCGTCGTTATCATGTATACACGCCAAGGCAGTGGTTCGCTTGATGAGTACATTGAAGCACTCGATAGACGTATTCAATCAATGGCTGACGCCCACTCACTACTCAGCCGAAATCGTTGGCACGGCGTTGACCTCACCGAACTTGTCCGCCATCAGCTTGCGCCCTACGCGACGGACGCAAACACAACGATCTGTGGCACAAACGTCATGCTCGCAGTCGCCGAAGCGCAGGCGCTGGCGATGGTGTTCCACGAGCTGGTAACGAACGCTGCAAAATACGGCGCGCTGTCGACCCCGCTTGGCCGAGTGGAGGTGAACTGGAACCGGGGACCTAGCGAGAATTCTGCGAGCCTGTCGATCGTCTGGCGTGAGATTAACGGCCCGGTAATTACAGCTTCGATCGAATGCGGCTACGGCGTCAGTCTCATTCGTGATCTTATCCCGCATGAGCTCGGGGGTTCGGTCGACCTCGAATTCGCGTTCGATGGCGTTTGCTGCAGAATTGAGATTCCTCTTGAGGCAGCACGCCACCGACGCAAAGGTGAACCCCACTTCGGCGCATCTAATGTGACATCACCTGACGCACGGCCGCGAGAAGCTGTGCCGCGCTGACGGGTTTCTGCAGGATGACTTCAACCTTGCCCTGTCCCAGCGGAATGACCTCGTAGCCGGTGATCACGATAACGCTGATGCCTTGATCTTGAAGATGGTCGATCAGGTCGTGCGCCAGCTCGCCATCTCTGAGATTAAAGTCGACGAGAGCGACGTCGGGGCGGCTCTCGGAGATCAGGTGCTTGGCCTGGGCTGTGGTAGCAGCGGGGCCGGCTAAGTCTGCCCCCAAGGCCGTAAGCAAGCGCGTCATAGCTTTGGCGACGTGCCAGGAATCCTCGACCACAAGGATACGTAAGCCGCTCAATGATACGGCGTCAGGCGGGTCGTAATGGTTGGGTGAACTCACCGGTGCGTTCGCATGGGATCAGTTGTCCTCTTAATTGTCACCATTCACGGAGGGATCGGAAGCCCTCCTATGTGTGGTTCCGCGGACCCTTTATCACCTTAATGGGAATCTGTTTCAGCCGCAGAAAATGTGACTCCTCATCTGCGGCAACCCCCCGCGACGTGGGGCCGGAGTTCGCATTCGCGATGCCAATCGCTAACAGCTCCGTCGGACTTGGTGCCTTCTCGGGGTCCAAATACGCATTGAGTGCAAGCAGAAGGACTAGCAACGCCGGACCTGTTATCGCGAAGTATGTGAAGATTGGCATAACTTTTCGTACCCTAGGCCTGAAACGGCGCGTCCAACTGGCATGACGGTAGGCGGGCGTGGTCGGATGGGTCTATTGGACCGGGGGACAATAAGATTGAATTGTTTTCTCGTCGGGTTTTCGCGCGGTCGTCTCATCAACGGAAACCGAAGGCCCCCCAGGAGAGATCGCGACGAAAGGGCTCAAAGAATGAACTTCTGGTCGACCATCAAAGCATGGGCGCCGCCGCGCCACCCTTTCCACTGATGGAGGTAATTTATGGCAACGCGAAATGACTTGGAGCGGGCACATCAAGAGTGTGTTGACAAATACGGTCATGGAGCCACCACCAACGCGCTATTGGCAGCGACCAGCGTGGATTGGACCGACGCAGTACCAGACGACAAAATCGCGGTGGGCATCGCCGCGTTGAAGGCTGTTAGTGCCCCTGTCGCGAAGATGCGCGTTCGCGCTGCTGCCGAGCGCCAGCAGACCCGCGAAAAACTCAGCGCGATGGCCAAAGCAATTTATTCTCGCCATGGGCAACGTTGAGCATTCGATCCGGCTGGTCTGCGGGACACAGGCAATCGCGCGCAAGGACGGCATCGAGATCAGGCGCGATAACGAGGCGATCTGCGTCATCCGCTGGCCGCAGATCCACCATTTGCGGGTTCTTGGCGGTAGTCAGGCCCTCACCATTTAAAAGTAAGTCCAGCAACAGGGCCGTGCTGCACGAAATCGAGGCCTATTCTTCGTCTGCCGCTTCCCTCCTCATAGTCAACGGAGATGGCGCGATAGCCGAGGTAAGGGTTCAGTTTGTAGCCGGCAAAATTCCACTCAAAATTATACGCCGCCAATGCTTGCCAGGTAAAATCACTGCCGACCCAAAGCCGCCAATATCCCCTTGCAGCACAAGGTCATGTCCGGGCGCAAACTTGTGGCGCATCCGCAGGCCCGCGAACGGATCTATCCAATCGATCACCTTTGAAGCGGAGGCGAAGCCTGTGCGGGTTCTGGATAGTCCCAAGGCTGGGATGCTCACGGTCCCCGTCACAGTGAGATCAATTTCCGACTTGAGATACCAGTAACGGCCGCCGCCCACGACGTCCAAAGCCGTAGTGCCCCAGCCGGAATTCCATTGAGAAAATTCGTATGTGACTCCGGGCTCGAAATCGCCATCGTTGCCCAGGTCGATACATCTGCGACCGCCTCGACGTTAATAAAATCTCCAATCTCCCAATAGCCGGTCCTGGTGTTGGAAGCACCGATCTTGGACCAGAACACGTTCGCGTAAAGTGCTACCGGCCCATAGCGCATTTCCTGATAGCTCATCAATGCGTACAGATGATCGCTGTAGTCGAGCAGTTTGAAGACATTGGTATCGATGGGCGCGCTCCTGTTCCCAAGGCTCAAGGTGCCCTTGTCGATGACAATCCACGCATAGGGCGTGAACGTGAACTCCCAGGAGCGGGGAACGGGCACCGGTTCCAACGTCGGCGTTTTCGCAGGGATGTCGGCGGCAACGCCGCCCGTGCATGACAGTAATGTGACAGCCAAAATGCCAGCCTGGCGCTTCAACCCCTTCAGCATCGTCCTGCCTCCCCCGAAAGGTGCAGACCTACCCCTCAACTCTTTAGACGCATAGCCGTCTCAATACCGCGCATCAATTCTCCACATCCTGCCAAGTCCGCAATCGAATTCCCCATTCCCCGCCGACACGTTGCTCGCAGGATAATTTATTCAATTGGCGCGGAAGGTAGCATTGTCCCCGAGGGCAATTTCCGGAGTCTCCCGCATCAACGACACTATGGAATTACGAAGCGCTTCGAATTCTTGGAACCCTGTAAACCGCGACACGCCGCGTGTGCATCATGGTCCAATACGTACTGCGGGGAAACCAAAGGTATCACTCCACAGACTGCAGTTTCAGGAGGATGGAATGGCAATCGCCGTCAGACGACGAAGGCATGTGCACATTTTGTGTACGTTAATCGGGCTGGCCGTCATAACGGCGGCAACGGACAATCGGGCTATTGCTGAGGGACAAGACGCCAAGAAAATTCTGAAGGCGATGTCCGATTACGTTTCGAGCCAGAAAGTCCTATCGGTCACGTTCAACTCCGACGTCGAAGTAGTCACGACCAGCCTGCAAAAAATCCAGTTCACCAACTCGGGACAGGTGCAGTTGAGCCGTCCGGACAAGCTTCGCGCCACTCGAACGGGCGGCTACACGGACGTCGAGGTGATCTTCGATGGCAAGACGGTCACCATCAACAACAAGGACGCCAATGCCTTCGCCCAAGCCGAAGCTCCTGGGTCGATCGATCAACTGATCGATCTCCTGCGCGACAAGTATGAAGTCACTGCACCGGGCGCCGATATCCTGTTCTCCAACGCCTTCGACGTCATGACGGAGGACGTGATCGAAAACGCATATATCGGTAGGGGTGTTATCGACGATGTCGAGTGTGAGCATCTGGCATTTCGCAACGTAGAAACCGATTGGCAAATCTAGATTGAGGCCGGCGCGCACGCGATCCCGCGCAAATATGTGATCACCAACAAGTCCGTGACTGGCGGACCGCAGTACACGCTACGCATCGGGGAGAGAAGCAGGGAGGTTTTGCCCGATGCCTTTGTGTTCAAGCCGCCTGAGGGCGCGAGAAGAAAGTTGCGTTGAGCGATCTCACGGACATTGATGAGGTTCCCCAAGGAACGGTAACGACGGGAGGAGCGAAATGACCCGTGCATCTACAGTCCTGATCCGCCTCTCGATTGCCACCGCCTTGGGCGGTGCCGCCCTTTTGTGG